>JAHBYZ010000003.1 GCA_019635695.1 Rhizobiaceae bacterium
GGGGCAGAAGAGCGCGCCCAATCTGGTGGCGTTGTTGTCCGACCCGGCGGTGACAAAAATCTTCCACTTCGGCCGTTTCGACCTCGCAGTGCTCTACCAGTATCTCGGCGTGATGACGGGTCCGGTGTTCTGCACAAAGATCGCCTCGCGGCTGGTGCGCACCTACACCGACCGCCACGGCCTCAAGGACATCACGCAGGAACTGCTCGGCATCACGCTGTCCAAGGTGCAGCAGTCATCCGACTGGGCGGCCGCCGAGCTGTCCAAGGACCAGCTCGAATACGCGGCCTCCGACGTGCTGCACCTGCACGCGCTGAAGGCGAAGCTGGAGGAGCGCCTCGACCGCGACGGGCGCCGCGAGATCGCCGAAGCCTGCTTCACCTTCCTGCCGACCCGTGCCAAGCTCGATCTGCTGGGCTGGGACGAGGAGGACATTTTTGCCCATAGCTGATCCCGCCCGGCGGGAGGCTGCATGTCTGTCGACAAGGACGAGGACGCCCGCGCAGCGATCGCCGAGCTGCGCCGGCTGATCGCGCTGAAGATGGACAACATCGATGCGCCGGAACTGCTGGCGCTGGTCGACCGCGCCACGGGTCATGTCGCGAACCCGGACAATCACAAGCGCCTGTCCGACGCGCTCGCTGGCGCGCTGACGGTGGTCCGCTTCGGCGAGATGTTCGGCACCGATCCGGCGCCGGCGATCGCGCAGGCCACCAAACTGCTCGAAGGGCTGGAGCAGTTGTCGCGGATGCCCGATTGAGGTTTGACTGACCCTATTCGGCCGGCTGCACGGCTTCCTTGCGCGCCGGCCGGTCGATATGCGCCCAGGCCGGCCGCTCGAACAGCCATTTGCCCCAGCCGCTCCACTGCACCAGCCCGTAGAGCACCACCGGCCCGGCGACCGCAGCCACCCAGGTGATGAACGAGATCGTGCCGATATCCGCGATGATGCCGAGCTTGAGCAGCACCGTGCGGGTGACCGCCATCGGCAGGAAGAAGGCGAGATAGACGACGATGGACCGGCTGCCGAGCCAGGTCAGCCAGCGGCTCCATGGCGCGCCGGCGACCAGCGAGGCAACGGCGATCACCACGCCGATGCCGGGGATCGCGAGCAGCAGGGAGATGAAAGGCAGCTCGGCGAGGCCGCCGATCGCGCCCGACGTGCCGATGTCGGGCTGCAGCCACGGCGCGATGTGCTCGGGGCAGGTGGTGAAGGCCAGCATGCCGTTGATCGGCGCCCACACCGCGATCCCTGCCAGCGTCTTGCCGGGATTGGCGCGCACCCAGGCGGCGAAGCGGAAGATCTGCGGCGCCAGCGCGTAGCCGGCGTAGAACCAGACGAAGCGGGCGCAGAATTCGTCGACGATGATCGAGCCGGTGTGCACCGGAAGGATTTCCAGCACCGCCGCCCAGCCGAGCACCATCCATGCCGGCAGCGGCTTCAGCACCCGCGCCACGATGAAGAAGATCGGCAGCAGATAGACGAACCAGAGCGTGCCGAAGGGCTGCACGAAGGCGAACAGATAGTTCTCCGCCGGCGCCAGCGCGCCCTCCTCCATCGCCATGCCGGGCGCCTTGAAGGCGAACTGGATGGTCAGCCACAGCACGTAGAAATAGGCGAAGTGAACGACCTTGCGGTCGAGGTAGCGCCGCCACGGCCGGTCGATCACCAGAGCCAGGAACAGACCGGAGATCAGGAAGAAGTCGGGCATGCGGAACGGCCGCGCAAAGGTGACGGCCAGGCCGAGCCAGCCGGTCTCGCCCGCCGCCTCCTCCACGCCGAGCGCGGCGTGAACCATGACGACCATGATGATGCAGATGCCCTTGGCCGTATCGACCCAGGGGATGCGCTCGTCCGAGCCGGTGCGGATTTCCGTGATCGCCTTCATGCAGCACATCTGGGGGTATCCGGGTCACCATGCGGTTAATCCGGATTGCAACCGGTTCACGTTCCCGTCAGCCCTGACGCGTGGCTCGCTCGGTGTTAACCCGCTGATAACCAACACTTTCCTGAGAATCAGACTTAACTTGCCCTTAAAGCGCCGCATCTAGCGTCTTTGCGACGCCGCAGGGACGCGGAACGCATGACGGGGACGAGATGGCGCGCAGGAAGGCCGACCGGCGGATCGAGCCGCGTTTCGACGCGGCACATGACGATTCCGACGGCTTCGCGCTGAACGAGGAGGATCGCGTCCTGCCCGCGAGGCGCAAGAAGGCCAAGGCCGGCCCCGCATCCCGGGGCACCGGCTCGCGTGCCGGTGCGCGCAACAGGGCGAGACCGAAGCGCGGCTTCATCGGCACCGCCATTCGCCGCCTCGTCTACTGGACGCTGGTTCTCGGCATCTGGGTCGGCATAGCCGGCGGCGCGCTCGTTGCCTGGTACGGCGCGCAGATGCCCTCGGTGGCGAGCTGGGAGGTGCCGGACCGCCCGCCCAACGTGCGCATTCTGTCCGTCGACGGCCAGCTCGTCGCCAATCGCGGCATGACCGGTGGCGAGGCGCTCGGCCTGCGCGACATGTCGCCCTGGATCCCGCAGGCTGTCATGGCCATCGAGGACCGCCGCTTCTATTCGCATTTCGGCGTCGACCCGATCGGGCTGGCGCGCGCGATGTTCACCAACCTGACCAGCGGCGGCTTCTCGCAGGGCGGCTCGACGCTCACCCAGCAGCTGGCCAAGAATCTGTTCCTCAAGCCCGACCGCACGCTGGAGCGCAAGGTTCAGGAGGTGCTGCTGGCGCTGTGGCTGGAGCATCGTCACTCCAAGGACGAGATCCTGGAGATGTACCTCAACCGCGTCTATTTCGGCTCCGGTTCCTACGGCGTCGAGGCCGCCTCGCGCCGCTATTTCGGCAAGAGCGCCCGCGACGTGACGCTGGCGGAAGCCGCGGTGCTTGCCGGCCTGCTCAAGGCGCCGTCGCGGCTGTCGCCTGCCCGCGACCCGAAGGCGGCAGCCGAGCGCGCCGACCTCGTTCTCAACGCCATGCGCGAGCAGGGCATTATCGACCGGGCACAGCTCGCCGGCGCGCTCGACGCCCCGCCGGCTCGCCCGGCGTCCTACTGGACCGGCTCCGAACACTACGTCGCGGACAAGGTCATGGACGAGCTGCCCGGCCTCGTCGGCGAGATCGGCACCGACCTGATCGTCGAGACGACGATCGACCTGCACCTGCAGGAATTCGCCGAGCGCTCGATCCGCCGCCTGATCGACGAGAACCGGGAAAAGGCCAATGTCAGCCAGGGCGTGCTGGTGTCGCTCGACAACACCGGCGCGGTGCGCGCCATGGTCGGCGGCTACGACTATGCCAACAGCCAGTTCGACCGCGCCACGCAGGCCAAGCGCCAGCCGGGCTCGGCCTTCAAGCCCTTCGTGTTCATGGCGGCGCTCGAGCAGGGGCTGACGCCCGACACGGTGCGCCGCGACGCGCCGGTCAGGATCGGCAAGTGGCAGCCGGCCAACTTCAACGACAAATATTATGGCGACGTGACGCTGACGCAGGCGCTGGCGAAGTCGCTGAATTCGGTCGCCGTGCGCCTCGTCGACGAGGTCGGCTACAAGCGCGTCATCGACGCCGCCTATCGCATGGGCATCGAGTCGGACCTGCAGAAAAACGCATCCATCGCGCTCGGCACGTCGGAGGTCACGCCGCTGGAGCTGACCGCCGCCTTCGTGCCTTTCGCCAATGGCGGCTTCCGCCCCTTCGTCCACTTCATCGAGAAGGTGTCGACGCCCTCGGGCGAGGTGCTGTGGCAGCGCCGCTCCGCCGGCATCCCGCGCGTCGCCAACGCCAACGTCGTCGGCATGATGAACCGCATGATGTCCGCTACGCTGGAGGAAGGCACGGCCCGCAAGGCCGCCTTCGGCTGGCCCGCCGCCGGCAAGACCGGCACCACGCAGTCCTCGCGCGACGTCTGGTTCGTCGGCTACACGGCCAACCTGACCACCGGCGTGTGGTTCGGCAATGACGACGGCGCGCCGACGAAGAACCTCACCGGCGGCTCGCTGCCGGCCATCGCCTGGCACGACTTCATGCTGGCAGCCCACGAGGGCGTGGCGGTGCGCGGCCTGCCGGGCGCGACGCAGGCGCCGCTGCCGACCTTGCGCGACGGTTTCCCGGTCGCCGAGGACCACACCGCGTCCATCGGCGCCAACGACGCGGCGGCGCCCCCGCCGGAACCGCGCCGCGTGAATTCCATCCTCGACGTGCTGATGGGCAACTAGCGCTCAGCCGCGGCCTTGGCCCGCGCGATTGCCCATGCCGGCCACTGCTCGCTGCGGCGGTAGAACTGCTTCATCACGGGCACGCCCTCCGGGATGACCACCCAGGGCTGCTTGCTCTCGGTGAAGATGTGGATGTCCGGCGGGCAGGCGTCGGGGTCGTCCAGCGTGCCGACCCGCACGAACATGAATTTCGGCCCGGCGCCGGAATAGGTGCTCCACACCGCCACCTTGCACGTCGGGCAGCGGCTGATCCTCTGGCCCTTGCCGCTTTCCGACGGCGTGTCGATGACGTCCGGCGTGCCGGTCACCTCGACGCATTCGGCCTCGATCAGCGCGTTCATCACGAAGGCCGAGCCGGTCTCGCGCTGGCACCAGCGGCAATGGCAGCAATGGACGAAAAGCGGCCTGTCCTTCAGCCGGTAGCGGATCGTTCCGCAGGTGCATCGCCCGTCCATGATGGGCCTCCTTCCGTCCCGCGGACGCTATCCGCGAGACGGTCCGGTTACAATCGCCGCCCGCGACGCCAACGAGCTGCAACCGCCATCTGCTGACGTCAAGGAACGAATCCTCCCTTGCGGCATTTGACCCCGATGCGACGTCGCCATTCCCACTATTCCGAACCCCGCGCCGACGGCTTCGTCGTTGGGGGCCTTGCCCTGGTCGTCATGCTGACCGTCGGGGCTTTCGCCGCATCCGAGGCGTTCGTGACATTGGAAGCGCCCGTTGCCCGCGCGTATACGCTGTCGGCGCTGCCAAGCGCGCCGACCGACGAGGTGACAACGTCGTCGGTCGCGGTGGAGGAGGTTGCGCCCGTTCCGGTTCCGGTTCCGGCTACGACGCGGCAGGCGCAGGCGCCGCTGTGCAACGTCGCCAAATGTGCGGCATCATATCGATCATTCAACGCGGACGACTGCACCTTCCAGCCCTTTGAGGGCGAGCGGCGGGTGTGTCCGTACTGAGGTCTACCTGACCAGGAACCCTCTGCCGAGCTCGTCGCCGTCCTCCAGCGTGAACTCGGCGCGGCCGCTGTAGAAGGCCCGCCCCTTCACCCGCACCACGATGCCCGCGCGGCCGTCGGCCAGCCTGGCGGCAAGCGCCACCGCTCCCTCGAACCGCGAGCCGACGACGCTCTCGAAAAGACGCGTGTCGCCCGGCGCGATCTCGCCCTTCGCGGCCATGGCCGCCAGCCGCGCGGTCACGCCCGAACCGGTCGGCGAGCGGTCGACCTCGGCGTCGGCGAAGACGCAGACGTTGCGGGTTGTCTCGCCGCCCGAGCCGTCATGCCCGTCGGTCAGAATCGAGCCGTAGAGGAAGGCGAGGTCCGGCGAATCCGGGTGCGACAGCGGCACCATTGCCCGCGCCGCTTCCGACAGGGCCGTTGCGGCATCAACAAAATCGCGCGCCTTGCTGCGCCCGAAGGCGAGGCCGAACTGGCGGCAGTCGGCGATGGCGTAGAACGCCCCGCCATAGGCGAGGTCGAAGCGGATCGTGCCGAAGGGCGGCAGCTCGACCTCTGCGTCGCGCGCATGCAGGAAAGCCGGCACGCTCTCGAACGACACCGCACCCGCCTTGCCGTCCGTCACTTCGACCGAGGCAACCACCATGCCGCACGGGCATTCGATATTGACGATGGTCAGAGGCTCGACAGCGGGCACCAGCCCCCGGTCCACCGCGTAGCGCCCGAGTGCGATCACCGCGTGGCCGCACATGGTGGAATAGCCTTCATTGTGCATGAACAGCACGGCGAGGTCGGCGCCCGGCAGGTCCGGCTCGACCAGCAGCGCGCCATACATGTCGTAGTGGCCGCGCGGCTCGAAGATCAGCAGCTTTCTGAGGTGGTCGAGATTGTCGCGCACCCAGGCGCGCTTTTCGAGGATCGTACCAGACGGGATCGGCGGATAGCCGCTCTCGACGATGCGCACCGGCTCGCCGCCGGTGTGCATGTCGGTGACCGTCAGCGGCCCGCTCATTTGCCCGAAAAGAGCTTCTGCAGCGGGCCGAAGGCGGCGACCTCGCCGGCAAAGGTGAAGGTGCCCTTGTCGAGCATCTCCCGCGCCGCCTTTTCCACCGCGCCGAACATGGCCTGCGTCAGCCGTGGTCCGGTCGAGATGCGGCGGATGCCGATCGCCGCCAGCGATGCGATCGACTGATCTTTCGGCGCGATCATGGAGACCGGCTTGCCGACCGCCTGGCAGATCGTCTTCAGCATCTGCGGGTCGGAGACGCCCGGGGCGAACAGCACGTCGGCGCCCGCCTCGGCGAAGTGCTGCAGGCGGCGGATCGTGTCGTCTAGGTCGGTGCGGCCGTGCAGGAAGTTCTCGCTGCGCGCCGTGAAGACGAAGTCGCGCTTCAGCGCACGCGCCGCTTCGGCCGCCGCGCGCACGCGGTCTACCGCATGCCCGAATTCATAGATCGGTTTCGTTTCGTCGCCCGAAAAATCCTCGATCGAGCAGCCGGCCAGCCCGGCGGCTTCCGCCGCGAAGATCGTCTGCGCGGCGCTGTCGGCGCTGTCGCCCTTGCCCTTCTCCAGATCGGCCGAAACCGGGATTCCGACCGCTGCCACCATCTCGCGGCAATGCGCGATCATGTCCTCGAAGCGCACCCCGCCATCAGGCAGCGCGCGGGTGAAAGCGTATCCGGCACTCGAAGTCGCCAGCGCCTTGAAGCCCAGATGCTCCAGCAGCCGCGCGGTGCCCGGTTCCGACGGGTTGGGCATGACGAAGGTTGCGTCATGCAGCTTGCGGAATGTTTCACCTTTTTCCATCGCGGTCTCCGTCCGGGTGCGGGCGCTCAATGTCGCCGCAGTCGGGTCGCGGCACAACTGACAGTAGCGGGGCCAGCGCGGCGAGCCCGTTGGCTCAGAAGCGCTGCTCGTTTTCGGCAGCCAGCCGGTCGAATGCGTCGGAGTCCGCCTTGAAGTGCTGCGCCGCATCGTCCCAGCGATAGGTCACCGTGATCGAACGCTGCATCTCCGCCGGCCGCTCCAGCCCGTCGCACTGCTGCGTGTCGTCGTGGCTGACCGTTTCGGCGATGGTGGCGACGATATCGGCATAGCGCCGGTCGCCCCTGTCGCCCGCCGTGAAGGACGGGATTTGCGTCCATGAATAGCCGCAGCCGGTCTCGTCGAAGGTCCAGACCAGGTCGACCAGTTCCAGGCGGTCGCCGCGCGGCAGGATCAGCGCCTGCATGCCGTAACCCTGCCCGGCGTTGAAATGGCCGCTGCCGGTGATGATGAGATCGTCGCCGTCCGACAGGGCCAGGCTCGCCGGCTCCTCGAAGAAGACGAGGCGGTCGAACGCGACCTGCGCGGCGTCCAGCAGCTTCGGCGCCGGCGCGTCGTCGAACAGCGCCAGCACGGCCAGCGGCTCGACTGAATCGGCTGTCTCTTCCGGGTCGATCATCAATGCGTGCCGCGGCTTTCCGTCGATCCTGATCGCCACGACCGACAGGCTGGCGCGCCCGTACGCCGTCACCGGCTCGGTGGCGTAATCCGCACCGCCGATGTGGCGAAGCGGCATCATCTTCGCGCCGCCCGCATCGCCATAGTCGGGAAAGACCTGCCGCACGAGGTCGAGCCACGCCGTGCCGGGCGCCCCCGGCACCGCATCCGCCGTCTCCGGATAGGCAATGTCGGCGGCACGCGCGGGAGCTGACAGAACCAGCAGCGCGGCGAGCAGGCGTATCAGCATGAAGAGGGCGGAGCTCCGGGGTGCGCGCGCGAGACTATCATCGTCGTCGGCGCGGGCAATGGCCGCTTTGCGCCTCAGCGCAATCCAAGCAACCCCGGCAGGACGCGCATGTCGTCGAACAGCACGCCGCCGGCCGCCGCCAGCCCGTCGCGGTCTGAATGCGGATCGCCGTGATAGGAGAAGACGCGCATCCCGGCGGCGATGCCCGCCTGCGTGCCCGGCACGCTGTCCTCGATCACCACGCAGCGTTCGGGCGCGTGCCCCATCCGCCGCGCCGCGTGCAGGAACAGGTCCGGAAACGGCTTGCCGCGCTCCACCATCGTGGCGCTGAACAGCACGTCGCGGAAATGGCGGATCAGCCCGGTGGCGCCGAGCGTGAGATGCATCTTGTCGAGCTTCGCCGAGGAAGCCACGCACCACGGCACGCCGGCCTCGCGCAGCGCCGCCACGACGGTCTCGATATGCGGCACGGCCTCGACCCGGTCGCGGAAGATCTCGTCGAGCGAGGAATACCAGCGCTCGGTGAGCTCGAAGCCGAGCGTGTGGCCTGCCGCCTCGATCTCCGCCTGCACGCTCTTCATGCTGCGGCCAGAAAAGCGCCGCCGGCAGTCCTCGTAGGTCACGGGATAGCCCGCCGCAGTCAGCCAGGCGCACAGCACCTCGTTGGCCGTCCGCTCGGTATCGACCAGCACGCCGTCGCAATCGAAGATGACCAGGTCCGGTGTCCTGGACGGCGGCTGCATCAGCCCGTGCCCGTCGAGCCGAAGCCGCCGGCGCCGCGCGTGGAAGCCGGCAGCACCGAGCGCTCGGCGATTTCCGCCCGGCTGACCGCGGCGATGACCAGCTGCGCGATGCGCATGCCGCGCGTGACGGAAAATTCCTCGTCCGACAGGTTGACCAGCAGCACCTTGAGCTCGCCGCGATAGTCGCTATCGATGGTTCCCGGCGTGTTGAGGCAGGTGATGCCGTGCTTGAGCGCCAGCCCCGAGCGTGGCCGGACCTGCCCCTCGAAGCCGGCGGGGATTTCCGCCATCAGCCCCGTCGGCACCAACGCGCGCTTGCCCGGCAGGATCATCAGCGGCCGGTCCTCGGCCACCGCCGCGCGCAGGTCCATGCCGGCCGCGCCCGCCGTTTCGTACGCAGGTAGCGGCAGCCCTTCCGAATGCGGCAGGCGGACGAAGGCAATGGTCGGCAACATGCCGAAGCTATCGGCGCGACCGGCGCGCCGGTCAATTCACGGTTGGAGCCTATCCAAAGGAATCACCGAACCTCCACCGGCACCACCGTCGTCTCCTTGATCTCCTCCATGACGAAGGAGGCGGAGACGTCGCTGAGCGGCACCTTGGCGATCAGCCGCTGGTAGAGCCGGTCGTAGGCCTTCACGTCGGCCACGCGGGCGCGCAGCAGGTAGTCGAGGTCGCCGGACACGCGGTAAACGCCGGTGATCTCCGGAAACGACACCACCGCGTCGCGGAACTTCCGCAGCCAGTCCGGATCGTGGCTCGACGTGCGTACGATGACGAACACCGACAGCCCCAGCCCCAGCCGGTCGGCGTCGACCAGCGCCACGCGGCCGGTGATGACGCGCTCCTCCTCCAGCCGCTTCACCCGCCGCCAGCAGGCGTTGCGCGACAGGTTCACGCGCTCGGAGAGCTGGTCGACCGAGAGCGAGCCGTCGCGTTGCAGCTCGGCGAGGATGCGGCGGTCTGTTTCGTCCAGATCGTGGCTCATTGTTGGGATGATTGTCCCAACAGTTCTGGAAAAGCAAGGATAAGAGGGGACATTTCTCCCGCGAGAACGGGGCAAGATGGCCCCAATAGCGACAAGGGGAACCACATGGCCAATCCGTTCACCGACCATCCCGCCACCGTCGGCGAGACCTATTTCGGCCATATGGCCTTCGCCGCCTGGTTCTCCTCGCGGCTGGCCATGGCCGCCGGTGCGGCCATCGTTCACGCTTTCTTGCCGTTTCTGTTCGAGACTACGGCCAGCCGCATCGTGCGCGAGCTCTACGAGCGCACGTCGAAGCGCGCCGCTCCCGCCGCAGGCAACGGGACCCGGCAGCCAGCCCACTAAGCGCCTGACGCGAGGTCTCGCGCATGTGCCGCTGGGCGGCCTATCTCGGTAAGCCACTTTTCCTCGAGGAGATCGTCTCCGCGCCCTGCCATTCGCTGGTGGCGCAGAGCCACCACGCGCGCGAGGGCAAGACCGCGACCAATGGCGACGGTTTCGGCGTCGCCTGGTATGGCGAGCGGCCCGAGCCCGGCCTCTATCGTGACATCCTGCCGGCCTGGTCCGATCCCAACCTGAAGAGCCTCGGGCGGCAGATAAGATCGCCGCTCTTCCTCGCCCATGTCAGGGCTTCCACCGGCGGCGCCACCAGCCGCGCCAACTGCCATCCGTTCGCCCAGGGTCGCTGGGCCTTCATGCACAACGGCCAGATCGGCTGCTTCGACGCCATCCGCCGCAGGCTCGAATCCGGCCTCTCGGACGCGCTCTACGCTGCGCGGCAGGGCACGACGGATTCCGAATTGTTCTTCCTCCTGATGCTGGAGGAGGGGCTCGACCACGACACGCACGGCGCCGTCGCCCGTGCCGCGGCCCGCGTGCTCGACGCGGCGCGCGCCGCAAGCGTCGCCCCCACCTTCAAGCTGACCGCCGCGTTTGCCGACGGCGAACGGCTGCATGCCGTGCGTTGGGCCAGTGCCGGCAACCCGCCTTCGCTCTATCTCGGCGGTTTTCGCGAGGCGGGCCGCTGCGTCGTCTCGGAGCCCTTCGACCGCGACGAGCCGAACTGGCAACCGGTCGCGCCGGGCAGCTTCGTCACCGTGACGCGTGACGCCGTTTCGATCTCCGCGTTCGCGCCCGAAGGGGCCCGGCTGGCGCTCGCCGGCTAGCCGCCTGCCCGCGAAAACCGCATCACCCAGTTCTTTTCCCAGGTCCTGCCGCCGTCGGCCGACATCGACTGTTCCCACACCGGCCGTTCGCCGCCGGTCCAGTCGAAACGCACCTTCACGGGCTGACCCGCCTCGACATCGTCGCCGAGGAACACGCCGCGCCCGTCCTCGAAGCGGCCAACGGTGGGTGGAAACAGCCGGTGGCTCCTGGTGTCGGACCAGTAGATCGACCACAGGCCGGTCGCGGGATCGTAGAGCCGCAGCGTCATGCCGGTGAAGCCCGCGCCCGTGGCCGCTGAGGGCGGCACGACCATCTGGTCGAGATTGCCGCCGAAAACGCCGTCCGGTCCGCGCATCACCTTCTCGACCCGCGACGTCGCGTCGAACTGCTTCCAGTCGGTCGCGCCGGCGAGGCGCCTGCTCAGGAATTCGTTTGCAACCGTCCAGTCGCCGATGAGGAAATCGAAGTCGTCGAATCCGGCCATGTCCGCTGCTCCCCGATATGCGGTCCGGTAATAGCTGACGCCTCCTGACATGGTAGCGGCAGGAGATGCGGAACCGCGCTGCTTGACTCGTTGGACTGCACATAGTAGATAACCGGCAAGTTAATTAACCGGTCGGTTATTGAATTGGCTCTCGACCCGCTCTCGCAGACGCTCTTCGCGCTCGCCGACCCCACCCGCCGCGCCATCGTGCAGAGGCTGTCTGCGGGCGAGGCGACCGTGAACGAGCTGGCGCAACCGTTCGAGATGAGCGTGCCGGCGATCTCCAAGCACCTGAAGGTGCTGGAGCGCGCCGGGCTGGTCGAACAGGGCCGCGAAAAACAGTTCCGGCCGCGCAAGCTGCGCCCCGAGCCGTTCCGCGAGCTGGCCGGCTGGCTCGACGGCTACCGCCGCTACTGGGACGAGAGCCTCGACCGGCTGGACGACTATCTCAGGGAACTTCAACGCAACGAAGGAGTGAACGATGAGCCAGAGCGCAAGGCGGATTGACCCGCTGCCCCACCTGCATTTCACCCGCACCTTCGACGCGCCGAAGGCGCTGATGTGGGACATCTGGACGAAGCCGGAGCACATGCGCCGCTGGTGGGCGCCGCACCATTTCACCGTGCCGCTTGCCGAGTTCGAGGCGCGGGTCGGCGCGCCGCTGCGCATCGACTTCCGCGCGCCGTCCGGCCACGTCTTCGCCAACTACGGCGAGGTGACGGAGGTCGTGCCGACCGACCGGCTCGCCTTCACCACGGAATATCGCGAGAACGGCAAGCTGCTTGTCGTCAACCTCTTCACCGTGACTTTTCACGACGAAGGCAGGAAGACCCGGCTGGAGATCGACGCGAAGATCACCTTCGCCGAGCCCGAGGCCGCCGAGAGCCTCGGGGGAATGGAGCAGGGTTTCGGCGAGCAGTTGGAGAAGCTGGAGCTGGAAGCGGTCTATGCCGCCAAGGACGATCCCAAGAAGCTCGCGGTCGCCTGTCCCGCCGGCTCGCCGGTCATCCTCATGCAACGCCTGCTCGACGGCCCGCGTGAGCTGGTCTGGGCGTACATGACGACGAAGGAGCATTTTTCGACGTGGTGGGGGCCGCGCTCCTACACCAACGAGATCACCGATTTCGATGTGCGCGAGGGCGGCAAATGGCGTGTGATCCAGCGCGACCCCAAGGGCGACGAGTTCATCTTCCGCGGCGTATTCAAGGAAATCCAGAAGCCGGACCGGCTGACCTGGACTTTCGGCATGGAGAACATGTTCGAGGGCATGGAGGCCGTGGAAACCTACATCCTCGAGGATCTCGGCAACGGGCAGACGCGCTATTCCGCCATCTCCGTCTTCCCTTCGGTCGAGGCCCGCGATGGCATGGCGGCCACCGACATGGAGTGGGGCGCCGGCGAGACTATGGACCGGCTGGACGAACTGCTGGCGCAGCTGAAGGGTTGATCGGCGACGCTCCGGCGATGTGGCATCTCGAAAGATAGAGTGATCCGCCGACCTCATTGTCGCCGCCAACGGACGGAACATCGGGGCAGGGACGTCATTGAGGTGGCGACGGGGCTCGAGAAAGGACTAGAGATGATCACCTATCGCTCGCTTGCAGCTGTGCTGCTCGCCACATCGCTCGTTTCGGCTCCTGCCTTCGCTCAGGGTAACAGCGGCAATGCACCGGGCCATTCGGGGGAGGCTCCGGGAAATTCCGGAAACGCCCCGGGCCACGCGGACGGCGCGCCCGGCAGATCCGGCGAGGCTCCCGGCCATATGGGAGGCGGATTCATCTTCTCGCCAGGCAAGAGCGCGGAGGCTCCGCGCGGAGAGCGCGTCGACCGCACCAGTACAGCCGCGATTGGCCAGAAGAACTTCGGCACGGTGATCTCGTCGATACGCGCCGGCAAGAGCGACCTTTCGGGTCTGATCGACGGTGCCGCGGTGAACGTCGTGGACGTCGACACGCTCATCCAGGGCGCCAACCGCGTGGCGCTCGAGAATGCGCTTCGCGACAACGGTGCTGAGATCGATTCCCTTCGCGACGAACTCGCCGCGCTCGATCTTGTCGGCGTGGACGATGCCACAGTTGACGCGGTCGTCGCCGCCCGCGTCGAGGCCGACGGCAGCCTGACGCTCTACGTCGACTGATCGCGAGGTCTCCTGACAGATTCCGGCGGCGGGTTCGTGTAGACCCGCCGCTGGAGGCTTTTGCATGACTGACACGACACAGGCCGCGCCGGCGCTGAAAGAGATCTTCGACCGCGCGCGGCTGAAGTATTTTGCCAGCGAGACGAAGGCGATCTGGCCCCCATTCGACGAAAAACGTTTCGTCGCGCTGGCGACGGACGGGCTGGACGATCTCGGCATCATGCAGCGGATGCGGCTGGCGGCGGAGGCGTTCGGCGCGACGCTGCCGCAGGATTTCGGCAAGGCCGTAGACATCCTCGCGGACCTCGCCCCGCGCATTCGCCACGGTTTCGCGTCGATCACGCTGAGCGAGTTCGTGGCGCTCTATGGGCAGAAGCACTTCGACCGCTCGATGGCGGCGCTAAAACTGTTCACGACATACGGCTCGGCGGAGTTCGCCATCCGCCACTTCCTCGCCGCCGATTTCGACCGCACGCTGGCCGTCATGCGCGGCTGGGCCGAGGACGACAACGAGCACGTCCGCCGTCTTGCCAGCGAAGGGTCGCGCCCGCGCCTCCCGTGGTCGTTCCAGCTGAAGAACCTGATCGCCGACCCGTCGCCCACCCTGCCGATTCTCGAGCGGCTCAAGGCCGACGACGCGCTCTATGTCCGCAAGTCGGTGGCCAATCATCTGAACGACATCGGCAAGGACCACCCGGATGTGCTGGTCGACACTGTCTCGCGCTGGGACCGTGCCGATCCGCGCACCGGCTGGATCGTGCGCCACGCCCTGCGCACGCTGGTGAAGAAGGGCGATGCCCGTGCGCTCGCCATCGTCGGCGCCAGCGGCGAGGCCGACATACGGGTGAACCGCTTTGCCGTAACGCCGGCGAAGGTCCGGTTGGGCGACCGTATCGCCATAGAAGGCGAGATCGTTTCGACCGGCGCCGGGCCGCAGCGCCTCGTGGTCGACTACGCCGTCCACTATGTGAAGAAGCTGGGGAAGACCTCGCGCAAAGTCTTCAAGCTGAAGGAGCTTTCGCTGTCGCCGGACGAAGCGGCGAGGCTGTCGATATCGCAGATGATCCGCGACTTCACCACCCGCACCCACCAGCCGGGGCACCATGCGGTCGAGCTTCTGGTCAACGGACAGGCGCTCGCGCGGTCGGGCTTCGAGATCGTCGCGTAGGGGCTGCCGCCGCCGCAAAGTCCAATATTGCCCTTGCGTCAGCCGCAATCGACCTCTATACGCCCGCTCCCCGGTCGGAAATCCGACGCGAGCACAACGGCTGGAGTTCGTGAACTCCGCCCGTGCGGGTGGCCTTGCCTCCCCGCATACGGCGCCGCGACGGAGGATCGGTCGAGGCCGTAGCTCAGTGGCAGAGCGCCGGGCTTATGCCCGGAGGTCGGGGGTTCGATTCCCTCAGGCTTCTCCATGGATAGCTCATTGGGTAGAGCATCAGACTGATAATCTGACGGTCGAAGGTTCGACTCCTTCTCCACGCCGGCCTCAAAAACCGGCCACAGCCCTCCAAGCTGTTCCAGACTTCCGGGCCGGGGACCGGAATGCCGGGACTTCGAGCGCGCCGAGCCTTCGGGCGGAGTGCGCGAAAGGTCTCCGGCCATGCGCGTGTCGCCCGGCAGCGGGTGAAGGCGAAGATGCGTCCGCGCCGGCAACCGGGATCTCCCCGGCGCCCGCCGTATGCCTCGACGCCCTCTCCCCGCGACCCGCGGCGCATGCATGCCACCGGTCCCCGGTTCATTCGACCTTGGGCAACGAGTGTACGAGCAAAGGCAACTTCCATGACGATCTTTGCGGATTTCCTCACACCGCACCGCCGCTTCACGGTGATGCAGAACCAGCGCGCCGTCGCGGAGAACCGCGGCAAGGTGCTCGGCATCTTCGGACCGGGCGAGCATGCGCTGCCGAACCACCGCAACAGCCTGTCGGTCGAGTTCTGCGACATCGTCGGCGATCCGGTATTCCGCTCGAAGCTTGAAAAGGCGCTGTTCGAGGCCAAGCCCGACGACGCGGCCAGGCACCTGACGGTGTTCCGCACCGGCCGCGCCGAGGTGGCCGTGGTCGAACGCGACGGCCGCGTCTTCGACGTGATCGGCCCCGACCAGAAGCTGGTGGTGTGGAACGACGCAGGCCCGTGGAAGGCGACCGTCGTCGACGTCTCGGCCGGCATGCGCGTCGAGCCGGACCTGCTGCGCCGCCTCACGCTGGCCGGCAAGACCGCGCTCTTCACCGTCACCACGGTGCAGGAGGGGCAGGCCTGCCTGCTCTTCGCCGACGGCGCCTATGTCGAGACGCTGGGCGCGGGCCTGCACGGCTTCTGGAAGGCCGGCCGCAACGCCACGGTGAAGATCATCGAGACGAAGCGGCAATCGCTCGACGTGGCCGGGCAGGAGGTGCTGACGAAGGATCGCGTGACGATCCGCGTCAACATCTCGGCCGAGTACCGCGTCGTCGACCCGCTGCTGGCGCATTCGGCGGTGAAGGATTTTGCCGACGCGCTCTACCGCGCGCTGCAATACGCCTTCCGCAAGACGCTGGGTGCGCTGTCGCTCGACCAGATCCTTGAGAAGAAGGTGACGGTCGACGAGGAGGCCGCGGCGAAGGTGAAGGCCGACATGGCCGCGATCGGCGTCGAGGTATCGGACATCGCGCTCAAGGACGTGATCCTGCCGGGCGAGATGCGCGAGATCCTCAACCAGGTGGTGGCGGCGGAAAAGCAGGCCGAGGCCAATGTCATCCGCCGCCGCGAGGAGACGAACGCGACGCGTTCGCTGCTCAACACGGCGAAGGTGATGGCCGAGAACCCGGTGATGCTGCGCCTGAAGGAGCTGGAGGCTCTGGAGGCCATCGCCGGCAAGGTCGAGCGGCTGACGGTGCACAACGGCACCGGCGGCCTGCTCAACGACCTCGTGCGCCTGCGCGACGAGCCGAAGAAGTGAGGCCAGGGGTCGCCCTCGCGGGCGGCCCCACACGCCCGGGCGTCTTCCCCCGCCGGTACGATGCCTATATAGCGCCCGGGAAAGCAGAGACCCCTTCATGGCCGAGACTATCGAACAGGCGGTGGCGCGCCGCCGCACCTTCGCGATCATTGCCCACCCGGACGCCGGCAAGACGACGCTGACGGAGAAGCTGCTGCTGTTCGGCGGCGCGATCCAGCTCGCCGGCGAGGTGAAGGCCAAGAAGGACCGCATGAACACGCGCTCCGACTGGATGAAGATCGAGCGCGAGCGCGGCATCTCCGTCGTCACCTCGGTGATGACGTTCGAATACGCCGACAACGTCTTCAACCTGCTCGACACGCCCGGCCACGAGGACTTCGCCGACGACACCTACCGCACGCTCTCGGCGGTCGACTTCGCCGTCATGGTCATCGACGGCGCCAAGGGCATCGAGCCGCGCACGCTCAAGCTGTTCGAGGTCTGCCGCCTGCGCGACATTCCCATCGTCACCTTCATCAACAAGATGGACCGCGAAGCGCGCGACACCTTCGAGATTCTCGACGAGATCGAGGCCAAGCTGGCGCTCGACACCGCGCCGATTACGTGGCCCATCGGCCGCGGCAAGACCTTTTCCGGCACCTACCACCTGGCCGAAAACGCTGTGCGCCGCTCCGACGACGAGGTCGAGCGCACCAAGGTCAACGGCCCGGATTCCAACCGCGTCGCCGGACTGCTGCCGGAGAACGAACGCGAGGCCTTCATCGAGGAGCTTGAGCTGGCGCGCGAAGCGTGCAGGCCGTTCGACCTCGAAGCCTTCCGCGAGGGGCACCTGACACCGGTTTTCTTCGGCTCGGCGCTGCGCAATTTCGGCGTGCGCGACCTGATCGAGGCGCTGGGCGCATGGGGACCGAAACCGCGCGGTCAGGAGGCAGACCGCCGCGAGGTCGAGCCGACGGAAGCCAAGATGACCAGCTTCGTTTTCAAGATCCAGGCCAACATGGACCCCAACCACCGCGACCGCATCGCCTTCGTGCGCGTATGCTCGGGGCGGCTGGAGCGCGGCATGAAGGCCAAGCTGGTGCGCACCGGCAAGCCGATGTCGCTCAGCGCGCCGCAGTTCTTCTTCGCCCGCACCCGCACCACCGCCGACGAGGCCTATGCAGGCGACGTCGTCGGCATTCCCAACCACGGCACGCTCAGGATCGGCGACACGCTGACCGAGGGCGAGGACCTGCTGTTCCGCGGCGTGCCCAACTTCGCGCCCGAGATCCTGCGCCGCGTGCGTCTCGGCGACGCCATGAAGGCCAAGAAGCTCAAGGAAGCCCTCCAGCAGATGGCCGAGGAGGGCGTGGTGCAGCTGTTCCAGCCGGAGGACGGCTCGCCGGCCATGGTCGGCGTCGTCGGCGCGCTGCAGCTCGACGTGCTCAAGGAGCGGCTCAACGTCGAATACACTTTGCCCGTCGATTTCGAGGTGGCCCGCTTCACCATCTGCCGCTGGATCTCGGCCGACCGCCGCGACGAGCTGGAGCGCTTCATGGCAGCGCATCGCGGCGACATCGCCCGCGATCTCGACGGCGACCCGGTGTTCCTCGCCCCGCACGAGTTCGGCCTGCGCTACGAGGCCGAGCGCTGGAAGGACATCCGCTTCGACGCGATCAAGGACTATCAGGTGCGCGAGGCGGCTTAGGCCGCAAGCTCAATTGCGGCTACAATGCCGCTGCGGCGCGCACGAGCGCGCCCCGAAAGGCATGAACAATGGCTGACTTTCCCGGCGTCGTTGCGCCGCTGGCGCGTGCTCTCGACAAGCGCGGATACACCGAGCTGACGCAGGTTCAGCAGGCGGTGCTCGGTCTCGAACCGGCCGGCGCCGATGCGCTCGTGTCGGCGCAGACCGGCTCCGGCAAGACCGTCGCGTTCGGCATTGCGCTGGCGCCGACGCTGCTCGGCGGCGACGAGAGCTTCGGCCCTGCCGCGCTACCGCTCGGCCTCGCCATCGCACCGACACGCGAGCTCGCCATGCAGGTCAAGCGCGAGCTGGAATGGCTCTATGCGGAGACCGGCGCACGCGTCATCTCCTGCGTCGGCGGCATGGACATGCGCTCCGAGCGCCGCCTGCTGGAGCAGGGCGCACATGTCGTCGTCGGCACGCCGGGCCGGCTGCGCGACCACATCACGCGTCATGCGCTCGACCTGTCGGACCTTCGCGCCGTCGTGCTCGACGAAGCCGACGAGATGCTCGACCTCGGTTTTCGCGAGGACCTCGAATTTATCCTGGGCGCCGCACCGGCAGAGCGGCGCACCTTGATGTTCTCGGCCACCGTCTCCAAACCGATCGCGGCGCTGGCGCGCAGCTACCAGCGCGACGCGGTGCGGCTGTCGACGGCAGCCGAGCGCGAGCAGCATCTCGATATCGAATACCGCGCGCTGACGATCGCCGGCAGCGACCGTGAGAACGCCATCATCAACGTGCTGCGCTACTACGAAGCCAAGAACGCGCTGGTGTTCTGCTCGACCCGCGCGGCGGTGAACCACCTGACGGCGCGCTTCAACAATCGCGGCTTCTCGGTCGTCGCCATGTCGGGCGAGCTCAGCCAGAGCGAGCGCACCCATGCGCTGCAGGCCATGCGCGACGGGCGCGCCCGCGTGTGCATCGCCACTGACGTCGCCGCGCGCGGCATCGACCTGCCCAATCTGGAGCTGGTCATCCACGCCGACCTGCCCTCGAATCCCGAGACGCTGCTGCACCGCAGCGGCCGCACCGGCCGGGCAGGGCGCAAGGGCGTCAGCGTGCTGGTCGTGCCCGCACCCGCGCGCCGGCGGGTCGAACGCCTGCTGGCCTCGGCAAACGTGGTCGCGACCTGGGCGCGGCCGCCCTCCGCCGAGGAGGTGATCCAGCGCGACGACGAGCGCATCCTCGCCGATCCAGCCTTCGCGACTGAACCGACCGAGGACGAGATGGCGATGGTGCGCCAGCTCATCGAAGCGCACGGCGCGGAGCGCATCGCCGCCGCCTTCGTGCGCAATGCGCGTGGCAGCCGTTCCGCGCCGGAGGAGCTGATCGAGATCGCCTCGGCGCAGTTCGCGCCCCGTCCTTCAGAGAAGCGTTCCCACGACGCTGCGGGCGGCGAGCGGCCCGAACGCCCCCGCCGCGAGGAGTTCGGCGAGAGCGTGTGGATCTCGCTGTCCATCGGCCGCAACCAGCAGGCCGAGCCGCGCTGGCTCATTCCCATGCTGTGCCGCAACGGCGGGCTGACCAAGCGCGACATCGGTCAGATCAAGCTTATGCCTGAACACAGCCTCGTGCAGCTCGAGGCCGGCGCGGGAGAGCATTTCCTGAAGACAATCGGCAAGCGCACGCTGGAGCGCGGCATCACCGTGACGCGGCTGGAAGGGACGCCGGACCTGAGCCGCGCCGGGCAGCGGTCCATGCGCGACGACGCGCGCACGCCGGCCCAAAAGCCAGCGCGAAAACCGCATCGCGGCCAGGCCGAGGCGGGTGCCTGGCAGGCCAAGCCGAAGCGCGATTTCGGCGGACGCGCCGCTGGCGACTTTGACACTCGGCCGCCGCGGGGCGACCATCCCGGTGCAAGGACGAAATTCGCCGGCAAGCCGAAGCCTCGTCCGGGCAGGAAGAAGCCGCCGCGCGATTGAGCGGACCCGGTCCGGGCGGCATGAGCGCGCTGGGAGAGAGCATGGGCGGCAAGGTGGCTGCGGAGGTGGAAGCCTATATCGAACGCGTCGAGCCGCCCGAATTCCGCCGCGCGCTGGAAGCGCTGAGGGCGCTGATCCGCCGCGAGGCGCCCGATGCCGACGAGGTCATCAGCTACGGCCAGCCGACCTTCCGGCAGGACGGCCACCTCGTCGCCTACGCCGCCTTCAAGCGGCACCTGTCGTTCTTTCCGATGAGCTCGACGCTGATCGCGGCGCACGCCGAAGCGCTTTCCGCTTTCAAGACATCTGCCGGCACGGTGCAGTTTTCGCCGGACAAGCCGATCCCCGACGCCATCGTGATCGCCATGGTGCGCGCGCGCCTGGCACAGAACGCCGGGATCGCCGCGGAGCGGAAGTCCAGGAGGCGCTAGGCAACGCTTGCGCCCACGACGCATGCATCTTCGGCACGTCCATTGTGCAACTGCACAATAGGAAGGCATTATCCAGCAAAATCAAGGTATTAGTTTATTTAGAAGATCGCGATATCTGTTCCCGCGGGACTGGCTGCTCCGGCGGCTTCATGCGGGTGGGACGCGATGCTTCTTGATGTCAGCGAAGGCGCCGGCCGGCGCGCCAGCGTGAGCGATGACGACTTCCGCGTCCTGTTCGAGACGCACCCGACGCCCATGTGGGTCTACGATCCCGAGACGCTGCGTTTCGTCACCGTCAACGAGGCCGCCATGCGGCTCTACGGCTACACGCCGGCCCAATACGCCGCCATGACCGTTCTCGACATCCGCCCCGAGCGCGAGCGCCAGCGCATGCTCGCCGCCGTGCGCGCCCGCTCGGATCTCGGCCGGCCGGAGCGCTGGCAGCATTTGAAGGCCAATGGCGAGACCATGGAGGTACTCACCTACGGTCGCAACGTGCGTTTCGACGGCCGCGACGCCATCCTCGCCATCGTGACCGACCGCACCGAGGTCAACCGCGCCTACCGCCAGGCCAGCGACACCCGCTCGCTGCTCGACTCGATCGTCGCCAGCCTGCCCATCGGCGTGTTCGTCAAGGACATGGAGGATGGTGGCCGCTACATCCTCTACAACGCCGCCTGTGGCGAGATCGTCGGCTTCGAGCCGGCGCAGATCGTCGGACGGCTCGACCGCGAGATCTTCACCGCCGCGCAGTCCGAGGCCTTCGTGGCGCAGGACATACAGGCCATGCAGGAAGCGCGCACGTTTTCGATGGAAGAAGCCGTCGAGCGCTCCGACCGCAGCACCCGCACCATCCACACGGTCAAGCGGGCGATCCCCACCGTGGACGGCTCCAAGCCGCGCTACCTCGTCGGCATCTCGCAGGACATCACCGAGCGCAAATCCTACGAGGAGCGCATCGCCCATATCGCCCACCACGACGCGCTGACCGGCCTGCCCAACCGCAAGGCATTTTCCGACCACATGGCCACGCTGCTCGGCGGTTCCGAGGTCGAGCCGTTCGCGCTGCTCTATATCGACATCGACCACTTCAAGCACATCAACGATTCGATGGGTCATCCGGCCGGCGACGCCCTGCTGGTCGAGGTGGCCCGCAGGCTCCGCTCACTCGTGCGGAGCTGCGATATGGTCGCGCGGCTCGGCGGCGACGAATTCGCGTTGGTCGTGATGCTCGACGGTTGCGATCCGGTGGCCGTCTCCCGCACCGTGATGGATGCTTTTGAGAGGCCTTTCGCGCTCGATGGCGCCGAGGAATATGTCGCCTGTTCCGTCGGTGTGGCGCTGGCGCCGCGTGACGGTTCCGACGTCACCGTTCTCCAGCGCAACGCCGATCTGGCGCTCTACGCCGCCAAGGCCGACGGCCGCTCGACCAGCCGGCTCTACGAGGCCGCGATGCGCCTTCACGCCGAGCGCCGCCACGACCTGACGGTGGAGATGCGGCAGGCGCTGGCGGCGGGCGATTTCGAGCTGCATTTCCAGCCGCTGATGTCGCTCTCCGACGACCGCATTTCCGCCTTCGAGGCGCTGGTGCGCTGGCGCCATCCGCAGCGCGGGCTGCTGCCGCCGGCCGATTTCATCCCGGTGGCCGAGGAGACGGGCCTGATCTCCGCGCTCGGTGAGTGGGTCATCCGTGAGGCTTGCGCCGCCGCGGCGACATGGCCGGGCGAGATCAAGGTCGCCGTCAACCTGTCGCCCTGCCAGTTCCGCGACGTCTCGCTGCTCGCTACCGTCGTCTCGGCGCTCGACCGTGCCGGCCTGCATCCGAGTCGGTTGGAGCTGGAAATCACCGAATCGGTGCTGCTGTCGGAGAACGGCCAGAACCTGCAGTTGCTGCACGCCCTGCGCGAGCTCGGCGTGCGCATCGCCATGGACGATTTCGGCACCGGCTACTCGTCGCTGAGTTACCTGCGCGCCTTTCCCTTCGACAAGATCAAGATGGACCGTTCCTTCGTCTCCGGCATCGAGACCGATCCGGGCACGATGGCGATCGTGCGCGCCGTCACCGGCCTCGGCTCGGGCTTCAACCTCACCACCACCGCCGAGGGCGTCGAGACGCCCGAGCAGCTTGTCCGGCTGCGCCGCGAGGGTTTCGGCGAGGTGCAGGGCTACCTCTTGGCCCGTCCGATGCCACGCGCCGAGGTCGACGCCTTCTTGGCGCGGCGAGGCGGCGGGCCGCAAGCCGACGCTGCTTGAGAAGCGGACGGGAATTCCATTTCGCAGTCAACCGACCGTCCGGAATCGTGTTCTAATGCTGCGCCGAAGTTGGGCGGCCGGTTCCCTGCGTCCTGGCGCGGCGATCCCTATATTGGCGGCAGCAATGAGCACTATCGCCAAGGACAATGATATGGGCCTGCGCATCAACGACACTGCCCCCGATTTCACTGCCGACACCACGCACGGCAGGATCGGTTTCCACGAGTGGATCGGCGACGGCTGGGCAGTGCTGTTCTCGCACCCGAAGAATTTCACGCCCGTCTGCACGACCGAACTCGGCAGCGCTGCGAAATATGCGCCTGACTTCGCCAGGCGCGGCGTCAAGGTCATCGGCATCTCGGTCGACCCTGTCGAAAGCCATGACAAGTGGAAGGCCGACATCAAGACGGCCACGGGACAGGACGTGAACTATCCGCTGATCGGCGACCGCGATCTCAAGGTCGCCAAGCTCTACGACATGCTGCCGGCCGATGCCGGCAATTCGTCGGAGGGCCGCACACCTGCTGACAACGCCACGGTCCGTTCGGTCTACGTCATCGGGCCGGACAAGAAGATCAAGCTGGCGCTGACCTACCCGATGACCACCGGCCGCAACTTCGCCGAGATCCTGCGCGCCATCGACTCCATCCAGCTGACGGCGAAGCACAAGGTGGCCACGCCCGCTGACTGGAAGCAGGGCGAGGACGTCATCATCACCGCCGCCGTGTCCGACGAAGAGGCGACGCAGAAGTTCGGCACCTTCGAGCGTGTGCTGCCCTACCTGCGCAAGACCCGGCAGCCGTCGGCCTGAGGGCAATCTTCACTAAACCGTCCGGTTGACAATCGCGGCGCAGGGCCTTAGTTCAACCGTATGGTTGAACAGCAGCCTGCGGCGCTCGATCGTCTCTTCCACGCCCTTTCGGACGGCACGCGGCGCGCCATGATCGCGCGGCTGGCCGATGGCGAGCGCAGCATCGGCGATCTCGCCATGCCCTTCGCCATGAGTTTCGCCGGCGCGTCCAAGCACGTGCGCGTGCTGGAGGATGCCGGCATCGTGCGCCGCCGCCGCGCCGGGCGCGTGCACTATTGCAGCCTCGACGCGGCCCGTCTTGCCGAGGCGCAGGCATGGCTCGCCCGCTACGAGCGTTTCTGGAACGACAGGCTCGATGCGCTGGCGGTGCTGCTGCGCGCCGAGGACTCCGCGGCGGAGGCTACGCCAGAAGGAGCCGGACCGTGACCGTCACGAAGAACCCCGAAGTCAGGATCACCAGGCGCTTCGACGCGCCTGCCGAACGCGTCTTCGACGCATGGCTTGACCCCCGCCTTGCCGTCCGCTGGCTTTTCAGGTCGCCGGACGGCGAGGAGGTGACGGCCGCGATCGACGCCCGTGTCGGCGGCCGCTTCCAGGTGGTCGCCCACCGGCCCGACGGCCCTATCACCCACGTCGGCGAATACCGCGTCATCGAGCGGCCGACAAAACTGGTCTTCACCTTCGCGGTTCCGCAGTTCAGCCCTGAACACGACCTCGTCACGATCGCGATCAGGCGCCTCGACAAGGGTTGCGAGCTGACGCTCGTCAACGAAATGTCGCCGGCTATCTTCGCCGAATGGGGGGAAAAGACACAAGAGGGCTGGGGACAGATGCTGGACGGTCTGGCGACCGCCTTGGAGGCATAGATGCCGGCGCGCACTGGCGCCGAGCTGGGCCGCATCGTCGCGCCGCAGACCGTGCGCGTCGAGCGTTTCCTGCCTGCGCCGCCCGATCGCGTCTGGCAGTACCTGACCGAGTCCGGGTTGCGCCGTCGCTGGCTGGCGGGGGGCCTCATGGAGCCGCAGGCCGGCGGCAAGGTCGAGCATCTGTTCCGCCACGCCGAACTGTCGGCCGAGCCCAACCCGCCCCGTTATGCCGGCTTCGCCGACAGCCCGGCCATGCCCGGCAAGGTTACCGTCTGGGAGCCGCCGCAGCGGCTGGCCTACAGCTGGCCCGGCGACGGCGGCGTCAGCGAGGTGGTCTTCGAGCTGTCGCCGGATGGCGCCGGCACGCGGCTGGTGCTCACCCACGTCCGCCTCGCCGACCGCGACACAATGGTCAGCGTCGCGTCGGGCTGGGGCGCGCATCTCGGCATCCTCGACGACGTGCTTGCTGGCCGACCGCCGCGCGGCTTCTGGAGCGAGCATGCGCGGCTCGAGGCGCTGCACGAGGCGGCTTTTGCGCCGGCCGCCGATACCGCAAGGGAGACGTCGCCATGATCCGCTGCACCCTCTCCTCCATCCTCGTCCACGACCAGCAGGTCGCCGAGGACTTCTACGTCGGCAAGCTCGGTTTCCGGAAGGAGAAGGACTTTCCCGCCGGCGGCGCGCGCTGGCTGACGGTGAAGGCGCCGGACGGCTCCGGCGCCGAGATCCTGCTGGAGCCCTCGGGCTTCGACTTCTCGGTCGCCTGGCAGAAGCAGCTCTACGACCGCGGCATCCCGCTCACCATGCTCGCCTGCGACGACATCGATGCCGAGCATGCGCGATTGGCCGGCCTCGGTGTGACCTTCCGTTCCGGCCCGACGAAAGGCGACGGGTTTTCCAATGCGATCTTCGAAGACACCTGCGGCAACCTCATCATGCTCACGCAGGCGCATTGAAGAAGCCGGCTAACCGGCCGCGGTCGAAACCGCCCGGCGCCAGATGACGGTCTGCTTGCCGCGATAGTGCGCATTATCGGATTCGGCGAAGCCGAGCTTTGCCGCCAGCCGCTGCGAGGGCGCATTCTCGGGCGCTATGATGCAGGCGACGCGCCGGCCCGGCCGTTCGCGATCCGCCCATGCCAGCACCGCGCGCACGGCCTCGTCGGCCAGACCTTTTCCATGTGCGGCGGGCACCAGTCCCCACCCGCATTCGAGCGTGCCGCCGAGGCCCGGCGCCATCTCGCGCTGCATGTCCTGGAGACCCGCCTCGCCGATCAGCGCGCCGCTCGCGCGCTCCTCGATGACCCAGAAGCCGAAGCCCAGCGATGCCCACATGCCGCGATATTGCAGGATGCGCGCCCAGCTCTGCTCGCGGCTCAGCGGCACGCCGCCGATGTGGCGCACCACGCGTTCATCGGCCCACATCGCCGCATAGGCGTCGAGGTCGGAAGGCCGGTGCTCGCGCAGTCTGAGCCGCGTCGTGTCGAGCACGGGGATATTCAAGCCAGTCTGTCCGCGACGAGACGCGCCAGCCGCGCGGCGACCTCGTCCTTGCTCATCTCCGGCCAATCCTCGACGCCGCCGGCCGAGACGATGCGCACGCGGTTGCGGTCGCCGCCCATGACGCCGCCCGCATTGATGCCGCTGTCGTGCGAGACGTCATTGGCGACGATCAGATCGGCGCCCTTCTTCTCGAGCTTCTTGCGCGCATTGGCGACAAGATCCTGAGTCTCGGCCGCAAAGCCGATGACCAGTTCCGGCCGCTTGGCGTGGTGCCCGACGGTCGCAAGTATGTCGGGGTTTTCGACCATCCTGAGCGATGGCGGCCCCTCGCCCGCCACCTTCTTGATCTTCTGCCCGGCTTCGCCTTCCGTGCGCCAGTCCGCGACGGCGGCGACGAAGATACCGGCATCGGCCGGCAGCAGGGATTCGACGGCGGCCAGCATCTGTCGCGCCGACTCAACCCGGGTCACCGTCACGCCGGCCGGATCGGCGAGGCCGACCGGCCCCGACACCAGCTGCACGTCGGCGCCCAGACTCGCCAGTGCCGCGGCGATGCCATGCCCCTGTTTGCCCGATGAGCGGTTTGCGATGTAGCGCACCGGGTCGATCGGCTCGTGTGTCGGGCCGGAAGTGATGACAATCCGTTTGCCGGCTAACGGAAGTGCCGAGGGCGCGAGTATCGCCTCCACAGCCGCTGCGATTTCCAGCGGTTCCGCCATGCGTCCTTCGCCTGCCTCGCCGCTTTCGGCCATCTCGCCCTTGGCAGGGCCGACGAAGCGGATGCCATCCTTCGCAAGCCTCGTGCGGTTGCGGCGCGTGGCGGCGTGCGACCACATCTTCGGGTTCATCGCGGGCGCGACGAGCACCGGCCGGTCGGTGGCGAGCAGCACTGCCGAGGCGAGGTCGTCGGCCAGTCCGTGCGCCATCTTGGCCATCAGGTCGGCGGTCGCGGGAGCCACCACGATCAGGTCGGCCTCGCGCGCCAGCCTGATGTGGCCGACGTCCTGTTCGTCCTGGCGGTCGAACAGCTCCGTGAAGACGTGGTCGGCCGACAGCGCGCCGGCCGCCAGCGGCGTGACGAAGTGTTGCGCGGCGGAAGTCATCACCACCCGCACCTTGGCCCCGCGCTCGCGCAGCCGGCGGATCAGGTCAAGCGACTTGTAGGCGGCGATGCCGCCGCCGATGACGAGCAGGATGCGCTTGCCGCTTAGTGACTTGCCCACCAGTGACATTCTGGCCCCGCTCTCAGGCCGGCTTCAGCGCCGGAACGATGTCGGTATGGACAAAATCGTCGCCCTTGAAAAGCAGCGGCAGGCCGCGCGTCTTGGCCAGCGCATAGGCGAAGCAGTCGCCGAAGTTCAAACCTGCCGGATGGCCGGAACCACGGCCGAAGCGTTCATACCCGCTACGGGCCATCAGGAACTGCTCGACGTCGAAGGGCACAAGCTCAGGCTCTATAAGATCAAGAAGCCGGTCAAGCTCGGGAACAAGTTCCTGAAGATCCTTCCTCCGCAGCACCGAACAGGTCTCGAACAGCGTCGCAAGACTGAGGCAGGGATCCAGTTCCACATCGAGGTAGGTGCGGAAACTCTCCGCATCCACCTCATGTCGGAGCACCGATATTATCGCCGAGGTGTCGAGGACGAAGGCGGCCAAGCGAGACCCTCTTCCCACATTTCGTCGGACACCTTTTTCAGATCGAACGGTTC
The DNA here is from genome assembly GCA_019635695.1 of Rhizobiaceae bacterium. Taxonomy (GTDB): domain Bacteria; phylum Pseudomonadota; class Alphaproteobacteria; order Rhizobiales; family Rhizobiaceae; genus RCIO01. The sequence goes on from JAHBYZ010000003.1 coordinate 27,591, forward strand.
GGTCTGCTTGATCCCGATGGCGCGCAGGTCTTCCAGTATCGATGCGCGCCTCTTGCGGGGCGCGACCGGCTCGGCCAGCACGCGAACCAAGGCATCGCGTGCAAACTGCTCCATCGAAACGCCATGCTCCGCCGCCCGCAGCCGCAGCGCGCGCTTCACGTCGTCGTCGAGGTTCCGGATCGTCAGGGCACCCATGACGGCCTCCGGTTGATTGCATTGCTATCAATGTAAGCATTGACAGCAATGCTGTCAAAAACGCGCCGTCAGTCGAAAGCCATGATGAGAAGGGCGATCGCGATCACCCAAAGCGCGACGCGCCCCCAGCGCCCATGCCGTGCCTCGGCGCGGCCGATGGCCTCGGCGGTCTGCGCGTCGAAGCGCAGCCCTTTCTCGGCCATGGCGTCGATCTCGCGCGACAGCCGCTCCGTACGCGCGGCAAGGTCCGGCGCCTGCCGCGCCAGCGAAAGCACGGCGGAAACGCCGTCGCGCGCGTCGTCCAGCATTCCGCGCGGGCCGAGATTGCCGCGTATCCAGTCGCCGACCACAGGTTCGGCCACCTTCCACATGTTGAAGCGCGGATCGAGGGACCGGCACACGCCTTCCACCACGACCATGGTCTTCTGCAGCATCAGCAGCTCGGTGCGCGCCTGCATGTCGAAGATCTCGGTCACCTCGAACAGCAGCGTCAGCAGCCGCGCCATCGAGATCGTGTCGGCCGACTGGCCGTGGATCGGCTCGCCGATGGCGCGGATGGCCTGCGCGAAGGCGCGCACGTCATGCGTGCGCGGCACATAGCCGGCCTCGAAATGCACTTCGGCCACGCGGCGGTAGTCGCGGGTGATGAAGCCGTAGAGGATTTCGGCGAGGAAGCGCCGCTCCTTCTTGCCGAGCCGCCCGGTGATGCCGAAATCGACCGCCACCAGCGTGCCGTCGGCTTCCACCATCAGGTTCCCGGGGTGCATGTCGGCGTGGAAGAAGCCGTCGCGCAGCGCATGCCGCAGGAAGGACTGCATCAGCGTTGCAGACAGCGCCACCGGATCGTGCCCGGCGGCCCGCACCGCGCCCATGTCCGAGAGCTTGGCGCCGTCGATCCACTCCATGGTGACGACGTCGCGGCCTGTGCGCTCCCAGTCGATCCACGGCACCCTGAAGCCGGGATCGTCGGCGACATTCTCCCCCATCTCCGAGATGGCGGCGGCCTCCAGCCGCAGATCCATCTCGATGCGCGTGGTCTGCGCCAGCAGCTTCGTCACCTCGACCGGCTTCAGCCGCCGCGACGAAGGCACGAAACGCTCCTGCAGCCTGGCGGCGAGGAAATAGGCTTCCAGGTCCTGGTTGAAGCGCGTCCGCACACCCGGCCGGATCACCTTCACCGCGACCTTCGCCTCGGTGCCCGCGCGCTCGGTGCGAGCCGGATGCACCTGCGCGATCGAGGCGGCGGCCACCGGCTCGCCGAACTCGTGGAACAGGGCACCCAGCGGCCGTCCGAGCGATTCCTCGATCGTGCGCGCCGCTTCCTGCGTCGGGAAGGTCGCCATGCGGTCCTGCAGTGCGGCGAGGTCGCGCGCCAGTTCGGCACCCACCACATCCGGGCGCGTCGCCAGGAACTGCCCGAGCTTGACGTAGGACGGCCCGAGCCGCTCGACCGCCTGGGCGATGCTTTGCGTGCGCTCCCGGCTGCGCGAGCGCGGCCGCGCAAGCAGGTTGGCGATGCGCCATGCGGCACGCGGCGGCCCCTCGAACTGGTCGCCCGGCAGCGCCGCGACCACCCCTTCGCGCACCATCACCCAGCCCGCGCGGGCCAGCCGGAACCATGCGGCGAGGGTGCTCATGCCGTGGCTCCTCCCCCGTTCACGGGGGAGGGGGACCGCCGAAGGCGGTGGAGGGGGCGGTGTCGTGAAAGCGCCATCCGGACGGTCGCGCCTACAGTTTCCAGCCGGAATGCGCGGCGGCGATGCCGCCCGAATAGTCCCGCCACGTCACGCGCGAGAAGCCGGCGCGCTCGATCATGGCGGCGAAATCGCGCTGGCGCGGAAACTTGCGGATCGACTCAACCAGGTAGCGATACGGTTCGCCGTCCCCCGTCACCATCTGGCCGATGCGCGGGATGGCGTTGAACGACCACGCCTCGTAGACCCGGTCGAGCAGCGGCACATCTACTTCCGAGAATTCGAGGCAGAGGAAACGTCCGCCGCGCTTGAGCACGCGGAACGCTTCCGCGAGTGCGGTGTCGATATGCGGCACGTTGCGGATGCCGAATGCGATCGTGTAGGCGTCGAAGCTGGCGTCGTCGAACGGCAGCTTCTCGGCGTTGGCCTCGACGAAGTCGACCCTTTCCGACAGCCCGCGCTGCTGCGCCCGCTCGCGCCCGACCGCCAGCATCGAGGCATTGATGTCGCTGACGGTGGCGCGCCCATGCCCGCCGCTCGCCTCCACGGCGCGGAAGGCGATGTCGCCGGTGCCGCCGGCCATGTCGAGCAGGCTCCAGCCGGAGCGCTTGGGCGGGGCCAGCCACGCCACGGCCGCGTCCTTCCACAGCCGGTGCAGGCCGCCGGACATCAGGTCGTTCATCAGGTCGTAGCGGTTGGCGACGCGGTGGAACACCTTGTCGACCAGTCCCTGCTTTTCGCCGTCCGCCACCGCCTGGAAACCGTAGGAGGTCTCCATGCCGCCGGCGGCCGTCGTGCGCGTGTCGCTCATGCTTCAACTTCCCGACAAAATGCGAGGCGGACCATAGCCCATCGAAAATCCCGCGGCTATTCTTCGATCCCGCGGTGAACGGACGCGGTGAACGGACGCGGGAGGACGGCGGAACGATGGTGCCGAAAGCGGAGCTTCACTGCCATATCGAAGGCGCTGCCGCACCCGATCTGGTGATCGCTCAGGCGCGCAAATACGGCGCCGACACCACGGCCTTCATCCGCGATGGCTCGTTCGTCTGGAGCGATTTCACCAGTTTCCTCGCCGCCTACGACTTCTCCGCCGACCTGTTCCGCGACGAGGAGGATTACGCCCGGCTGGCCGACCACTACCTGACCAGCCTTGCCCGCGACGGCTGCATCTACTCCGAGGTATTCACCTCGCCCGACCACGCCCGCCGCGCCGGCCTGTCGCCGCAAGCCTATACCAACGCGCTTGGCGAGGGCATGGAGCGGGCCAGGGCCAAGACCGGCATCGAAGGGCGCATGATCGTCACCGGCGTGCGCCATTTCGGCGTCGAATCGGTCGAGGCCGCCGCCCGCTTCGCTGCAAGGTGCGGCCACCGGCTGGTCACCGGCTTCGGCATGGCCGGCGAGGAGCGCTTCGGCGAGGTCGAGGACTATGTGCGCGCCTTCGAGATTGCGCGCGAAGCCGGATTGGGCATCACCGTCCATGCCGGCGAACTTGCCGGCTGGGAGAGCGTCGACGCGGCGCTGACCCACATCCGCCCGTCGCGCATCGGCCACGGCGTGCGCGCCATCGAGAACCCCGACTTGGTGAAGCGCATCGCCGATGCCGGCGTCGTGCTCGAGGTCTGCCCGGTGTCCAACATCGAGCTGAAGGTGTTCCCGGACTTCGCCGCGCATCCGTTCCCCAAGCTGCGCGCCGCCGGGTGCAAGGTCACGCTCAATTCCGACGATCCGCCCTATTTCTGGACGACGCTGAAGCGGGAATACGATGTGGCGGCCGAGCATTTCGGCCTGTCGACGAAGGAACTCGCCGCGGTGACGCGCACGGCGCTGGATGCGGCCTTCGTCGACCGCAAGACCCGCGCGGAACTGATCGCGCGCGCCGACAGGATGGCTGCCGCGAAGGCCTGAAATCTAGTCGACTGCCCCGACCAGCATGTTCTGGTCGGCGAGCAGGTTCACCCAGCGCCCGGTATGGTTGCTGGCCTGCCGCTTCAGGAACTTGTAGCCGGTGTGGTGCCAGGGCTTCACCTTGTCCGACAGATTGTCGAGGATGAAGTCGCCGCGATCGGTGCGCACGGTCAGCACGGCATGGCCTTCGCCGTCGGGCTTGCGTACCACGGTGATCAGGAGATTGGACAGCGAGACGCCGTCATCGCGATTGAGGATGCGGCGCTTCTCCAGGACGTAGTCCTCGCAGTCGCCGACGCCGGCGTCCGGATAGGTCCAGACCTCGTCGATGCCGTAAATGTCCTTGTCGCTCATCGGCTTCACCGCGGCGTTGACCGCGAGGTTGACCTCGTCGAGCCGGGCCGAGAGCCGCTCGGTCAGGCGCTCCGGGCCGACATCGAGCGGCCGGATCCTGCACTCGGCCGGATTGGCCTTGCAGAACTCGTAATGGCCGATCGGCTGCGAGGTCTGGCGCCCGACGATCATCGAGCCGTCGGCACCGGCATACTGGACGCCGGACAACACCATCACGGAAGCGGCGACGGCCAGCAGCCCGTGCTTCACCCCTCGCCGATGCGCCATTCAGCCGGTTCCCCGCGCCCGTGTTTCGCCCGTTAACGAACTGTTAAGGTGCGGTGCGGCGGAAAGTCAATTGACGCATGAACCATCATTGCCGCGATGGTTAGCGTCGGCGACCGAATGTTGCGCGATCGCTACGCTTTTGCGCGGCTAACTCTTTCGTGAGGCGACGACGCGAGGCTTCTCGTAGCGCGCGTTCTTCGGGTTCGAGCGGATGAAGTCGGTGATTCGCGGCACCACTTCGGAGCGGAAGCGCGAGCCGTTGAACACGCCGTAATGGCCGACCTTGGGCTGCATGTAATGGACCTTGCGCGCGGCCGGGATGTTCGGCGTCAGGTCGTGCGAGGCCTGCGTCTGGCCGAGCCCGGAAATGTCGTCGTTCTCGCCCTCGACGGTGAGCAGCGCCGTGCCGCGGATGGCCGAGGGGTCGACCTTCTCGTCGCGGAACATCATCGTGCCCTTGGGCAGGGCGTGGTCGACGAACACGGTCTCGACCGTCTGCAGGTAGAATTCGGCGGTCAGGTCCATGACGGCGAGATACTCGTCGTAGAACTCGCGGTGTTTTTCCGCCGAATCGCCGTCGTTCTTCACCAGATGGAAGAAGAAGTCCTTGTGCGCGGCGATGTGGCGGTCGAGGTTCATCGACATGAAGCCGGAGAGCTGCAGGAAGCCCGGATAGACGTCGCGGCCGAAGCCGGCCAGCGGCCACGGCACCTGCATGATGACGTTGTCGCGGAACCAGCCGATGCCCTTCTCCTCGGCGAGCTTGTTGACGGCGGTGGGGTTGCGGCGCGTATCGATCGGCCCGCCCATAAGCGTCATGGAGGCCGGCGAATTGGGATCGTTGCGCGCCTCCATCACCGAGACGGCGGCGAACACCGGCACCGCCGGCTGGCAGACGCCGAGCACGTGCGTGTCGGGGCCGAGATGGGCCAGCATCTCGATCAGGTAGTCGATGTAGTCGTCGAGGTCGAAGCGTCCGGCCGCCAGCGGCACGGTGCGCGCGTCGGCCCAGTCGGTGATGTAGACCTCGAACTTCGGCAGGAAGGCCTCCACCGTGCCACGCAGCAGCGTGGCGTAGTGGCCCGACATCGGCGCCACGATCAGCATCTTGGGATCGTTGCGGCGCTTCGCAGAGGCAGGGATGTCGCGGCGGAAATGCAGCAGGTCGCAGAACGGTTTCGACCAGACGATCTCCTCGACCACCGGCACCTTGACGAAATCGACCGTCGTCTCGGTGAAGCCGAAGGCCGGCTTGCCGTAGCGCCGCGTGGTGCGCTCGAACAGCTCGGCCGCGCCCGCGATCGAGCGGCCGAAGGCCGTGCGCGTCAGCGGGTTGAGCGGGTGGGTGTAGATCAGCCTCACCGCATCCGCGAAGGCGCGCGAGGGCTGCAGCGCAGCATGGTTCATCTCGTAGAGCTGGTAGAACATCGCGGCCCCGTCGCGGACGGCCCGTGGGAAACGGGTCAACGCCGCGCCTTTGTTATGCGGCAAAACGTATCAACGTTTTGTTGCAATGCAATACGCGGCGAGGCCGGAGGTTCCGCGACGCTGGGGCAGGGCGGGGCCCTTGGGCGCGACCGGCAACCGCCAGAACCCCCTCTCCGTCACGCTTCGCGTGCCACCTCTCCCCCATTTCATGGGGGCGAGGAACTCGGCCGCAACGTCTTCGCAGTTCCTCGCCCCCGCAACGCGGGGGAGAGGTGGCACGCGAAGCGTGACGGAGAGGGGCCTTCTTTCACCGCCCCTCCTCAACGAAGCGGCGCAGAAAGTGGCGCGCGGCATAGGCCAAATCGTCGACCCAGTCGGGCATCGGCACGCTGCACAGGCCGGTCGCGGCCGCGTTCATGCAGCGGCCGTGCTGGCGACAGAGCCGCGCCGGGCATTTGCCGGCATTGCCGATCATGGTGGCGAACAGCGCGAAGGCCAGCTTCTCGGCCTGCATGGCGGACTCGAAGTCGGCGACCGACAGGCCGGCGACGGTCGTGGGCTCGGGTGCCGGCTTCGGTGCCGGCTGGGCTTGCGGCTTGGCTTTGGCCTTCTGCGGCATGGCGTGCTCCTGCTGACATGGGGGTTCGTCGCCGCGCTCGCTTCGAGGGCGGGTGGGAAGCGGGCGCATGGCTCAGCGTCCTAAAAGAATGCTGCTATGACGCCTCGCCATGCGCCCGCCGGTGTTCTTGTCCCGCGGCGAGGGTGTACCGGCCTGACTGGGACCCGGACCTGAGGGCTCAACACCCAGGCGGACTACCGTCGCCCGCCCGATCCGGCACCGGCGCCCTCACGAAAGGTCGGTGGCCTTCCGTTTCCCGTGAGAGCAGCAGGGCGGATTATGGGGGAGGTGGAGAGGGTGGGGATAGATTTCGGCGGGAATGGCGGATTTGTGCGTGGTTAGGCGCGGATTTGTCCCGCAGAAAGTGGCAGCGACCCCTTCTCCCCTCGTGGGGTCCGAAGGGGCGGATGAGGGGTGTTGGCCGGATCGCCAACTTCTCATTCCTTCCAGCACCCCTCATCCGTCTCGGCGCTGCGCGCCGATCCACCGCCCGGGGTGCATTCGCACCCGTCCTTCGGACCCCACGAGGGGAGAAGGGGTCGCGTCCCTCTCCGCTTCGTCATCCCGGAAGACGCTGCGAACGGAGTGAGCGGCGGCTATCCGGGATCCATGCCGTGATGTCTCAGGACTCCCACCGCCGTGGCCGTTCCGATGGGGAGGCATGGATTCCGGATAGACATCCGGCGCTGACGCGCCGCCGCCAGTTAGCCCCAAACACTTTCGACGTCTAAAGCAAGCCACCCATCGCGTAGCTGGGTTCTGTTAAAATCTGCGTATGAATTTTCTCTAGCTTTGCCTTGTCGCCGGTAGGAGCCGATGTTGACCGCAATACAGATTGAATCATTAGAAATTTATCGTGTCCACACTTAAGGGGAAGACTATCGTTCTTTGCGTGCAGTATCGATTTGAATCTACTATATCCGGTGCTGACCGTAGCGATATCCAAATGGAACTCTAGGAGGCTCTGACCCTTCGGCAGTAGTCGGTTTCGAAGATAATTCGCGGCCTTCGGCGCAAGCGTCTTGTCCTCGGCCAGTCGCGGCCACAACCCTGCAACTAACCGCGACAGCGTCTCGTCATTCATCCAAATGCGCTCACATCGAGTGATTGCCGAGAATAAGGTCGTGGGCAGTCCATAGCGGGATAGCAGCCAGAGTGCGCCGTAGGCCGGCGCCATTTCGTCAAGTGGGAAGACGTCAAGGATTCCCTTTAGCGAGGCGACCTCTGTGCCGTCGTAGTGGATCTTGGCCTCGACTAGCCGCTTCGCCAAAACCATTCGAAAATAGTCGTCACAGACCAGGCCGAGCCTAAAGACGCTGTCGACTGCCTGAAATTCTTCCCGTCGAAACCCACAAATAGACGCGTTGCGAAGTGCCGAGTCTCGCAAGTTCGGGTGAAGTCGTACCACCGCCGCGAATAAAGCGTCGGGAAGCCGAAAGCTATACTTGTTAAGTATACCAATTGTTCTCTTGAGTATCTTCTCTCCATTACCGTTCTTAAAGTAGCCTTGGCTATACTTTTTATCAACAGCGCGAGCGAAGATAGACAGGGCGCGATCGGCTGCAGGCGCGCCTTTTGGCAACGAATCAAGATAACTTTCAATCTTATCGAGAACCCGAGTATCGCGCACGCGAAAGTGTTGAAAAGCTTCAATTGCGCTTAGTATCTTAGTTTTCCCTGCGTTCAAGCGCAGGCTACGCGACTGAAGCACAAGATCCGTATCTCTCAGTAGTCTCTTTGCCTCTTCAATCGTATCGGTGCCGGCATCAATGTCGTCCATAAAGCGGGCGTAATTCTTCTGGGACCTCTGCTCCATAAATCGATCAAGCTCAAACAAATAACAGTGAGCGAGCAGTCGGGGTGCATCTAGGTCCATCTGAGGCAGGCCGATTTGCCTAGGAGGCATGAAGTCCGGGCGCCAAGACAGGGCGGTCACTATATGCAACAGAAAATCAAATAGCGGCTCCTGCACTTTCACAAAAGAAGTAATTACGTTGCGAAGTTGTATAAGTCGATAAAATCATAGTAATTAGCAATATCTGTAACTACAATAGATTTGTTCTCTTTATTAAATCTAAGGATTTCCGACTGAAAAGCTTTCCACGATCTGAAAGTTCCATATTCTTGTTCGTCTACGGGTCTAAAGCTGTGATCTCGTGGTTCGAAGAAGGCATTCTTTGATGGCGACTGGCGTTTAAGGTCACCATACAATTTATCGGAAAGGCATTGGAGAATTATCGCTACCTCAACGGTCGGCTGAACCATTAGGCGACAGAGACCAAGTGTCTTCTCAACCTGATATCGATTCGGGGGGTCGATTGTGAATTTCCAGCGCGAATATCTGTTCGTATTCGCGAGATAACCTGATCGATTCTCGCTTGAGTATCCAGATGGCCAACTGGATCGGGGAAAAGCTGACGCCGAAGATCATAGCGCGTCTTCTTTCTCCACTTTTCCTCTAATCGCTTGGCGCTAAGGTAGCGGAGGATGTAGCGCGCCCGAAGTTCATATTTCGGAGAGTGTTGAGACACAGGAAAGTCTCTTGTTTGCAAATCGAAGAGTTGCGGGAAAGCGGATTCTTGATCCCAACATATCCCTATTCGGTATGGTGCCAAGGTTGGCAGACTAACAACCCGGCCGACGTCGCGGGCGATCATCTTGAGAGAATGAGAAGGCGCTGGTCGCGCGCCTTCGGCAGCTCACCCACCCGAACTTTCGCTCCCGTGAGACCTCTGCGCGAAGCCGCCCCCTCCACCACGCTTCGCGCGGTCCCCCTCCCCCGCTTCGCAGGGGAGGATCCCCGGCGCTAGCTCTCACCCATCTTCAGCGCCTCGATAAACGCCGCCTGCGGGATCTCGACCTTGCCGAACTGCCGCATGCGCTTCTTGCCTTCCTTCTGCTTTTCCAGAAGCTTGCGCTTGCGGGTGGCGTCGCCGCCGTAGCACTTGGCGGTCACGTCCTTGCGCAGGGCCGAGATCGTCTCGCGGGCGATGATGCGGCCGCCGATGGCCGCCTGGATCGGGATCTTGAACATGTGCTGCGGGATCAGTTCCTTGAGCTTCTCGCACATGACGCGGCCGCGCTTTTCGGCGCGCGAGCGGTGGACCAGCATGGAGAGCGCGTCGACCGGCTCGTCGTTGACCAGGATCGACATCTTGACGAGGTCGCCCTCGCGATAGTCGGTGAGCTGGTAGTCGAAGGAGGCGTAGCCCTTCGAGATCGACTTCAGCCGGTCGTAGAAGTCGAACACCACCTCGTTGAGCGGCAGGTCGTAGACCAGCATGGCGCGCTTGCCGACATAGGAGAGGTCGACCTGCACGCCGCGGCGCTCCTGGCAGAGCTTCAGGATCGAGCCGAGATAGTCGTCGGGCGTGAGGATGGTGGCGCGGATCCACGGCTCCTCGATATGGGCGATCTTGACCACGTCGGGCATGTCGGCGGGGTTGTGCAGCTCGCGCGTGGTGCCGTCGGTGAGCGCCAGGCGGTAGACCACGCTGGGCGCGGTGGCGATGAGGTCGAGGTCGAACTCGCGCTCCAGCCGCTCCTGGATGATCTCCAGATGCAGCAGGCCGAGGAAACCGCAGCGGAAGCCGAAGCCCAGGGCCGCGGACGTCTCCATCTCGAAGGAGAACGAGGCGTCGTTGAGGCGCAGCTTGCCCATGGCGCCGCGCAGATCCTCGAAATCCGCGGCGTCGACCGGGAACAGGCCGCAGAAGACAACGGGCTGCGCCGGCTTGAAGCCCGGCAGCGGGGCGGCGGTCGGCTTGCGGTCCTCGGTGATGGTGTCGCCGACACGGGTGTCGGCCACCTCCTTGATGGAGGCCGTGATGAAGCCGAACTCGCCGGGGCCGATCTGGTCGGCCTGGATCATCTTGGGCGTGAAGAAGCCGGTGCGCTCGACGTCGTACTTGGCGCCGGTGCCCATCATACGGATGGTCTGGCCCTTCTTCAGCACGCCGTCGATGACGCGCACGAGCACGATGACGCCGAGATAGGCGTCGTACCAGGAGTCGACCAGCATGGCCTTGAGCGGCGCGGCCGCGTTGCCTTCCTTCGGGGGCGGCAGCTGCTTGACGATGGCCTCCAGCACGAGGTCGATGCCGATGCCGGTCTTGGCCGAGATCATGACGGCCTGCGAGGCGTCGAGGCCGATGACCTCCTCGACCTGCTCCTTGATGCGCTCGGGCTCGGCGGCGGGCAGGTCGATCTTGTTCAGCACCACCACGATCTCGTGGTTGGCGTCGATGGCCTGGTAGACGTTGGCGAGCGTCTGCGCCTCGACGCCCTGCGAGGCGTCGACCACAAGGAGAGAACCCTCGCAGGCGCGCAGCGAGCGGGAGACCTCGTAGCCGAAGTCGACATGGCCGGGCGTGTCGATGAGGTTGAGGATGTAGTCCTGCCCGTCGGCGGCCTTGTAGTTGAGGCGCACGGTCTGCGCCTTGATGGTGATGCCGCGCTCGCGCTCGATGTCCATGTTGTCGAGCACCTGCTCCTTGCCGGCCATCTCGCGCGCGTCGAGCCCGCCGGTCATCTGGATGAGCCGGTCGGCGAGCGTCGATTTGCCATGGTCGATATGGGCGACGATGGAGAAGTTGCGGATGTTCTTGAGCGGAGTCGTCATGGGCGCGGGCTTTATCAGGGGCCGCAGGGGCTAACAAGCGCGGGGCGGGACCGGCGTTGCGGTGCGGCGCTTATGGGCGTATTGTTTTTTCCGACAAGCGCGACGCATGTCTGAATCGGCTGCCGGGATGGGCCCGGAGGCCGGCGTCGGGGCTCCCCGGGGTTGACCGGGGTTGAGTGGACCAGGCCGAGCGGAATGGCTGAGCGGACACAGACGATGGGGAAGGCGGTGGCCGCGCTGGCGCGGCGGCTGCTTCTCGTCGCGCTGTTCGCGTTCGGCCTCGGCGAAGCGCCGTTCGGCGGCGACGCCGCGACGCGCGCCGCGCTCGAAGCCGACCGCGCGCTCGCCCATCTGGCCGGCGATACGCCGCCGCCGACCCAGTTCCTCGAGGAGGCCGATCGCGGCCATGCCGCCAAGGCCGGCTTCAGTGGCGAGGATTCGCGGCCGCTCGGCTTCGCCGGCGACCTGTTCTTCGCCCAGATCAAGACCGCGCACGCCCTGCCCGACCGCAGGCCGGCCGCTGCACCCGAATACGGCTTCTCCTCGCGCGCCCCGCCTTCCTTCGCCTGACGCTTCGCATTTGCAACGTCAACCGGCGCCAGCACGGCCAGCCGAAACGGCGACAAGCCGCCGGCGCCCAGCCAGGAGGAAGACCATGGCAAAGACCAACCCGCTCGGTTTCCGCATCGAACCGGAACTGAAGGACGCGCTCGTGCGCGCCGCCCGCGACGACCGCCGCTCCGTCTCGTCGATGGTGGAGATCATCATCGAGCAGTGGCTGACCGAGAAGGGCTACCTCGCCGCCGAAGAGCGCCGCAACGCCGCCTGAAATCGGGCCGCCTGAAATCGGGCCGGGGCGCCAGCGCCCCGAACGCCCCCCGACTTTCCAGCACGAGGGCGCGCCCGGCCGGGCGCGCCCCCCGGCGCCGCCGAAAGGGCGGCCTGCCCCTCCGGCGTAGGCGTTTCACCTACAAAGTTGAATATTGCACTCATCTATTGCCAGCCCGGCGTGCCGCGACTAGGGTTTTGGCCGTCGACAGGGCGAGCACGGCGTTCTCGCGCGTGTCTCGAAATCGCGGGCCACCGGGCCCGACGGAGAGGCTTTCCATGAATTTCAGAACTCTGCTCGCAGCCGGCGCGCTCGGCGCGCTCCCGCTTTCCGCTGGTTCAGCCTCGGCGGCCGATCCGGCCGCGGTGCTGAAAACCTATGCCGACATCGCGCTCGCGGGCTATGAGGACAGCCTCTCCACCGCCAAGGCGCTGGATGCGGCGGTCGACGCGCTGATCGCCAAGCCTTCGGAGGACACGTTGAAGGCGGCGAAGGCGGCATGGCTGGCGGCGCGCGCGCCCTACCAGCAGACCGAGGCGTTCCGCTTCGGCAACGTCATCGTCGACGAATGGGAAGGCCGCGTGAACGCCTGGCCGCTCGACGAGGGGCTGATCGACTATGTCGACGCCGGCTACGGCACCGAGAGCGACGCCAACGCGTTCTACACGGTCAACGTGATCGCCAACGCCAGGGTTTCGGCGGGCGGCGAGGAGATCGACGCCACCACCATCACGCCGGCGCTGCTGCAGTCGCTGCAGGAGGTGGGCGGCATCGAGGCGAACGTGGCCACCGGCTATCACGCCATCGAGTTCCTGCTGTGGGGGCAGGATCTGAACGGCACCGGCCCGGGCGCCGGCAAGCGGCCTGCGACCGATTTCGACACGGCCAATTGCACCGGCGGCAACTGCGACCGCCGCGCCGCCTATCTGGCCGCCGCTTCGGACCTTCTGGTCGCCGATCTCGAGGAGATGGTGGCGAACTGGACCGCCGACGGCGCGGCGCGCAAGGCGCTCGCCGACGGCGATCCGAAGGCCGGCCTGTCCGCCATCCTGACCGGGCTCGGTTCGCTCAGCTATGGCGAACTGGCGGGCGAGCGCATGAAGCTCGGCCTGCTGCTGCACGATCCGGAGGAGGAGCACGACTGCTTCTCCGACAACACGCACAACTCGCATTTCTATGACGTGACCGGCATCTCCAACGTCTACAACGGCAGCTACACGCGTATCGACGGCTCGAAGGTCGAGGGCGATTCGCTTGCGGCGCTGGTGCGCGAGAAGGATGCCGGCATTGCCGCCGAGACCGAGGGCAAGATCGCCGACACGCTGAAGGCGGCCGCGGCGCTCAAGGCGCGGGCCGAAGGCGGCGAGGCCTACGACCAGATGATCGGCGAGGGCAACGCGGCCGGCAACGCCGCGGTGCAGGCCGTGATCGACGGGCTGGTGGCGCAGACGCGTTCGCTGGAGCGGGTGATCGCCGCGCTGGAGCTGCCCGACGTGACCATCGAGGGTTCCGATTCGCTCGACGCGCCCGACAAGGTGTTCGAATAGGCGCAGTGACGCATGGGCGGCCGCCCACGACCGCCCTATGATGGGCCGTGACGAACGGCTTTCCGCGATCGTGAGACTGAAGACCGCCGCGGCAGGCGCCGCGCTCATCGCCCTGATCGGCGCCGCCTGGGCGGGCGACGCCGGGGTCTTGCGCGACGACCTCTCGCCGGAGGATCTGGCGCGCGTGCAGGCCATCACCGCACCGGCGACCGACTTCACGAAGGCCGAGCGCTTCGAGGCGCTGCCGGGCGGCGCGGCCACGACGAAGAAGACCGGCGACGCCAATGCGCTGTCGCACCCGTCCGCCAATCTCGGTTTCGAGGACCAGCAGCGCTTCCTCGTCGGCAACGGGCTGTTCCGCAAGGAGTGGGCGACGGCGCCGTCCTCGACGCAGGCCTCCGACGGGCTCGGTCCGCTGTTCAACGCCCGCGCCTGCCAGTCCTGCCACATCAAGGACGGCCGCGGCCATGCGCCGGCCAGCGTTGGCGGCGACGCCTCGTCGCTGCTGGTGCGGCTGTCGGTGCAGCCCGACGCCGACGCGGCGCGTCTGATCGAGGCAGGAGCGCTGCCCGCCGCGCCCGAGCCGGTCTACGGCCTGCAATTGCAGGACAATGCCGCCGCCGGCCTCCCGGCCGAAGGCAAGGTTGTCATCGACTATGCCGACGTGCCGGTGACGCTCGCCGGCGGCGAGACGGTGACGCTGCGCCGGCCGAAACTGTCGATAGAGAAGTCCGGCTTCGGCCCGCTTGCCCACGGCACCATGATATCGGCGCGCGTCGCGCCGGCCATGGCCGGCATGGGCCTGATCGAGGCGATCCACCCCGCCGACATCATCGCCCGGGCCGACCCGGACGACCGCGACGGCGACGGTATCTCCGGTCGCGCCGCAATCCGTGGCGATGGCAGGCTGGGCCGTTTCGGCTGGAAGGCGCTGGCGCCCGGCGTCGCGGCCCAGAGCGCCGACGCGTTCGCCGGCGACATGGGGCTTTCGACGCCTCTGAAGACGGACCACTGGGGCGAATGCACGGCGGCGCAGGCGCCATGCCGCGACATGCCGCACGGCGCGCAGGAGCGGCTCGGACCGGTGGAGGTTCCGGCCGACCTGTTCGACCTCGTGGTGTTCTATTCGGAGAATCTCGCGCCGCCGGCACGTCGCAAGGTCGGCGACGCCGAGGTTCTCGCCGGAAAACGCGCCTTCTACGAAGCCGGCTGCGTGGTTTGCCACACGCCGAAATTCGTGACGAGCCGCGCGGCGGCCCATTCGGCGCAGCGTTTTCAGCTGATCTGGCCCTACAGCGACTTCCTGCTGCACGACATGGGCGAGGGGCTGGCGGATGGACGCCCGGAGGGAGCGGCCGACGGCAGCGAATGGCGCACGCCGCCGCTGTGGGGCATCGGGCTGGCCGGGCAGGTCAGCGCCGAGGCGGGCTTCCTGCATGACGGCCGCGCGCGTACGCTGGTCGAGGCCGTGCTGTGGCACGGCGGCGAGGCGCAAGCCGCGCGGGACCGCTTCGCGGCCATGGAGAAGGCCGAACGCGACGCGCTGATCGCGTTTCTGGAGTCGCTGTGATGGCTGGTCTGCACTTCCCGGTTTACGCACTTGCCGTATTGGTGAGCTCGACCCCCGCCCTCGCCGGCTCCGGCGCCAACGTCGCCGACAACTTCGCGCGGCCCGCCTTGCAGGATTTCGAGAGCGCCGCCATCAAGCTGACGCTGGCCACACAAGGCCTGTGCGCCGTGCCCGGCGCGGCGACGCTGGCTGCGGCGCGCAGCCTGTTCGTCGAGACGGCGGGCGCATTCGGGCGCGTTTCGGTGCTGCGGTTCGGCCCGCTGGCGGCCGAAAACCGGTTCGAAAAACTGTTCTTCTGGCCCGACCCGCGCGGCATCGCGCTGAAGCAGGTGCAGGCGGCGCTGGCGCAGAAGGACGAGACGCTGGCCGACGTCGCGGTGCTCGCCGGCAAGAGCGTGGCGCTGCAGGGGCTGCCGGCGCTGGAATTCGCGCTGTTTGGCTCCGGATCGCATGAGCTGGTTTCGGCCCCGGCCGATTTCCGCTGCCGCTTTGCCGCCGCGGTGGCGGCCAACATCGCCTTCGTCGCTGGCGAGGCGGTGGCCGGCTGGCGCGTGGATACCCCCTTTGCCGCCTCGTTCACGGACCCGAAGCCCGATGGCGAGCCTTACCGCTCGGCGGCCGAGGTCGACGGCGAGATCGTCAAGGCGCTGGCCACCGTCCTGCAGTTCATCCGCGCGGCCGAACTGCAGCCGCCCCTCGGCGACGACAGTGCCGGCGCCAACGGCCGGCTGGCGCCGCTGTGGCGCAGCGACGCGACCTTCGGCCTCGTGACGGCGCAGATCGCCGGCGCCCGCGACCTGCTGCTGGCCGCCGGTTATGCTGAGACCCTGCCGGCCGACCAGAACTGGCTGCCGGGGCAGGTCCGCTTCAGCCTCGACGCGGCGCGCCGTGGTCTCGAGCAGATCGCGTCGCCGGCCGAGAAGGCCTTCGCCGACGCCGACGACCGGGGCCGTGTCGAATTCGCCGAAGTTGCGCTCGACGGCGCCGGCCACGATATTTCGGAAAAGTTGTCGGCCGCGTTGGGCCTGACCATGGGATTCAACGCGCTCGATGGCGATTGAGGCACGCGGGTGAGGAAGCAGATCGACCGCCGCACCTTTCTCGGTCTGCTCGGGCTGGCGGCGGTGGCGCCGGCCGGCGCGGGCGAGGACGAGGCGCTGTGGCTCGGCGCGCGGCTTGCCGCCGGCGGCGGCTTCGAGGTGGCGGTCATCGACGCGCGCGGCCGCGACCGGCTGGTGCTGCCGCTTGAGGCGCGCGGGCACTCGTTCGCCATCGACGCGCCGCGGCGAAGGGCGGTGGCCTTCGCCCGCGCGCCGGGGCGCTTCGCGGTCGCTTTCGGCATCGACGGGGGGACGCCGCCGTTCGCGATCGCCGCAGCGGAGGGGCGGCATTTCTTCGGCCACGGCGTGTTCACTGCGGATGGCCGGCTGATGCTGGCCAGCGAGAGCGACTACGAAGCCGGGCAGGGCGTGACCGGGGTCTATGATGTCGCCGCCGGCTTCCGTCGCATCGGCGAGTTCTCGACCGGCGGCATCGGCCCGCACGAGATCGTGCTGATGGGCGACGGGCGCACGCTGTGCATCGCCAATGGCGGCATCCTGACCCATCCCGACTACGAGCGGCTGAAGCTCAACCTCGACGCCATGAAGCCGAGCATTGCCTATATCGACGTGGCGAGCGGCGAACTGGTCGAGCAGGTGTTTCTCGCCGAGGCGCTGCACCGGCTGTCGATCCGCCACATGGCGCTGGATGCCGCGGGCGACATCTGGTTCGGCTGCCAGTGGGAAGGCGAGCCGGGCGAACGGCCGCCGCTGGTCGGCCGCCACCGGCGCGGCCGCGAACCGGAGCTGTTTCCCGGACCCGCGGCGACGTTGCGCGGGCTGGACAACTATGTCGGCGCGCTGGCCGTCGACGCATCGGGCGGCGTGGTGGCCACCTCCTCGCCGCGCGGCGGCATCATAGCGTTCTGGGACGCCGCGACGGGACGCCATCTGGGCGACCGCGAACTCGCCGACGGCTGTGGCGTCGCCCCGATGGGCGAAGGCCTGGTGCTCGCCAGCAGCGGTCGCGGCGCGCTGGCCGAGCTGTCGGCGCAAGGCGAACGCGAGATCGTCGCAGCGAGGCCGGCGCCGTCATGGGACAATCATCTGAGAAGGGTGTGACGGCCGGATCCTCCCCTGCGTAGCGGGGGAGATGGCGCGAAGCGCCGGAGGGGGGCGGCCTTGCTCGGCCCTCAGTCAGGGAAATGAGATAGAGTGGGGCAGCGACAGGCCCGTGGAGGTCGGCACAACTCCGCCCCCTCCACCACGCTTCGCGGGGTCCCCCTCCCCCGTTGCACGGGGGAGGATGAGCGTCGCGCCCGTCCTAAAATTCCCGCGTCAGCACGACGTTGGCGGAGTGGGTTTCGCGGCGCTGGAAGGTGATGGTCGAGAACTGCCGCGTGTAGGCATATTCGAAGCGCGGCATGAAGCCCATGAAGTTGAGCTTGCGGTGGGAGAGCGCAATGCGCGCGCCGACCTCGATGTCCTCGCGCCGTACGCCGAAGGCGGGGTCGATGCCGCGGAAACGGCGCAGCGTCACCGACGGTTCGACATAGGTGATGAAGCCGCCGTTCCACTCGCGGCCGTAGCCGACGAAAGTGCGCAGCGCGTCGCTGTCGAGATGATTGGCGGTGGTGCGCTCGAAGGTGAAGCTCATGCCGGTGGTCAGCGACTGGCCCGGCCCGAGCGCATGGCCGACGACGACGCCGACGGATGCCGCCGGGCCGTTCATCTGCGGGAAGTCGGCGAAACGCTGGTACATCAGGCTGGTCGAGACCAGCAGATGCGTCGCCGGCCCCATGGCGCGGCCGACCTCGAATTCGAAGCCCGCCGCGTCGCGATAGGGCTTCCAGCCGAGCATGGAATACTCCGCCACGACGCCGCCGCCGACCGTGGTGTCGCCGAGCTTCTTGCGCACATGCGCGCCGGCGCGCGCCGATATGCGGTCGAACTGGCTGTCGACATATTTCACGGCGTCGAGGCGGCCCGACAGCGAGACTGTGATGTCGTTGGACAGGAAGAAGTGGCGTTCGCCCGAGATGCCGCCGGTCAGGCCGATGCCGGACGCGGCGCGCGATCCCTGGTCGATGACGAACTCGCAGCGACCGCTCGGATCGAACGGACAGTTCTCGATGACGATGACGTTTTCGGTGGTGCGTCCGTTGATGTTGGTGGACGGCGCCAGCGACAGGTAGCCGCCGACGCGCCACGGCCGCTCGCGCTTGATGGCGTCGAGATAGGCCTCGAAGTTGCGCCGCAGATCGTCGCTCTCGGCGGTGCGGGCGAGATCGCGCAAATGGTAGGAGGCGGCCTCGGGATCGCCGGCCAGATAGAGCGCGTTGGCGAGCTCGACGCGCACGCGGGTGAAGCCGGGATTGTCGGCGATGAGCCGGCGGAAGATGGCGATGGCTCCCTGCAGGTCGCCCTCGGCCTTGGCCTTCATGCCGCGTATGAAATCGAGGCGCGCCGCCCGGTTCGGCGTATCGGGACCCCAAGCGCGCTCGGCCAGCGCCAGCGCCCCGGCATAGTCGCCGTTCTGCATCAGCTGGTTGATCTGGGCGTCGATGGCGACGGCTGCGGCGGCGGGGGCGACGGCCTGCGCCCGGGCCGGCGTGGCGGCGGGAACGGCGAATGCGGCGCAGGCGAGCGCCAGCGCTGCCGCGGCGCGGGCCAGCCCGCCAATCCAGAAACTACCCGAGCGCCGCAATTCCACTACGCGAAACCTTGGAGACGGACGGGCCGGCCGAGACCGGCCCGTGCCTGCATTGTTACTGGTTGCCGCCGAACGAGCCGACGGCCTCGACGTCCTGGATGCCGGCGCTGGTCGCCACGCCGGTGGCCTTTAGATGGAACGTGCCGGCCGTGCCGCTGGCGTCGGAGCTGTAGAAGCCGCCCTGATAGTTGCCGGAGGACGATGCCGCGCCGACAAGCGTGGCCGAGCCGTTGTAGCTGTTGCCGCTGATGGCGCTGTTGGCCATGTTCAGCTGCAGACCCGTCTGCGCGACGCCGTCGACGGTGATGTTCTTCACCGTGCCGTTCACGACGCCGCCGCCGGGGGCGAAGGTGGCGACGATCTGCGAGTCGCCCTTCGCCGTACCCTTGCCGCTGCCCGACGCGAACCACGTGCCGTTGGCATGGCCATTGAAGGTCGCCACGCCGGCCGTCGGCATCTTGGCGGTGTCGGTGCGCACGCCGCCGACCACGTAGCCGTGGAAGACCGTGTCGCCCTGCTTGGCCTCATAGCGCAGCGCGACGAAGCCGTTGCCGTCGTCGACCCGCTGCAGGAAGGAATCGCTGTCCGAATATTTGACCGACTCAAGGTCGGCGGTGAGGTCGCCGCCGGCGATCGCCTTGTCGGCGAGGCTGCTCGGCGCCTGCATGCGGCCGGTGTTCGGGATCGTCGCGCCGCTGTCCATCTTGCCGTTGAAGGCGAGTTCCGCGCTGGTCGGCACTTCGAGGCCGCTGAACGGCACCTTGGCCATATAGATGGTGGCGGTGCTGTCGACGCCATTGCTGGTGCGGTCGCTTACGGTGTTGCCGATGGTGCCGTTGCTGGCGGCGCCCGAAACGACGTGCGCGCTGACCTTCGCCGCCTGCGGCGTCGCGCCGCCGTCGAGCGACGACACGACCGCCGCGCCGCAGCCTCCAAGGAGCGTGGTGCCCGCCATCGCGGCGAATACCAAAGAAATCCTCATGTCATTCCCCCTGATTTGCTTGAGCGAATCGGCCCGCCGACGACGGTAGCCGATCAGTTACGACGCGCGATCGAACAACTTCCCGCCAGGAACGTTGATTCGACCGGAACCCTCCCAATACGCCCTCGCGACAGCAGGAAAACCGCGATGGCCTGCGGTGTCAACCTGCATTGGCTCACTGAACGTTCAATTCCGGCGGAGTGTGGCGCAATGGTTACCTGGATGCGCCGAAACCGCCGACGCCCTGGACGTTTTCGGTTCCGCCGCCGGGCAGCGGCACGCCGGCAGCGCCAATGGTGAAGGTGCCGGCCGCGGCCGACGCACCCGCTCCGTAGAACACGCCCTGCCAGTCCCCGGAATAGACCGCCGCGCCGGAGGCGCCCCCGCCGGCACGCTCGACGGCCATGCCGCCGCCGAGGAAGTTGTTGGTGTCGATCGCCGCAGGATTGAGCACCAGCTCGTAGCCGACCGGCTGGCCGGCCGCCACGAGCTGGTCGAGCCGCCCGCGGACGTTGCCGTTTGCGGGATCGAATTCCGCGACCAGTGTGGAGCGGCCGGACACGTCGCGCGCGCCGGTCGCCGAACCGAACATCAGTGCGTGGGCGACGCCCGTGTAGGTGGCGGTTCCGGAGCTGGGCATGTTGGGCGCCAGCGTCATGTCGCCGGCGACGCGGTAGCCGACGAACAGCTTGTCGCGGGTGCGGTTTCGCACGCTGTAGCGACCGAGCGCGAAGCCGCTGCCCTCGCCGACCTGCTCGAGGAAGCCGTCATTCGAGAAGACGGTGCGCATCGGGTTGAGCGGGGCGTCGGGATCGGGGACGAGCCCGTCGAGCGGCGGGATCGACGAGCCGCCGGGCAGGAAGCCCGCGACCCAGGCCGAGGTAGCGGTGCGCTGCGAACCGTCCTTGTATTCCAGCACGGTCATAATCTCCGGCAGGATCGAGCGGTCGGAGACGGAGGTCTTGTTGCCGGCGGCATCCTCGTTGAGCACGATCATGTGCGTGAGCGAGACGCTGGGCACGAGCGTCACCGGATTGCCGGAACTGCTGGTGCAGCCGGCGAGCGCCGCCGCGGCGAGCGCGGCCGTGGTCAGTTCCAGCTTCATTGCCGCCTCCCCGGGAGTTGCCTCCCGCTCTGCGGCCGGCGACGGCGCCTGGCCGTGTTATTTCGCGGCGCCGAACGAACCGACGCCCTGCAGGCTCTGCGTGCCGCCGGCCGGGTTGGGCACGTTCTGCGCGCCGAACTGGAAGGTGCCGGCGACCTCGCCCGCTCCGCCGCCGAAGAACGAGCCCTGATAGTCGGAGCCGGTGAGGTTGCCGACATTGGCATTGGTGCCGGCCGTGACAAGGCTCAGCTCGCCGTTCTGGAAATTGGAGCCCTGGATCGACCGCTGGTTGAGCAGGATGTCGGTGCCGTAGAGCGGGCCGTCGAGATTGTAAAGGCGCCCCTGAATGGTGCCGCCGCCGCCCAGGAAATTGGCGGTCAGGTGGGCGCTGCCGGTGACCTCGGCGGACTGCGAAGCCGAGCCGAAGACCGTTGCGCTGGTGGAACCCGTATAGGTGGCGCTGCCGGTGGACGGCATGTTGCCGGTCTTGGTGCCGCCGACCAGGAAGAAGGTATGCTGAAGGTTGTCCCTGTTCACGGTGTAGCGGTCGGCCGTGTAGTTGGCGCCGCTCTTCACCCGGGTCAGGAACGTGTCGCCGTTGCGGAACGTGCTCAGATTGCCCGAATCGACCTTGAGATTGCTGGTATCCGGCGTGTCGGTATTGCCTTCCATGCGGTCCTGGATGTCGACATTGACGCTGGTGGCGATGCCGTTGGACAGCGTGGTGACGAGCGAACCGCCCTGGGAGCCGTCGGACCGGTCGTAGACGCCGTTGATGGCGCCGGTCGCGCTGCGGTTGAGCGCCATGCCGTGGCCGCGCACCGACACCGTCTGCGTGGTCAGGTCGGGCTGGTTGGCGGAGTTGCCGCCGCAGCCGGCCAGCAGCGCGAGCGCGGCCGCGGATGCCAGTCCTGCAAGATGCTTCACGGGTGTTCCTCCGCCTGCGGCACAATTCCGGATGATTCGTCCGGCATTTTGCCCGCGCACCTGTCCATGCGGCAACCGAAGGTGGAACGCGCGGCAAGCCTCGCGCAAGGTCTGTCGCGGCGAGCCTCCATCACTTTTGGTGACATGGAGCAGCGCCAATCATGGCCTGCGCGCTCAGTCGTAACGCAGCTCGCCGGCTTTCCCGCCGAACACGCGATAGGCGAAGAACGAGTAGCCGACGATGACCGGCAGCACGAAGGCGGTGCCGATCAGGATGATGGCGAGGCTCTCGGGCGCGGCGGCGGCCTGCCAGATCGTCAGCCGGTCCGGCACCACGAAGGGATAGAAGGAATAGGCGAGCCCGGCGAAGCCTAGCGCGAAGATCGCCGCCAGCGCCAGGAACGGCGTCAGCGCGTGCCGGTCGCCGGCCGCCGGCAGCCGGAAGGACAGCAGCCACAGCCACACGAACAGCAACGCCGAGATCACCGGCAGCGGCGCCAGCCAGACGACCTGCGGCCAGTCGAACCACTTCTCGAAGATGCGCGGCGAGGCGAAGGGCGTGGCAAGCGAGACGGCGGCCATGCCGAGCGCGGTGGCGACCAGAGTGAAGCGCAGCCAGCGCACCGCCTTCTTCTGCAGCTCCCCTTCGGTCTTGTAGATCAGCCAGGCGGCGCCCATCGCCGCGTAGGCGGCGGCGAGACAGAAGGCCACGAGCAGGCCGAAGCCGAACACCGCCCAGGAGAGCTCCAGACCCATCACGTAGACGCCGAGCATGTAGCCTTGCGCCAGCGAGGCGAGGAGCGACCCGGCGGCGAACAGCTTGTCCCAGCGATGCTTGCGGTGGACTGGAACCTTGGCGCGGAAATCGAAGGCGACGCCGCGCAGGATGAGGCCGACGAGCAGCACGAAGACCGGCAGATAGAGCGCGGTGAGGATGATGCCGTGCGCGATCGGGAAGGCGACCAGCAGCAGGCCGACGGCGAGCACCAGCCAGGTCTCGTTGGCGTCCCAGAACGGCCCGATGGCCGCGATCATGGTGTCCTTCTCGTCGTCGGTGGCGGCGGAAAACAGGATGCCGATGCCGAGGTCGAAGCCATCGAGCACCACGTAGATCAGAATCGCGAGGCCCATGAGGCCGGCGAAGATGAGGGGCATGAGGGTAGGCCAGTCGGTCATGGTCGAGATTTCTCCAATCTCGATGGAGAAGTAGAAACACCCCCTCCACCACGCTTCGCGTGGTCCCCCTCCCCCGTAAACGGGGGAGGAACCGGCGTTGCGGCCGGTCGCGACCTCGGTTCCTCCCCTGCGAAGCGGGGGAGGGGGACCGCCGAAGGCGGTGGAGGGGGTGTTTTGCGACTGATCAGTCGCGGGGCTTCGTATCCGTCGGGTATTCTTCCAGTCGCGGCGGTCAATGCGATGACCCGGAGGACGCCCTCGAAAAGGTGGTCGTCCAGAATGTCCCTGGCCGCGATGCGCAGTACCTGGATACCTTCTGTTGCGAGCCAATCGTCTCGTCGATTGTCAGCTTTCATCTGCCTTTCGAGATCATGGTGCGATCCATCGACCTCGACGGCCAGGCGGGCGGTCGCGCAGTAGAAATCCAGCACGTAGGGGCCAACGGGATGTTGCCGCCTGAAGCGCGGGCGATCCAGGCGCGCGCCGCGCAATTGCTCCCAAAGAAGCGACTCCGGCAAAGTGAACTCGCGCCTCAGGCGTCGCGCATTTGCAATCGTGCGTTCGGGTGCTCGCAGACCCACGGGACTACCCCTCCTGCGCCATCGGCTGCGCGGCCACTCGGTCCTCGACGCCGGGCATCGGCGAGGTGTCGCCGTCATGGGCGGCTTTTCGCGCGAGGTGGACCAGCACGCCGAGATAGACGACCAGCAGCACCGCGTAGAGAAAGAGATAGGCGGCTAGGGTGAGCGCGACGTGGCCGCCGGGCACCGGCCCCAGCGCCTCGTGGGTGCGGAGCACGCCGGTGACCAGCCAGGGCTGGCGGCCGATCTCGGTCGTGTACCAGCCGGCCAGCGTGGCGACCCAGCCCGACAGCGCCATCGGCACCAGCGCATAGGCGATCGGCTGCGGCAAGGTGCGGCGGCGGAACAGGAACCACGCGGTGACCCACGACACCGCCAGCATGAGCAGGCCGGTGCCGACCATGACGCGAAAGCCCCAGAAGACGGGCAGAACCGGCGGGTGGTTGCCCTCGAACTCGTTCAGGCCGGGCACGACGGCGTCGAGGCTGTGCCCGAGGATCAGGCTGGCGCCGTTGGGAATGCCGAGCTCGAAATGGTTCTCGCGCGCGGCCTCTTCGGGCCAGGCGAACAGGATCAGCGGCTTGTTCGGCCCCGTCTCCCAGTTGGCCTCCATCGCGGCGACCTTGGCGGGCTGGTGTTCGAGCGAGTTCAGCCCGTGCTGGTCGCCGGCGAAAATCTGCAGCGGGATGAGGATGGCGGCGGCGCCTATGCCCGTGCGCAGCGCTTTCCACATCGAGTCGGAGCGGTCGCCGGACACGAAGCGCAGCGCCGAAAGACCGGCGACCAGGAACGACACGGTCAGCCCCGAGGCAAGCAGCATGTGCACGAGGCGGTAGGGGAAGGACGGGTTCCAGACGATGGCGAACCAGTCGGTCGGGAAGGCGACGCCGTCGCGCATCTCGAAGCCGGCAGGCGTCTGCATCCACGAATTGAGCGCCAGGATCCACACCGCCGACATGGTGGTGCCGAAGGCGACGAGGAAGGTGGCCGTGGTGTGCAGCCGGTTCGACACGCGGCGGAAGCCGAACAGCATGATGCCGAGGAACACGGCTTCCAGGAAGAACGCCGTCAGCACCTCGTAGGCGAGCAGCGGCCCGGCGATGTTGCCGACCTTTTCCATGAAGCCCGGCCAGTTGGTGCCGAACTGGAAGCTCATGGTGACGCCCGAGACGACGCCGAGCGCGAATGAGAGGGCAAAAACCTTCACCCAGAAGAAATAGGCGCGCATCCAGGCGAGGTCGCCGGTGGCCTGATAGCGCAGCTTGAAGAACAGCAGCACCCAGCCGAGCGCGATGGTGATGGTGGGGAACAGGATGTGGAACGAGATGTTGGCCGCGAATTGCGCGCGCGACAGGATGAGCGGGTCGTATTCCATGATCGGCCGCCTCGTTCTTCATCGACAAGGTAGGGCGAGGCCGCGGCGAGGTCAAAGCGGCGGCGGGCCGCGCGGCAGCCTGTCGCGGATCAGCTGCCCTGGTTCGGAAAGCAGACCTGCGAGGAGATCGTGGGGCCGACGCCGAGGGCGTCGAACAGGATCGGGATCGCCGAGGAAAAATTGTAGCTGATCGCCACGGTGGAGAAGTTCGGCAGGCCCGAGCAGGTGGCGGAACGGCTGATGGTGAGGTCGTCCGTCTCTATGGCGAGGCCCCAGGATGACGCCTCGGCGGTGATGAAGCTGCGCGCCCTGGCCGCATCGTAGGCGGTGCCCGTCATGCAGTCGGCCTGCGGGATGGCCATGCAGCGCGCGCCGACGGTGGCGGTTTCCTCCAGCGCCTGGCGCAGCCACATCAGCCGGCCGAACTCGATGGTGCCGAACAGGAGCAGCAGCAGCGGCCCGGCGACCATGGCGAACTCCACCGCGGTCGCGCCGCGGCGGTCGCCGATCAGGCGCGATAGCGGCCGCGTCGCCTTCACTGGCCCTGTACCACGGCCGATACGGTGATCTGGTCGGATTCGGTGAAGCCGTAGCCGCCGAACATCGGCGCGTAGGGCTTGCTGATCGAGATCAGCACGAACTTGCCGGCGACGCCGCCGCCGGCGCAGACGCTGCCGCAGGTGGCGGCCGAGCCCCACGCCACGCTGCCGTCGGTCTTGGTCGGGCAGTAGCAGGCGTCGCCATTGCCCGGCAGGGAGGAGGTCGTGGCGACGCCGCCGGTCATCTGCACCTGCTCCGCATTGTTGACCACAACGGTCGAGCTGCCCGAGGCGGAAGCCTGCTCGCCGGCCAGAACGCGGGCGATGTTGAGCGCCAGATCGGCGCCCTCGTCCTCGGATATGTCCTGACCGTTGACCAGCGCGTAGTTCGATCCGGCGGCAATCGCCGAATTCAGCCGGTACTTGGTGTGCAGCAGCGAGCCGATGTCGACGACGCCGGCGAGGATCAAGAGGAAGACCGGCGCCAGCAGCGCGAACTCAAGCGCGGAGGCGCCGGAGCGGTCGCGGCGAAAGCGGCGAAGGATCATGCTGGCGAAAGACGGGAGGGTCATTTCACGAGGCTCACATTGGTGGAACTGCCGCTGCCGCCGGCGGTGGCGATGCATTCGGACGCGGCGGCCGTGCCGCCCGACATGGTGATGCGCGCCGCGACGATCTGCAGGCAGCCGCCGGTGACGCCGCCCATGCTGGCTCCGCCGGAGAATTGCATGTGCGCGTTGGGGAAATAGAAGGCGCCCGAAATCTGGCCGTTCGAGCCGCCGCCCATCAGGTTGACGCCGGCCGAGCCGGATTGCGGGCCGATGACGGCGAGCCCGGCCATCGTGCCGGTCGCGGGCGAGGTGAGCAGGATGTTGGAATAGCCATTGGCGACGCAGTAGACCTGGCCGGCGCAGTTGCCGGACCCGGGCGTCGCGCTGCCCGAGAGCACCAGCGACACGTTGAGCGCCTTGAGGCTGACGGTCGAGCCGTCGCAGGCCGAGCCGCCGCCGCCGTTCTCGCCCATCGCCAGATAGCCGTCGACCGTCCAGATTCCGGCGCCGAGGATCAGCGCGCCGGCGATCGAGATGTTGCCGTCGACATCGGCCTGCGCCACCGCGGGAAGCTTGAGGCAGGAGCCGCCGCCGGTGAGCGTGTTGCCTTTGGCCTGGAACACCTTTCCGGAGCCCGAAACGTCGTAGAGCAGCGTGGTCGAGCCGCCGCCGGTGTTGAAGGCGTAGCCGGTCGAGGACGGCCCGATCTTGTAGGAGTTGGTCGAGCCGCTGCCCAGCGTGAGCTGCTGCGTGTTGAAGACGCCGCTGTTGAGCTCGAAGGTGCTGGGACCGGCGAAGGTGAGCGCCGAGGCGTTACAGATCGAGTAGTACTGGTTGGCCCAGTTGCACTGGGCGGTCTGGCGGCCGATGCGGAAGGTGCCGGAGCCGAAGCTGGTGGTCGAGCCGCCGGCCGTCGAGATGCCCTGGGCGATGTTGAACGTGCCGGACGGAAAACGCACGACCGCGCCGGTGTTCGAGATCGAGCCCTTGAAATTGTAGGTGACGCTTGCCGCGCCGGTCATGTTGAAGTCGACGTTGATGCCGCCTTGCACCGTCATGTTGCGCAGGTTGACCGTCGCGCCGGCGCAGGTGAGCGTCCATTTGCTCGTGGTGCTGTTGAAGCTCGCCGTGCAACCGATCTGGCTCGCGGCGTTCTGGGTCTGGCCCGCGTTCCAGCCGAAGTCGATGTCCTTGTTCTGGCCTGCGGTGGGAGCGGCCGGCGCCGCCAGCGCGTTGACCGTGGCGATGCGCGAGACGGCGCTTGCGATCGCCGCATTGCCGGCCAGCGGGTCGGCCGTCGCCACCTTGACCAGCGGCGCCGGCGTGCCGGCCTGAGTCCTGATCTCGTTGCAGGGCTGATAGGGCGCCGTCGCCGAATCGTAATTGAGCGTGATCGTGGTGATGTGCGTGCCGCAGGGCACCGAGACGCCGGCATTGGACGACACGGTGCAGGACGGCGCGTTGATGCCGACGCCGCCCGAAAGTGTGATGCCGCCGGCCCCGGCCAGCGCGAGGATGCAGCCGGGCGTGGCGGTGTCGGCAATGCCGACCTCGGCGAAGGCCGACGAGCTGACGTCGAGGGCGGCGCGGTCGGACACGAAGCGCGACAGCACCAGCGCGTGCCGCGTCTCGATCGTCACGCCGACGGCTTTGGCGCCCGCGGTCTTGGGCGAGTCGACCAGCACCACCGAGACGCCGGAGGGGTCGATGCCGTTGAGCGACGCCACGCTGCGCGCGGCCGCCGTCATCGACGATTCCGAATCGGTCGCGCCGTAGGCGATGGCGCCCGCATAGGAGGCGAGGTCGGCGATGCGCTGGTTCTCGGCCTTGGCCAGCACGCCGTTGCCGTATTCGAGCGTCAGCGCGCCAACGCCCAGAACGACCGGCAGCGCCAGGGCGCCGATGATGAGGGTGTTGCCCGAGCGGTCGCGCGCAAAAGCGGCGAGGCCCGCGCGGACGCGAGCCATCACAGCGGACACCGGATCGTTTCGATACCACCCCATGGATACAGCTTGCATCAGCAGCGCCTAAACTTGCGTTAGAGGCGATGGTTAAGACGGGTCTAACGCGATGCGGCCTTGACCCGGCGCGCGCCGCCGGTCATCACGCCGAGAACGGTGCCGGCGGAGGCTTTGCATGACGTGGTGGGGTCTGGGACAGCTCGGCGCGTCGACGGTGATCTTCATCTTCGCGGCCAGCGCGGCCAAGTGGTGGACGCTGGCGCCCAGCCACTGGCGGCTGGCCCTCGTGCTCGTCCTGTATACCGCCGGCAACCTGATCATGCTGCGGCTCATCCGCGACTTCGGCATGGGCGTGGCGCTCAGCCTGTCGGCGGTGATCCAGTTGGTCGCCGTCAACGTCGTCGCCTTCGCCTGGTTCGGCGAACGGGTCGGCACCTATGAGGGCATCGGCATCGCCGTGGCCATCGTCGCGGTGATGCTCATCACCATTGGGCCATATCTCGCATCGCGCTGACGCAGCGGCAGGTAAACAAGTCATAACAATGTATTGAGGCGCGGAACCCTGTTGCGCGGCCGCCCCGGTCCCATGTTCGGGGCGGGGGTTGCTGAGACAGGAGTTCGACCATGACGATGAAGACGCTGGCGCTTGCGGCAGCTCCGGTGGCGCTGTTGGCCGCCTCACCCGCACTTGCGGTCGACGAGACCTTCGACACTCGCGCGGGACAGATCCGCGTGCAGACCTTCGCCGGCGGCCTGGTCAATCCGTGGGCGATCGCGTTTCTGCCGCCGGGCCTGCCGCAAGGCGGGCTGCTGGTGACGGAGAAGCAGGGCAATCTGCGCCATGTCGGCGAGGACGGGGCGCTCGGCGAGCCGATCTCCGGCGTGCCCGAGGTCGACGCGCGCGGCCAGGGCGGCCTGCTCGACGTGACCCTCGATCCCGACTTCGAGCAGAACCGGCTGGTCTATCTGAGCTATGCCGAGGCCGGCGACGGCGGCACCAACGGCACGGCCGTCGCGCGCGGCGTACTCAATGCCGACATGACCGCGCTGGAGAATGTCGAGGTCATCTTCCAGCAGCAGCCCAAGGTGGCGAGCAACCTGCATTTCGGCTCGCGGCTGGTGTTCGACGGCCAGGGCCATCTCTACGTGACACTCGGCGAGCGCTCGCAGGCGCAGTTCCGCCCGCAGGCGCAGGATCTGGGCTCGCATCTCGGCAAGATCGTGCGCATCAACCCGGACGGCACCGTGCCGGAGGACAACCCGTTCGTCGGGCACGACGGGGCGCTGCCTGAAATCTACGCCTACGGCATCCGCAATTCGCAGGCCGCGGCGATCAACCCGGCCAGCGGCGCGTTGTGGGAGATCGAGCACGGGCCGCGCGGCGGCGACGAGCTGAACATCGTCGCGGCCGGCCGGAACTACGGCTGGCCGCTCGCCACGCTCGGCATCGAATATAGCGGCGACCCGATCAACGGCGCGGTCGAGCGCAGGGACGGCATGGTCGACGCGATTCATTCGTGGACGCCGGTGATCGCGCCGTCGGGCATGATCTTCTACGACGGCGACGCCTTTGCCGACTGGCAGGGCGACCTGTTCGTCGGCGGGCTGGCATCGACCGCGCTGGTGCGGCTCGACGTCAATGGCGACAGCGTCAGCGGCGAGGAGCGCCTGCTCGAATCGCTCGGCCTGCGCATCCGCGACGTCGCGCAGGGCCCGGATGGCGCGATCTATGTCGCAACCGACGAGGACAATGGCGAAATCCTGCGCATCGCTCCCGCTGACGGGACGACCGGCGCGACGAAGTAGAGCTCCAGGAACGGAAACGGCGGCTCCGTACATCCGGGAGCCGCCGCCCTATTGCCCGCGAGCCGCCTCATTCAGCAGGAAGAGGGCCGCGGGCAAATTCGAAGTGTCAGACGCCGATCTTGCCACCGCCCTGTTTCGTTATTGCGACAACCGCCGGGCGCACCGGCATGTCGGGCCTGAAGTCGGGCCAGCGGGTCGACAGGTCCTCGTAGTAGGACGGACGGCCGAAGGCCTCCCAGTCGGTGCCGCCGTCGCCGGGGTGCTGCACGGCGACGAAGGCGGTCTGGTCGTCGGGCGTGAACACCGGGCCGCACAGTTCGCCGCCCGCGGGCACGCGGTAGAACAGTTTTGATGTAGCGCGCGCCTCGCCTTCAGTGTCCACGGCCCAAAGGCCGTCGGTGCGGCCGGTGGCCTTCGGGTTGTTGCCGTCGGTCGAAACCCACAGGCGGCCAGCCGCGTCGATGGCGCAGTTGTCGGGCATACCGAACCAGCCATTGGCCGTGGTGGCGGTGGAGAATGAGGCGCCGACCTCCGCGACCGACGGGTCGCCGCACTTCAGCAGCACTTCCCACTTCGCGGACGTGGCGGTGAAGTCGCCGCCCTCGTCGATCTCGATGATGTGGCCGAAGGCGTTCTTGACGCGGGGGTTGGCGCCGTCGACCTCCTCGCGGCGGGTATTGTTGGTCAGCATGACGTAGACCTTGCCGTTCGTGCCGTTGGGCTGCACGTCCTCCGGACGGTCCATCTTCGTGGCTTCCAGCAGGTCGGCAGCGCGGCGCGGCTCGATGACGATGTCGGCCTGGCTGTTGAAGCCGTTGGCGGCGATCAGCGGCCCTTCACCGTGAGCCAGCGGCAGCCACGCCATGGTGCCGTCCTCGGCGAATTTGGCGACGTAAAGCGTGCCGGCGTCGAGCAGGTCCATATTGGCGGCGCGGTCGTCGGGGTTGAACGTGCCCGCCGTCACGAACTTGTAGACGTAGTCGAAACGCTCGTCGTCGCCGAGATAGAAGACGACTCGGCCGTCCTTCGCCACGATGGACTCCGCGCCCTCGTGCTTGAAGCGGCCGAGCGCGGTGCGCTTCTTCGGCACCGAGTTCGGGTCCATCACGTCGACCTCGACGATCCAGCCGAAGCGGTTCGGCTCGTTCGGCTCCCTGGCGAGGTCGTAGCGGTCGTAATGCGCCGCCCACTCGTAGCCGCTCTCCGGTACGCCGAGGCGCTTGTAGTTGGCCGTCTCGGGATGGCCGGCCGGCAGCTCGCCGGAGAAGTAGCCGTGGAAGTTCTCCTCGGCCATGATGTAGGTGCCCCACGGCGTGACGCCGCCGGCGCAGTTGTTGACTGTGCCGATGACCTTGGTGCCGCTCGGATCGGCATTGGTCTTCAGGCGGTCGTGGCCGGCCGCCGGACCGGTCAGCTCCATTTCGGTCGTCGCGGTGATGCGGCGGTTGAAGCGGCCGTCGCGCACGACGCGCCATTTGCCGCCCTCCCTGCTGATCTCGACGATGGTGCCGCCATGGGCGGCGAGCTCGATGTCGACCTGTTCCTTCGTCAGCGCCGCCTGGCTGATCTTGCCCTCGACGATCTGCACGATGCCGGGGAACATCAGATGCGGGTTGGTGTATTCGTGGTTGACCACCAGCAGGCCGTGCTCGGCCGAGCCGGCGAGCGGGATGAAGCCGACATAATCGTTGTTGTAGCCGAACTGCCGCGCCTGGGCGGCGGCCGTCTGCCTGGTCGGGTCGAATTCGGGTGAGTCGGCAAACAGCGCGTCGCCCCAGCGCAGCAGCACGTCGGCGTCGTAGCCCTCGGCGACGTGGTGGTTGTCGTCCACGCCGGCCTCGACCTCGGGGAAGGAGAACGCCGATGCGCCGGCGGCCTGCGCCTTCTCGGCGGTCAGCAGCGCGATCGGGCTGACGGTGGCGGCGATGGCCGAGACGGCGAGCGAGCCGCGCAGAAAACCGCGGCGGGAGAAGCGGCGCGAGATGATCTCGCCCATGGTGGGATTCTCGGTCGGGTTGACGCCCGGACCGTCATTTTCCTCGAGCAGGCTGGTCGGGAACGCCGCGTGCGGCGTGAACTGGTTCATTGCCTTGACCTCTCGTCTGGGTTCGAGAGGCAACTAGCAATGGCGCATCACAGGCCGATGACAGCAGCCGGCCAACGCAAAACGCCGCCCCGGAGGGCGGCGTTCGCGTGTGCTGAGCGAACTCAGTTGGTGGATTCGAACGCGCCGTTCACAGCGCTTTCGCTGTTGAGAAGCAGCTCCGACTGGTCGCCACCCTCGTGCGTCGAAATGATCGCGCCGGTGGTGTTGCGCAGGTCGATTTCGCCGGAAGCCGAGTCGTCGTCATCGTCGGTCGAGCCCGATGCCGAAGCGGCCAGGTCCGTGTTCAGGCTGCCGGAAGCCGAGTCATCGTCGTCGCCGGACGAACCGGCCGCGGCCACATTGCCACCGACGGTCAGGTTGCCGCTCGACGAATCGCCGTCATTGCTGCTCGATCCTGAGGCGGCCACGCCGACGCCGACGTCGAGGCTGCCATTGTTGGAGTCGCCATCGTCGGTCGACGAACCGGCCGCGGCCACGCCGGCATCGATGCTCAGGCTGCCGCTGTTGTTGTCGCCGTCATCGCTGGAGGCGCCCGAAGCGGCGATACCTGCGCCAACGTCGAGGCTGCCGCTCGAGGAATCGCCATCGTCATGGCTGGAGCCGGAAGCAGAAATTCCGAGGTCTATACCGATCGAGCCGGAAGACGAATTGTCGTTGCCGCCGAGTATTCCGCCCAACAGGCCGTCGGCCGACGCGGTACCGGTCATCAATGCGAGCGCAAAGCCCGCGACGATCATCTTGTTTCGCATGATATTCTCCTTGGGAGGCAGTCGGTTTCTGTTCTTCCGGCTGCAGGCCAAACCGCTCGAGGCGGGAGAGGTTCCAAAGAAAAATCAATGCGATATTTGAAACTTTCGACGGCTGACCACGTATCGCGGGCGTGCGGTTAGCTGTCGCCGCACCTGGCGACCGGCAGTTCAACCGAGGCGGATCGTCGTGTTCCTGTCGCGCTCCTTGCCGCCGGCCTTGAGCCAGGCGGAAAAGCGATGCGTGGCGGCGGCGAACGAGATCTTCATCTCGCGCGCCACGGAGTAGCGCGACTTGCCCTCGTCGAACATGTGGTAGCAGCACTCGACGCCCTTGTCGGAGAGCTTGCCGTCGCAGGTCTTGTTGCGGGGGTCGCCGGGATTGAACTCGCCGAGCTGCGGCTCGACCAGCCCGCGCAGGCGGTCGAGATCGGCCTGGATCGTCTCGATGAGCTGGAGGATGAGCTTGGGGTCCGCGGCGGCGGGGCCGTTCGCGCTGTTGGTATCGGCCTTGGCCATCCGCCCGCTCCATCCTAGGCTAACTTGAGCCTATATAAGCCCTGTATGCGGTTGTGCAACGGCGGAGCCGGAACAAAGAAGCCCGCCGCGTCACGGAGGCGCGGCGGGCGAGCGGCACTCTCGCGGGAGTGCGCTCCTTGCGACCGCTCTATTCGGCGGCCTGGAGGACTGCTTTCCGATTTGCGCAACAACCCGCGAAGCGCGCGGGCGTTCCCGCCTGAAACAGGAAGTGATGACCCGCGCGTGTGTCGGATTCGCCACGACGGGGGCAGCCCCGATGCTGCGCCGCACAATCACCGCGCCATCCGCACGATTTCGCCATGATTCGAGGGCGATACGCCCGAAACTTAACAGCGCGTTCACGGAAGATTCAGAACCGCTTGGTAGTATGGCGACATCAAGGGACGTTCCTAGCCGGAGAACACATCCGGCGGGATCATAGGGACTGGCGAAAATGAACTTCTGGTCGACGATCAGGCGGGCCGCATTTGCCGTGCGCGAATTCGTGGCCCCCACCTACCGCCCCGAGCGGCACTACATGCGCGGCCCCGGCCCCGCCTGCGCGCGGCGCATGGGCGTGAGCTTCCAGTAGGCGCCTACTCGCAGGGCTCGATGATGATGGGGTCGCCGCTGGCGGCCCCGATTTCGTTGCAGCCGGCTTCGCCGCACAGCGTCCAGCCGGACGCGGTTGCGCCGGAACTGGCGAGCACGAGGCGCGGTAGCGTCGGCAGCGCCGGGACATAGATCCACCAGCCATCCTTCAGGACAGAACCTTCGGGCGGCTCCATGCCGGCGCCCGAGCCCTTCACGCGGGCTTCGACGAGCTGCAGGCCGGCGGGGGCGAGCCGCCAGTCCTCGCGCCATTCGGTCTTCTGCACGGAATGCGTCCATGACAGCGTGAAGGCGGATATCGCGACGGCCGTGGCCTTGCCGGCGGCGATCAGGCAGATGGCGCTCACGCCGCAGCGGCCACGCGCCTGCCGCGCCACCACAGCCACGCAATCAGGATGACGGCGAGCGCGAAGCCGATCTCGTCGGTGAGCGGCAGCGCGGTCACGAGCGTGAAGGCCGCCGCTGCCGCGAGCGCACGCTCCCAGATGGCGAGCCGGTCCCTGCCGAAGCCGATGACGGCGGCGCCCCAGAGGCCGATGGAAAGCACGGTCTTGGCCACGATGTAGGCGACCGCGGGCAGATAGCCGATGGAAGTGGCCAGCGCGCCGCCGTCCTGCAGCATGAGTGCCGGCGTGTAGACCGCCATGAACGGAATGACGAAGCCGGCGGCCGAAATCTTGATGGCCTCGAGCGAGATCTTCAGCCCGCTCTCGCGCGCGATGGGCGCGGCGGCGAAGCAGGCCAGCGCCACGGGCGGCGTCAGGTCGGCGAGGATGCCGAAGTAGAAGACGAACATGTGGCTGACGAGCAGCGGGACGCCGAGGTCAAGCAGGGCCGGGCCGGCGATGGTGGAGGTGATGATGTAGTTGGGGATGGTCGGAATGCCCATGCCGAGGATCAGGCAGGTGACCATCGTCAGCAGCAGCGACAGGAACAGCGAGCTTTCGCCGACCGAGACGATGTACTGGCCGAAGGTGTTGGCGATGCCCGTCAGCGTCATGGTGCCGATGATGATGCCCACGACGGCGCAGGCGACGCCGACCGGCAGCGCCGACTTGGCGCCTTCGGCCAGCGCGTCGCGGCAGGCGGCGAGCGTATCGCGTCCACCTGCGACGACCAGATTGGCGGCGATCAGCACCGCGGCGGCGATCAGCACGACGTTGATGCCGAAGCGGAAGAAGCTCGCGGCGATCAGTCCGAGCGCGATCCAGAACACGTAGCGCAGCATCATGCTCGGCAGTCCGAGCGCCACCGAAGCCCCGAGGATGAGCAGCACCGTGAAGGCAAGGCCGACGGTTCCCGCAAACAGCGGCGTGTAGCCGGAGAACAGCAGGTAGACGAGCGCCGCCAGCGGCAGCAGCAGGTACCAGCCTTCGCGCACGGCGCGCAGCGGCGACGGCAGTTCGGAGCGCGGAAGCCCGTCCAGCCCGCGCTTGCCGGCTTCGAGGTGGACCATCCAGAAGGTCGAGCCGAAATAGAGTAGCGCAGGGATGATAGCCGCCTGCACGACCTCGTAATATTCGATGCCGAGGGTCTCGGCCATGATGAAGGCGACCGCACCCATCACGGGCGGCATGATCTGGCCGCCCATAGAGGCGGTCGCCTCGACGCCGCCCGCGAATGCCGCGCGGTAGCCGAACTTCTTCATCAGCGGGATGGTGAACTGGCCCGTGGTCACGACATTGGCGACGCCGGAACCGGAAATCGTGCCCATCAGGCCGGACGAGATGACTGCCACCTTGGCCGGGCCGCCGCGGGCATGGCCGACCAGCCCCAGGGAGACGTCGGTGAACAGCTTGATCATGCCTGCGCGCTCAAGGAAGGCGCCGAACAGGATGAACAGGAAGATGTAGGTAGCCGAGACGTAGATGGGGATGCCGTAGATGCCCTCGGTGCCGTAGGCCATGTGGTCGATGACCTGCGACAGGTCGTAGCCGCGATGGTTGAGCGGGCGCGGCAGATACTGGCCGAACAGGCAGTAGGCGAGGAACAGGCCGGAGATGATCGGCAGCGCCGGTCCCATGATGACCCAGGCCGCGGCGAACACCGTGGCAAGCGCCACGACGCCGATCACCAGGTCGCGCGTCAGCGGGAAGCCCGAGCGCTGGATCAGCGGCACGTACTCCCACCACTGGTAGAGCGCCACGGCTGCGCCGGCGAGGCCCGCGGCCCACGCAACCGCCCGCCAGGCCGGCGAGCGCCCGGTCATGGCGGCGACCAGCGGGAAGCATAGAAGCATCAGGAAGCCGACGTGGAACGCCCGCATGACCTGGCTGGAGAAGTTCACCAGATGCGCCGCCGAGGCGATCTGGAACAGCGAGAAGGCCACCGCGATCCAGAACAGCACCTTGCCTTCCACCGAGAGCGGAAAGCTGCCGTGGGTCGGGTCGTGGATGGCGGCGGAAGCCTCCGCCGCGGGTGTGGGAGACGTGGTCATCGTGCGTGAGGCGGCGGCGCGGAGGTCCGCGCCGCCGGCATGGACTTACATCAGGCCCTTTTCCTTGTAGTAGCGCTCCGCGCCCGGATGCAGCGGGATCGGCAGGCCCTTGGCGCCATTTTCCGCCTTGATGGCCTTGGCGGCCGCATGTGCGGCGACCATGTCGTCGAGATTCTCGAACAGCTGCTTGGTCATCTCGTAGGCCATGTCATCCGAAATGTCGGAGTGCGTCACCAGAATGTTGGTGATCGCCACGGTGGGAACGTCGCCTGCCTGGCCCTGATAGGTCCCGGCCGGAATGGTCGCGGCGATGAACGGCGCGCCCAGCTTGGTGGCGATCTCGGCGGGCACCGCGACGACGTTGGTCGGCAGCGAGATGGCGAGATCCTTGATCGACGCGACGCCGAGGCCGGCCGACTGCAGCGTGGCATCGAGCTGGCGGTTCTTGATCAGCTCGACCGATTCGGCGAACGGCAGGTACTCGATCTTGCCGAGGTCCTCGTACTTCATGCCGGCCGCGGCGAAGATGGCCCGGGCGTTCAGCTCGGTTCCCGACTTCGGGGCGCCGACCGACAGGCTCTTGCCCTTGAGGCCAGCGAGGTCGGTGATGCCGGACTCGCTCGACGCGACGATCTGCACGTAGTTCGGATAGATCGCGGCGATGGCGCGCAGCTTGTCGAGCTTGCCGGGGAAGCCGGCCTCGGTGTTGCCTTCCCAGGCGGCCTGCACGGAGTCGCCCAGCGCGAACGCGATCTCGCCCTTGCCCTGCTGCAGCAGGTTGAGGTTCTCGACCGAGGCCTTGGTGGCCTGGACCTGCGTCTGCACGTCCTTGATGTTGTCGCCGTAGATTTTCGCCAGCGCGACGCCAAGCGGGTAATAGACGCCCGAGGTGCCGCCGGTGAGCACGTTGATGAAAGTCTGCGCCGAAGCCGGCATGGCCGGCAGCGCCATTGCCACCGCAATGGCGGAAGCCGCGGCGATGCGGCGGATTGAAACGGTCATTTGGTCCTCCCGGGTCTTTTCCGTTTATGCGGCCAGTCTAGAGGCCGGAGCGCGATTGCCAACCCCGGAATTTGTCGGGCGCATGCCGATGTGCCGGACGGACGAAAAAAGTGCGGCGGCGATGTCGATCGCGGCGGGACTGGCGCGACATTGGCACGAGACGCAATGATGCGGCTCGCGATCACAGGAGAGTCCCGTGCAGTACATGTTGCTGATCCATATGGATGAAGCCGCGATGGCGGCCCCGAAGCCGGAAAGCGGCTACGAGATGAGCGCGCCCTACACCGCCTACAACGAGGCGCTGAAGAAGGCCGGCGCGCTGATCGGCGGCGAACGGCTGGCGCCGTCGGCATCGGCCGCGATCGTCAAGGTGCGCGGCGATCGCACCGAGGTGCTGGACGGCCCCTTTGCCGACACCAAGGAGCAGCTCGGCGGTTACTATCTCATCGACGCGCCCGACCTGGACGCCGCGGTGAAGTGGGCGGCGCGCTGCCCGGGCGCCGCGCGCGGGACCGTCGAGGTGCGCCAGGTGTGGCAGGCCGGCTGAGCGCCATGGCGCCCGATGCCGGCGCGGCGGCCGAGTTGGCGGCGCGGCGCAGCTACGGCAAGCTGGTCGCGCTGCTTGCCGCCCGCTCGCGCGACGTGGCGGGCGCGGAGGACGCGCTGTCGGAAGCCTTTGCCGCGGCGCTGGCGCAATGGCCGCGCCACGGCGTTCCGGAGCGGCCCGAAGCCTGGCTGCTGGCGGTCGCCCGCCGTCGCGCGCTCGACGCGATGCGGCGGCGCCAGACGCGCGCCGATGCCGGCACGCATCTGCTGCTGCTGGCCGAGGAGGCAGACGCCATGACCGCCGATGCCGCGCAGATTCCGGACGAGCGGCTGCGGCTGCTGTTCGCCTGCGCCCACCCCGGCATCGAGCCGGCGATGCGCGCACCGCTGATGTTGCAGACTGTGCTGGGCTTCGACGCCGCGACGATCGCGTCGGCCTTCCTGGTGCCGCCCTCGGCGATGGCGCAGCGGCTGGTGCGCGCCAAGGCGCGCATCCGCGAGGCCGGGCTGGCCTTTGCAATTCCCGAGCGCAGCGAGATGGCGGATCGGCTGGACGCGGTGCTGGCCGCCATCTACGCCGCCTTCTCCGAGGGCTGGACCGATGCGGTGGGCGCGGAAGCGCGGCGGCGCAACCTCGCCGGCGAGGCGATCTGGCTGGCGCGGCTGGCGGCCGGCCTGCTGCCGCGCGAGCCGGAGGCGCTGTCGCTGCTGGCGCTGATGCTGTTTGCCGAAGGGAGACGGCCGGCAAGGCGCGACGCGGCCGGCGCCTATGTGCCGCTGGCGGAGCAGGACTGGCGCCTGTGGGACGCGGCGATGACGCAGGAGGCGGAAGCGCTGCTGCGCGAGGCGGGTTCGCTCGAAGGCCTCGGCCGCTACCAGCTGGAGGCGGCGGTGCAGGCGGTGCACGCGGCGCGCCGGCTCACCGGCCGCACCGACTGGCCTGCAGTGGCCAGGCTCTATGAGGCGCTGGCCATCGTCACGCGTTCGCCGGTTGTGGCGATCAACCGCGCGGTCGCGCTGGCCGAGGCCCAGGGCCCGGCTGCCGGACTGGCGCTGCTCGACACGGTGGCGGACGCGCCGGGCATCGAGGACTACCAGCCCTACTGGGCGGCGCGGGCCGAACTGCTGGCGCGTTGCGGCGATGTGCCGGCGGCCAGGGCGGCGTTTGCCCGGGCGGTGGGGCTGGAGCGGGACGCGGCGGTCAGGGAGTTTTTGATGCGAAGGAGTGCGAGGCTGCTGGCGTAGCGCAGCCTTCCCTTCTCCCCTTGTGGGAGAAGGTGCCCCGAAGGGGCGGATGAGGGGTGTTGGCCGGAGCGCCGCCTTTCCGGCAACGTCTCATTCCTTCCAGCACCCCTCATCCGTCTCGGCACTGCGTGCCGATCCACCTTCTCCCACAAGGGGAGAAGGAAGAGCGCCGCCTTGGCCTACCCGCCCAGCCCGTCGAACAGCGCGGTCGACAAATAGCGCTCGGCGAAGGACGGGATGATGACCACCATCTGCTTGCCGATGTTTTCGGGGCGCTTGCCGACGACCACGGCCGCCTGCAGCGCCGCGCCCGACGAGATGCCGACGGGAATGCCCTCCAGCCGGGCCAGCTCCCGCGCATTGGCGAAGGCGTCGTCGTTGGAGACCGTGACGATCTCGTCATAGACCGAGCGGTCGAGGATCGGCGGCGGGAAACCGGCGCCGATGCCCTGGATCTTGTGCGGGCCGGGCTGGCCGCCCGACAGCACCGGCGACGCTTCCGGCTCGACGGCCACCACTTGCAGCCCGGGGTTCTTCGCCTTCAGCACTTGGCCGGCGCCGGTGATGGTGCCGCCGGTGCCGATGCCCGACACGAAGATGTCGACCTTGCCGCCGGTGTCGTTCCAGATCTCGAGTGCGGTCGTCTTGCGGTGGATCTCCGGGTTCGCCGGGTTCTCGAACTGCTGCGGGATGATCGAATCCGGGGTCTGCGCCTGCAAATCCTCGGCGCGGGCTATGGCGCCCTTCATGCCCTTGGCGCCTTCGGTCAGCACCAGCTCGGCGCCGAGCAGCGCCAGCATCTTGCGGCGCTCGACCGACATGGTCTCGGGCATGGTGAGGATCAGGCGGTAACCCTTGGCGGCCGCCGCGAAGGCAAGCGCGATGCCGGTGTTGCCCGACGTCGGCTCGATCAGCGTGGTGCGGCCGGGCGCGATCTTGCCGGCGGCCTCAAGCGCGTCGATCATCGCCACGCCGATACGGTCCTTGACGCTGGCGATCGGGTTGAAGAATTCAAGCTTGAGCAGCAGGTCCGCGACGATGCCCTTTGCGCGTGCGAATTTCTCGGCGCGCACCAGCGGCGTGTCGCCGATCGTCTCGGTGATGGAGCCGTAGATGCGGCCGCGGCCCGGCTTGTCGTTCATGGCGTCCTCCTCGAATGCTGGAGGCAATCTACCGCCCGCGGCGGGGAAGCCAAGCGCTATTGGCGACCCGGACTACTGTCGGAACGCGATGGTTGCGGCGGCGCCGAACATGAAGGCGGCGGCGGTGCGGTTCAGCGCCTTGAGCGCACGCGGCGCGGCGAGCAGGCTGCGCGCCTTGGCGGCGAGCACGAGATAGGGCACGAGAACGACCAGCAGCACCGCGACGGTGAGCGCGGCGAGGATGAGATAGTCGGCGAGCGTGAGGGTCCTGAGGTCGACGATGGTCGGCGTCAGCGCGACGTAGAACACCATGGTCTTGGGGTTGCCGAGCGTGACCAGCAGGCCGGCCATGAAGGAGGCGAGGAAGCCGCCGGAGCCGCGCTTCGCCTCGACCTTTTCCGCCGTGATGCCGCTCGACCAGAACTGCCACGCCAGCCAGGCGAGGTAGGCGACGCCCAGCCATTTCACGATCAGGAACACGGTGCCGAAGGTTTGTGCCAGCAGCGCGAGGCCCAGCACGACGGCGGTGAGGTAGGTCAGGTCGCCGAGCACAAGCCCGAAGGACATGAACAGCGAGGAGCGGAAACCCGAGCCGAGCGCGCGGGCGACAAGCGCCGTCACGCCGGGGCCGGGTATGGCGGCGGCGACGGCAAGCGCGGCGGAATAGGCGACGAAGCCTGTCAGTGTCATGGGAAGTCTCCGGCCACGCTTTTCGCATGGCGGCGCGTATTGCGGAAACGAATGTTTGGAATGCGTCGCTTCAGCAGGATTGATGCGTCGGCGGACCGTGTCAGGCCCACAGCAGCGCGATCAGGCCGATGGCGCCGACCGCGATGCGCCACCAGCCGAACAGCGAGTAGCCGCGCTTCGACACGAAATCGAGCAGGCCGCGCACGACGAACACGGCAACGATGAACGAGGTGACGAAGCCGGTGGCGATGATCGGCAGGTCGGCCGCCGTGAGGATGTCGCGGTTCTTGAAAAGGTCGAGCGCGAAAGCGCCGACCATGGTTGGCATGGCGAGCCAGAACGAGAACTCGGCGGCAGAGCGCTTGTCGGCGCCCATCAGCAGCGCGCCGACGATGGTCGAGCCCGAGCGCGACGTTCCGGGGATCATGGCGAGGCACTGGAACAGGCCGATGGCCAGATAGGTGGGCAGCGGGAATTTCGTGACGTCGGTGTGGCGCGGGTTGAGCGCCCAGCGGTCGACCCACAGGAGCACGATGCCGCCGAGGATGAGCGCGACGCAGATGGTCATCGGCGATTCGAACAGCACGGTCTTGATGAAGTCGTGCGCCAGCGCGCCGATGATCGCAGCCGGCAGGAAGGCGAGCAGGATGCCGCCGACGAAATACTGCGTCGAACGTTCGCGCGGCAGCGTGACCAGAAGGTTCCACAGCCGGGCGAAATAGACGGTAAGGATGGCGAGGATGGCGCCGAGTTGGATCAGCACCTCGAAGGCCTTGCCGGTCGACTCGAAGCCGAGGAAATGGCCGGCGAGCAGGATGTGGCCCGTCGAGGAAACCGGGATGAACTCGGTCAAGCCTTCGAGCACGCCGAGCAGCGCCGCCTGGACGATCGTCTGGTCTGCCATCGGGCCCCCTGCTTCCGCCTCCGCATCGCAGCGTGCGGCCGGCTTGTCTTGGGCGGCGGCGGCCCCTATAGCTCGCCTC
Organism: Rhizobiaceae bacterium; assembly: GCA_019635695.1. Classification (GTDB taxonomy): domain Bacteria; phylum Pseudomonadota; class Alphaproteobacteria; order Rhizobiales; family Rhizobiaceae; genus RCIO01. The sequence continues at coordinate 69,411 of JAHBYZ010000003.1, forward strand.
CGCCGGAAGCCATGCGAAACATGTCTTCCGTCCCGAATCGGACGGCCGTGTCTACTCCCGCCAGTCTTGGTTGGCCAGATGCGGTTGGCCAGACGATCCGCGAGGCCCTGCCGCAGCCCATGCTGACGCTGTTCCACTACCCGCTGTCCCCGGCCAGCCGCTTCGCCCGGCTCGTCTTCGCCGAATATGGCGAAGAGCTTTCGCTGATCGAGGAGCGGCCCTGGCAGCGCCGCAGGGAGTTCCTGGCGCTGAACCCGGCTGGAACGCTGCCCGTGCTGCTGGCCGAGGGCGATGTGCCGATCGTCGGCGCGGCGCCGATTGCCGAATATGTCGACGAGACGCGCGGCGTGTTCAAGCGCGACAAGCGGCTGTTCGCGGAGGACAGTTTCGAGCGCGCCGAGATCAGGCGGCTCTGCGACTGGTATCTGGTCAAGGCCGACGACGACGTGACCAGACATCTGGTGCGCGAGCGTGTGCTGAAGCCGCAGATGGACGGCGGCGGCGCGCCGGATTCGTCGGTGATCCGCGCGGCGCGCGCCAACATCCGCCAGCATTTGCGCTACACCGCCTATCTGACCTCGCGGCAGAACTGGCTCGCCGGCCCGCGCATGACCTATGCCGACCTCGCGGCGGCGGCGGTGATCTCGGTGCTCGACTACATGGGCGAGATCGACTGGACCGACCACAAGCCGGCGCGCGACTGGTATCAGCGCATGAAGTCGCGGCCCTGCTTCCGGCCGCTTCTGTCTGACCGGGTGCGCGGCCTGTCGCCGTCGTCGCATTACGCGGACCTCGATTTCTGATGGCGCGCGCCGGTGCGGACGGCGCTGACAAGCTGCGGAAGAACATCGACCGCTGGGCGGCGGAGCTCGGCTTCGACGCGGTGGGCGTCGCTGCGCCCGGCTCGGTGCCGCAGGCGGCGGGGCGGCTGCATGAGTTCGTGGCGCTGGGGCGGCACGCCACCATGGAATGGATGGCTGAGACGGCCGAGCGGCGCGGCAGCCCCCTGACGCTGTGGGGCGAAGTCCGCAGCGTCATCATGCTCGGGGTCAACTACGGACCCGACGAAGACCCGCTGGAACTGCTGAAGCAGCGCGACCGCGCGGCGATCTCCGTCTATGCGAAGAACCGCGACTATCACGACGTGATAAAGGGCCGGCTGAAGGAACTGGCCCAGAAAATCGCTGCGGCGAGCGGCGCGGACGTGAAGGTGTTCGTCGACACGGCGCCCGTCATGGAAAAGCCGCTGGCGGGCGCGGCGGGTCTTGGCTGGCAGGGCAGGCATACCAATCTCGTCAGCCGGCATTTCGGCTCGTGGCTGTTCCTTGGCTCGGTGTTCACGACGGCGGAGCTGGAGCCCGATGCGCCGGAGGTGGACCATTGCGGCTCGTGCCGCGCCTGCCTCGACATCTGCCCGACGCAGGCTTTTCCCGCGCCCTACCAGATCGACGCGCGGCGCTGCATTTCCTACCTGACCATCGAGCACAAGGGACCGATTCCCAGGGAGTTCCGTGCCGCGATGGGCAACCGCATCTACGGTTGCGACGACTGCCTGGCGGTGTGCCCGTGGAACAAGTTCGCCGAACGGGCGGCGGAAGCGAAGTTCCACGCGCGCGAGGAACTGCGCGCGCCGAAGCTGGCCGAGCTGCTGGCGCTGGACGACGCGGCGTTCCGGGCGCTGTTCTCGGGCTCGCCTGTTAAGCGGATAGGGCGGGACAGGTTCGTGCGGAATGTGCTCATTGCGGCGGGGAATTCGGGTTCGAGCGATCTTGTTGAGCCGGCTAAGCGGCTGTTTGACGATGCCTCGCCGCTGGTGCGCGGGGCGGTGGTGTGGGCGCTTTCGCGGCTACTGTCCGCCGCCGATTTAGCCGCGCTGGGGCGTGAGCGCCGGGCGGTGGAGATGGATGCGGAGGTGCTGGACGAATGGCGCGCCGCACTGGCCGAAAACGCGGTCGCGGCATGAGGTGCGTATGACCAAACGCGTGTTCCTGCTCGGTGCCGGATATTCGGCGAGGGCCTATGCAAGGCTGGTGGCCGGGGAGGCGGAGAGCATTGCCGGCACGACGCGGAGCGAGGAGAAGGCGCACGCGCTGAAGGCGGCGGGTGTCGAGCCGGTATTGTTCGATGGGACGGTTATTTCGGGGGAGATGGCGGACGCGCTGGAGGCGACGACACATCTGGTGGTGTCGGCGGCGCCCAGTCCGCCCCCTCCACCACGCTTCGCGTGGTCCCCCTCCCCCGTAAACGGGGGAGGATCCGCCGTCGAGGCCGGCCGCGACCTGGGCTCCTCCCCTGCGAAGCGGGGGGTCCGAAGGACGGGCGAGGCAAGTGCCTCGCCCCGGGAAGGGACCGCCGAAGGCGGTGGAGGGGGCGGCCTAGAACGAAACATCTCCGCTGATCCCCTGCTGCGCCTCCTGCCCGACCTCCGTTCAGCCATGCCTTCCCTGCACTGGGTCGGTTATCTCTCGACCGTCGGGGTCTACGGCAATCACGACGGCGCGTGGGTGGACGAGGAGAGCGAGCTGAGGCCGAAGACGGCGCGTGCGACCGCCCGCGTCGATGCCGAGCGCGACTGGCTTGCCGTAGCCGCGGGGGCGAACGTGCCAGTGGCGGTGCTGCGGCTCGCCGGCATCTACGGTCCCGGCCGCAACGCGCTGGCGAACCTGGAAAGAGGCACCGCCAAGCGCACCGTGAAACCGGGGCAGGTGTTCAACCGCATCCACGTGGCCGACATTGCCGGTGCCCTTGCCTTCCTCGGAGGGCGGGAGATGGGCGGCGTCTTCAACGTGACCGACGACGAGCCCGGCCCGCCGCAGGACGTGGTGACTTATGCCGCGTCTTTGATGGGCGTCGTCCCGCCGCGGGAAGTGCCTTACGGAGAGGTCGAGATGACGCCGATGGCGCGTTCGTTCTGGAGTGACAACAAGCGGGTTTCGAACGCGAAGCTGAAGGCGGCGGGCTATCGCTTCCGCTTTCCGGATCATCGCGGCGCGCTGGAAGCCATGTGGCGCGACGGAAGCTGGCGCGGCGACGGTTCCGGCGGCACCGGTGGGGAGTGAGAGCATGAGCATATCCGACCTTCTCGAATCAACGCCGGCGGGCGACGCCGACAAGCCGCAGTCGCTGACGATCCGCCGGCCCGACGACTGGCACGTGCATGTGCGCGACGGGGCGATGATGAAGGCCGTGCTGCCCTTCACCGCAGCGCAGTTCGCGCGCGGCATCATCATGCCGAACCTGACGCCGCCGGTGACGACCGCCACGGCGGCATCGGCCTATCGCGACCGCATCCGCGCGGCACTGCCCGCGGGTTCGGACTTTGAGCCTCTGATGACCTGCTACCTGACCGATAGCACGTCGCCCGACGAGATCGAGCGCGGCTACCGCGAGGGCATCTGGCTGGCGGCGAAGCTCTATCCGGCAGGGGCCACCACCAATGCGCATCACGGGGTGACCAATATCCCCGCGCTGGCGCCGGTTTTCGAGCGCATGGAGCGCATCGGCATGGCGGTGCTGGTGCACGGCGAATCGACCGATCCGGCGGTCGACATCTTCGACCGCGAGGCGGTGTTCATGGAGCGCAGCATGCTGCCGCTGCTCAACGCCCATCCGGGGCTGAAGGTGGTGGTGGAGCACGCAACGACCGCCGAGACGCTGGATCTGGTGCGCGCGCACGCCGGCCGCGCCGCCTGCACCATCACCGCGCACCATCTCGTCATCAACCGCACCTCGATCTTCCAGGGCGGGTTGCGGCCGCATCTCTATTGCCTGCCGGTCGCCAAGCGCGAACGGCACCGGCTGGCGCTGCGCAAGGCGGCCGCTTCGGGCGAGGCCTGCTTCATGCTGGGCACCGACACCGCCCCGCATCCGCGCGCGGCCAAGCAGGCGGAGTGCTGCTCGGCCGGCATCTTCAGCGGTGCGACGGCGCTGCAGACCTATGTGCAGGTGTTCGACGAGGAGGGCGCGCTCGACAGGTTCGAGGCCTTCGCCTCGCTCAATGGCGCGCGCTTCCACGGTCTGGAGCCGAATGCGGGTACGGTCACGCTGGTGCGCAAGCCGTCGCAGGCGATGGCCGCCGTCGCAGTCGAGGGCGACGAGGTTGTCGTGTTCGAAGGCGGCAAGACGCTGCCCTGGTCGATCGCGAACTGAGGGTCAGTCGTCCTCGAACAGCAGGCCGGCGTTCGGCGTGTAGCGGGCGACGCGCTCGCGGTCGAGGTCGACACCGAGGCCCGGCGCGTCGGGGATGGCTAGCATGCCGTCGGCGTCGAGCGAGAACGGCACCGACATGATGTTGTCCACGTACGCGCTGCCGGCGATGTATTCGACCAGGTCGACGTTCGGCAGAGCGGTGGCGAGCTGGAGGTCGGCGGCGATGCCGAGCGCGGTGTTCCAGCCGTGGCCGACATAGCGCACGCCGAAATCCTGCGCGAGCCAGGCGATGCGGCGCTGCTCCGAGAGGCCGCCGACCTTGGTGACGTCGGGCTGCACGATGTCGAAGGCGCCCTGGGTGATGAAGGGAATGAAGGACTGGCGGCGCGTCAGCACCTCGCCGCCGGAGATCGGGATGCGGCTGTTCTTGCGCAGCGTGATGAAGTCCTCGAGCGCGTCGGGCTTCACCGCTTCCTCGAACCACTCGACATCATGGTCGGCCAGCATGTCGGCCGCGCGCAGCGCCCATTTGAGGCCGTTCGGCCAGTAGGCGTCGCTGGCGCCGGCGTCGACCATCAGCCGGCCGCCAGACGGCAGCGCGTCCTTGGCGGCGCGCACGATCGCCTCGTCGAGCTTCGTGTCATTGCGGCGGCCGAACGGCCCCCAGCCGATCTTGAAGGCGCGGAACCCCTGCTCGCGATAAACGGCGATCTCGTCGCCCATCCTCTCCGGCTCGTCCATGAGCAGCGAGCAGTAGGGCATCACGCGGTCCTGGTGGCGGCCGCCGATGAGGCGGCCGATGGACAGGCCCGTGACCTTGCCGAAGATGTCCCACAGCGCGATGTCGATGCCGCTGATCGCATGGGTCAGCGAGCCGCCGCGCCCCATCCAGAACGTGTTCTGGTGCATCTTTTCGGAGACGCGCTCGGGTTCGAGCGCGTTCTCGCCGTTCCAGAACGGTTCGAGCACCTTGATCGCCGCCTCGACCAGCCGGCCGTCGGTGAAGCAGCTGCCGTAGCCGGTGACGCCCGCGTCGGTGTGAACCGCGATCAGCGCGTGGATGGAATCCTCGGCCTTGATCTCGGTCGACCAGCCGCCTTTCGGGCTCTCGCCGAACAGGGGCGCTGCGACGATCCGGGTGATCCGGACGGGAGCGATCGCACCCCGCGATGGCGACAACATTGATGTTCTCCGACCCAGCTGCGCTATTGACTCACTGCAGTATAGTATACAATGCTACGATTCAAGCTACTTCGGGAGACCGGCTTGGAAATCGACGGCGGACGCAGCCGCATCACCTGCACGATCGATTTCGACAAGGACGGCCGACAGGCGGGGTACTGCCGCGCGCCGCTGTCGCGCAACACCGCGGGCTGGGGAACCGTCGAAATCCCCATCATCGTGGTCAAGAACGGCAAGGGCCCGACGCTGCTCCTGACCGGCGGCGTGCATGGCGACGAATATGAGGGGCCGATAGCCATCTCGCGGCTGGCGCGCACGCTCGACCCGGCCAAGGTGCAGGGCCGCGTGATCATGCTGCCGGCGGTGAACATCCCCGCCATCATGGCCGACACCCGCCTTTCGCCCATAGACGGCTGGGACATCAACCGCACCTTTCCGGGCAACCCCAAGGGCAGCTTCACGCAGATGCTGGCGCATTTCCTCGACAGCGTGATCCTGCCGATGGCGGATCTGTCGCTGGACATGCACACGGCCGGCCACTCGGCGGACTCGGCGCTGTCGACCAACATGCACTATCTGCCCGACCCGGCGATGCGCGAGAAGACCATGGCCGCGGCGTCCGCCTTCGGAGCGCCGTTCAACGCGGTGTTCGGCGGCGTCGACGAGGGATCGACCTTCACCTCCTGTGTCGAGCGGCGCGGCAAGATCTCGCTCGGCACGGAGCTCGGCGGCTGGGGCCGCGTCAACATCGAGGGTGTGCGCATCGCCCGGCGCGGCGTCGACAACATCATGAAACACATGGGCATCGTCGAGGGCGTGCCGGACACCACGCAGCGCGACGGCTCGCCGAAGACGCGGCACATGATGGTGCGCGATCCGAAGGCATACGTCTTCGCGCCGCGCGGCGGCCTGTTCGAGCCGACCCACAATGTCGGCGACACGGTCCGGGTGGGCGAGGTCGCCGGGTGGATCCACTTCATCGAGGACGTCGACAACCCGCCGATCGAGCTCACCTACGGCATGAGCGGCGTGCTGTGGATGGGCGCCGGCCCGGGCCGCTGCACGCGCGGCGACGCCGTCGGAGTCATCATGCAGGATTACCAGGACAACTGGTCCTGATCGGACCAGTGGCGCGGCCGTTCCGCGCAATCAGCAACAACCGCGAGAGATGCAGCGCCGATGCCAAAGATCCTCATATTCGAGATGAAGCAGGAGATCTCCACCTTCAATCCGCTGCCGTCGGGCTACGAGAACTTCCACGTTCTCGAAGGTGACCAGCTGTACAGGCATCGCGGCCTCAACACCGAGTTCGGCGGCGCCTTCTCGGTGTTCGACAAGCGGCCGGACATCGAGATCATCCCGACCATCCTTTCGGTGGCCGGCAGCGCCGGCATCCTCTCGGCCGACGGCTGGAAGAAGGTCTCGACGCAGGTGCTGGCCTCGGTGAAGGCCAGGATCGGTGAGGCCGACGCGATCTACGCCTGCCTGCACGGCGCCATGGGCGCCGAGGGCGAGCTCGACCCCGAAGGCTACGTGCTGAAAGAGATCCGCAAGATGGCGGGACCGGACATGCCGATCGTCATGTCGCTCGACCTGCACGGCATCTGCACCGACCGCATGCTGAAGCAGGTCAACGGCCTGACGCTCTACCACACCTATCCGCACGTCGATTTCGCCGACACAGGCATCCGCGCCGCCAACCTGCTGCTCGACATCATGGAAAAGGGCGTTAAGCCGGTGATGGCGCGCGTCGTCATGCCGACGCTGGTGCGCGGCGACGAGCTGATCACGGCGATAGGCTGCTACGGCGATCTGATCCGCGAATGCCAGCGCATCGAGCGCGACGGCACCGCGGTGGCGGCCGGCATCATGATCGGCAACCCGTTCACCGACGTGCCGGAACTGTGCTCGCAGGTGATCGTGTCGACAAACGGCGACGCCAAGACGGCCAAGCGCGAGGCGATCAGGCTGGCCGAGGAGTTCTGGCCGTTGCGCTTCCGCATGCAGGGCAAGCTGATCGCGCTCGACCGCGCCATCGCCCAGGCCAAGACCATGAAGGGTCCGCTGATCTTCACCGATGCGGCCGATGCGACGTCGTCCGGCGCAACGGGCGATTCCAACGCGATCATCTCGGCGCTGCGGGATGCCGGCTACAAGGGCAAGGTGCTGGCGCAGATCGTCGACCCGGCAGCGGCCGCCGCCGCGCACAAGGCGGGTGTCGGGGCAACGATCAAGGTGACGCTCGGCGGTTTCTACGACAAGCGCCGCTACAAGCCGATGAAGGTCGAGGCGACCGTGAAGCTCCTGTCGGACGGCAACGCCCGGCTGGAGACGATGAAGACGCCCCTGACAGCGGGGCCGACCGCCGTGCTGACCTTCGACAATTTCACGATCGTGGTGTTTTCGAAGTCGATCAGCCTGTTCGACCGCGCCATGTATTACGCCAACGGCTGCAACCCGCCGGATTTCGACCTGATCGTGGTGAAGTCGCCGCACACCGAACATCACATGTTCGAGGCGTGGGCGGAGAAGAACTTCAACATCGACGCGCCGGGCGCGACCTCGGCCGACCTGAAGAGCCTTGGCCACACGATCTGCGCGCGGCCGATGTATCCGATGGAGCTGGACACGACCTTCACGCCGAAGGCCGTCACCTACGCGCGCTGACAGCGTCGCGACATCACTGCACCTGACTGCGCCGGGAGGAACGCTTGAAGATCGACGCGGTGGACTTCTTCTATTTCGCCATGCCGGTGGTCACGACCGCCGCCGACGGCAGCCAGGATGCGCTCGTCGTGCGCGTCTCGGCCGGCGGCCATGTCGGCTGGGGCGAATGCGAGGCCGCCCCCCTTCCCTCGATCGCGGCATTCGTCTGTCCGATGTCGCACGGCGCCTGTCGCCCGGTGGCGGAATCGGTGCTCGGCCAGAAGCTGGACGGGCCGCAGGACATCTACCGCATCAGCACCCTGGTCGCGCGCGACAGCATGGACGTGCTGCAGGCCGCCCATACGCTGTCGGGCATCGAGATGGCGCTGTGGGATATTCTCGGCAAGGCGCGCGGCGAGCCGGTGTGGAAGCTGCTCGGCTACAGGCGCAGCGAAGCCAAGGTGCCCTATGCGTCGCTGCTGTTCGGCGACACGCCGCAGGAGACGCTCGACAGGGCCAGGAAGGCCCGCGCCGACGGCTTCGGCGCGGCCAAGTTCGGCTGGGGCCCCATCGGGACCGCGACGCCGAAGGCCGACGCCGACCAGTTTGCCGCCGCGCGCGAGGGGCTCGGCGCCGACGGCTGGCTGATGGTCGACGTCGGCCAGATTTTTGCCGAGGACGTTGACGCGGCCGCCGCGCGGCTGCCGGCGCTGGACGCTGCCCGCGCGCACTGGTTCGAGGAGCCGTTCTACGGCAGCTCGTATGAAGCCTATGCGGCGCTCGGCGCGCGCGGCGGCAAGGTCGGCATTGCCGGCGGCGAGGCGGCGCACAATCTCGCCATGGCGCGCCACCTGATGGATTTCGGCAAGGTGAAGTTCGTGCAGATCGACACCGGGCGCATCGGCGGCATCGGGCCCGCCAAGGCGGTGGCCGACCTCGCCGGCCCGCGCGGCATCACCTACGTCAACCACACCTTCACGACGCATCTGGCGCTCTCCGCCTCGCTGCAGCCCTATGCCGGCGTGGCGGGCGACCGCATCTGCGAATACCCCGCCGACCCGACCATGCTCGCGCGGGTTCTGGTGAAGGAGCCGATCCGCCGCGACGCCAATGGCGAGATCCGCGCGCCCGAAGCGCCGGGCCTCGGCATCGAGGTCGACCTTCAGGCGCTGAAGCCCTACCTGGTCGACACCGAGATCAAGGTGAAGGGCGAGGTGCTCTATCGCACGCCGGCAATCGCCTGACGCCTCCCGATGAACCGGAAGTCACGGAATTGACCAGGGCACCGTCCGATTTTTCCGCGCGGATGCGCAAGCTCGTCGGCGACTATGACGCGCCGGACAGCCCCGGTCTCGCCATCGCGGTGATCGAGGACGGCAGGGAGATATTCTCCGGCGCGTTCGGGCAGGCCAACATCAACGAGTCGGTGTCGATGCGACGCGATACCGTCGTGCGCGTCGGCTCGCAGACCAAGCAGTTCACCGTGCTGCTCGTGCTGATGCTGGAGGCCGAGGGCAAGCTCAGCCTGTCCGACCCGGTGCAGAAGCATCTGCCGTACGTCCCCGTCCTCGAGCACGCCGTCACGCTGCGCCATCTGGCCGAGAACAGCAGCGGCTATCGTGACCATCTGGACGCGATGATCTTCTCCGGCCTGTCGCTGTTCACGCCGTCGCCGCCGGATCGCGTGCGCGATCTGATCGGCCGGCAGGACGCGCTGAATTTCGAGCCGGGCACGGCCCTGATCTACTGCAATGCGGGCTTCGTGATGCTCGCCGAAGTCGTCGAACGCATCGAGGGAAAACCGTTCGGTGCCGTTCTGAAGGAACGCATCACCGATCCGCTCGGCATGCGCGACACGGCGCTCATGCCGCGCGACGGCACGGTGATGAAGCGGCTCGCCGGCCATTATTCGCGCCGTCCCGATGGCTGGGCCCAGCTCGGCTGGGGTTTCGACCTCGGCGGCGAGGGCGGGCTGGTCTCGACGCTCGACGACATGATCGTGTGGCAGCGCAACCTCGACGCGCCGAAGGTCGGCACGCCGGACATGTATGCGCGCATGCAGACGCCCGCGACCTTCGCCAACGGCGCCGCCAGCTACTACGGTCTCGGACTGGTCACCGACACGTATCGCGGCCGGCGCGCCATCGGCCATGGCGGCGGGGTTGCTGGGGCGCGATCTGAATCGACCCGCTTCGTCGACGACGGGCTGGGCGTGGTCATCATCGCCAACCATGACCAGATCGCGCCTTTCTGTATGGCGCGGCGCATCGCCGATATCTATTTCGGCGACGCCGACCCGACACCCGTGCCGCTGGTGCCGGGCCGCTACCGCCAGATCGGCGGCGCGGATGTCTTCGCCATCGCCGAGCAGAACGGCATCAGGACGTTTGTCAGCGCCGGCGGCGCGGCGAGCCTCGACTTCGCCCATCCGGGCGGCGCCAAGCCCGAGCGGGCCGTCACCGACCTGGTTCTCAGGCCCGGGGCGGAAGGAACCATCGAGGCGCTGTTCTGCGGGACGCCGCGCCGCTATCGGCCACTCGTATCCGGCGCGGAAGCAGACCGTTCACTGGCGGGAAGCTACCGCAACGCCGCGCAGAACATCGACGTCGAGATCACCGGCGACCGCAAGGAAGGCCAATTGCGCCTGCGCTCCGATTTCGGCGTGCTCGACTCGCCGATAATCGCGATCGACGAGGATCTGTGGCTCATGCTCCAGCCGAGTGCAGATTTTCGCCCGGGCGCGATGTGGAGCGCGGTGCTGCAGGCGACGGCGGACGGCTTCGAGCTCAATGCGGAGCGCATGAAGCGCCTCGCGTTCAGAACGCTGGGAAGTCCGGCCTAGCCGGCCTTCTTGCGCTCCAGCTTGCGCAGCTGCTCGACCAGGTGCTCGTAGTCCACCGCGCGCGAGTAGTCGAGGATATGGACCTGCATCAGCTCGTCGAACGCCGCGAGATCGCCCGCCTTGAGGGCGTCGATCACCTCGTCGTGCTCGATGACGATGCCCTTCACGCCCTTCTTCATCGTCGAAAGACCGAAGATGATGGTGAGCTGCCGCGACAGCGGCTCGAAGGTCCGCGCCAGCACCTCGTTGCCGGACAGGCGGCAAAGGCACAGGTGGAACTCCGTATCGAGGCTGGCGACCCGGAAACCGTCGCCGGCATCGGCCGCGGCGTGCATCTGCGCCAGCACGGCTTCGAGCGGCGCGAGCACGCCGGGCTCGGTCTTCAGGCGGCCGATGATCTCGGCCCCCGCGAGCTTTTCGAGGGCCAGCCGCACCTTCAGGATCTTTTCAAGCCGGTCGATGTCGACGCTCATCAGGCTCATGCCGCGGAAGCGCTCGGACACCACGACGCCCTGGCTCTCAAGCAGCCTGAGTGCTTCCCGCACCGGGATGCGGCTGACGTTCAGCGCGCGCGCGACCTCGGCCTCGACGATCCGGTCTCCGGGCAGGAAAATGCCCTTGGCGGTCGCCTCGACGATGGCGTCGACGACCTGATCGACGAGCCCCTTGGCCGTCAGCGGCCGGAGGCCGGAAATACGTCGATTCGAATCCGTGCTTTCCTCGCGTCGCATGTGCGGGGACATCCTTGACAAGCCAATTTTGTGCTGAATAGTATACGATTATACAAAGGTCGATCAATCACCTCTGGGTGAGCATAGCTGATCGAACGAGGTCGGAACAGGGCATCCGAACCGGCGCAACGTCGTCACCGACTACAACTTTCTTCCAGAAGGGAGCATGGGAGCATGTCAGAATACCGCAAACGGACATCCGCATTGCGCGCGCTTGCGATGGGTAGCCTCGTGGCGCTCACCGCCGCGTTCGCAACAAGCGGCGCAGCACTGGCGCAGACGATGGGCGGCACGGTCACCGTCGTCCATAACTCCAATCCGCCGAGCCTCGACGCGATGGCGACCTCGTCCGGTCAGTCGCGCAACGTCAACATGAACGTTTACGAGACGCTCTACGGCTTCGACGAGAACATCGTGCCGATGCCCATCCTCGCCGAAGGCGTCGACATCTCGCCTGACGGACTGAAGTACACCTTCACCCTTCGCAAGGGCGTGAAGTTCCACAATGGCGACGTGATGAAGGCGTCCGACGTCAAGGCGTCGATGGAGCGCTATCGCAAGGTCGGCGCGACCGGCAACCTGCTGAACGCGGTCGAGAGCTTCGAAATCGTCGACGACTACACGATCATCTTCCACATGAAGGCCAAGACGCCGACGTTCCTGGAGTCGTTCTCCTCGCCGCGCGCGCCGGCCGTCATCATCCCCGAAGAGGACTTCGCGGCGGAAGCCGGCAAGACCAGCCTCGTCGGCACCGGCCCCTACAAGATCACGGAATACGTGCCGGACAGCCACGTGACGCTGGAGAAGTTCGCCGATTACACGCAGGACACGCGCTACTCGGGGCCTGACGGCTTCGGCGGCAAGAAGACCGCCTATTTCGACAAGGCCATCTTCCGCGTCATCGTCGAGCCGGGCGCACAGGTCGCGGCGCTGGAAGCGGGCGAGGTCGACATCCTCGACGTGATGCCACCCTCGGCCGCACGCCGCCTGGAAGGCTCGAAAGACATCGAGGTCCAGGAGAACAAGCTCTGGGCGTTCTCCACCTTCATCCTGAACGCCAATGACGGGCTCACCAGCAACGTCAAGTTCCGCGAGGCCGTGCAGGTCGCGCTGAACATGGAAGAAGTCGTCGGCATCGCGACCGAGGGCCTGTTTACCCTGAACGGCGGCTGGGTCTACCCCGGCACCACCTATGACGCAGGCGACATCGGTGCTGCCGACTACTACAACAAGCACGACGTCGAGAAGGCCAAGGCCCTGCTTAAGGAAGCCGGCTACAACAACGAGCCGTTCAGCCTGCTGACCGACAACTCGATCCCGGTGCACAACAAGACGGCCGTGGTGATTGCCGAGCAGTTGAAGGCCGTGGGTATCAACGTGGTCATCAACCAGGTCGACTGGCCGAGCGCGCTGAACCTGCGCATGCAGGATACTGGCTGGAATGGCTGGACGCTGAGCATGGGCATCGAGCCCTATCTCGGACCTGCGGCGATCACGGCTACCCTTGCCGGCACGCGCCCGCACTTCGTCAAGCCCGACCCGGTGCTCGAAGAGCTGTACAAGGAGCTGACCGCTGGCGAAACCGTCGAAGCCCGCAAGGCGACCTTCGCGAAGATCCAGAAGCAGCTCTATACCTACTTCGGCATCATCAAGCTGGGCGATATCGGCCTGCTGCAGGCGACGCGCTCCAACATCGAAGGCTTCAAGACCTTCCGCTTCCCGCGCGTCTACGACATCTGGCGCCAGTGATCCGCGGCTAGCGACCTAGCCTCCTGCGCGGCGGGGCCGTAACGCCCCGCCGCGTCTGCCACCAACCAGGAGACGACTTCGCCGTGATCATGTTTGTCGCAAGACGGCTGCTCAGCGCGATCCCGGTGCTGGCGGTTGTTTCGGTGATAACGTTTCTTCTGATGTGGCTCATTCCCGGCGATATCTCCGCCGAGCTGGGCGGGACCGAAGCGACGCCCGAGATCCTCGAGCGGATCCGCGAGCAGTTCGGCCTCAACAAGCCGATACTGGAACGCGCCGCCCAGTGGTACGGCGCCCTGTTCCAGGGCGATCTGGGACACTCCTACCTGCTCAACCGCTCCGTCGCCGATGCCGTGTTCGAGCGACTGCCGGTCACACTTTCGCTCGCGGCACTCGGGCTGGTGCTGGCGAGCGTGTTCGGTGTCCTGCTCGGAATCCTTGCGGCAGTGCGCCACAACAGCTGGGTCGACCAGAGCTCGATGGTGGGTGCGCTGATCGGCCTTTCCATTCCCGACTTCTGGTTCGGCCTGGTGCTGATCATCGTCTTCGGCGTGCTGCTCGGCTGGTTGCCGACCGGCGGCTACGTGCCGATTACCGAGGATTTTCTCGGCTGGGTAAGGTCGATGACGCTGCCGGCGCTGACACTGGCCTTCACGCAGATGGGCGTCATCGCCCGCATGACCCGCTCGTCCATGCTCGACGTTCTCGACCAGGACTTCATCCGCACCGCCCGCGCCAAGGGCATGAGCGCATACACCGTCGTCTTCAAGCACGCGTTGCGCAACGCGCTCGTGCCGATCGTCACCGTCATGGGCCTCACGGCCGGCGTATTGCTGTCGGGTGCGGTGGTGATCGAATCGGTGTTTTCCCTCCCCGGCGTCGGGCGCCTGATCGTCGGCTCGATCCAGCGCCGCGATTTCCCGATCATCCAGGGCGGCCTGCTGGTCACGGCATGCGTGTTCGTCTTCGTGAACCTCGTCGTGGACATCCTCTACGGCTGGCTCGACCCGAGGGTGCGCAATGAGCGTTGAGGCCATCCAGGACGACACCGGCGGCTCGCTGCGCGCCGAGATGGCGCGTGCGCGCCGTCGCCGCACGACCCAGTTCGTCGTCCGTCTCCTGCGGCATCCGTCCTTCGCCATCGGCGCCGCCATATTGCTCGTGTTCGTTGTCGTGGCGGTCTTCGCCCCGCTGATCGCGCCCTACGATCCGAACAAGAACAGCTATCGCTTCGTGCTTTATCCGCCTTCGGCAGAGTTCCTGTTCGGAACCGACAGCTTCGGCCGCGATATCCTGAGCCGCGTGATCTACGGCGCGCGCGTATCGCTCTACATCGCCGTCGCGGTCGTGGTGCTGACCGGCATCTTCGGCGTCATTCTCGGCACGCTCGCGAGCTATGTGCGCTGGCTGGACGCCTTCGTCATGCGCGGCCTGGACGGTCTGATGGCGTTTCCCGGGGTATTGCTCGCGATCGCTCTGGCCGCCGCGCTCGGACCCTCGGCGACAACGGCCATCGTCGCGCTCAGCGTCACCTTCACGCCGCGCACCGCGCGCGTGGTGCGTGCGGGCGTGCTCGTGGTGCAGGGCATGCAGTATGTCGAAGCGGCGCACGCGGTCGGCGCGAGCCACCTGCGCATCATCTTCCGCTACATCCTGGCCAACGCGCTCTCGCCGCTGATCGTGCAACTGACCTATGTGTTCGCCGTGTCGATCATCGCCGAGGCGATCCTGTCATTCCTCGGCGTCGGGCCGCCGCCGCCTGCGCCGTCGCTCGGCAACATCATCGCCGAAGGCCGCAACACCATCCAGGAAGCGTGGTGGATCGCCGTGTTCCCCGGCCTGGTGATCGCCGTGGTGGTGCTCGGCCTGAACCTGATGGGCGACGGGCTGCGCGACATCATCGACCCGCGTCAGCGCAACGAGCGCTGAACGCAGTCGCCCGGCCGCGCGCGCAACCATGGTGCGAAGCCATGCATGATCTGGTGATCCGCAACGGGCGCGTCGTCGACCCCGAGAGCGGTCTCGACGCGGTGTGCGATGTCGCCGTACGCGGCGGCCGGATCGCCGCGGTGGGGGGAAACGTGGGTGACGGGCGCCGCGAGATCGACGCCTCGGGACTGGTCGTGTCGCCCGGCTTTGTCGATATCCATGCACACGGCCAGTCGCTGCCGGCCGACCGGATGCAAGCCTTCGACGGCGTCACCACGGCGCTGGAGCTGGAAGTCGGCGCGCTGCCGGTGGCGCAGTGGTACGAAAGTCAGGCGAGGCGGCGGCGGGCGGTCAACTACGGCGCGTCGGCGGCCTGGCTGTTCGCCCGCAAGGCCGCGATGATCGGCCTCGAACCCGACGCCACACGCTCGGCCATCATCGGCATGGGCAGGGGCGCCGAGGACATGCGCTGGTCGCGCGACACCGCCACTCCGCAGCAGGTCGACCGCATCGTCGCCCTGATGAGGCAGGGCATCGAGGAGGGCGGGCTGGGGATCGGCGTCCCCTACGCCTATGCTCCCGGCGCCGGCGCCAAGGAGATGACCCTGATCTGCGACCTGGCGGCGGAGACGGATACGCCGACCTATACGCACATCGCGCAGATGTCGAACATCGACCCGAAAAGCTCGGTCGAAGCCTATGTGATGCTGATCGGGCTCGCCGGCGCGACCGGCGCGCACATGCATATCTGCCATCTCAACTCGACCAGCCTGCAGGACGTCGAGCGCGCCACGCAGCTCATCGCCAAGGCGCAGGCGCAGGGCCTGCGCATCACCACGGAGGCCTACCCGTACGGCACGGGCTCGACCGTGGTCAGCGCCGCCTTCTTCGCCGATCCGGCATTCGCCGCCCGCACCGGCACCGGATACGGAAGCATCGAGCTGGTGGCCGGCCGCCACCGGCTGCAGGATCGCGCGGACCTCTCCCGGCGAACGGCGGACAATCCATCCGCGGTGGTGCTGTGGCACTTCCTCGACACGCAGGGAAACCGCAACCACAGCGACATGCTGGACATGTCCGTACTGTATCCCGGCGGGGCCATCGCGTCGGACGCGCTGCCCTGGAGCAATCCGGACGGCAGCCTCTACGAAGGCGATGAATGGCCGCTGGGCGAAGACAAGTCCTCGCATCCGCGCGCGGCGGGCACCTTCACCCGCTTCCTGCGCCGGTGGGTGCGCGAGCGGCGCGCGGTGTCGCTCACCGAAGCGATCGCCAAGTGTTCGCTGATCCCGGCCCGCATCATGGAGAGCTGCGCCCCCGCCTTCCGCCGCAAGGGGCGGCTCCGGGAGGGAGCCGACGCCGACATCGCCATCTTCGACCTCGATACGGTCGGAGAGCGCGCCAGCTTCGACCGCATGACCTTGCCTGCCGAGGGAATGCGGCATGTTCTGGTAGGCGGCGTTGCGGTCATCGCCGGCGGGGAACTCGTTCGCGACGCGGCGCCTGGCCGGCCCATCCGCCGGGGCGACGCGTGAGCCTCCCGATCCTCCTCGTCACGGGTTTCCTGGGTGCCGGAAAAACCACCCTGATCAACCGGATCCTGGCGGAGACAGACGGTCGCCGCATCGCCGCGGTGGTCAACGACTTCGGCTCGATCAACATCGACGAGGCGCTGATCGCGGAGCGCACCGACACGGTGATCGGACTGGCGAACGGCTGCATCTGCTGCTCGCTGCAGGGCGACCTGCTGAGGACGCTCAAGCTGCTCGTCTCGCGCCCGCAGCCGCTCGACAACATCGTCATCGAGGCCAGCGGCGTCGCCGACCCGCATGGCATCGTGGAGGCGCTGGCCGACCCGGAGCTGTGGGCCCATGCGCGGCTGAGCGGGGTTGTGGCGGTTGCCGATGCGCAGGATCTCACCGACGATCCCGCCCGTTTCGACGACCCGCTGTGGGCGGCGCAGATCGCCTGCGCGGATTTCGTTACGCTGGTGAAGACGGCGGGACTGGATGCGGCGCGCCTGCGTTCCCGCCTCGCGGCGGCAACCGGGGCGGCGCTCATCGAGACGGACGACGAGCTCCTGCCGCTCGAAGTCCTGCTCGACAGCGACCTGGACAGCCGCGCGAAGGGGCCCCGCACCGCCGTGGATGCGGCGTCGCGTTTCGTGACGCTCGAATGGCAGGGCGAGAAACCCGGCAGCCTGCAGGACTTCCAGCGGATGATCGAGGAGTTTGCGCCGACGCTCGTGCGCGCCAAGGGGTTGCTCAACTTCGCCGAGATGCCCGGCACGACCTTGCTGTTCCAGATGGTCGGCCGCAGGGCGACCTTGATGCCTTGTGGCACCGCATTGCCGGGCAACCGGCTCGTTCTCATAGGCGAGCGCCACATGCTCGACCCGGAGCCCGTTCGCAGGCGGCTCGCGCGCGTGTTCGCTCCAGAAGCTTCCAATCCAGGCCAGTGAAAGACGAGAAGACCAAAATGACGGGACAAAAGACAGCGCTGGTGACGGCGGCCGCGCAGGGCATCGGCCGCGCTTCGGTGGAGGCGCTCGCGGCCGCCGGCTACCGCGTGATAGCCACCGACATCAATGCGCCGCTGCTGGGCGAACTGGGCGGCGTGCCCAATGTCGAGACCACGGTGCTCGACGTGCGCGACGATGCGGCCGTGCGCGCCGTGGTGCAGCAGGCGGGGGCGGTGGACCTGCTGTTCAATTGCGCCGGCATCGTCCATTCCGGCACCATCCTCGAATTCACGGATGCCGAGCTCGAGGTCGCGCTCGACATCAACTTCAAGGCGCAGGTGCGGACGATCCGCGCGGTGCTGCCGGGCATGCTCGACAGGCGCGACGGCTGCATCATCAACATGTCGTCTGTCGCGTCCTCGGTGAAAGGCGTCCCCAACCGTTTCGTCTACTCGGCATCCAAGGCCGCCGTCATCGGCCTGACCAAGGCCGTCGCCGCCGACTATGTGGCGCAGGGCATACGCTGCAACGCGATCTGCCCCGGAACGGTGGACAGCCCCTCGCTGCAGCAGCGCCTGCGCGACACCGGCGACTACGAGAAGGCGCGAGCGGCCTTCATCGCCAGACAGCCGATCGGCCGCATCGGGACGGCGCACGAGATCGCCGACCTCGTGCTCTATCTCTCCGGCGCGACCTATACGACCGGCCAGGCCTACATCATCGACGGCGGCTGGGTCTGCTAGCGATCCTACAGCGCGATCCGCGGTTATGCGGCCGGCCCCTTGACTGGGTCCGTGCCGCTGCTACCGGAGTGCGATGAAACAGAAACCCAAGACCGTCCGGCGCGGCGACAGCGCGACGCGCGTCTTCGAGGGCCTGCGCGCCGACATTCTCGCCATGCGGCTGATGCCGGGCGCAATGGTCGACGAGGCGGCGATCGCCCGGCAATACGACGTCTCCCGCACGCCCGTCCGCGAGGCCGTGAACCGGCTGGCGACCGAGGGGCTAGTCTCGCTGCTGCCGAACAAGGGAAGCCAGGTCAGCGCGCTCGATCTGTCGAAGATCAAGGACTACCTCGAGGCGATGGATCTTGTGCAGCGCGCCGTCACCGTGCTCGCGGCCCGGCGCCGCTCGGCGCGCCATCTCGAAACGATCCGCGCCGCGCGCGACGCCTTCGAGGACTGCATGCGAAGCGACAATCAGGAAGAACTGGTGCTTCGCAACCGCGACCTGCATGCCGCGATCTCGCAGGCGTGCGGCAACGAGCTGCTGTCCTCGACCTACGATCGCTACCTCGATGTCGGCCTGCGCGTCGCGCGCTTCACCTTGAGCCGCATCACCTATGAGACGCAGCAGGTCTACGAGCAGTTCCTGCGCGTGGTCGCCGACGAGCACCGCCAGATGGTGACGGCCATCGAGACCGGCGACGAGGTGACCGCCGAGAAGGTGGCGCACCTGCACACGGTGAACACGCGGCTGCGCTTCAACGAGTTTCTCGCCGAAGGCTACGCGCCGCGGCGCGACGGCGTGTTCGAGAGCCCGGCGGGCTGACGCGGAGCGCGGCGCTCAGCCGTCGACGGGAATAGAGGGCACGCCGCGCGCCAGCCGCACCGAGAGCTCCAGCGCGGTCAGCCCGGTGTGGCGCGCCATGTCCTCGATGGTCAGCGTCTCGCTGTCCTGCGAGCCGACCAGAACCACCTCGTCGCCGACTTCGCCGCCGGCCGGCTCCAGGTCGACCAGAAGATGCTCCATCGAGGCGAGTCCGAGCACTTGGGTGCGGCGACCACGCAGCAGCAGCGGCGCGCCGTCGAGATTGCGCGGCAGTCCCGCCGCGAAGCCGATCGGCGCGATGCCGACGCGGATCGTGCCGCGTCCCGGCGCGATGCTCCCGTAACCGAGGCGCCGGTCGGCGGGCAGGTCCTTGATCGCGATGAGGCGCGCCGCGACCTTGCGCAGCACCGGCCTGATCGCCGCGCGCGACGCCCACGGTTCCTCCATCGCGCCGAACAGGATGCGTCCGGGATTGATGGCGTCGAGCGCGAGCGCCGGGTTGTCGACCAGCACGCGGCTGCTTGCCACCATCATCACCAGGTCGGCCATGCCGCGCTGGCGTGCGGCCGCGCGCACGCTTTCGAAGCGTTGCACCTGAAGCGCGACGGTGGCCGCGTCGTCCACGGCGCCCAGATGCGTGTAGGCGCCCCAGAGTCGCACGTCGGCCGGCATCCCGGCGATGCGGTCGAGCACGGCGGGCATCTCAGTTTCGGGAAAGCCGAGCCTGCCGAAGCCGCAATCGACCTTGACCATCACCTGGCGGGCGCGGCCGGTCCCAGCCAATGCTTCGAGGCACGGCCACGAATGCACGGTGGCGATGATTCCTTCGTCAAGAACCGCCAGATCGGAGGGCATCAGGCTGCCGTAGAGAAGGATGGGTCGCGTGCCGGCAAAGGGGCGCAACAGCCGCGCCTCCTCGACGTCGCCCACGGCAAAGCCGTCGACGAACCGTTCGAGCGTGGGCGCCATCTTCTCGATGCCGAAGCCGTAGGCATCGCCTTTCATCACCGCAAGGATCCGGGTCTTCGGACCCGCGAGGCGGCGCACCGCCTCGACGTTGTGCCGCAGCGCCGCGAGATCAAGTTCGGCCCACGCGGGGCGCGCCACGCTCATGGCCGGGCCTCCGCGCCGGTATCGCGCAGCGCAAGCCCGAAGGCGAGGCGCGCGGCCTGGGCCGAGCGGAAATGGCTGAGATGGGCGTCGGATGCGGCGCTACTCATGGCGCCGCGCAGTCTTGACGTCTCTCCCATATCCACCTCTCCCGCCGCGACGACGACTCCGTAAATCTCGCGTGCGTAGTCTGCGGTGATCTTGCCGTTGCGCAGGTCCTCCAGGACGGACGATGGCTCGCGCAGCCGCGGATCGCCATAGCCGCCGGCGCCGGGCATGATCTGGAAGAAGCCGTCGCGGTGGCCGACCTCGTAGCCTTCCATGGGAAGGACGGGAAGCTCGGTCTGCGAACCGCCGCGCATCAGCAGGTTGAGGTTCGGCGTGCCCGGCATGCCCCCGCCGACGCCGGCCGGAAGATGGCTGCGGCGGTCGGTGCGGAACGTCAGCGTGCTGCTCGGCGCGAGGAAGGTGTACTGCCGCACGATCGCCATGCCGCCACGGTGCTGTCCCGGGCCGCCCGAGTTTTCGAGAAAGCCATACTGCTCGATGCGCAGCGGGTTCTGGGCTTCGATCAGTTCGACCGGCTGGTTGGACTGGTTTGCCGCGAGGTTCGCCGCGCCGTCGATGCCGTCGAGACCCGGCCGGCCGCCCCATGCTCCCATCGTGGTCTCGCCGAAGACGTAGTGCGAACCGTCCATCACGCCGCCGACGCCGAAGTTGATCGCGCCGCCCTCGCCGCCTGCGGAGATGCGGTCGGGGATCGCCTTGCCGAGCGCCTGCATGACCGTGTCGAACACCCTGAACCCGACAATGCCGCGCGCGTTGGCCGCCGCCGGCAGCGTCGGGTTGACGATGGTGCCGGCCGGCGCATGGACCTTGATCGGCAGCGTGTAGCCCTGCGCGTTCGGCAGTTCCGGGCCCGCCAGGCAGCGGAAGGCCAGGTAGCTGGCGGAATGCACGAACGGGCCGGGCGCGTTGATGGCGGCGCGAACCTGCGGCGAGGTTCCCGTCCAGTCCAGCGTGACGGTGTCGCCGCCAACGGTCATCCGGACCTTGAAGCGGATCGGCTCCGGATCGGGGCCGAGCCCGTCGATGAAGTCCTCGGCCTCGTATTCGCCGTCCGGGATCGCGCGGATGACCGCCCGCATGCCGGTCTCGCTGGCGTCGTGCAGCAGCCGGCAATAGGTGCGGAATTCCTCCGCCCCGTACTGCCGGATCAGCTCCACCATCGCCTGCTCGCCGCGATTGACGCCGGCAAGCTGGGCACGCAGGTCGCCCAGCACCTGCCGCGGAATGCGCACATTGGCGCCGATGAAGTCGGTGACGGTCTCGTTGAGCTGCCCAGCGTCATAGAGCTTCATCAGGGGGATGCGCAGGCCCTCCTGGAATATCTCGGTCGCGTAGACGGCCATGGCGCCGGGCGCGATGCCGCCGACGTCGGCATGGTGCACGAGCGCCGTGGCGAAACCCTCGACCGCGCCGTCGATGAATACGGGCTTCACCAGGTAGATGTCCGGCAGGTGCATGCCGCCGCTGCCGTAGGGATCGTTGAAGATGTAGACGTCGCCGGGCCGCATGGTCGCGCCCATGCGGGTCACCAGATTGGCCATGGCGAAGGGGAAGGACCCCAGATGCAGCGCGGTCGTCAGCCCCTGCGCGACAAACCTGCCGTCGCGGTCGCAGACGCCGGTCGAATAGTCGAGCGAATCGCGCACGATCGGCGAATAGGCGCTGCGCATCAGCACGAGCGCGATCTGGTCGGCGATCGAATCGAGATTGTTCTTGATGACTTCGAGGGTGACGGGATCGTGGGTGGTGGTCATCTCAGCGCTCCAGAACGACATTGCCGCGCCCGTCGAGGTGGGCCGACCATCCGGGTGGAATCAGGATCGTGGCGTCGTACTCCTCCACGATCAGCGGTCCCGGTCGCGGGCCGCTGCCGAGGTCCGCGCGGCGGAGTATCGGCGTACGCAGGTCCCCCGTCCCCCGCCCGAAATAGGCGTCGCGCGATCTTGCCGGCTGGCTTTCGCCGGATCCGCCGCCGGACGGCTGCGGAAGGTCCGCGAGTCCGTCGTCATCATGCGCGACGATGCGCAGATTGACGAGGTCGATGGGCTCGGAACGGGAGCAGTGGCCGTAGCTGTGCTCGTGCTCGGCGTGGAAGTTCTCGGAAAGCTGCGCGCAGAGCTCTGCCGGAGTGCCGGCGCCGGTCAGCGGCACCGTCAACTCGTAAGCCTGCCCCGCATAGCGCAGGTCGGCCTGAACGGCGATGTGGATGCCATCGGCGCTGCAGCCGTCGTCGAGCAGCAGCGTGCGTGCGCGAGCGGAAAGGGTCTGCACGAGCGCCGCGATGCCCGGGGCCGACCGCTCGTCGAGACGGCAGAAATGGCTCTGGACGATCTCGCGCTGGACGGCGGCAGTGGTGAGGCCGGTGGCGCTGAACACGCCGGGCATCGGCGGCACGACGACGCGCCGGATTCCCATGTTGTCTGCGATCTGCGCGGCCATGAGCGCGCCGTTGCCACCGAAGGCGATGAGGCCGAAATGTCGTGGATCGCGCCCCCGCAGCGTCGTCACCGCCTTCACCGCGCGGGTCATGATCGAGGCCGAGAGAAGATAGACGCCGTGCGCGGCCTGCCGCACGTCGCCGCCGACGGACCCGGCGACCTGCTCGCGGATCGCCGCCTCCGCTGCCGGCCGGTCGATGGCTACGGCGCCGCCCGCGATGGCGCGGTCGTTGAGGTAGCCGAGCGCGACCATCGCGTCGGTCAGCGTGGCCCGCTCGCCGCCGCGCCCGTAGGCCACCGGCCCCGGTTCCGCGCCGGCGCTGTGGGGTCCCACGTGGAGGCGGCCGGCGGCGTCGACACGGGCGATGCTGCCGCCGCCCGCGCCGATCTCCGAGATGTCGATGACGGGAAGGCGCAGCGCGTGGCCGCGCCCCTTGACCAGCATGCTGCTGATGTTGATGCCGGCGCCGACCTCGTATTCGGTCGTGCGGGTGACCTGTCCGTTCTCGATCAACGATGCCTTCGCGGTGGTGCCGCCCATGTCGATGGTGATGGCGCTGCCGCCGCTGACGTCGCGGGCGATCAGCGCGCCGCCGATGACGCCGGCGGCCGGCCCCGACTCCACGATTGCCGCGGGCAGGCCGACCACCGCCTCGGCGTTCAGCACGCCGCCGTTGGACTGCATGATGCGCAGCGGCGCGCCAATGCCGAGAGCGTCGAGCACGCCGCGGATGCGGCGGACATAGGAGCTGACGGTCGGCCCGACATAGGCGTTGATGACCGTCGTGCTGGTGCGCTCGTATTCCCTGATTTCGGGCAGCACCGACGATGAGACGCTGAGAAAGACGTCCGGCCCGAGAACGCGCCGCGCGGCGGCCGCGGCGACCTCTTCGTGGACGGGATTGGCGTAGGCGTGAAGGAAGCTGATCGCCAGCGCCTCGATGCCTTCCGTGCGAAATCGTTCGAGGGCGGTTTCAAGCCCTTCGAGGTCGAGCGGACGCAGCACGGAACCGTCGTGGGCGAGCCGCTCGCGCACTTCGAGGCGGAGCGCACGCGGGACCAGCGGCTTCGGCTTCTCATAGTTGAAATTGTAGAGCTCGGGGATGCGGATGCGCTGCAGTTCGAGCACGTCGCGGAAGCCGGCCGTCGTCAGCAGACCCGTGCGTGCGCCCCGTCCTTCGAGAATCGCGTTGGTGGCCACCGTGGTTGCGTGCACCACGGCCGCAATCTCGTCCGGCCGGATGCCGCAGCGCGCCATGAGCCGCGCCACACCGGTCTCGATCGCCCGGCTGTAGTCCTGCGGCGTGGAAGGCAGTTTCTCGTAGCCGACGATCGTCGCGCCGGATGCGGCGACGATGTCGGTGAAGGTGCCGCCGATGTCGATCCCGATCCGCACTGCCTTGTCCGATTGCACTCCCGAACTCCCTATCTCGCATGGGGTTGCGTTCGCGCGACATTTGCATAATATGTTCATGCAAACAATATGCAATAATCTGTGAGCGCTCACGTGACCATTCGCATGGCGGCGGCGGGGCCTGAGATCCCCAGCCGGGGTCCTTCACATAGGGCTTGCAAATCGTAGGATTGTATACGAGGCTTCCAATTGTCTTCGAGCCAAATCCGTTGCGCGATGCAGCCCGCTCTCCGCAGCCGCTTCCAGGCGCGCGTCAGCATGGCGTCCGTGCGAAAGCGGCGACGATGGCGCCTGCCGAAGGTACGGCGCGGTGCTTCGATAGGCCTTGCCTGCCTGCGACCGGTCTGGCGGCCTCGGGATGGGGAATGAGAGGAACTTGATGTCGACCGATTTCATGGATGCATTGTCCCAGCCGGACCATGAGGTGCGGATGCTGTACGACCAGCGGGCACCGCTGCGCGACGGCGTGGAACTGTCGGCGGACGTCTACCTGCCGCTTGCCGAGGGGCCGTGGCCGACAATCGTCCAGTGGACGCCCTACGAAAGCACGCGCGACCGCTTCATCGCCTGGGGCGTGTGGTTCGCCAAGCGCGGCTACGCCGCGATCGTGATCGACACGCGCGGACGCTATGAGTCGGATGGCGAGTTCGTCGCCTGGACGCGCGACGGCGAGGACGCCTACGACAGTGTCGACTGGGTGGTGAAGCAGCCGTGGAGCAACGGTGACGTCGGCACATGGGGTCGCAGCTACGGCGCCATCGTTCAGTGGCAGCTCGCGCGCCTGCGCCACCCGGCGATCCGCTGCATGTCGCCCGCGGTGATCTGCGACGACTACTATGCTGACTGCCACTATCTCGGCGGCGCGTTCCAGCTGGCCCTGTCGGTTGGCGCCGCCATGCTCTGGCACTCGGCGATGGCCATCGTGACGGGACCGTCCGCGCGCGACACGGTGCTGAACGATCGCGTGCTTCGCCATCTGCCGCTCGGCACGCTCGATGAGGCGGCGGTCGGAAAGCCGCTCGAAACCTGGAAGAACTGGCTGAGGCACCCGAACTACGACGACTACTGGCGCAGCCTCGACCACAAGCACATCTACGAACACGTCGACGTGCCGATGCTGCAGCAGGGTGGCTGGTTCGACGCCTATCCGGGCGCGATGATGCGGCAGTGGCAGGGCGTGCGCGAGCAGGGCGCGACGGAACTCGCCCGCAACAATCAACGGGTGCTGATGGGGCCGTGGTCGCACGAGGAAGAGAGCGGCCGCAGGATCGGCGATCTCGATTTCGGACCCGAGGCGGAAAGCTCGGTGCGCAGCCACGAACTGCGCTTCTACGACCACTGGCTGAAAGGCAACGATACCGGCATGGCCGCCGAGCCGCCGATCTCGCTGTTCACGATGGGCATCGACAAGTGGCGCCACGTGCACGAGTGGCCGCTGCCCGGTACGACCTACCAGAAATGGTACCTGCATTCCGGCGGCGCGGCGCAAAGCATCGACGGCGACGGCGTCTTCTCGGCGACGATGCCGGCACGTGACGAACCCTCCGACAGCTACCGCAACGACCCGCTCGACCCGGTGCCGACGATCGGCGGCAACAACTCGATCGCGACGATGATGCAGAACTCGTCGATACAGGTCGGTCCCGGGCCTTCGGATCAGACGCCGATCGAAAAGCGGCGCGACGTGCTCGTCTATACCAGTGAGGTTTTGGCCGAAGATCTCGAAGTGACCGGGCCGCTGGAGGCCGTGTTGTACGCCTCATCGGATGCCCGCGATTGCGACTTCGTGCTGCGGCTGTCGGACGTTCATCCGGACGGCCGCTCGATCTTCGTCGCGGAAGGCATTCTGCGGGCGCGCCACCGCAACGGCTTCGAACGCACCGACCTGCTGGAGCCGGGCAAGATGGAGGAGTTCCGCATTCGCTGCTACCCGACAAGCATGGTGTTCCTGAAGGGTCACCGTCTTCGCGTCACGGTCGCCAGCAGCAGCTTCCCGCGCATCAGCAGCAATCTGCAATCGGGCGGCGACATCGCGACGGACACGCGGGCCGATGCTGTCGTGGCAACGCAGACAGTGTTTCACACCGCGCAGTACCCGTCGCACCTGCTGCTGCCGGTCGTGCCGGCCTAGGCAACGGGGCGACGCGGGGCCTGCCTCCTTGCCGCTAGCGCTGCGCCTCCAGCGGCACGAAACAGGAATCGGCCGCCATCTCGCGCCGCGCGATCCGGACGGTCTCCTCATAGACGGCCGACGGGGTCCGGCGCGGATGGACGCAGCAGAACTGCGTCGGCGGCAGCGCTGCGGCGGTGTCGATGACGCCCAGCCGCCGGCTTTCGTAGAGCCGGTGGATCATTGCGGGCGGCAGCACGGCGACGCCCAGCCCGGCCGCGGTCATCTCGATCATGCTGGCAAGGCTGGTGCAGCCGTGCAGGCGCAGCCGCGTCACGCCGGCCGCGGCGAACCACTCGCGGATCGTGCGGTAGAGGTGCGAGCCGCGCGAATGGGTGACGATCGGATAGGCTGCCAGCTCCTGCGGCGCGATCCGCCTTCCGAAAAGGTTCAGCTCGGGCGCCGCCATCCACGCATTGGCGACGCGGCCGAGCTGGATCTCCGCGAAGTCGGCGTTCGGAGCGGTCCCGACGAGGAAGCCTACGTCGAGATCGCCCTCGGCGAGCTTCGCCTGGACGTGCACGCTCAAGTCGACGTCGAGTTCGACATTCAGGCGTGGGTAGAGGCGTGAAAGCTCGGCGACCAGCCGCGGCAGCCAGGTCAGCGCCACGGTGTCGGCCGCGCCGATGCGCAGCACGCCGGAGATGGCATCGCGTGAACTTCCGCGGCGCGTCAGCTCGTCGCCGAGCTCGACGAAGCGCTCGGCCAGGTCGAGGAAATCGCGTCCCTCCGGCGTCAGGGTCGGCAACCGGCCGGCGCGGTCGAAGAGTGTCAGGCCGAGATGCGTTTCCAGCTCGCGGATGCGGTTCGAGACCGCGGGCTGCGTGGTGTTGAGCTGATGGGCGGCGGCCGAGAAGCTCTGCAACCGGGTCGCCCAATAGAACGTCTCGATCTGTCTCAGCGTGATCCCGGCGTGCATGCTGCCCTCTCCATTCAGCCGCGTTATGGATCGGCATATGAACGGACAATTCGACATGATGTCCAGTGCTGCATAGGCTGGCTTCGCGGTGGCAGAAACGACCGCCGAGAGATCAAGGGGAACAACATGCTCGCACGTCTGTGCGCCGTATTGCTCGGCGCGACATTGTCGTTTTCGCTCGCCGCTCCGGCCGCCGCGCAGACGACCCTCAAACTCAACGAATCCTCCGGGCCCGGTAGTCCGGAAGACATCGCGCTACAGGCGTTCAAGAAGCTGGTCGAGGAGCGCTCGAACGGCCAGCTCCTCGTGCAGGTGCATCTGCTCGATGCGCTGGGCGGACCGGACGTCTCGCTGGAAAGCCTGATGACGGGTTCGCTCGATCTGTACTCGGGCGCGCTCGAATATTATGCGTCGATTGCCGGCCCCGAGATCAACGTCATTTCGCTGCCGTTCTTCGTGGGAACGCACGACAAGCTGCGCGCCTATCTGAAGAGCGATGCCTTCAAGCCGGCTATCGAGAAGCTGCAGGCAAGCGGCATCCGCGTGCTGTCGACGGAATGGAACGGCGACCGCGGTCCCTACCGCGTGCTGATGAGCTCCAAGGCGATCGACAGCGTCGACGACCTTCAGGGGCTGAAGGTGCGCATGTTCCCCAACGAGGTCTATCAGCGCTCATGGAGCGCGCTCGGCACGCTGCCGATCCAGCTTGCGTGGACCGAAACCTATCTCGGCATAAGGCAGGGCACGGTGAACTCGGTGACCGCGCCGCTGAGCATGGTGCGCGCCATGAAGTTCGCCGAGGTCGCTCCCTACATCGTCGAGATCAAGGAGTACCCGCAGACCTGGCCGATGACGATCAGCGAACAGACCTGGCAGAAGCTCACTCCCGAGCAGCAGACGACGCTGGTCGACGCCGCCAACGAGGCCGGCAAGGTCTATGCGGAAACCACGCTGAAGAATGCCGCATCGGACGTCGAGAAGATGATCGCGGAGAACCAGGCGAAGGTGGTCGAGATCGATCGTGCGGCGATGCGGGCGAAGCTCCAGCCGCTCTACGACCAGTTGGTGGCTGAAGGCGTGGTGTCGGCGGCGCTGCGCGACGCCGTGAACGCTCTCGCCGACTGACCGTCGCCGCCAGCGACAGGCCGGCGCATGTCGCGCCGGCTTCACCGCGACCATACGAGGCTTGCCATGTCACCGCAGGTGCTGCGACACGTTTGCGACTGGATAAGCGCGGCCACGACGGCCCTGTGCGTGTCGATCCTCGCCGCGCTGATCGCGGTGAACTCGCTCGAGATCGTGCTGCGTTCGTTTTTCGATTTTTCCTTCTCGTGGATCTACGAGACGAACACGCTGCTGGCGTCCTGGCTGTATTTCCTCGGCATCGTGGTCGTCTACCACCACGCGAAGGACATCACCGTCACCTTCGTGGTCGACGCACTGCCGTCCCGCGCGCAGCCGTTCTACAGGCGGGCGGTACAACTCGCCAGCGCTGTCATTTTCATCGCCTGCGCCTGGTACGCCTGGCGGCTGATCCAGCTGCAGTGGCCCTTCAAGACCCCCGGCGTCGGCTTTCCGCGCGCTGCCTTCACTGCGCCGCTTTTCATCGGGCTGGTGCTCATCTCGCTCGAATGCCTGCGCCGCGTTCTGGCGCCTGACGAGCCCGACCGCGCCCGAACCATCGCCGGAGACGCGTGATGATCTCGGCTCTGATGCTGGTTCTCTTCGTCGTCGCCTTCGTGATCGGCATTCCCGTATCGGCAAGCCTCGTTCTGGCGGCGGGCGTCGCCATGCTGCTGGTCGGCCAGGACCTGATCGGGATTCCCCAGCACATGGCGGCCAGCGTGCGTGGCCTCGAACTGATGGCGATCCCGTTCTTCATCCTGGCCGCGCACCTGATGATGCAACTCGGCATGATCCGGAAGATCTTCGATTTCGCCGAGGCCGCTCTCGGCTGGATCAGGGGCGGACTGGCGCACGCCAACGTGCTGGCCGGCTTCGTGTTCTCCGGCATCTCGGGCGCGGCGGTGGCCGATGCCGCGGCGCTCGGCTCCATCGCTATGAAGGAGATGCCCAGGGCCGGTTATTCGGCGCCGTTCGCCGCCGCGATCGTGATGTCGATCTCGACGCTCGGGGCCATCATCCCGCCGTCGATCATGATGGTCGTCTACGCCATCATGGCCGACGTCTCGATCGCCCGGCTGTTCCTGGCCGGAGTCGTGCCGGGCATCCTGGTCGCGCTGTCGATCTCCGCGCTCATCGCCTTCTACGGCGCTTTCCGCCTGACCCCGATGCCCGACCCGCCCGCCTTCGACGGCCGTCGCCTGCTGCGCACGACGTGGTCGGCGCTGCTGGCCCTGTTCGCGCCGCTGGTCATCCTGCGCGGCATGTCGGCGGGTTTCGTGACGCCGACTGAAGCGGGCGTACTTGCCAGCCTCTACGCGCTGTTCGTGGGCTGCGTGGAGCGCACGATCAGCGTGCGCGCGGTCTACGCGGCGCTGCGCGACACTGTCGAAAGCTCCGCGCACATCCTGTTCATGATCGCGGCCTCGTCGGCCATTTCGTACATCTTCGTGGCGCAGGGAACCGCGGCCTCGATCGCCACCGCCTTCGGCGACGCCAATCTGAATGCGGTGACGTTCCTCCTGCTGGCCACGGTGGTCCTGCTGCTGATCGGCTGCATCATCGAGACAATGCCCGCGCTGCTCATCTCCGTTCCGCTGCTGCTGCCGACGGCCAATTCGCTCGGCATCGACCCCATCCATTTCGGCGTGCTGGCCATCTTCAACCTTTTGATAGGCATCATGACACCGCCGATGGGGATCGGCCTGTTCATCCTCTCTTCGGTGTCCGGCATCCGCTTCGGCCGGCTCGCATGGGCGGCGATACCCTTCGTGCTGCTGCTGATCGGGATGCTGCTCGTCCTCACTTTCGTGCCACGGCTGACGCTGTGGCTCCCGGACCTCCTCCTGCCGGTCAATTCCTGACCCGAACCAGAGCCTGACATGACCAAAGCCCACCTCAAAGTTGCCGCCGACATAGGCGGGACGTTCACCGACATCGCCCTGTTCCTGCCGGACGGGCGTCTGGCCACTCGCAAGGTGCCTTCGACGCCGGCCGACTACAGCGCCGGCGTGGTGGAGGGCATGCGCAGCCTCGTGGCCGAACTCGGATTGCAGCCTTCCGACTTCGCCGAGATCCATCACGGCTGCACCGTGGCGACGAACGCCATCCTCGAACAGAAGGGCGCGCGCACCGCGCTGCTGACGACGCGCGGTTTCCGCGACGTGCTCGAACTGCGGCGCATACGCGTGCCGCGGCTCTACGACCCGCTCTATGTGAAGCCGGCGCCGCTGGCCGCGCGCAACCATCGCTACGAGATCGGCGAGCGCATGGACGCCGACGGCCAGGTGCTGGTCGAGCTGGACGAAGGCGATGTGATGGACGCGGTCGCGGCCATCAAACGCGAAGGCATCGAGGCGGTCGCGGTCTGCTTCCTGCATTCCTACCGGAACCCCGCGCACGAGCGAAGGGTCGGCGAGATCCTGCGGCGCGAGCTGCCCGATCTCTTCGTCACGCTGTCCGTGGATGTCCTGCCGGAGATCAGGGAGTACGAGCGGACCAGCACGGCGGTCATCAACGCCTATGTCGGCCCGCCGGTGGCGACCTATATCGGCCGCCTGCGCGACGGTCTCGACCGTGCCGGCTTCTCCGGCCAGCTGATGGTGATGCAGTCCAGCGGCGGCACGCTCGACGCGCAGGCAGTGATGGATTTCCCGGCACGCATCGTGGAGTGCGGACCGGCGGCGGGCGTCATCGGCGCGGCCCACGAGGCGGCGCAGATCGGCACCGGCAACGTCATCACCTTCGACATGGGCGGCACCACGGCCAAGGCCTCGCTGATCGAGGACGGCCAGATAACCCGCACGGACGAATACGAGGTAGGCGGCGGCATCTCGCTTTCGAGCCGCCTGCTGAAGGGCGGCGGCTATGCGTTGAAGCTGCCGGTCATCGACATCTCGGAAGTCGGCGCGGGGGGCGGCAGCATCATCCGAGTCGACAGCGCCGGCGCCGTGAAGGTCGGGCCGGACAGCGCGGGCGCGGTGCCCGGACCGGTGTGCTACGGAACCGGCGGCAGCCGGCCGACGGTGACGGACGCCAACATGGTGCTGGGCTACCTCAACCCCAACGCGCTCGCCGGCGGAACCGTGCCCGTCGACGCCGCGCTGGCGCAGGCGTCGCTGGTGCGCGACGTGGCGAGTCCTCTCGGCATGAGCATCGAGGAGGCCGCCTGGTCGGTTTACGTGGTCGCCGCGGCGAACATGGTGCGCGCGGTCAAGGCGGTGTCTACCTACCGGGGACGCAATCCGTCGGACTTCGTGCTGATGGCCTTCGGCGGCAATGGCGGGATTTTCGCCGCCGAGCTGATGCGCCAGCTGCAGATGAAGCGCGCGGTGGTGCCGGCCGCGGCTGGCGTGTTCAGCGCCGTCGGCCTGTGCGTGGGCGAGGTGCAGTTCAGCCAGTCGCGCTCCTTCCTGAAGAAGATCGCGCAGGTGGACTACCGGGAGCTGGACGCCGCACTCGCCGATCTGGAGCGGGGCGTACGCGGCAGGCTGGGAAGCCAGCACAGCAGGCTGACGCGCCGGCGCAGTGCCGCCATGCGCTATGTCGGCCAGGCCTTCGAGCTGGGCGTGCCGCTTCCCGACAGGGCGATGGACGCCACCGCACTGGCCGAGGTCTGCGAGCTGTTCGAGGCGGAACACGAACGGACCTACGGGCTTCGGCTCGACGGCTTCGCGACGGAGATCGTCTCGCTCGACGTCTCCGTTTCGATCGAGGGCAGCCCGCTGCAGCAGCCCGCGCCCGCGCATGCGCAGGCGTCGAAGGTCGCGGAACGCCGCGCCTATTTCGGCCCCGACGCCGGCTGGCTCGCGACGCCCGTCGTCGAGCGAAGCCAACTCGCCCGCGGCGGCATGACTGGTCCGCTGATCGTCGAGGAATATGAGGGCACGACCGTCGTGCCGCCGGGCGCCCTTGCCAGCCTCGACGGGCGCGGCAACATCATCATCGACATGGAAGCCGCGTGAACGCCATGAGCACCGACAACACCATCTCGCCCTTCATGCTGGAAGTGATGAAGAGCGCGTTCGAAACCGTCGCCGACGAACTGGCGATCATCATCATGCGCACCGCCTGCTCCAGCATCGTGCGCGACGCGATCGACTATTCGACGGCGATCTGCGACCGCAATGGACTGACGCTCGCGCAGGGCGCAACGACGCCGCTGCACCTCGGCAGTTTTCACGATGCGATGAGCAATCTGATCGCCAGGGAGGCCGGCAACATCCGCGAAGGCGACGTGTTCGTCTTCAACGATCCTTATCTGGCAGGAGGCCAGCACCTGCCGGACATCTACGTGATCAAGCCGATCTTCATCGACGGGGAGATCGAAGGGTGGTCGACCACGGTCGCCCACCAGAACGATGTTGGCGGCATCGTGCCGGGCAGCAATTCGATCGGATCGACAGAGATATTCCAGGAAGGGTTGCGCCTGCCGATCCTGAAGCTCTTCGACGCCGGAGTGAGCAACGTCTCAGTCTGGAAGATCATCGCGGCGAACGTGCGCGTGCCAGACATCGTGACGGGAGACATCAAGGCGCAGGTCGCGGCTTGCCACGTCGGCGAGCGCGAGTTCCGCAAGCTCTTCGCCCGTCTCGGCGCCGAGAAGTTTCGCCAGTGCTGTGACGCCATCCACGACTATGCCGAGCGGCTGACCCGCTCGGAGATCGCCCGCGTTCCCGACGGGGTCTACCGCTTCCGCAACCACATCGACGGCATCGGCACCGATCCGCAGCCTATACCGTTCTGCGTGAGCCTGGCGGTATCCGGCGACGAGGTCGAGGTCGACTGGACCGGAACCTCGCCCGAGGTGCGCGCCGGCATCAACGCTCCGGTGCCGTTTACGCGGGCGGCGGTCTATGCGGCGATCCGCTCGGTGCTGTCGCAGGACATCCCCAACGCGCAGGGCTTCACAAGGCCGATCCGCGTGATCGCGCCGGAGGGTACGATCGTCAATCCGCGCTCGCCGGCCGCGTGCGGCGCGCGCGGCATCACCGGCTTCCGCATGATTGACTGCCTGATGGGGGCGCTGGCGCAGGCGGTTCCCGACAAGGTCGGCGCGGACGGCAGCGGCGGCGCGACGATTCCGGCGATCGGCGGAATCCACAATGGCGCGCCTTACGTCTTCGTCGAGACGATGATGGGCGCGAATGGCGGCACCGCCGGCAGCGACGGGCAGGACGGCGTCGCCCATGTCGGCGCCAACCAGTCCAACATCCCCGTCGAAGTGATCGAGACGGGCTATCCGCTGCGCATCGAACGCTACGGCTATGTGGCGGACACGGGCGGGCCCGGTCGAAACAGGGGCGGGCTCGCCATCGAGCGCGTGTTCCGGTTCCTCGGCGACGAGGCGCTGCTGACGATCCGCTCCGACAAGCGGCGGTTCCGGCCGTTCGGCCTGTTCGGCGGCGGCGAGGGGAGCGGATCGCTGAACGTCATCAATCCGGACACGGTGGACGAGACGCTGCTGCCGGTGCTACTCACCCAGCCGTACCGGCTGAAACGCGGGGACGTGTACAAGCACGTTCTCGCCAGCGGCGGCGGCTATGGCGACCCGCTGGAGCGCGACCCGGAGGCCGTGCTGGCGGATGTCGTCCTCGAACGCGTTTCGGTCGAAGCGGCCTTGCGCGACTTCGGCGTCGTGATCGTGAGCCGGGATAGCCGGCCGGCCGTCGACCCCGCGGCCACGGCGGCCGCGCGCAGCCGTGCCGAGGCGGCGGCATGACGCGGCCGATACTCATCAGGGGCGGAGAAATCCACGACGGACAGGGCGGCGAGCCTGTCGTCGGCGATGTCCTCGTCGTCGGTGGGACCGTGCGCTCGGTCGGGGAACGGGGTCCCGTGCAGGACGCGACCGTCATCGATGCCGCCGGCTGCATCGTCGCGCCGGGCTTCATCGATGTTCACAGTCACTCCGACTACACGCTGCTCGTCGACCCAAGAGCCGTCAGCTCCGTGCTGCAGGGCGTAACGACCGAGATCGTCGGCAATTGCGGCCACGGCTGCTCGCCTTTCCTGAACCGCAAGCTCGGGCCGATAGCCGTCTACGGCCCCGTCGGCGAGCACGAGACGCCGCCCGCCAGCATGGGCGGCTATTTCGAGGCGCTGGTCGGCCGCCGACCGGCGGTCAACGTGCTCTCCCTCGTGCCGAACGGCCAGCTGCGGCTGGCCTGCGTCGGGCTGGATGCAAGATCGGCGCGACCGCTGGAGGTCAGCGAAATGACCCGACATCTGGAGGAGGCGCTGGAGGCTGGCGCTATCGGGCTCTCCACGGG
The DNA here is from genome assembly GCA_019635695.1 of Rhizobiaceae bacterium. Classification (GTDB taxonomy): domain Bacteria; phylum Pseudomonadota; class Alphaproteobacteria; order Rhizobiales; family Rhizobiaceae; genus RCIO01. Next base: position 104,165 of record JAHBYZ010000003.1, read on the forward strand.
TCTTGAATACGCGCAGGAGGCCGGCGCCACGGAAGACGAGGTCGTGGCGCTCGCGAAGATTGCCGGCCGGCGCGGCGGCATCTACGCGACCCACACGCGCGACCGCGACGAGAACGCGCTCGAAGCGGTGGCGGAGGCGATCAGGATCGCCGAGCGCGCGGAGCTTCCGCTGCAGATTTCGCACATCACGCCGCGCAGCGGCATGGCGGTGATCGACGCCTGCATCGACGCTGCACTCGACGCGAGAGGACGGGGCAATCCGGTCGAGTTCGACATGCATACGCGGACCTTCGGGTTCACCCACCTCAAGAACCTCGTGCCCGCCGCGGCGCTGGAAGGAGGTGCAGCCGAAATCCGGAAGCGGCTCGCCGACGCTTCGACGCGCGCCGAGCTCAAGAAGCACAGGAATCTGATCACGCGCTGCGGCTGGGAAAAGGTGGCGCTGGCCCGTTCGCGCAGCCATGCGGAATTCTCCGGCATGACGTTCACCGAGATCGGCGCGGCGCTCGGCCGCCCGCCTCACGACGCGGCGCTGGATATTCTGGCCGCCGACGCCGATGCGCTGCAATATCCCATGGTGATCCTCAAGACCTACACGGAAGAGCAGCTGATCCGAACCTACCTCGCCGACCGCTGCATGGTGGGATCGGACGCCACCGCGCTGGCGCCGGACGGGCCGCTGGCCGACGAGATTTTCTACGGCGCCTACAGCTGGGCGTCGTGGTTCTGGCGGCGCGTGGTGCGCGAGACCGGCGCGATGAGCCGCAAGGAAGCCATCCACAGGCTCACCGGCCTTCCCGCCACGGTGTTCGGGCTGACGGGCCGCGGCCACCTGGCTCCGGGCATGGCCGCCGACATCGTGGTGTTCGACCCCGAGACCTTCACGGAGCACGCGACCTTCGCCGAGCCCAACCGCACGGCGACGGGTCTAAAACATCTGTTCGTCAACGGGGTTCACACTGTAAATGACGGGCTGATCACTTCGCAGCGTGGGGGCGCGGTGCTGCGCCGGGGCTGATGACGAAAGTTCCAGTGCGGGCGACGCCGCGACCGTCGGAGGACCGGCGTCTGCGGATCGGCTTCATCCTCGGCCGGTCCTTCACGCTTTCGCCTTTCGCGCTGTTCGTCGACGTGCTGAGGCTGGCGAGCGACGAGGCCGACAGATCGGGGAGGGTTTTCGCCGACTGGCAGGTGCTGGCGAGTTCCCCGCAACTGATAACCGCAAGCTGCGGGGTGCAGGTCGCGCCGACCTGCGGCCTCGTCGATCCGGCCGGCTTCGATTTCCTCGTCGTCGTCGGCGGACGCCTCGAGACGACGAACCCGATCGACAACGAGACCATAGGCTACCTGCGGAAGGCGGCATCGCGGGGCGTATGCCTCATCGGGCTGTGCACTGGTACGTTCATTCTCGCCGAATGCGGGCTGATGCGGGACCACACCAGCTGCGTGAGCTGGCTACACCTTCAGCAGTTTCGGGAGCGCTTTCCAGATCACGACGCAACGGCGATGCGGCTCTACAGTCTCGACGGCGAACGCGGGTCGTGTGCCGGCGGAAGCAGCGCCGCGGACATGGCCGCGTCGATCGTGCGACGCCAGGTCGGCATCAATGCCGAAAAAAACGCGCTGGAAGTCCTGCAGATCGACGGCGCCCGTCCCGGCGAGCACGTGCAGCCGCGCAAGATCGTGCCCGCGGCGGGCGGCGACGCACGGCTGAGAGCGGTGCTGATCGCGATGGAGAACAACATCGAGCGGCCGTTGAGCATAGAACTGCTGGCCGCATCGGTGGGCCTGTCGCGGCGCCAGCTCGAACGGCTGTTCATGGCCAGGATTCAGGAAGCGCCGGCGCGCCTGTACAAGCAGCTGCGGCTGGAGCGCGCCAGACAGCGGCTGGCGCAGAGCAACGCGCCGGTGATCGAGATCGCGCTCGACACGGGCTTCGAGAGCGCATCGAATTTCTCCCGCGCGTTCCGCAGCGCGTTCGGTGCGGCGCCGAGCGCGTTCAGGAACGCGACACCGGAAACCCTTTGACGCGGGCGTATGCCGCCGCCGCCACCAGACTTCGTCGCGGTCGCTTCGCAGCGTCTGCCATCCCTGCAAAAATGGGGGTGGCTTTGCGGCGCTCCGCGACGGAGATTTGAGTGGCCGGGCGTGGCGGGCTGTTTCCTCGTCCATACGAACAGTTTTGCCGGAGAGGCCTTGCACATCGTAGTATTGTATACGATGATTGGACTGGATTAGGATTGAGGGTGAACCACGCGGACACATGCAGCCTGTTGACCAGCCCACTGCCGGCGTTCCCCTGCTCGAAGTCGAAAACCTCAAGGTCGCCTTCGGCAAGACAACCATTGTCAATGGGGTGAGCTTCACTCTGGCGCCGGGCGAGACGCTCGGCATTGTCGGCGAGTCGGGCAGCGGCAAGTCGATGACGGCGCTGGCGCTCATGCGCCTGCTGCCCGCCAATGGCAGGCTGACGGCGGACCGGCTGCGGCTGCTCGGCGAGGACATCGCGTCGGCCAGCGAGTCCAGGCTGGAGGCGCTGCGCGGCTCGGCGATGGGCATGATCTTCCAAGAGCCGATGACCGCGCTCAATCCTGTGCTGACCATCGGCGACCAGCTCATGGAGACGGTGCGCCGCCACATGCATGTGGGCCGGCGCGAGGCACGCGACCGCGCCATCGAGGCACTGCGCCGCGTCGGGATTCCCTCGCCCGAAGCCCGGGTCGACGATTTCCCGCACCGCCTGTCTGGCGGCATGCGCCAGCGCGTGATGATCGCGATGGCCCTGATCTGCCGGCCCAAGCTGCTGATCGCCGACGAGCCGACCACCGCGCTCGACGTCACCATCCAGGCGCAGATCCTCGACCTGATGCTCGGCCTGCAGGACGAGTACAAAATGGGCATCATCTTCATCAGCCACGATCTGCGTGTCGTCTCGGCATTCACCGACCGCGTGCAGATCATGTATCTCGGCGGCGTCATGGAGGACGGCCGCGCCGGCGCGGTGTTCGATGGCCCGCGCCACCCCTACACCGAGGCGCTGCTCGCCTCGATCCCGCCGGTCGACCGCGACGAGGACCGCCTGCAGGCGATCGAGGGCACCGTGCCGCCGGCCTTCGCCGTGCCGCCCGGCTGCCCGTTCGAGCCGCGCTGCACCTATGCCCAGCCGCCCTGCTCGACGGCGCGGCCGCCGCTGGTCGATCTCGGCGCCGCCCATCGCGCCGCCTGCATCCGCAACACCGGCTACGAATTCCGGCAGGTGGTGTCGTGAGCGCCGCGCTCGAATCCGCGGCCGGGCCGCTGCTGTCCGTGCGCAACCTGCGCAAGGAATTCGTGCTGTCGGCGAAGGGTCTGTTCTCCGAGCGGCGCACCCTTCGCGCCGTCGACGACGTCTCCTTCGACATCGGCCGCGGCGAGACGCTGGGGCTGGTTGGCGAAAGCGGCTGCGGCAAGACCACGACCGGGCGGCTGGTGCTGCGCCTGATCGAGCCGACCGGCGGCAAGGTCGAGTTCCGCGGCGGCGACGTGCTGGGCAAGACGCCGGCCGAGATGCGGGCGCTGCGACAGCAGATGCAGATCATCTTCCAGGACCCGTTCGGCGCGCTCAACCCGCGCATGACGGCCGGCGAACTCATCATCGAGCCGATGGTGATCCACGGCGTCGGCGACCGCGTCTCTCAGGAGCGCCGGCTGCGCAAGCTGCTCGACCTCGTCGGGCTGGCCACGCACCACGCCAGCCGGTTTCCGCACGAGTTTTCCGGCGGCCAGCGCCAGCGCCTGTGCATTGCGCGTGCGCTGTCACTCGAACCTGCCTTTGTCGTCTGCGACGAGGCGGTGTCGGCGCTCGACGTGTCGGTGCAGGCGCAGATCCTCAATTTGCTGCAGGATCTGAAGCGCGAGCTCGGCCTCACCTACCTGTTCATCTCGCACGACCTCGGCGTGGTGAGGCATATCTCCGAGCGTGTCGCGGTCATGTATCTAGGCCAGATCGTCGAGATGGGACCGAAACTCGCGATCTTCGAGCAGCCGAGCCATCCCTACACGCAGGCGCTGCTCAACTCGGTGCCCTCGGCAAAGAAGGGCCGCGGCTCGTTCTTCACGGTCAAGGGCGACGTGCCGAGCGCGGCCAAGCCGCCGAGCGGCTGCCGCTTCCACACGCGCTGCCCGATCGCCAAGCCGGTCTGCAGCGAGAAGGCGCCGCCGCCGGTGACGCTGTCGTCCGGCCACACCGCCGCCTGCCACTTCGCGGCGCCGTGGAACGCGATGCAGCCAGCCTGACCGGCAGCGCGCCGGCCGCCGAAGACCAGCCTCAAGAGGAACGGGAATGCCTCACGTCGTCGAATGCAACATCGACCTTGCTGCCAAGGGCCGCCAGCTGGGCCGGCTGCGCGTGCCGAGCGACAAGCGTACCGGCTACGCGACCGTCGTGCCGATCGCCTGCATTGCCAACGGCACCGGGCCGACGGTGCTGGTCTCCGGCGGCAACCATGGCGACGAATATGAAGGCCAGCTGGCCGCGCTGCGCCTCGTGCGCGAGATCGATCCGGCGCGCGTCTCGGGTCGGATCATCGTCGTGCCGGTCATTTCGATGGCGGCGTCGCGCGCCGGCACCCGGACCTGGCCGACCGGCGAGAACTTCAACCGCTCGTTTCCGGGAGACCCGGACGGGCCGCCCATCGAGCAGCTCGCCCACTTCTTCACGACGGTGCTCTTTCCCGCAGCCGACGTCGTCATCGACATGCATTCGTCGGGCTTCGCCGGCTGGATACCGGCCTGCTCGCATATGTGCGTGGCGCCGGACAAGAAGCAGCGCCAGCTGATGCTCGACGCCATGCAGGCGTGGAACTCCGACTTCCACTTCCTCTACACCTCGGACGGCAACTACCTGCCGAACGAGGCCGAGCGGCAGGGCAAGATCGTCGTCACGACGGAGCTCGGCGGCACGACCCGCATCCCGGTCGCCGTCCAGGAGATCGCCTGGAGCGGCCTCAACAACGTGCTGCGCCATGTCGGCGTGCTGGAAGGCAAGGTCGAGACGCGCGCGTCGCTCGGGCTGCCGCCGGCGAAACTGATCGACTGCCGCTATCAGGTGCGCCAGGACGGCGTGGTCGTTAAGGGCCTGTACGACAACATCGTCGCGCCGGTGACCGGGCTCTTCGAGGTCATGGTGGAGCCGGGAAGCGCCGTGCAGGCGGGGCAGGTGCTGGGGCGTGTCTGGCAGGCCGACGATCCGGCGGTGCCGCCCGCGGATGTGATCGCGCCGTCGTCCGGCTACCTCATGGGCATCCGCACCCGCCCGCCGGTCATCAAGGGCGAAGGCCTCGCCATGGTGGGCGGCGAGATAAGCCGCGAGGCGCTGCTCGCCGAATAGGCGGGCCTACTTCTTCCGCGTCGCGATGGTCGCGGCGCGGCTGGCGTGGGAATAGTAGCGCGACATGCGCGCCAGTACCCGCGCGGTGTCGGAGAGCTTGGCGAAATCGACGTCGTCGGCCCTGAGACTGTCGACCAGCGTGCGCTCGCGGACCTCCAGATATTTGCGGCAGAGTTCGTCGCCGTCCGCCGAGGCGGCGTATATGCGGTCGCGGCCGTCCTGACGGTGCACGACATAGCCCTGCTCCTCGAGCTTCTTCAGGGAGTAGGCGACGGTGTGCGTATCGTCGACATTGAGCACGAGGCAGACATCGGCCAGCTTCTTGTCGCGCGCGCGCAGGTTGACCGCGTGCAGCACGAGCACGTCGAGCGCGCTCATGCCGCGCGCGCCGGCCGCCTCGATGCAATGGACCAGCCATTTGTGGAAGCCGTGGCCGGCGACGATCATGGCGAATTCGAGATCGCTCAGACCGGCGGAATCGGAACTGGGGGTCTCTGGGGTCGCAGACATGGGAGCTTGGGCGCAGATGGGCGGGCGGCTCCGCTTTGCGAAGCCGCCGCGATCATAGCAGCACCAGGCCGCGTGTCACGCCTTCGGCATGATAGGCAGAAGGATGTGCGAGGGATGCTCGGTGCTGAAATGAACGGTGTTGCGCGCGCGGATCGTGCGCGTGTGGCGGCCGAGCGGTTCGCCGGTGTTGGGGTTGACGTCGAACTGCGGGAAGCTCGACGAGGCGATGTCGAGCCTGATGCGGTGACCTTTCGCGAAGACGTTCGAGGTCGGTGGCAGGATGATGGTGATCGGGTAGACGGTGCCCGGCTCCATCAGCTTCTCGGCGTCGAAGCCGTCGCGGAAGCGGGCGCGCAGGATCGAGTCGAGGATGTTCATGTGATAGCCCTCGGGCACGTCCGTGCTCGCGGGATAGACGTCGACCAGCTTGGCGGTGAAGTCAGTGTCGAGGGCCGTGGAGCTGATCCACAGGCGCACGCTGACCTGGCCGGTGACCTCCACGGCCTCCTTCAGCGGCTCGGTCTGGAACACCACGACGTCTGAACGCTCCGCCAGCAGCGGATACGGCGACGCGCAGGCGAACACGCCCTCGCGCTCGCGCTGGTGCATCGGCCCGTCATGGGTGAACGTCGTCATGCGGCCGCGGGTCGACAGATAATCGGCGGATATGCCCTTCGGCAGCGGCTGGAATTCGAGGAACGGCGCAACCGAGGCGCCAAGCGTGGGCACCGGGCGCTCGGGATCGTGGGTCCAGCTCGCCGAGCCGGCGGCGAAGGGCTTCTCCGCGGAAAGGCCGTTATCCGCGCGCAGGTAGTACGGCGTCTTCACGGCCTGCGACAGCGGCCATTCCTTCTCGGCGCGCCAGCGGCCGCCATGGTTGAGCCGGCCCTTCACGTCGATACCGGCGCCGAACACGCCGGCATTGGTGCCGGGCGCGCTGATCGTGCCGTCGCCGCCGCCCATGGTGAACATGCGCACCGGCGGCTCCTGTTCGACACCGTTGTCGATGCCCTTCAGCCAGCGGTCGAACCAGCGCAGCCGCTCGCGGTTGTAGACGCCGTAGCCCCAGGCGGACGACGGGCCGAAATCGACCTCGCCGACGAAGCTCGCGCCGCCGCGCATGGCCGTGTGGTTCCACGGACCGACCACGAGGCGCATGGGGGATTTCTTGCGCCTCGCGAGCTCGGCGAACTGCTGCGTGGCTTCCTCGGTGAACAGGTCGTACCAGCCGGTGGAGAGCACGCAGGGGATGTCGGCGAACTGGTCCCAGCGCGACTTGTTGTCCATGGTCTCCATGGCCCAGAAGTCGTTATTCGCGCCCTCGTAATAGTAGTGGAACAGGATGCGTTCGAGATTGGGCACGGCCGCGAGCGCCGTCTGGCCGGGCTTGAACGGCATCGACAGCAGCTGCTGGCGCACGTTGCGGCCGCCCCATTCGATGCGGGCCATCGCGGCGGGATCGTCGCGGATCTCCGGCGCGTCGTGCGCGTGCACGAACAGCGCCGGAAACATCTGCATGGCCATCGCGCCGCCGCGCCGGCATTGCCAGTCGATGCCGCTGGTGGGCGCGGAATCGATCCACGCCGCCTTCAGCGAGGGCGGGTTCTTCAGCGCCGCCGCGTTGGTGCAGACCGCGCTGTGCGAGGTGCCGACCATGCCGACCTTGCCGTTGCTCCACGGCTGCGCGGCGAGCCATTCGACCGTGTCGTAGCCGTCATTGCCTTCCTCGGGATTGGCGACGTGATGGTAGTTGCCGACATCCTCGGACTCGCCGCGCCCGCGCAAATCCTGGACCGCCACCGCATAGCCGTGCGCGGCGAAGAACTCGCCGACCGGCCCGACCTGCATGTTGGGATTGGACTTGTCGTAGGAGGTGCGGGTGAGGATGACCGGGAAGGGGCCGTGCGCCGGCTCGCCGTTCTCAAGCCCCGGCCGGTAGATGTCGGTGGCGAGCCGCTTGCCGTCGCGCATCGGCACCATGATGTTGCGCGAGACAACCACGCGGCGCGCGGCCTCAAGGTCGGCCGGCATCGGCCCCCATTTCGACATCGGTCAGGTCTCCGGATGGGCGAGCGCGTTGCGTGCGCTGGCGAAGGCGTTGGCGATTTCAGGGATGGCGGCGGCGTCGATGCCGCGATGCAGGCACAGGCGCAGCCGGCCCGCGCCGAAGGGGATGGCGAGCACACCGGCATCGGCGAGTGCCACGAGGAAGCGCTGCTGCGCCGGCGCGTCGAGGCCGGTCTCCACCAGCACGATGTTGGTGCCGGCGAGCTGCGGGCCGGCGCGGAAATCGAGGCGGCGCAGCGCCGCGACGAGTTCGCGCGCATTGTCGTGGTCGCGCTGGAGCTGCGGCAGCATGGTCCTGAGTGCGACCAGCCCGGCCGCCGCGACGGGGCCAGCCGGGCGCATGCCGCCGCCGAGCCGCTGGCGGATGGTGAGCGCGCGCTCGATGACCGCGCGGCTGCCGACGAGCAGCGCGCCGTTGGGTGCGCACAGCCCCTTGTTGAGGCTGAGCGAGACGGTCGTTGCCGGCGCGGCCATCGCGGCTGGCGAAATGCCGAGTGCGATCGCCGCGTTGAAGAAGCGCGCTCCATCTATGTGAAGACCGGCGCCTGACGCGCGCGCCAGTTCGCCCACCTGTTCCAGATGCGCCAGCGGCAGCGGCATGCCACCCGAACGGTTGTGCGTGGTCTCCAGCATCGCCAGCGTGGCCGGCTGGCGCTGCGCGTCGGGCGCCGCGCCGAGGGCGGCCGACAATTCGTCGACGGGCAGCAGGCCGGCCCTGCCGGCCAGGCCGCGCACCATCGCCCCGGCGACAGCGGCGATGCCGCCGGCTTCGGACAGAACGCAGTGGCTCTCGGCGTCCGCGATCACGGTTTCGCCTGGTGCAACCTGAGCCATCACGGCGGCGAGGTTGGCCATGGTACAGGTCGGGAAGAGGAGCGCGTCCTCCTTGCCGAGCAATTCCGCGGCGTAGCTTTCCAGCTCGCGCTGGTAGCGGCTTTCGCGCAGGGCGAAACCGTCGGGCGACGCAGCGGCACGCGCCGTGGCCTCGACCATCTCGTCGGTGGGCGGCCCGAGGAAATCGCTGCGCAGGTCGTGGGTCATGCGTCGACCCATTCCTTTTCCGGCAAGTGGCAGGACGACCGCCTGTTATCGAGGAGGCCCACCCCACCCACCTCGCTTCGCGAGGCACCCTCCCCATCGAGGGGAGGGAGGGACGCCAAGCTCTCCGATCTCCTCCCCCTCGATGGGGGAGGTGGCGCGAAGCGCCGGAGGGGGTGGGAACGCCAGATCGTCATCTCACCCCGCATAACCATAATCCCGCCTCGCCGCCTCCGGGGTGACAAAACCCTCGCGCAAATCTTCCGCGATGCGGGTCCGCGCACGCTTCGCCGCCGGGCCGAAGCCGCCGCCGCCGGGCTCTACGAGTGTAAGCACGTCGCCGGGCTTGAGGAAATATCGGCCCTTGGGGTGAACGGCGGTGCCGTTGATGAGGCAGGCGCGCAGTTCGCCCGGCGCGCCGCCGGCAAAGCCCTGCGCGGCGAACTGGGTGCGGCCGGCGAGGCACGAGACGGTCAGATCGTTGCCGGTGTCGTTGACCATCTCGATCACCTGGCCGAGGCCGCCGCGGAATTCGCCGGGACCGCCGGAGTCAGGTCGCAGCGCCTTGCGGCGCACGGTCATGCCGGAGATGTCCTCCCACACTTCGACCGGCGTGCCGGTCATGTTGGATGGGCTCGGCATGGTCGGCAGGCCGTCCAGTCCCTTGAGCGCACCGAAGCCGCCCGAAGAGAAGTAGATGGACGACACGCCGCGCCCGTCGCGGTGGCGGCCCTGGATGTTGACGAGGCTCATCATGCCGGATTCGGCCTGCACTTTGTCGGGCACGATCTGCGCCAGCGCGCCCATGACCAGCGGATTGACGAAATGGCCGATGACATGGCGCCCGCCGGTCGGATAGGGCGGCAGCGCGTTGAGGATGCAGTTGTCCGGGGCGCTGACGGTGATCGGGGTGACGCAGCCGATGTTGTTTGGGATCGCCGGCGTCGTCACGCATTTGACCGCATAGACGACGAAGGCCTTGGAGTAGCCGATGGGCACGTTGATGCCCATGTCGAGCACCGGACTGGTGCCGGTAAAGTCGGCATGGATGCGGTCGCCGATGACGTCGAGCTTAACCGCCAGCCGCAGGCTGTCGGCGCCGCCCTCGATGTCGATGGCGTGGCTGTAGCTGCCGTCCGGCATGGCGGCGATGGCATTGCGCAAAGCGCGCTCGGAGTTGGCGACGATGGCATCGGCGACATCGTCGATATGGTCGAGTCCGTATTCCTCGAGAAACTCCACGAACAGCCGCGCCGCCACCTCGTTGCAGGCGATGTTGGCGTGGAAGTCGCCCAGCGTCTGCTCGGGCACGCGCACGTTGGTGGCGACGATGTCGAAGATGAGCTTGTTGGGTCTGCCGGCTTCCACGAGCTTGACGACGGGGAGGCGCAGCCCTTCTTCGTAGATCTGTCGCGCCGTGGCCGAGAAGCCGAGCCCGCCGATGTCGGGCAGATGCGTGATCGACAGCGAATAGGCGACGATGCGGCCTTTGTGGAAGATGGGGCGCAGCACGTTGATGTCGTAGAGGTGGCCGGTGCCGATCCACGGATCGTTGGTGGCGAGCACGTCGCCGTCGACAAGCGTGTGCGGCGGAAACTTCTCCAGCATCAGGCGCACGGTCTGCGGAGCGGTGCCGGTGAAGGACGGCACGGAGTAGGTGCCCTGCGCGATGGAGCGCATCTTGCTGTCGAACAGCATGCAGGAAAGGTCGTAGCTCTCGCGCACATTGGTCGAAAACGAGGTGCGCACGAGGCTGCCCAGCGTCTCGTCGGTGATGGCGATGAGACGGTCCCAGATGATGCCGAGGCTGACCGGATCGAAGCTCATGGCCGCGCTCCCTTGATGTCGATGACGAGATTGAGATGCCTATCGATTGTGGCGCGGTCGTCGTGGCCGAGGATCATGGTGGCCTCGCGCTCCTCGATGATGGCGGGGCCGGCGACGCTCGCCCCGACCGCGAGTCGGTAGCGGTCGTAGACCGGCACGGAGATCATGCCGCTTTCGGGGAAATAGGCATCGCGCGCGCCCTTGACCGCCTCGCCCGGCGCATAGTCGCGGTCGAAGCGGAAGGTGCTTTGCGCCATCGGTTCGGGACCGCCCGCCTCGATCTTCCAGTTGACGATCTCCAGCGGCTCTTCGAGCACGATCGAGGAGAACACGGCGCGGTATGCCGCTTCGAAGCGTTCGGCCAGCCCGTCGGGCGTTTCGCCGGCCTCGACCTCGATCTCGTAGCCCTGACCAGCGTAGCGCATGTCGAGACGGCGCAGGACGGTGACGTCGTCGCCGGCGATCCCGGCCTCGGCCAGAACCTCGCGGACCTCGCGTTCCATGCCGGCAAAGGCCTCGGCATAGGTGGCAGCGTCGACATCGGCGAGCAAGGCGCGGTGCGAGCGCGCCACCTCGAAGGAGAACGGACTGCGCAGCAGCCCCAGCGCCGACATGACGCCGGCTCCCGGCGGCAGCACGACGCGCGGCACGTTGAGCTTGGCGGCGATGCGCGCGGCATGGGCCGGGCCGCTGCCGCCGAAGGCGACCATGCTCGACTGGCGGTAGTCGAAGGCGCGCTCGGATGCGTGAATGCGAAACGCGCTGGCGACGCTCTCGTTGACCGCCTCGTGGATGCCCCAGGCGGCGCGCACCACGTCGAGGCCGAGCGGCTTCGCGATCGTGTCCTCGATGGCGCGCCTTGCAGCCGCGAGGTCGAGCGGCATCTTGCCGCCGAGAAAGGACGCGGCGTCGTAGTAGCCGAGAACCAGATTGGCGTCCGAAAGCGTGGCCTTCGTGCCGCCGCGGCCGTAGCAGGCCGGGCCGGGATTGGCGCCGGCGCTGCGCGGGCCGACAGCGATGACGCCGCGCTCGTCGATCGAGGCGATGGAGCCGCCGCCGGCGCCGATCTCGATCATGTCGATGACCGGCGCCTTGGCGGGCAGGCCGCTCCCGGCCTTGAATTCGTGGACGCGCGCGACCTCCAGCTCGTATTTCTTCAGTGGCCGGCCGTCGCGAACCAGCGCGCCCTTGGCGGTGGTTCCGCCCATGTCGAAGGAGAGCAGGTCGGCCATGCCGCCGGCCCGGCCGTGATGCGCCGACATCAGTGCGCCGGCCGCGGGGCCGGATTCCAGCATGCGGATCGGGAAGCGGCGAGCGGTGGCCTGCGTGACCATGCCGCCGCTCGAGGTCATGATATGGAACTGGCCGGTGAAGCCGATGGCGCGCATGCGCTCGTCGACGCGGGCGACGTAGCGGTCGAACAGCGGCTGCACGTAGGCGTTCATCGCCGCCGTGGTCCAGCGCTCGTATTCGCGTACATAGGGGAAGACTTCCGCCGAGGCCGAGACGCGGATGTCGGGGAAGGCTTCGCGGATCAGCCGCGCGGCCTCAAGCTCGTGCGAAGGATCGCGGTAGCTGTTGAGGAAACAGACCGCGATGGCCTCGACGCCGTCCTGCTCGACCAGCGCGCGCGCTGCCTCCAGCACGGCGTCGCGCGGCAGCTTCTGCGTGATCGTACCGTCATGGGCGATGCGCTCGTCGATCTCGCGCCGCAGGCTGCGCGGGATGACCGGTTGCGGATAGGCGAGGCGCAGGTCGAAGAGGTCGTAGCGGCGCTCGCGGCCGATATCGAGGATGTCGCGCATGCCGGCCGTGACCAGCATGCCGGCCCGCGCGCCCTTGCGCTCGATCAGCGCGTTGGTGACCAGCGTGGTGCCATGCACCAGCGCCGAGACTTCCGAGATGCCGATGCCGGCCGCGGCAAGCAGCGCCTGCACGCCGTCGAGCAGCGCGATCGCCGGGTCCTCGGGCGTTGTCAGCAGCTTGTGCAGCGTTACCGCGCCGGTCCGCTCGTCGACCAGGACGCAGTCGGTGAAGGTGCCGCCGATATCAACCCCGATGCGATACACTGTCCCGGCACTCCCCGATCCCGATGGACGGCGGCGCCGTCCAGTGGATGCGGATGTGTCGGAATTTGGCCTGCGCTGTCAAAGACTTGATGTGTCTGCAAACTGGCTTGAAACTGGGGCCAGTTTCGAGCTTCGCCGGGAAAACAGAACCGGCCGCGACATGCGCGGCCGGTTCGTGATGGGTGCAGGCACCAGCTTACTGGGCGATCCACTCCTGCCAGCGCTTCTCGATCTCCTCGCGCTGGCCCTTCAGGATATCGTTGTTCATGGACAGCAACGCGTTCCAGTTGTCCGGATAGGTCGCGCGGTCCTCCGGCGGCGTGTTGGAGGGGAACTCCAGCGCCTTGAGGTTCGGCGGATCGTAGTTGATTTCCTCGGCGAGCTCGAACACCGACTTTGCCGCCTCGTCGGAGAAGAAGTAGTCGATGAATGCCTTGGCGGCATTCGGGTGCGGCGCCTTGGCCAGGATGCCGAAGCCCGAGATATCCTTCGGGAAGCCCGCCCACACGGCCTTGACGTTCTCACCCTCGTCACGCAGCTGCGTGACGCGGCCGGCCCAGAAGGTCGACATGTAGACCTCGTCCGAGCGCCAGTTGCGCAGCGCCTCGTCCGAAGACGTCCACCACGACGCGATGTGCGGCTTGATGGTGTCCATCTTCTTCAGCGCGCGGTCGATGTCGATCGGCCACAGCTTGTCCTGGGTGACGCCGTCGGCGGTGAGCGCGATCATCATGTTGTAGACCGGCTCGTTGGACGAGAGCGCCCGCGGCCCGGGGAACTTCTCGGTATCGAAGAACTCCGCCGCGTTCTTCGGCGTGCCGTTGGGATAGTGGTCCGCGTTGACGCCGAGGATGTAGCCGCCGAGGATGTAGAGGAACCCGTACTGCTGGCACACGCCCGGCGCGCCGTTCTTCACGAGATTGGGCAGCGCCTCGCACTTGGCGCCAAGGTCGGTCAGGAGCTGCTGGTGCAGCACCAGGCTGTCGGGACCGACATTGACGAGGTCCCACTGCACGTTGCCGGCTTCGCTGTCGGCCTTGACCTTGGCCCACTGCTCCTGCGGGTTGATGGTCACCGGAATGACCTTGATGCCGGTGGCGGCGGTGAAATTGTCGTAAAGATGCTTGGCGAGCGCCTCCTGCAGGAAGCCGCCCGCGGTGGCGATGACGAGTTCGCCCTCGGCCTTGGCCTCGGCCGAGACCTCGAAAGCGAACGCGCTGCCGAGCGCCGTTGCGGAGAGCAGCGCCCCCGCGGCCAGTGCCATCACGGAGCGCCGCGTGGCGCGCCCCAGTCTCAATAGCTGTTCCACGTCTGGATCCCCTTGTCTTCAACGTCGTCCGCCGCTGCGGCCGACCGATGGTTTGAGTTCAAGTCGCGAATGCACGTCCCGGTGTCGCCTATCGCTTCCTCCCTTTTCCTTGCCCCATTGCCGGTCCTCAGCCGCCCGACCGCACGCGCATCCACTGCGCGAGGCCGGCGAGGACCAGAGTGAAGATCGTCAGCAGCGTCGCCACCGCGGCGAGCGTCGGCGAGATGTAGAACTGCAGGTTCTCGAACATCTTCCTGGGCAGCGTCACGTCACTGAGATTGGCCAGGAAGAACGAGATCGTCGCGTCGTCGAACGACGTCAGGAAGGCGAAGATGCCGCCTGCCGCGAGCGCGGGGCGGATGGTCGGCAGCGTCACGTGCCAGATCGCCTGGAAGCGGTTGGCGCCGAGGCTGAGCGCGGCCATCTCCATGCTCGGATCGGTCCGGTACAGCGCCGCCGACACCATCAGCACGACGTAGGGCACCGAGATCGCCGTGTGCGCCAGCACGTAGCCCCAGAAGGTGCCGGCGATACCGAGCGGCGTGAAGAACAGCAGCACGGCGATGGCGTAGACGATGCCGGGCACGATCAGCGGCGCGGTGACCAGCGCATTGACGGCAACGCCGCCGCCGCGCAGCCCGCGCACCAGTGCAAGCGCGCCCATGGTGCCGACCACCAGCGAGGCGATTGTGACGGTGAGCGCGATGCGGAACGACAGCGTTGTGGCCGCAATCCATTTCGCGTCGGTCAGGAATTCCTCGTACCAGCGCAGCGTCAGGCCTTCCGGCGGAAAGTCGAGATATTTGCTGGTGTTGAGCGAGACCGGGATGACGATCAGGGTCGGGATCGCCATGAACACCAGGACGAGCCCGGCGAGCCCCCACACGAAGATGCGCGCCATCGGAATGCGCTGGAGCGCCGAGGGGGCGGCGGCCTGCCGGTCTGCGGGCAAGGTGCGGACGGCATCGCTCATGCGCCGGACCCCATGACGCGGTCGAGGCGAAGCGCCCGGTTGAAGACGATGACGATGGCGAGCGTGATGACCATCAGGATGGTCGACAGCGCGGCCGCCTCCGGCCAGTCGAGGAACTTTGTCGCCTGCTCGGTGATGAGCGTGGCGATCATCATCGAGCGCGGCCCGCCGATCAGCATCGGCGTGATGAAGAAGCCGAGCGACATGATGAAGACCAGCACCGCGCCGGCGGCCACGCCGGGCAGGCTGAGCGGCAGGATGACATGGCGGAACACGCCGGCCTTGCTGGCGCCGAGCCCCTCGGCGGCCTTGCCGAGTTCCGGCGGGATCGCCCTCAGCGAGGCGTAGATCGGCAGGATCATCACCGGCAGCAGGATCTGCGTCATGGCCAGCCACACCGCGACCTCGGTGTTGATCAGGCGCATCGGCTGGTCGACGATGCCGAGCCCCATCGCCGCCTTGTTGATGAGGCCGGTGCGGCCGAGGAAGATGAACCAGACGAAGGTGCGCACCAGGATGCTGATCCACAGCGGCAGGATGACGATCGCGGCGATCGCGGCGGCCCACAACCCGCGGACGTTGGCCATCAGGTAAGCGACCGGGTAGCCAAGCAGCAGCGCCATAACGGTGACGATCAGGCCCGTGCGGAAGGTCCGCAGCAGGATCGTCCAGTAGAAGGTCCGGTCGAAGATCTCGGCGAAATGCGCCAGCGTCGGCGACGGGTCAAGCACTGAGAGCGACAGGAATTTCACGATTGGCCACACGAACGCGGCGAGCAGCAGCACCAGCAGCGGCGCGATCAGCGTCCAGGTCAGCGCGCGGCTGTATTGCTGCGCGGTGACCGCGAAGAAGTACCGCCTGACGCTGTCGGCGCGAGCGCTCATCGCGGGAACACCTTGGCTCGATCCGCCTGCCATACGAGGCCGGCACGGTCGCCGAGCCGGACGCCGATAGCGTCAGCCGCTGGGACGCGCGCCATGACGACGGCGCCGTTGCCGACTCGGACGTGGCAGGCGACGGTGCCGCCGCCGTAGATCATCTCTTCAACCGTGCCGGAGAGCTCGCTGCCGGCCGGATCGCCGAGGCGGATGAGCTCCGGCCGGATCGCCAGCCGCGACGGCCCCTCGCGCGGCGCGCCGGAAGCCTCCAGGGCCACCTTCTGTTCGGAGCCGTCGACGGCGAAGACTGGCTTTGCGCCGCCGGCGACATGTCCGTCGATAAAATTGGTCTCGCCTATAAAGCCAGCTACGAAAGCGTTGGAGGGACTGTCGTAGATCTCGCGCGGCGGGCCGTATTGCTGGATGCGTCCACCATCCATGACCGCGATGCGGTCGGCCATCGTCAGGGCTTCCGACTGATCGTGCGTGACATAGACGACGGTGGCGCCGACGCGCTGCTGCAGCCGCTTGATCTCGAGCTGCATCTCCTCGCGCAGGTTCTTGTCGAGCGCGCCGAGCGGCTCGTCCATGAGCAGCAACGGCGGGTTGTAGACCAGCGCGCGGGCGAGCGCGACGCGCTGCTGCTGGCCGCCGGAAAGCTGACTGGTGCGGCGGTCGCCATAGCCTTCGAGCCGCACCATGGCGAGTGCCGCCTCGACGCGCGTGCGCGCCTCGGCACCGCCGATCTTGCGCATGCGCAGCGGGAAGCCGATGTTTTCGGCCACGGTCATGTGGGGAAACAGCGCATAGCGCTGGAACACCATGCCGATGTTGCGCCGGTTGGGCGGCAGCACGGTGACGTCGCGCCCGCCTATGCCGATGGAGCCGGCGGTCGGGGTCTCGAAGCCGGCTATGGTCATCAGAATGGTGGTCTTGCCGCTGCCGCTGGGGCCGAGCAGCGCCACGAATTCGCCTGCCTTCACCTCGAGGTCGACCTGATGAACGGCGACGACGGCACCGTAGCGCTTCTCGAGGCCGCGAATGGCGACGGGCGCGCCGGTGGCGACCATATCGGTGCTGATGGCGTTCAACGCGGCGCTCCGGATTTCTCGATGGCGAAATGGTGCAGCGTGTTGCGCAGCAGATTGGCGAAACCTTCGTCGACCGGCAGCGCGCCGGCGGCGCCGATCGACCCGAAATTGACGACTTCGCCGCCGCCCGGCCGCTGCCAGTGGATCAGGTCGGCACCGTGGTTCGGGTCGCCGAGCCACTCGATGTTGCGCTGGCCGAGCGCGCTGGCGATGGTGGTGACGCCGGGCAGCGGGGCGTCGGCAAGCCGAGTACGGTCGAGATTGGCGTCGAATTCGTAACCGGATGCGCCACCCGAGCCGTTGAGGGATTTGAGGCCTATGCGGCCTTGGGCGTCGGCGACGACCGGGTGCGGCCCCTTGACCAGGAAATGCTCCGGGTCGAGCAGCGTGTAGGACGAGAACGAGGTGGGCGTGCCGTCATCGATCATGCCCTTGAAGCTCATGCCGAGCACGTCGTAGGGCGGCATGCCGAGGCGGCGGAACGTGCCGCCGGCCTTGCGATCGGAGCTGTGCCAGCTCTCGCCCCACATATCGGGCGCCAGCCAG
Organism: Rhizobiaceae bacterium; assembly: GCA_019635695.1. Classification (GTDB taxonomy): domain Bacteria; phylum Pseudomonadota; class Alphaproteobacteria; order Rhizobiales; family Rhizobiaceae; genus RCIO01. The sequence goes on from JAHBYZ010000003.1 coordinate 121,841, forward strand.
CGCGCGTCCGGCTCGAACACGATCTTGCGGCACTCCATGACGGTGCAGTCGTCGTTGAACGCGACTCGCACCGACAGCGTGTCGCCCGACAGCGACACGACCTTGCCGCCAGCCGCCAGATAGTCGAGCACGCCCTGCCGCGCCTCCTTCGACCAGTATTCGCTGTGGCCGACGATGGCTAGCGCGGCGAAATTCTTCAGCAGAGCGGGGTCGCGGTGCAGGTCGACGTCGGTGACGAACTCGAAGGCGTAGCCTTCGCGGTCGAGCCAGGCTTCGAGGTGCCGCTCGGTGCGCACCAGATGCGTGCTGCCGGTGGCCGTCGCGCGCTTGGACTCGTAGCCGAACGGCGTGGCGTAGGGCAGCGGCAGCTTCATGCCGAGGTGGTAGAACGGCCGGCCGTTGAGGTGGATCGAGTAGTAGGTCGAGGTGAGGCCGTAGACGGCGAGCTCGTTGGTGGGACGGCGCGCATAGGCATGCCATGTGTTGGTGGCGGCGAGCACGGCGATGGTCCCGGGCCGGCGCGGCTTCTTCCGCGTGACCACGAAGGCGGTCTCCAGCGAATCCGCCACCGCTTGGCCCGCGAGCTGCACGCGCACCGCGTAGATGCCGGAGGGCGCGTCGGCGGGAATTTCGAACGTTGCCGACACCGGCCAGCCGGCATCCATCAGATCGTCGCTCGACAGCCGCAGGCCGTGGCCGTGGCCCGGGTCGGCGGAAGGGTCGTATTCGAGCGGCATGCGCTTGCCCGGATCGAAGTCCGGGCCGCCGACCATCCAGGTGCCATGATTGAGGATGCGGCCGTGGCGTCCTTTGCCGCTGGCGTCGCGGACGGTGGCGCCGATCTCCTCGTCGAGCGGCCAGAAGCCTTCCAGCCCCTCGTCGGGCAGGTCGGACGGCGAAAGCCGGCTGCGGCGGGTGAAGATGTCCTTCACAGCCTTCGCGTCGAGGACAAAGCTGCCGGCGAAGGGCAGCGCGATGTCCGCGTCGAGCAGGTCGGCGGCCTCGCCGTGCTCGGCCATCGCGCCGATGCGAAATGGCGTACCGGCCGGCTTCGACAGAGGCAGCGGGCCTGCAACGTCGTGCACGGCCTCGCCGTCGACGAAGATCGTGGCGCCACGCTGCGGGTCCGCCGAGGCCGCGACGTGGCGCCACTCGCCCAGCCTTCCGGCGAAGACGGGCGGCCCCATGTGAAGCCATTCGTGGCGGAACGGCCCGCCGTCGCCCCAGTAGAGGCCGACGCGGCCGAGATGGTCGACCAGCAGGCCGAAGCGGGCGCGGTGCGGATAGTCGATCTCGGCCATCAGCGCCTGCCAGGCGACCTGCACGACATCGACGACGGGAATGCGCCACAGCCGCACCCACAGACCCATCGAAAGCGGGCCGGAAGGCAGCGGCACGCCGCCGATGCTGACGAAGGAGCCCGGCGCGATCGTCTGCGGCGTCGCCGGGCGGTCGACCGCCGCAAGCACCACGGCCTCGGTTCGGTCGTCGTCCATCGAGGCCGCCGGATCGATCACCGCCCGCCGTCCGAGCCGCAGCAGCTCGATGCGGTGGCTGGCGGGCGCGCTGACGTGAGCGCTGACGCTCGTGCCGGCCTCGACATCGAGCCGGTCGAGGTAAGCCCATGTGCCGGGCACGGGAAGGCGCCGTATCTTTTCCCTGTCAGCGGCCAAAGTGGTTTCCGTTATCGATTGCATAAACAGTTTGCGGTCGATCCCTTCGACCCGATCTACCGTAGCGATAATTCCGGTTTCGTGTCAAACGGAAGATTTTGCTATGCAAAAACAGCATGTTGCGGATTGCATACATAGTCGCCGCCGGGCGCGGCGGCAATGTGGATACCCCAGCGTCATTGCAATCGTTTGCGAATTTTGCTACCTGCCGCTCATCGGGGAGGCGGTTGCGTGTTGGCTGGCTACAATCTGATTGGCGGGCGTGCCGTCGCACCGTCACCCGGCTTTCAGGTGAAGGATCCCGCCACGGGCGGGCCGGTCGGCTTGTGTGCGCTGGCCTCGCCGGCCGATGCCGATGCGGCCGTCGCGCACGCTTTGGCGGCGGCGCCCGATTGGGAGCGCACGACCGGCCGAGGCGCGATGCTGGCGCAGGCGGCTGCGGTCGTGGAGCGCGAGAGCGAGACGCTGGCGCGGCTGCTCACCGCCGAGCAGGGCAAGCCGCTGGCCGAGGCGCTGGCCGAGGTCAGGCGCTCGGTCGCATGGTTCCTCCACTTTGCAGAAGCGGGCGGTGTCGGCCGCGTGATAGCCGATGACGCAACGCGGCGTATCGAGGTGCTGCGTCGGCCGGTGGGGCCGGTGCTGGCGATCACGCCGTGGAATTTCCCGGTCTCGCTTATGGTGTGGAAGCTGGCGCCGGCGCTGGCGATGGGAAACCCCGTCATCGTCAAGCCGTCACCGTTCGCGCCGCTGACCGCGCAGGCGCTGGTGGCCGCGATCGCGCCGTGTTTCCCCGCGGGCGTGCTGCAGGTGCTGGCCGGCGAGGCCGATGTGGCGCGGCGGCTGGTGGAGCACGACGGCATCGCCAAGATCGCTTTCACCGGCAGCACCGCAACCGGTCGCGCGATCATGGCGGTGGCCGGCCCGGCGCTGAAGCGGGTGACGCTGGAGCTCGGCGGCAACGATGCGGCCATCCTGCTGGACGATTGCGACGTCGACGCGGTGGCCGGACGGCTCTACAGGTCAGCCTTCGCCAATTGCGGGCAGGTGTGCATCGCGGTGAAGCGGGTGTTCGTTCCGCGAAAGATGGCTGGACAGCTGGCCGACGCGCTTGCGGCGCAGGCGGCCGGTGCCGTCGTCGGTCACGGCCTCGACCCGACGACCACGATGGGGCCGCTCAACAATGCCGCGCAGCTCAGGCGTGTGCGCGACCTTCTGTCGGCAGGCCTGCGCGACGGCGGGCAGATCGTCGCCGGCGGCGAGGCGATTTCCGGCGAGGGCAATTTCCATCAGCCGACCATCGTTCGCGATGTCCCCGCCGAAAGCGCGCTGGTCGAGGAGGAGCAGTTCGGCCCGGTGCTGCCTCTGGTCGCCTATGACGGGCTCGACGACGCGATCCGTTGGGTCGAGCGCGGTCCCTACGGCCTCGGCGGTTCGGTGTGGGGCAGCGACACTGCGCGCGCGGAGTCCGTCGCGCGACGCATCACCAGCGGCATGGTCTGGATCAACCACCATCTGGAAACGCGGCCCGACGTGCCGTTCGGCGGCGCCAAGGCCAGCGGCATCGGCTCGGAAAACGGTATCGAGGTGCTTGCAGAATACAGCCGTCCTCAGGTCATCTCCACATGGCGAAGCTGATAGGTGCGAAGCAGATGAGGAGATTCTGATGGGGACGGATTCGGGGGATCTGCGCGGCAGCGTGCCGACGCCGGCGCTGGTGGTCGACGTCGCGGCCGCCGGGCGGAACCACGCGACGGCGCTGTCGCTGCTGGGCGACGACCAGTGGCTGCGCCCGCACTTCAAGGCGCACAAGACGACGGCGCTGGCGGCGATGCAGGGCGGCGAACGCGTCCGCGGCATTTGCTGCCAGACCAGCGCGGAAGCGCTGGTGCTGGCGAAGGCCGGTTTCGACGACATCATGGTCACCAACCAGATCGTCGACGCCTTCGCGCTGGACGAGCTGGCGGCCGCGGCGCGGCTGGCGACGGTATCGGCGCTCGTGGACGATGCGGCGCATGTCGGCCTGCTGGAGCAGGCCGCGCGCAAGGCGGGGCGCGGGATCGGCGCGCTGATCGAGATCGAGCTCGGCATGAACCGTTGCGGCGTCGATCCAGACGGGCAGGGCCTCATCGAACTCGCTGCCATGATCCGGCGGTCGCCCGAGCTGACGCTGGACGGCATCCAGGCCTATGACGGCCATGTCGCGGGCGTTGCCGACCCGCGCGACCGGCGCAGCCGCGCCGAAGTGTCGGCCGCGACCACGCGGCGCGCCGCCGACCGGCTGCTCGACGCTGGCCACGAGGTGCGCATCGTCGCCGGCTGCTCCACCGCGCACATGCCGTTCGTGGCCGAACTCGGCGTCTGGACCGACATCCAGGCCGGCTCGTACCTGCTGATGGACGGCGCCTACGGCTCCTATGGCGACCTGCCGTTCGGGCCGGCGCTCTGGCTGGAGGCGACGGTGATCCACGCGTCGGCCGGGCGCTTCGTGCTGGATGGCGGCCTGAAGCATCTCGCCGTCGATCGGGGACCGCCGCAATGGGCAGGTGACATGAACGCTGTGACCCGACTTTCGGACGAGCACTGCGTCGTCGCGGCGCCAGCCAGCGGGCTGTCCGTCGGCCATCGCACGCGGCTTCTGCCGCGCCATGTCGATCCTACGGTCAACCTGCATCAGGCGCTTTGGCTGGTTCACGCCGAAGAGGTGAAGCCCGTGGCGGTCGACGGGCGGCGCATCGCCTTCGGATAGTCGGGCGACGGTTTTGGACAGCGCGGTCGCCGCAGTGATGGCACCGCTCGAAAGGGGACCATGCAACGCGATCTGAAATTCGCCCTCGTGGGCGCCGGTTTCATCGGGCGCTCGCACGCGCTGGCGATCCATGCGGTCAACCGGACCTTTCCATCGGTGCCGATCGGCGCGAAGGCGCACATCCTTGCGGAGCTGGATGAGGGCCGCGCGCGCCGCGCCGCGGCCGAGCTGGGTTTCGACCGCTGGACGACCTCGTGGGAGGAAGCGGTCGACGAAGCCGACGCCGTCGTCATCGCCGTGCCGAGCTTCATGCACCGGGCAATCGCGCTGCGCACGCTGGAGCAGGGCAAGCCGCTGCTGTGCGAGAAGCCGGTGGGCCTGGCGGTTGGCGAGGCTGCCGAGTTGCATGCCGCCGCCGTCCGCACGGGGGCGCCGAATGCGGTCGGCTTCACCTATGTGCGCCAGCCGGTGGTGCAGCATGCACGGCAGATCGTGCGAAGTGGGGCGCTCGGCCGCGTGCTGCACCTGCGCGGACGCCACGCCGAGGACTATCTGGCCGACCCCGCCGTGCCGCACAGCTGGCGGCTCAACGCCGCGACGGCCGGGCGCTACGGGGCGCTGGGCGATCTCGGCTACCACATCATCGCCATGCTGAGGATGATCTGCGGGCCGGTCGCCGGCCTGTCGGGCGTCACCCGCACCGTGCACGCGACGCGGCCCGACCCGGCGAGCGGCGGTCAGCCGCGCGTGGTCGACAACGAGGACTACGCGGCCGCCGTGCTGCGCTTTGCGAACGGCGCCGTCGGCACCGTCGAGGCGAGCCGCATCGCCGCCGGGCGCAAGATGGACATCGCCTTCGAGATCACCTGCGAGCGCGGCACGATCGCCTTCGACGGCGAACGCATGAACGAGCTCGAAGTGTTCGAGATCGGGCAGAATCAGGCGGAGCAAGGGTTCAGGCGCATCCTCGCCAATCCGGCGCATCCCTTCTATGCCGGGTTCCTGCCCGCACCCGGCCACCAGCTCGGCTTCAACGACTTGAAGACGATCGAACTCGCCATGTTCCTGAAGGCGATCGCCGAAGGGAAGAGCGCGGAGCCAGACCTGTCCGACGCCCTGCGCATCAGCCGCATCTGCGAGGCGCTGCTCGATTCCGCCGAAAGCGGACGCTGGATAGAGAACCCCGAGGACTACGCCGGAAAATGAGCATCCGCATCGGCATCAATCCCATCACCTGGTCCAACGACGACGTGCCCTCGCTCGGCGGCGACACGCCGCTGGAAACCTGTCTGAGCGAGACGGCGGCGGCCGGCTTCAGGGGTACGGAGCTAGGCGGCAAATTTCCGCGAAGCTCGTCGGAGCTCGGCCCGATTCTGTCTGCCCACGGGCTGGAGCTGGTCTCCGGCTGGTATGACGGGCGCATCCTGGAGAAGGACGTGGACGCCGAGTTCGACGCCATCGAACCGCATCTGACCTTGCTGCGCGACCTCGGCGCGAAGCACGTCGTCTACGCCGATACGTCGCGCGGCCGCCACGACGGCATCTTCGCGCCGATCTCGCAGCGGCCGAAGCTCGCCGACGGCGAGTGGACGTCCTATGGCCGCAAGATTACCGCGCTGGCCAGGCGCTTCGCCGACTTCGGTGTCTCCATGGCGTTCCATCACCACATGGGCACGATCGTCGAGACCGACACCGAGGTGGACCGGCTGATGGAGGTGACCGGGCCGGAGGTCGGCCTGTTGTTCGACACCGGCCACTGCCTGTTCTCGGGCGGCGACCCTGTGTCGCTGCTGGCGCGCAACATCGCCCGCGTCGTGCATTTCCACTGCAAGGACGTGCGGCCGGCCGTGATGGAGAAGGCGCGCCGCGAGGACATGAGCTTCATGGCCGCGGTTCTGGAAGGCATCTTCACCGTGCCCGGCGACGGTTCGGTCGATTTCGAGCAGCTGCTGCGGCCGCTGGCGCGGCGGGGTTATGGCGGATGGCTGGTGGTCGAGGCCGAGCAGGATCCTGCCAGGGCGCATCCGCTGACCTATGCCACGATGGGCTACCGCAACCTGCTGGAAACGGCGCGCCGGGCGGGGTTCGAGGTGAGGCAGCGCGGCGAGGCGTGAAGATCCCCGGCGTCATGCCGACAACAGTTCTTTCAGCTTGAACTGGGGATCGCCGAGCCGGGTCACCTCCAGCGGCATCCCCGAGGCGATCAGCCTCTCGGCGAGGCGGATATCCTTCGCCACCGCCATGTCGCGCCCGAAGCCGCTGGCCGCGACCAGCCGGTTCGTGCTGCCGAGATGGAAAAGTATGAAGCCTTCGCGCAACTCGCGATGCACGACGCTGACACCCATTTCCGGCAGCCCGGCGATCTGGATCGTGTGATCGTACTGATCCGACCAGAACCACGGCACCGCCGTGTAGGGCTCGCCGGCCCCGAGCATGTTGCGGGCAGCGAGTTCGCCCTGCTCCTGCGCGGCACGCCACGATTCCAGCCTGATGCGACGACCGCCCGCGAGCGCCGAGGGAAACGAGCAGCAGTCGCCGGCCGCGAAGATGGCGGCGTCGGAAGTGGCGAGCATGGCATCGACGGCGATGCCGTTGTCGATCGCCAGCCCGGCTTGTTCGGCAAGCGCTACGTTTGGGGTCGAGCCGACGCCGACGAGAACGAGGTCGGCCTCCGCTTGCCTGTTCGCGGACAGGCGAATCGCCACCGATCCGGTACGCTCGTCGATGCCCAGAATCTCCCGACCGCAAAGAATGTCGACGCCTTCGGCCGCATGAAGTTCGTGGATGTGCCCGGCGATCTCCTCTGGTACGCCGCGCATCAGGACGCGCGGGCCGCTTTCGATCACCGTGACTTGCATTCCCTGCCGGCGCGCCAATGCGGCGACCTCGAGACCGATGAAGCCGCCGCCGACGACGGCGAGCCGGCCGCCAGCCGCAAGCCGGGCGCGCAGCGCCTCGGCATCTTCCAGCGTGCGCAGGGTGAAGATGCGGCCGTTGGATGTCGCTCCCGGAAGGAGACGAGGCCGACTGCCGGTGGCGAGCAGCAGCCGGTCGTAGGAGACGCGGCGGCCGTCGGCGAGCAAGACCTGCCGGTCATGCCGGTCGATGGACGTGGCGGCGACGCCCTTGATGAATGCGATACCGGCCTCGGCGTAGCGCGTTTCGGCCACGATCGGCTTGTGGAGCGGTTCCCCTGCGGGCGTGGGTTTCGACAGAGGCGGGCGCTCGTAGGGCAGATGCGGCTCGTCGCCGACCAGCACGATCGGCCCGGCATGGCCGTGCTCGCGCAGCGCGAAGGCGGCGCGCACGCCGCACTCGCCGGCGCCGACGATGACGATGCGCAGCTCTGTCATGCGGGCAGCAGGTAGACCTTGCCGGCCTCAACCTTGACGGCGTGAGTCTGCAAATTCACGCAGACCGGCGCGCGCAGCGCCTCTCCGGTGCGGTAGTTGAAGCGGCCATTGTGTTTGGGGCACTCGATGGTGTCGTCCAGCACCAGCCCGTCGGCGAGGTGCACCTTCTCGTGCGTGCACTGACCGTCGGTGGCGAAGTAGAGATCGTCCGGCGAGCGGTAGATCGCGAAGGTGCGGCCGCCATGGTCGAACCGCATGACGTCCTCCGCCTCGATATCGTCGGCGTCGCAGACCTCGATCCAGCCGCTCATGGCCGCGCCTCCGGCAGCTCTGGAGCCAGCTCGGGATGCAGTTCCCAGCGATAGGGTTTCGCCGTCGGCGGCAGCTCGCGGCGGATGAAATGCTCAGGGTCGCTGAGCTGCCGCAGGAAGGCCGGGATCATCTCGCGGTAGCCGGCCAGGATCGATGGCGTCGGCGCCGGCAGGTCGTGCGCGATCAGCGTGTGCAGGCGGGGCAGCGCGTGATAGGGCACCATCGGGAACATGTGGTGCTCCACATGGTAGTTCATGTTCCAGTAGATGAAGCGGCTGAACGGGTTCATGTAGACCGTGCGGCTGTTGAGCCGGTGGTCGATCACGTCCTCGGCCAGCCCGCCATGCTGGAGCAGTCCGGCCATGACGTGGTGCCAGGCGCCGTAGATGGACGGCAGCCCGACCAGCATCAGCGGCAGCCAGGATTGCAAAGCCAGCGCCAGCGCTATCGTCGCGGCGTAGATCGCCAGCCAGATGCGCGCGGCGAAGACGGCGCGCGGCCGTTCGCTCGGCGGCACGAAGGTCTTTTCCGCCTCGCTGACGGTGCCGGTCGCGTAGCGCAGCATGGCGGCCATCGCCTGCCAGGCGCTGAGCGCGCCGAGGAAGTCGAGCGCGATGCGGCCGAGCCGAGGCGGGCGGCGGACCGGCAGCTCCGGGTCGCGGCCGACGATGATCGTGTCGGTGTGGTGTCGCGCATGGCTCCAGCGCCAGATCGATGGGTTGCGCATGACCATGAAGCAGGCGAGCTGGTAGACCGCGTCGTTCATCCACTGGGTGCGGAAGGCGGTGCCATGGCCGCATTCGTGCCAGCGCGAATCGCTGGCCGAGCCGTAGAGCACGCCGTAGACGGCGAAGAACGGCGCGCACCACCACGTGCCCCAGAACCAGACGCCGCCGGCGGCGCTGAGCGCGAGGCCGGCGAACCAGATCAGCGTGTCGCGGATGGCCGGCCCGTCGGAGCGCTGCATCAGCTCCTTCATGGCCTTGCGCGGGATTTCGGTATGATACCACTGCGCCGCCGCAAGCCCGGTCTCGACGGCGCGGCGCGCGTCGGGGCCGGTGAGGCTGTAGTCGCGGCGCGCGGGCATGCCGGCGCCTTTTCCCGAACCCGACAAGACAGATGCGCCCATTGCAACCTCCGCGATCGCCTGCCCGGGCGAACGGTCGATGACGCGGAAGCTATCTTTTCCACATCATTCTCTCAATGATCGTGCAAGAGTTTCTATCATTTGCTATCATGCGCGGCGAACCGGGGCGACGATGGCAGGCAGACCGACGATCAACGATGTGGCGAAGGCGGCGGGCGTCAGTGTCGCCACCGTCGACCGCGTGCTGAACGGCCGCCTGCCGGTTCGCGAGGACACGGCGCGGCGCGTCGGCGATGCGGCGGCCGCGCTGGGCTTTCACGCGGCCGGGCTGATTGCGCAGCGCATGCGCGCCGAGCTACCGGAATACCGCTTGGGCTTCCTGCTGCTGCGGCCGAAGGACACTTTTTATCGCGCTTTCGCCGAGGAACTTGAAAAGGCCGTCGCGCAGTCGGCGCGGTTCCGCGGAGCGGCCGCCATCGACTTCACCGAGACGCTGGCGCCCGAGGAAACGGTCCGGCGTCTTGGCCGTCTCGCGGCGAAGTCGAAGGCGGTGGCGCTGGTCAGCCCCGATCACCCTGTGATTGCCGAGGCTGTCGCCGGGCTGAAGGCGAAGGGACTGCCGGTCTTCTCGCTGCTGTCGGACTTCGCGACGGGCCTGCGCGACGCTTATGTCGGGGTCGACAATCTGAAGGTGGGGCGCTCGGCTGCCTGGATGATCGCGAAGGCGGCGCGCAAGCCCGGAAAGGTCGCGCTCTTCGTCGGAAGCCATCGGTTCCACGGCCACGAACTGCGCGAGATCGGTTTTCGCGCCTATTTTCGCGAGCACGCGCCTGAGTTCACGGTGCTTGAGACGCTGGTCAATGACGAGTCCTACGCGACCACGCACGCCATGCTGATCGATATGCTGCGGACTGGCGAGCTGGCGGGCTGCTACGTTGCCGGCGGCGGCGGCGAAGGCGCCATCTCGGCGCTGCGCGAGGTGCGGCCCGACCCGGTGCCCGTGGTCGTCTGCAACGAGCTTTCCGCCGACCGCCGCGCCGCTATGGCAGAGGGACTGGTGACCATGGTCATCCACACGCCGCTGCAGCCGATCGCAGAAACGCTGGTCGCGCAGATGGCGCTCGCCGTCGAAAAAGGCGAGACGCACGGCGGCGGGCAGCACTTTCTGCCCTTCAGCATCCACCTGCCGGAAAGTTTGTGAGCCGGCTTACGCCGAGATCTCCGCCACCTTTACCGCGCGGCCCTCGGCGACGGATTTCAGCGCCGCTTCCGCCAGCAGCAGCGCCGCAAGGCCGTCCGCGCCGGTGGGTGACGGTTTGGTGCCTGCCTTGAGCGCGGCGACGAGGGTGGCGATCTCGGCCGCATAGGCCTCGGTGTAGCGGGTCATGAAGAAGTCGTGCAGGGGCGGGCGGACGTAGCCGTCGGCGGTCGCCACCTCGATCGACACCGGCCGCTGGTTCTCGGCCGCCACCGCGCCCTTCGAGCCGTGCACCTCGATGCGCTGGTCGTAGCCATAGGCGGCGCGGCGCGAATTCGAGATCGAGCAGTGCTTGCCCGACGGCGTGGTCAGCGTCACCGAAGCGCTGTCGAAATCGCCGAGCCGGCCGATCTCCGGATCGACCAGCACCGAGGCGGTGGCGAACACCGTGTCCGGCTCTTCGCCGAGCAGGAAGCGCGCCATGTCGAAATCGTGGATGGTCATGTCGCGGAAGATGCCGCCCGACGAGCGGATGAAGCCGGCCGGCGGCGGGCCGGGATCGCGCGATACGATCTGCACCATCTCGACCGTGCCGATGCGGCCCTCGTCGATGGCGCGGCGCACCGCGCGGAAATGCGGGTCGAAGCGGCGGTTGAAGCCGATCATCAGGGTCGCGCCGGTGTCCTCGACTGTCTTGAGGCATTGCCTGACGCGCGCCACCGACAGGTCGACGGGTTTTTCGCAGAAGATCGCCTTGCCGGCGCGCGCGAAGCGCTCGATCAGATCGGCGTGAGTGTCGGTAGGCGTGCAGATGGCGACCGCGTCGATGTCGCCGGCTGCCTCGATCTGGTCGATGGAGCGCACCTGCGCGCCGTAGGCCGTGGCGATGGCCTCGGCCGCCTGCGGCATCGCGTCGGCCACCGCGACGAGCTTCGCGTCGGGATTGCCGCCGATCGCCTTCGCATGGACCTTGCCGATGCGCCCGCCACCGAGAAGCGCGAACCTGACAGCCATCTTGCCTCCTCCCGCCGGGCTAAAACCTCCACCGGCGATTTCCGGTCAAGCATTGCTTGAATGGAATGAAAATTCTAAAATCAGAAGAACCGAGGCGCGTCAAGGAGGCTCGCATGGATGCCGGGACAGCGCCGCAGAACTTGGCCGCCTTCTTCGAGAGGCTGCGCGAAATGGGCGACGGCCTGCCGAAGCGGCTGCGCCAATGCGCCGATCACGTTGTCGCCAACCCCGACAGGGTGGCGGTGTCGACGGTGGCCGAGCTGGCGGCCGCGGCCGGGGTGCCGCCCTCGGCCTTCATGCGCTTCTGTCAGGAGATAGGCTTTTCCGGTTTCTCGCACATGCAGAGGCTGTTTCGCGAGGACTATTCGCAGCGCTGGCCGGACTATGCGACGCGGCTGGCCAAGCTGCGCGAGGGCGGCGCCGGAACGCCTTCCGCCCTGCTCGCGGAGTTCGCCGAGGCCGGCCGAGTTTCCATCGAAAACCTGACCCGATCCGTCGATCAGCAGGTGATGGAACGTGCCGTCGACGTGCTCGCCGGGGCCGGCACCATCCATGTCGTGGGGCTGCGCCGGGCATTTCCCGTTGCAACCTATCTCGCCTATTCCTTCGAGAAGATGGGTATTGCGGCCGTTCTGCACAGCGGCGTCGGCAATCTCGACCTCGGCCACATGATGACCGCTGGCGATGCGCTGGTCGCGATCAGCTTCGCACCCTATACGCCCGATACGGTGGCGCTGGCCGATCAGGCGGCACGGCGCGGCCTGGATATCGTCGCGGTCACCGACCAGCAGACCAGTCCGCTGGCACGCCCCGGCACGGCCGCGCTGTTCGTTCCCGAGATCGATGTCGGCGCCTTCCGCGCGCTGTCTGCCACGATGACCTTGGCAATGACGTTGTCGGTCGCGGTCGGCATGCGCCGGCGGGTGATCTAGCGCGTGTTGCGTTTCGGAAAAAATGGAATAGAAATTCCACGCTCGGACTGAACGGAACCGATCGCACGAAGACCTGGCCATGAAGTCACTGGACGTCATCACCATTGGCCGGTCTTCGGTCGACCTCTACGGCTCCCAGGTGGGCGGCCGGCTGGAGGACATGCGCTCCTTCAACAAATATGTCGGCGGATCGCCCACCAACATGGCTGTGGGCGCGGCGCGACTCGGGCTGCGCTCGGCGGTGATTACCCGCGTCGGCGACGAGCACATGGGCCGCTTCATCCGCGAGCAGCTCGCGGCCGAGGGCGTCGACGTGCGCGGCATGGTGACCGACCCGCACCGGCTGACGGCGCTGGTGCTGCTCGGCATCCGCGACCAGAAGCAGTTCCCGCTGATCTTCTATCGCGAAGACTGCGCCGACATGGCGCTTTGCGAAGACGACATCGATCCGGCCTTCATCGGCGAAGCGCGCGCGGTCGTGGCGACCGGCACGCACCTGTCCAATCCGCGCACCGAAGCCGCCGTTCTGAAGGCGCTGCGGCTTGCCCGCGAAAGCGGCGCGCGCACCGCGCTCGACATCGACTACCGCCCCAATCTCTGGGGCCTGTCGGGCCATGGCGACGGCGAGAATCGCTTCATCGAGTCGGGCAAGGTCACCGCCAAGCTGCAGTCTGCGCTGCACCTGTTCGACCTCATCGTCGGCACCGAGGAGGAATTTCATATCGCCGGCGGCACCACGGACACGATCGCGGCGCTGCGCGCGGTGCGCGCGGTGAGCGATGCGACGCTGGTGTGCAAGCGCGGGCCTATGGGCGCGTCGGCCTTCAGCGGCGCGATACCCGACAGCCTCGACGAAGGGCTTTCGGGGCCGGGTTTCCCCATCGAGGTGTTCAACGTGCTCGGCGCCGGCGACGGCTTCATGGCCGGGCTGCTGAAAGGCTGGCTGGACGGCGAGGATTGGCCGATAGCGCTGAAATACGCCAATGCCTGCGGCGCCTTCGCCGTGTCGCGCCACGGCTGCGCGCCGGCCTATCCGAGCTGGACGGAGCTGCAGTATTTCTTCGCGCGAGGCGTGCGCAACCCGGCGCTGCGGCTCGACCGAGAGCTGGAGCAGGTGCACTGGGCGACGAACCGCAAGGGCGGCTGGCCGGTACTGCGCGTCTTTGCCTTCGACCATCGCAGGCAGCTGGAGGAAATGGCGCAGGCGGCGGGCGCGGATGTTCGCCGCATCGGCCGTTTCAAGGAGCTTTGCCTCGCCGCCGCCCTGAAAGTCGCCGGCGGCCGGCCGGGCTACGGCATATTGTGCGATCAGCGGCTGGGGCAGGACGCCCTGTTCCGCGCCGCCGGCGAGCGCCTGTGGATCGGCCGGCCGGTCGAACTGCCGGGCTCGCGGCCGCTGGAGCTGGAGATCGGCGCCGACTACGGCTCGGCGCTGGCCGAATGGCCGGCCGGGCAGGTGGTGAAGGTGCTGTGCTTCTACCATCCCGACGACGATGCCGCGATGAAGCAGCGGCAGGAGGAAACGGTCGCGCGGCTCGCCGCGGCGGCGCGGGCGAACGGGCTGGAGCTGCTGCTTGAGGTCGTGCCGTCGAAGGTCGGTTCGATGACGGACACCACGACGGCGGCGATCATCCAGCGTTTCTACGAAATCGGCGTCTACCCAGACTGGTGGAAGCTGGAGCCGATGCAGTCGCAGGCCGCATGGGCCGCGACCTGCGAGGCGGTCGTCCGCAACGACCCGCATACGCGGGGCATCGTGGTGCTTGGGCTCGATGCCGGGATGGACGAGCTGAAAGCCAGCTTCCGCGCGGCGGCGCAGTTCGATCTGGTGAAGGGTTTCGCCGTGGGACGATCCATCTTCGGCGGCCCGGCAAGGCGCTGGCTGGCCGGCGAGACCGGCGACGAGGAAGCGGTGGACGAGATGGCGCAAGCCTATGCCGCGCTGTGCGCGGCGTGGGACGAGGCGCGGGGAATAAGGGGAGAAGCGCGATGACGACGGTGAGGCTCACGGCGGCGCAGGCGATGGTTCGCTACCTCGCTGCCCAGCGCAACGAGGAGGGCGAGCAGCTGATCCCCGGCTGCTGGGCGATCTTCGGTCACGGCAACGTCGCCGGCATCGGCGAAGCGCTCTACGCAGCCGGCGACGCCTTTCCAACCTGGCGCGCCCACAACGAGCAGGGCATGGCGCATGCGGCGATCGCCTTTGCCAAGGCGCGCAACCGGCGGCAGGCCATGGCGGTGACGACCTCGATCGGCCCGGGCGCGCTGAACATGGTGACGGCGGCGGCGCTGGCGCATGTGAACCGGCTGCCGGTGCTGCTCATTCCCGGCGACGTGTTCGCCAACCGCGCGCCGGATCCCGTGCTCCAGCAGGTCGAGGATTTCGACGACGGCACGGTGTCGGCCAACGACTGCCTGCGGCCGGTGAGCCGCTATTTCGACCGCATCGGGCGGCCCGAGCACCTTCTGACCGCGCTGCCGCGCGCCATGGCGACGCTGACCGACCCGGCGCGCTGCGGGCCGGTGACGCTGTCCTTCTGCCAGGACGTACAGGCCGAGGCCTTCGACTGGCCGGAAGCGTTCTTCGCGGAAAAGACGTGGCACCGGCGCCGGCCGCGCGCGGGGCGCGACGAACTGGCGGCGGCGGCGGAGATGATCCGCGCGGCGAGGAAGCCGCTCATCATCGCCGGCGGCGGCGCGCTCTATTCGGGCGCGACTGACGCACTCAGGGCGTTCGCCGAGAAGCACGCTATCCCGGTCTGCGAGACGCAGGCCGGAAAGTCGTCGCTGCCTTGGGACCATCCGCTCAATTTCGGCTCGGTCGGCGTCACCGGAGCCTCGTCGGCCAACGCGATCGCGGCCGACGCGGATCTGGTGATCGCGCTCGGCACGCGGCTGCAGGATTTTACCACGGGCTCCTGGGCGCTGTTCAAGAATCCCGCGAGGCGCATCCTCGCAGTCAATGTCGAGCCCTACGACGCCGCCAAGCACGGCGCGGTGGCGCTGGTGGGCGACGCGCGTGACACGCTTCTGGAACTGGACGCGCTGCTCGGCGATCACTCCGCACCTGCGCCGGACGCGAAGCTGAAGCGCGGCTGGCTGGCTGATGTCGATGCCGTGACGCGCGCGCCGAAGCCCGGCAACGCGCTGCCTTCGGACGCGCAGGTGATCGGCGGTGTGCAGCGCGCCGTCGGCGACGACGCGATCCTCGTCTGCGCCTCGGGCGGTCTGCCGGGTGAGCTGCACAAGCTCTGGAAGGCGGCGCGGCCCAACGGCTACCATCTCGAATACGGCTTCTCGACCATGGGCTACGAGATTGCCGGCGGGCTCGGCGTGAAGATGGCGCATCCCGACCGCGAGGTGGTCGTGATGGTCGGCGACGGCTCCTACATGATGATGAATTCCGAGCTCGCCACCTCGGTCATGCTCGGCCACAAGCTGATCGTCGTGCTGCTCGACAATCGCGGCTTCGGCTGCATCAACCGGCTGCAGATGGCCACCGGCGGCCAGAGCTTCAACAATCTGCTCGATACCGCCCGCCACGTCGTGCCGAGCGCCATCGACTTCGCAACTCACGCAGCCTCGATGGGCGCGATCGCCGAGAAGGTGGACGGCATCGCCGCGCTGGAAGCGGCCGTCGGCCGCGCGCGTTCGTCGCCGCGAAGCCATGTCATCGTCATCGACACCGATCCGCTGGTCTCCACCGACGCCGGCGGGCACTGGTGGGATGTTGCCGTGCCGGAGGTGTCCGGGCGCGAGCAGGTGCGTGCGGCGCGCAAGGACTACGAGGCCGCACTGGCGCGCCGCGGCGCGAACTGAGCCGGCTAGGGAGCATATGATGGCAAAGCTTCACGTGAAGCCGGGCGGCACCCGCGGCAAGGTGCACGACGTCACGCCACAAAGCGCCGGCTGGACCTATGTGGGTTTCGGCCTTTGCCGGCTGGCGCCGGGCGAAACCGTGTCGGAGGCGACCGGCGGGCGCGAGGCAATCCTCGTGCTGGTCGAAGGCAAGGCGCGGATCTCGGCTTCGGGCCGCGATTTCGGCGTGCTCGGCGAGCGGATGAGCGTATTCGAAAAGCTGAAGCCGCATTGCGTCTACGTGCCAAACGATTCCGAATGGTCGGCGACGGCCACAACCGAGTGCACATTGGCCGTCTGCACGGCTCCGGGCAAGGGCGGGCACGAGGCGGCGCTGATAACCGGCATCGGCATGGACACGCGGGGCAAGGGCACCAACACGCGCTATGTCCACCCGATCGCCATGGAGGACCGTGACGTCGCCGACAGCCTGCTGGTGACGGAGGTGTTCACGCCGGCCGGGCACTGGTCGTCCTACCCGCCGCACCGGCACGACGAGGACGATTTTCCGAACATGACCTACCTGGAGGAGACCTACTACCATCGCCTCAACCCGGCGCAGGGTTTCGGCGTGCAGCGCGTCTTCACCGAGGACGGTTCGCTGGACGAAACCTTTGCCGTCGCCGACGGCGACGTGGTGCTGGTGCCGCGCGGACATCATCCGTGCGGCGCCCCCTACGGCTACGAGATGTACTACCTGAACGTCATGGCCGGGCCGCTGCGCAAGTGGCGTTTCAAGAACCACCCCGATCACGACTGGATCGCCAGACGCGACGCCTGACACGGCAGCCGCACCTGGACCAAAGGCTCTTCGCCAACAGCTCTTGACTTTCTTCGTAAGCGTTTGCATAGCTGTATCGGGGCGAAAACGCTTCGGAACAGTCAGCGCACAGTTTGTCTTGAGCGGCAGAGGTTGCGCGAGCCTCTCCAGATGCCCGATCTGCGTGGCATGTTCCGCAAGCGCTTGTGAATATGGCCGTCACGGTGTTCGCCGCGACATCAGGGAGCATGCGGATGTACATCGTCGGAGAAGCGGAAATCGAGGCCGTGGCGGCCGTCATCCGGTCCGGGGCGCTGTTCCGCTACGGCGACGACAGCCAGTGCGAGCGCTTCGAGAAGCGTTATGCGCAGCATCTCGGCGCCGGCGACTTCGCGCTTTCGGCGAGCGGCACCTATGCTCTGGCGGCCGGCCTGATCGGCTTCGGCATCGGGCCGGGCGACGAAGTGCTGGTGCCGGCCCACACCTATATGGCGACGGCGACCTCGGTGCTGGCGGTGGGCGCGATTCCGGTGCTGGTCGACGTCGACCAGTCGATCACGCTCGATCCTGCCGCATTCCGCGAGGCGATCGGGCCACGCACCCGCGCGGTCATCCCGGTGCACATGTGGGGCGCGGCCTGCAACATGGACGCGATCATGGAGATCGCGGCGAAGCACGACATCCTCGTTCTGGAGGATGCGTGCCAGGGCGTCGGCGGCGCTTATGAAGGCCGCAAGATGGGCAGCATCGGCCATGCCGGCGCTTTCAGCTTCAACTATTTCAAGAACATGACCGGCGGCGAGGGCGGAGGCATCGCCTCCAGCGACGCCAGGGTGATGGAGCGCGCGCGCTGCGCCATCGATCCGTGCCATTTCTACTGGCAGGGCCGCAGCGACTCGATCCGGCCCTTCGCCGGCATCGGCGCCCGCGCGTCGGAGCTGATGGGCGCGATGCTGAACGTCCAGCTCGACCGGCTGGACGACATGATCGCTTCGATGCGGCGCCAGCGCCGCGCCGTGCTGGACGGCATCCGCCCGCTGCACAATATCGGGTTGCAGCCCGCGCCGATGAACAGCCCCGATCACGACTGCGCGGCGCAGCTGATGCTGACCATGCCGAGCGCCGAAGCCGCGAAGCAGTTCGTTGCGGTGCTGCCGAGCGTGATCGCGTCGAAGACCGGTCGCCACACGTTCCCGCAATGGGACCAGGTGCTGATGCACGAGGGCGCGCATCACCCCGCGCTCAACCCCTACAAGCTGCCGGAGAACCAGGGCTGCCGCATGGACTACGACACCGGCGCATGGCAGCGGTCGATCGACATACTCGACCGGACCGTGATGCTGCCGATGCACCCGCTGCACACCGATCAGGACATCGGCGATATGGTCCACAATATCGGGCAGGCCGCGCGCGTCGTCTTCGAGGGCATGCCGGCAGCTGCGGCGAAGCTGCGGCGGCCGGCGGCGGTCGACCAGCAGAAGTTCGACAGCGTCACCACGGCCACCGGCACGTGAGCCGCGCTCAGGCCCTCAAGGAAGAGCTTTCGCGGATCGCCAGGGTTACCTCCAGCGTCAGGTCGGGCGGGCGGATGCCACGTTCGATCGCGTCGAACAGGCTGTTGGCGGCGGTCTCGCCTAGCGCCTCGCCCGGCTGCACCACCGTGGTGAGGCGCGGATTGCTGATCGCCGCGAACGAGATGCCGTCGAAACCGGTGACGGCAAGGTCGCCCGGCACCTCGACGCCGCGCGTCCGCAGAGCGTCGAGCATCGCCAGCGCCATCTTGTCGTCGTAGCAGATCAGCGCGTCCGGTCGCTCCCGCGCCACCAGCTCGGCGATGCGGCCGAACTCGGTTGCCTCGGCGCCGGCGGAATATTCGCGGATGCGCGGCTCGATCCCGCAGGCTTCCAGCGCCGCCAGCACCGCGTTGCGGCGCGTCATGTTCGACGCGAGGCCGGGGCCGTTGACGTAGGAGAAGCGCTGTTTGCCCTGCCCGGCAAGGTGCTCGATCATCATGCGGATACCGTGCTCGTCGTCGGCGCGCAAGCGTCCGAGCGGCGTGTCGGAAGCCATGTTGGCGTCGGGACCTTCCGGCGTGATGAACACGCAATGCGTCGGGCGCAGCTGCTCGATGGTTTCCTTGAGGTTCACCGGCGTGCTGCAGAAGGCGACGCCGTCGACCTGGTGCTCGACCAGCGTGCGCAGGCTGCGTTCCAGCCGGGCTGGCTCGCGCGAGCCGTCCATGACGATGACCGTGTAGCCCTTCAGGTCCGACGCCCGGCTGAAGCCGGCGACGACCAGCGCGTGCAGCGGGTCGGTGACGTCGGGCACCAGCAGGCCGAGCGTCCTGCTGGACTTGCGCACCAGGCTGCGCGCCGCCGCGTTGGGCACATAGCCGAGGTCGCGGGCGACGCCGCGCACCAGCGAGCGCGTCTGCTCGCTGATTTCGGGATTGCCGCGCAGCGCGCGCGACACGGTCGCTTCCGAGATGTTCAGCGCCCTGGCGATGTCGGACAGTGTCGGCCGGGCCTTCAGCTTCGTTGCGCCGTTCGCTTCCGTCATGGCCCTCGCCTTCGCTCCCGAACGGGCGTCTGCCCCGGGATGCCGGAATGGATCATAAACGCCTAGCATCACGCGCAATCGATTACAAACTGTCGCCTGCGCGAGCCGCCTTCGATCGGTGGAGAACAGTTCGACTTGCCTTGGCAGGAGCAATGCAAGCGATTGCACTCGCCAAATCTGCGCGTTATTGCTGTCCGCTTGGCGACAGATCACCGGGAGGCGGTATGCGCGTGGCGATCGTGGGAGCAGGCGGCATCGCACGGGTCCATGCCCGCGCCATCGGGGAACTGGGCGGCAATCTTGTTGGCGTTTGCGGACGCACGCTTGCATCGGCGTCGGCATTCGGTGTGGCGGCTTACGACAATCTCGATGCGATGCTGCGCGAGCAGAAACCGGACGTGCTGCACATATGCACGCCGAACCATCTGCATGCCGAACAGGCGCTGGCGGCCTTTGCCGCCGGCGCGCATGTGGTGTGCGAGAAGCCGATGGCGACTTCGGCCGACGATTGCATGCGCATGATCGACGCTGCCGGGAAGAGCAGGCGCGCGGGCGCCGTAACCTACAACTACCGCGGCTATCCGCTGGTCGAGCATCTGCGCCGCCGCGTGCGCGCCGGCGACTTCGGTGCGATCCGCCGGGTTGGCGGCTGCTATCTCTCGGACGACGGTTTCGATCCCGACAAATACATGTGGCACTTCACGCCCGGCAGTGTCGGCCCCGGCTATGCGCTGATGGATATCGGGGTGCACTGGCTCGATCTGGTCGAGCATGTGACGGGCGACCGTATCGCCGAACTGTCGGCGCAATTGTCGACGCACCAGAAGGCGCGGCGCTGGCGCGGCGGCGACGGGCAGGGACCGCGGCCGCCGGGCGAGGAGGCGGCCGACGGTTCGGTCGGCGTCGAGGTCGAGGTGGAGGATCAGGCCGACCTGCTGATCAGGCTCGGCGGCGGCGCGGCGGGCGCGTCGACGATCAGCTGCGTGTCGGTCGGCCATCCCAACACGATCGTGCTGTCGGTCGACGGATCGCGCAGCGGTTTCCACTGGAACCAGCAGGAGCCGAACACCTGGCGCGAGCGCACGGCCGACGGCGCGCTCATCCGCCAGCGCTCGCCCGGTTCGGTGAGCGGTGGCGCGGCCTGGATGACGGCGCTGCCGGCGGGTCATGCGGAAGGCTACATGGACGCATTCCGCAATGTCGTGCGCCTCGCCTGGACCGGCCTCAAGGGCGAGAGTTCGGACTTCCCGTCCTTCGCCGATGGCTTGCGCGGCCTGACGCTGGTCGAGGCGGCGGTGCGCAGCGCCCGCGAAAGGCGCAGCGTCGCGGTGGCCTGACGTCGAGCGTCGCTGCGTCAGTCGAACTGCGCCACGAGCCCTTCCGCCATTTTCACGGCAGCCAGCACGCCGTCGATCACCGGCACGGGCACCTTGCCGCGCAGCGCCGGCGCCTGCCCCGCCAGCCCACCGGAGCCGAGCAGGATCGCTTCGGCCCCGTCCTGCTCGACGGCGTCGAGAATGGTGCGAAGTATGCGGGCCTCTGTCTCGCCACCGTTACGCGCCGCGTCAGCGACGCCGACGCCGGCCGCCCTGACCGTGCAGATGTCGGCCGCGCCATAGCGCTCCAGCAAATCGTGGATGCCAGGCACGGCGGAATGCACCGTCGTGATGATCGAGAAGCGCCGCGCCACCGTGCGGGCGGCGGCGATGCCGGCCTCGCAAGTGCCGACCACGGGCACTTTCGCGAGCGCGCGCGATTCGAAAAGGCCGATGTCGTCGAAGCAGCCGAACACATAGGCGTCGTAGCGTTCGGCCATGCTCTCGCGAACCAGTGATATGACCCGCGGCACCGCCATTTCGCGATGTTCGGCGGTCTCGATCGAGAACGGCCCCGTCGCAGGATTGACCACGGTGAGGCCGGTGGCGGGGAAGATGACCCGCGCGGCGGCGTCGCGAATCGCTTTCGTGACGGCCGGATTGGTGTTGGGGTTGATGACGAGGAGGCGCCGCGTCGGCGCCTCCCTATGCTTCTCCTCCGCTCCCGCCATCATCGGCCAGCCAGAGTGTCCGGCAGCCACATGACGATGCCCGGGAAGAACATCAGCAGGATGGTGAACGCCATCATCACGAAGACGTAGGGCAGCGCGCCCCAGACCACGTCGGCATAGCTGCCGCCGTCCTTGCGCACGCCGTGCACGACAAAAAGGTTCATGCCCACCGGCGGCGTTATCAAAGCGATCTCGCACATCAGCACGATGAAGATGCCGAACCAGATCGGGTCGATGCCGACGGCCACGACGATGGGGATGACGATCGGCACGGTGAGCACCAGCATCGACATGGCGTCCATGAACATGCCGAGCAGCACGTAGAACACCAGCAGCGCCAGGAGCAGCGAGATCTGGCTCAGCCCCAGCGAGGCGATCCACTGCGTCATCGCCTGTGCCGCGCCGGTCATCGAGATGGTGACGTTGAGCAGCAGTGCGCAGACCAGCACGATGATGACCATGCCGCTGGTCCGGGCCGCCTGTATGGAGCATTCGATCAGGAATTCCACGCTCAGGCGGCCGTTGAGCGCCACGAAGACGAGCGAGATGATGACGCCGATCGCCGCCGATTCCGTCGGCGTCGCCAGGCCGCCATAGATGGAGCCCATGACGACGGCGAAGATGACGAAGGGCGGGATCAGGTATTTGCCGAGCGCCAGCTTCTGACGCAGCGGCATGTCGACCAGCTCGGTCGCCTCCGCGCCGGCGTTGCGGTGCGCGAAGAAGATGTAGAGCGAGAAGCTGAGGGCGAGCAGCAGGCCGGGGATCAACCCGCCGGCAAACAGCTGGCCGACCGACGCGTTGGCGAGCGAGCCGTAGACCAGCAGATTGATGCTCGGCGGGATCAGGATGCCGAGCGTACCGCCGGCCGCCAGCGAGCCGAGCGCGGCGCGCATCGGGTATTTGTACTGCTGCAGCGCCGGCAGCGCGATGGTGCCGACGGTCGCCGCCGTCGCCACCGACGAGCCGGAGGTGGCGGAGAACAGCGTGCTGGTGGCGATGTTGCTGTGCAGCAGTCCGCCCGGCAGCCGGGCCAGCCACACCGCGAGCGCATCGTACATGCGGTCGGCGATGCCGCCGCGCAGCAGCAGTTCGCCGAGCAGCATGAACAGCGGAATGGCGAGGATCGACGGGCTGTTGACGGTGGACCAGATGACACCGCCCATCATGTCGACCAGCGGCATGCCGTACATCAGGTAGCCGCCGAGCGCGCCGACGGTGATGATGGAGACCGCGACCGGCATGCTGAGGAACATCAGCACCAGCATGGCGGCGAAGCCGGCGAAGACGATGCCAATGCTCATCGCACCGCTCCTTCGCGCTTCTTTAGATCGTCGAGCTCCGCCTGCAACTCCTCCGCCGCCGTGACCGACCCGAAGCGGCGCGACAGCGCCGGCCAGTCGCGGCGGGCGAGTAGCCGCAGCGCCTGCAAAGCGAGGATGATCGCGGCGATGGGGAAGGTGGCGGACGCGACCAGCCAGACGCTCTGGGGGTAGATGAGCGGCGTTGCCCACTGCGTTTGCGCGATCGAATTGTAGGCAAAGGTGTCCATCACCGTCTGCACGGTGAAGTAGAAGAAGTAGCCGCCCAGCACCGCCATCGCGACGACGCTGAGCGCATCCAGCGTCGCCTGTGCCGGCCGCGAGAACAGGCTGGTGAGCTGGTTGATGCGGATATGCGATTTGTGCACCAGCGCTACCGTGAATGCGAGCGGGGCGGCCACGGCAATCGCGTAGCCGCCGAGTTCGTCGATGCCGCCGAGCGTGACGGAGAAGAACTTTCGCAGAAGGGTCTCCGCGGTGATCGCGAAGGACAGGAGGATCATCAGGACCCCGAAGATTATCCCGAGAATGCGCGCATAGGCCTGCATCGTTCTTCTCCGCAGGAGGCCGCGGCTACAGGCCGAGCTGCGAGCCGACGGCCGCGCGCCAGGCCGCCTCGCAGTCGGGCGCGACCGCGTTGCACTGCTTGGCCCAGATCGGCAGCGACACCTCGCCGACGGCTTCGGCAACCGTCTTCAGGTCGGCTTCCGACACCGCCGCCGCAGTGAGGCTGTATGGCTTGCCGCGCTCGCACGGTGTCTGGCCGGTGTTGCAGCGCATGGCGTCCTCGTAGAGTTCCTCGGAGAAGGCCCAGATGTCGCTGGTCAGCGTGCCAATCGCGGCGGCAAGCTTTGCCTGCTGCTCCGGCGTGAACTTGGCCCAGCTGTTGGAATTGATGGCGTAGCCGTTGACCGCCAGCTGCAGCGCGATCGGCAGCACCGTGGTGGTCGCCTCCGGCCAGCCGCCGGAATTGGCCGAGGCCGGGCCGGTGATGGCGCAGTCGACCACGCCGCGCGCCAGCGACTGCTGCACCTCGCCGAACGGCATGGAGATGCCGGTGGCGCCGAGCTTGGCGACGAAATTGGCGGCGCTCTGGTCGCCGACGCGGACCTTGTGGCCGGAGAGGTCCGCCAGCCCCTTGATCTCCGGCTTGCAGAAGATCACCTGCGGGCCGGCCGGCCACACGCCGAGCAGCTTGCCGTTGAACTGGCTTTCGATGCGAGCGGCCACGTAGGGCATGAAGGCGTCGATGTGCTTCCTGCCCGCCTCGTAGCTGGTGTTGAGGCCGACGAGATCGAGGCCCAGCACCGACGGCTCGTCGCGGCTGACCTGTGGTCCGCGGATCGAGACGATGTCGAACAGGCCGGACTTGAGGATGCGCAGTCCGTCTGTGTCGGGGATGCCGGCGACGTCGACCGGCAGGTACTCGACCTTGATGTCGAGGCCGGAGGTCTCGGCGAGCTTCTCGAAGAAGGGCTTTTCCTTCTGCTGCGCGATCAGGCCGGAGCCCGAAGGCTGGCCGAGCACGCGCAGGGTGATGGTTTCCGCTCGCGCCGGCGCGATCGCGATCAGCGTGGCGGCGGCTGCGAAGAGAATGCGATTCGACATGAGATTGTCCTTTCCCTCTGGACTGTGTCCGGTTCGCCTGATTTTTCCGGAGCGGCGCCGCGGTTGCCCCAACGGGTTCCGCTGCGTTCGATCCTACCAGAAAGGAATGCCAGTTTCATGCCATTATTTGTGAAATCTCAGTTTCACATATGAAACAATGACTTAGCAAGATACAAGCCAACGCAAGTTCCTGAAACCCATGTTTCCTTTGCCTGATTGATAATCTGGCGTTTCAGAACTCTGCCCAAATCGTGGTCAGAGTTCTTCCAGCCCGTCGTTGATCGCCTCGATGCTGCGCAGCCGCTTTCGCCCTGCGCCGGCGGCCTGCTCGATGCAGCGCGTGGCGATCAGATGGCACAGCGCCATCACGGAGACATGGCTGAACAGCGGGCCGGGCGCCAGCGTCTGGCAGCGCAGGTGCCAGGTTGCGCCCGCGCGGTAGGTCTCGCCCTCGTCCGTGACGTAGAGCAGCTTGCCAGATGATCGTCCGATCTGGTCGAGGACGAGGTCCATGCGGGCGATGCGCCGGCGTAGGCCGAACACGATCACCACGTCGTCCGCGGTCATGCTGACCAGGTGCTCGCCCAGCGTCTGGCCCGCACCGGGTATGGCGACGATGTTTTCCACCACCTGCGTCAGCTGCCATTGCAGATAGGCGGCGAATGGGTGGCTGGCGCGGAAGCCGACCACCCACACCTTGCGCGCGGCGAGCACGGCTGCCGCGATCGCGGTCACTTGCGTCTCGGTCAGCGCCGTGAACGTGGCCTCGATGTTGGTGATCGCCTGGGCGGCATGTGCGGCGACCGACTGCTCGCCGCTGGCGTCTGTCGCGGTGGCGAGGAACAGCCGCGACCCGGTCTGCTTCTCCAGGCGGGCATGGCGGCGCGCCTCCTCGTAGTTCTCGTAGCCGAGCCGCTGGATGAATCGCGAGACGGTCGCCTTGGAGACATGCGCCAGCGCGGCGAGTTCCTGCGCCGAATAGCTGGCGAGCTCGCCCGGAAAGTCGCAGACAAAATCGCCCAGCCGCCGTTCCGCCGGGCGCAACTGCGGCAGCGCCTCGCGCACGCGGGTCAGGAAGGAACGCTGCTTTGCCGCTGTCGGGGTCGCCATCATGGGCCTCGTGAAACCGGAGTTTCACGATAGCCGCAGCGCGGCGGCGAGGGCAACGAGCCGGCGGCGAAACTTAGCTGGCGGCGGCGAGCGCCCGAAGGCGTATGCCTGAGGCGTCGAAATGGTGGATCTTGCCGGCGTCCGCGGCGAGGCTGAGCGTCTCGCCGGGAGACACCCGCCGCACGCCTTCCAGCTTGGCCACCAGCGGCTCGGCGGCGCCGATGTCGACATAGAGGATTGTGACCTCTCCGAGCTGCTCAACCAGCGAGACGGTGCCGGAAAACAGCGGCGTCTCGCCGGCCGCGGCGATGCGCAGGTGCTCCGGACGCACGCCCAGCTTGGCAGCGGCGGCGGGGTTGCCTTTGCGGGCGCCGGCGGCGATATCGACCACGTTCATGGCCGGCGAACCGATGAAGCGCGCGACGAACAGATTGGCCGGCGCCTCGTAGAGTTCCAGCGGGCTGCCGACCTGCTCGATGCGGCCGCCATTGAGAACGACGATGCGGTCGGCGAGCGTCATCGCCTCCACCTGGTCGTGGGTGACGTAGATCATCGTCGTGTCGGGCAGCTTCTGCTTCAGCCGCGCGATCTCGACTCGGGTGGCCACGCGCAGCGCGGCGTCGAGGTTGGAGAGAGGCTCGTCGAACAGGAACACCTTGGGGTCGCGCACGATGGCGCGGCCGATGGCGACGCGCTGGCGCTGGCCGCCGGAGAGCTGGCGCGGCAGGCGGTCGAGGTAGTCGCCGAGCTGCAGCATGTCGGCGGCCTCGCGCACCTTGCGTTCGCGCTCGGCCGCGGGGATGCGCGCCAGCTTGAGGCCGAAGCCCATGTTTTCTGCGACGGTCATGTGCGGGTAGAGCGCGTAATTCTGGAACACCATGGCGATGCCGCGCTTGGCCGGCACGACGTTGTTCACCACCGTGCCGCCGATGGCGATGGTGCCGCCGCTTATGGCTTCGAGCCCGGCGATCATCCTGAGCAGGGTCGACTTGCCGCAGCCGGACGGGCCGACGAACACGACGAACTCGCCGGCCGAAATGTCGAGGTCGATGCCGTGCAGGACCTGCACGTTGCCGTAGGCCTTGGTCACCGCCCTGATGGTCACTTCAGACATGGCGTTCTCCGGTCTTCCTGTTTCACGCGCCGATCGGCGCGTCGGGGCGGATCAGTTTCTCGTGCCGCAGCTCGGCCCAGAGGTCAGCCGGTATCTCACGGCGCATATGGCCGAGATTGTCGTTGACCTGCGCAGGGCTGAACGAGCCGGGTATGACGGAAGTCACCTGCGGGTTGAGCAGCGGGAACTGCAAAGCGGCGGCGATCAGAGGCACGTTGTGGCGGGCGCAGACCGCCGCTATGCGACGGGCCTTGTCCAGCTGTTCCGGCGTCGGCTCGGCGTAGTTGTATTTCGCACCCGGCACCGGCCCGGTGGCGTAGAGGCCTGAGTTGAAGACCGCGCCGATGACGATGCCGACGTCGCGCTCGACGCAAAGCGGCAGCTCCTTCTCCAGCGTCTCCTGCTCGCCGATCGTGTATTTCAGTGCCAGCAGGAAGAAGTCGAGCTCGAACAGTTCGAGCAGGCGCGGGATCATGCCGAGCTCGTTGATGCCGGCGCCGATGGCGCGGATGGCGCCGCCTTCCTTCAAGTCGCGCAGCGCCCGCCAGCCGCC
This sequence comes from Rhizobiaceae bacterium, assembly GCA_019635695.1. Lineage (GTDB taxonomy): Bacteria > Pseudomonadota > Alphaproteobacteria > Rhizobiales > Rhizobiaceae > RCIO01. The sequence continues at coordinate 149,087 of JAHBYZ010000003.1, forward strand.
GGTGGCAAGCTGCCACAGCCGCGCCTCGACCATGGCCGGAGACCCCTGGTGCCAGACGTCGAGGTCGTGGATCAAAAGCATGTCGACGCGGTTCATGCCCAGCCGCTGCAGGCTGTCCTCGTAGGCACGCATGACGCCGTCGTAGGAGTAGTCGAAGCGGTGCTCGAAATGCAGGCCGCCGGCCCAGAAGCCGGTGTCGAAGCGGTCGGGGTGTTTCGGCGCGCTGAGGATGCGGCCGATCTTCGTGGACAGGATCACGTCCTTGCGCGGCTGGCGGTAGAGGAAGCGGCCGACGCGGTGCTCGCTCTGGCCGCGGCCGTACCAGGGAGCGGTGTCGTAGTAGCGGACACCGGCATCCCAGGCACCAGACAGGGTCGCCTCGGCGTCCTGCTCGGTCACCTTGGTGAAAAGCTCGCCGAGCGGCGCCGCGCCGAAGCCGAACTGCGGCAGCATGACGCCGCTCTTGCCGAGACGGCGAAGCGCAAATGGATCCATGCTGCCGCTCCTCCTGTTGTCGTCAGTAAGTGGCCCGGCCGCCGGACACGTCGAAGATCGCGCCGGTGGAGAACGAGCATTCCTGCGAGGCGAGCCAGCAGACGAGCGCGGTCACCTCCTCGACCAGACCGAACCGGCCCATCGGGATCTTGGAGAGCATCATGTCGATGTGCTGCTGCGTCATCTGCGCGAAGATCTCGGTCTTCACCGCTGCCGGCGTCACTGCGTTGACGCGGATCTCGGTGCTGGCGAGCTCCTTGCCGAGCGACTTGGTGAGGCCGATCACCCCGGCCTTTGAGGCCGAATAGGCCGAGGCGTTGGGATTGCCTTCCTTGCCGGCGATGGAGGCGATGTTGACGATGCGTCCCCAGCCGCGCTTGCGCATCAGCGGCACGGCCGCGCGGCAGCACAGGAACGTGCCGTTGAGGTTGATGTCCATCACCTTGCGCCAGTCGGCGACCGGGTAGTTTTCCAGCGTCGTGTTCGGCCCGGTGATGCCGGCGCTGTTGACCAGGATGTCGAGGCCGCCGAACTGCGCTTCGGCCTTGGCGAAGCCAGCGCCGACGGAAGCCTCGTCGGCGACGTCGACGGCGATGCCCGCCGCTGCCTTTCCGATGCTGGCGGCGGCCTGCGCGGCACGCTCGCCGTTGATGTCGGCGACCGCAACCTTGCCGCCCTCGGCTGCAATGCGCCGGGCGATCTCGAAGCCGATGCCGGTAGCCGCACCGGTGACAAGGGCGACGCGCCCGCTGAACCTGCCTTCACTCGTCATGTGTTTCCCCGCTGCCTCCGTCAGATGCCCAGACGGTAGGTCTTGATGGCGTTGTCGCGCCAGAAGCGGCGCAGGTCGGTTTCTGCCGCACCTTTGAGGTAGTCGTCCAGCAGGGCGATCCAGCGCGACGGCTCGACCGCCTGCAGCGTGACGGGCCAGTCGCCGCCGAACATGGTGCGCTCAAACCCGAACGCCTCGAAGGCGACGTCGAGATAGGGGGTCAGGTCGGCACGTTTCCAGTCGGGCCTGGCTTCGGTGGCGACGCCGGAAATCTTGCAGACCACGTTGGGGAATTTCGCCAGCTCGCGCATCTGCGAGGCCCAGGGCAGCATCTTGCCGTCGCGGATTGCCGGCTTGCCGATGTGGTCGAGGATCATCGGCACCTCCGGCAGCTTCTCGACGAAGCGCAGGATGTTGGCCATGTGCCGATGGTCGATGCAGATGTCGAAGGACAGTCCGTGTTGCGGCAGCAGCCGCACGCCCTCGATGAAGTCGGGGCGTAGGCAGAAGTCGATGTCGTCCTCGAACTGGATGATGCGGCGGATGCCGCGCAGGATCGAATGGCGCTTGAGGTGCAGCAGGTCGGCCTCCGCGGCCTTGCCCTTCTCCAGCGGCGCCCAGGCAACCATGGCGCGGATGCGCGGATCAACTTTCGCCTGCTCCGCCACCCAGTCCGCTTCCTGCATGAAGGCGGAGAAATCGGCTTCGCACTGGAGGAAGACCATCGCCTCAACCTCCACCGAGGAAAAGGCCGTCCGATACTCCTCAAGCAGATAGGGCCGGTTGAGCAGCGCGTTGCCGTCCAGCCACGAATACCGGATCAGCTTCGGATCCCAGATGTGCAGATGCGTGTCGACGATCGGAAATGCCGGCACGTTGAACTCCCTCCCAAGAAGAACCGGCGGCGCGGTTGGGGCCGCGCCGCTTCGGCCGCCGACCATGCTGGCGCGCCTTGCCGGGCAAATCGCCTCTTGTGTCGACGCAAGCGATATGACACATGTGGGGTTGTAGGACAACCCTATTGTTGAACATCGAGGCGATGGATTTCGCGGTCACAAAGGACCTGCTGGCCAAGGATCTGCTGGCGAGACTCACCGGGATCGTCGGGGAGTCCGGCGTGATGGCCGACGCCGACCCGGCGTCGCGCTACCGGCGCGACTGGTCGGGCGACGGCAGCGGTCTGCCGCTTGCGGTGGTGCGGCCGCGCAGCTCAGGCGAGGTGGCGCGCGTCGCGGCGCTTTGCTCGGAGCGCGGCGTGAAGCTCGTGCCGCAGGGTGGCCACACCGGCCTGGTGAGCGGCGCTCTGCCTTCGGCGGCAGGCGACGAGCTGGTTCTCAGCCTCGAGCGCCTGAACCGGATCGTCTCGATCGACGAGGACAATTTCAGCATGGTCGTCGAGGCCGGCTGCGTGCTGGAGACGGTGCGCGCGGCGGCTGCCGAACGCGGCTTCGTGTTCCCCCTGGCGCTCGGCTCGCAGGGCTCCTGCCAGATCGGCGGCGCGGTCGCCACCAATGCCGGCGGCCTCAACGTGCTGCGCTACGGCATGATGCGCGACCTCGTGCTCGGGCTGGAGATGGTGCTGCCCGACGGGCGCGTCTGGGACGGCCAGAAGGCGCTGCGCAAAGACAACACCGGCTACGACCTGAAACAGCTGGTGCTTGGTTCGGAAGGCACGCTCGGCATTGTCACGGCGGTGACGCTGAAACTGTTCCCGGCGCCGACGCAGGTGGAGACGGCATTCCTGGCGCTTGATTCGGCGGATGCGGTGGTAAAACTCTACGGCCAGGCAAGGCGCGACCTGTGCGACCTGCTGTCGGCCTTCGAATTGCTGACCGACGGTGGCGTCGTCCATTCCGGGCTGCCGAATCCGCTGGGCTCGCCTGCGCCCTGCTACGTGCTGCTGGAAATCTCGGCGAGCGGGCTGGTCGACGCGCGGGCGCTGCTCGAAACCTTTCTCGAAAGCGCGCTGGAGCGCGGGCTTGTCCGCGACGGCGCGATGGCCGCGACCTCGGCGCATGCGGCCTCGTTCTGGCAGATCCGCGAGATGATCATCGAGCGGCAGCGGCGCGAGGGCCGCCACCTGCGCACCGACATTTCGGTGCCGATCTCGGCCATAGCCCGCTTTATCGCGCAGGCGGAATCGGCGATCGAGGCTCTGTCGCCCGACGCCATCGTGCTTGCCTACGGCCATATCGGCGACGGCAACCTTCACTTCAACGTGGTGCCGCCCGCGGGCCTGAGCGAGGCCGGCAAGATCGACCTGCTGCACCGCTGCGAGGAGCGCATCTTCGCCGTCCTCGACGGCCTCGGCGGCTCGATCAGTGCCGAGCACGGCATCGGCCGGCTGAAGCGCCATGCCTTTCTTGACCGCATCTCGCCGGTCCACCGCGACCTGCTCGGCGCGATCAAGCAGGTGTTCGACCCAGCCGGCATCCTCAACCCCGGCAGAATACTGGAGCATCGGGCGCCATGAGGATCAACACGCTCGACCGTCCCGTAAGGCTGCCGGCGCGCATCGCCGACGCGCTCAAGCGCGAGATCGAGGAGGGTCGCCTGAAGCCGGGCGACCGGCTGCCAACCGAGCAGTATCTGGCGGAGAATTTCGGCGTCAGCCGCAACGTGGTGCGCGAGGCGATCGCGCAGCTGCGCTCGGCCGGACTGGTCGTCTCCCGGCAGGGGCTCGGCTCGGTGGTGGCAAAGACCGGCGAGACCGAGCGCGGCTTTCACATCGACATGGAGCAGGGCGGCGACGCCAGCGCCTTCCAGAACGTTTACGAGCTGCGGCTGGCGATCGAGATGCAGGCCGCCGATTTCGCCGCGCGGCGCGGCGACGCGGCCCATCTGAAGGCGATTTCCGAGACCTACGAGCGCATGCGCGACGCCGAGCGCTGGGAGGCGGAGGGCGTCGACCTCGACATCGAGTTCCATCTCGCCATCGCGCGCGCATCCGGCAATCCGCTGATGGAAGACGCCATCAGCTACCTGACGGGGGGCATGCGCCAGACCATCGTCGCCACGCGCGAGCGCTCGGGCGAGGTGATCGGCGAGGTGAAGCGGCTGACTCTCGACGAGCATGCGGCAATCCGCGACGCCATCGTGAACAGGGATCCGGACGCGGCGCGCGCGGCGATGCTCGCGCACATCACCAACGCCGCGCACCGGCTCGGATACGACATCTTCAGGGAGGACGCCGCGGGACGTTAGGCGGCGGCCTCGGAGGAATTGCCTGGAACTGGGGCTCGATGCCCGCACCAGCAGGCGAACAGGACAAGTTGCGGGCGGAACTTTGTGGAGGACAACATGGGTGAAATGAGCAGCATTTCCCGTCGCCTGTTCCTGGGTGGCCTGGCTACGGCCGGTCTGTCGGCAGGCTTGCTGGCGCGCATCAACACAGTCTACGCGCAGAACTTTTCCGGCCAGCTCAACGTGCTGTGCGACGCCGCCAAGCGCGCCGCGCTGCAGAGCGCCTGCGACAAGTTCGGCAAGCTGAATCCCGGCCTCGACATCCGCCTGAATGCGGCGAGCGTCGACCAGCTGATGGCGACGGTGCGCATGCAGTATACGTCGGGCACCGCCCCGGACATCGTTCCGGTCTGGCCGGGCAGCGGCGTGCCGCTCTCCGTGCATCAGGTGGCGCCCGGCGGCTTCCTCGCCGACCTCTCAGACCAGCCGATCGCCAAGGCGGTGCCGGCCTTCGCCAAGGACGTCATCGAGGTCGACGGCAAGCTTTACTGGTACGCCAATCAGCCGTCGGTGATCGGCGGCATCACCAACATGCGCGTCATCCAGAAGGCCGGCGTGAAGCAGCCGACCACCTGGCCGGAATTCCTGGACATGTGCCAGAAGCTCAAGGACCAGGGCATCATCCCGATCGCGCTCGGCAACGCGACGCAGTGGAACACCCAGCTCATCACCTATGCGCTGGTGGCGACGACCGTGTTCAAGGACAACCCCGCGTTCCCCGAGGATATGAAGGCCGGCAAGGTCACATTCGTCGGTTCCGGCTGGGAAGAGGCTCTGGAGAAGTACATGGTCCTGAAGGACCGCGGCTTCTTCAACGACAACCCGCTCGGCACCTCGTTCGAGGAATCGCAGCAGCTGGTCGCTTCCGAGCAGGCGGCGATGGCGATCCACACCGCCGGCACCATGGCAGGCATGATCAAGACGGCCGGCCACCGCGACTTCGAGATGTGGCCGATTCCCGGCCGCGACGACGCCGCGCAGACGCAGGTGCCGGTCGGCATCACCAACGGTTATGGAGTGTTTGAGCAGTCCAAGAACAAGGACGCGGCGGTCGCCTTCCTCAACTTCATGTATGAGCCGGAGATCCAGCAGGACTGGGCGACCACGACGCTGGTGCCGGTATTCGGCATGCCGCCCGAGCTGACCGACCCGGTATATGTCGGCATCATGAAGTACGTGAACGAGGGCAAGGGCGCTCTCTACATGGACAATAAGTGGCCGAACCCGCGCGTTCAGGAAGCCCACTTCGTTGGCATCCACGACCTGTTCTCCGGCAAGGCGACCATCAAGGATGTGCTCGGCCGCATGGACGCCGCCTACAAGTCTTGACGTAGGCCAGGGGGCCGGGAGCGAAAGATCGATGAGAGACGAAGGTCCCGGCCTCGCCGCGCCGCCGCTATGGCGACGCTTCCTGGACTGGGGCGGGGTGAACTATCTGTTCATCCTGCCCGCGGTCGCCATCTATGTCGGCGTCATACTGACTCCGATCATCATGGGCACCGGCTACGCCTTCACCGACTGGGACGGGCTGCGCCAGACCATCAACTACAACGGGCTGTCCAACTTCTACCGCATGTTCGGCGACGAGCAGGTGCGCTCGGCCATCGGCACCACGCTCATCATCGCGTTCTCTCTGGTGGTGGTGAAGGTGGCGTTCGGGCTGGTGCTGGCGCTGCTGGTCGATTCCAACCTCAAGTCGCGCAACTGGCTGCGGCTGGTCTTCTTCATGCCGGTGGTGCTGACCCCGATCATCGTCTCCTATCTGTGGAAATACATCTTCTCCAACAACGGCACGCTTAACACGCTGCTCAAGATGGTCGGCCTCGACCCGCTGCGCTGGCTGGGCGACCCGACGCTGGCGCTGGTCAGCGTCATCATCGTCACCTCGTGGCAGTCGGTCGGGCTGTCGATGGTCATCTTCCTGGCCGGCCTGCAGGCCATTCCGCCGGAGCTTGACGAGGCCGCCACCATCGACGGCGCAAATCCGCTGCAGCGCATCTGGCACGTGACGCTGCCGATGCTGGCGCCGGCGATGACCATCTGCGTGGTCATCGCGCTGATACAGGGCCTGCGCTTCTTCGACCAGATCTACGCGCTGACGCGCGGCGGCCCGGGCTACGCCACCGAGACGCTGTCGACCATGATCTACCGCATCAGCTTCCAGTTCGGCGAGTTCAGCTACGGCGCGGCGGTGGCGCTGGTGTTCTCGTTGATCGTGGCGGTGATCGTGCTGCCGGTCATGCAGTTCCTGCGCAGCCGGGAGTTCGCCCATGGCTAGCACCGCACCCTATCGCGCGCGCAACTTCGCGCTGGAGATCGTCGCGCTCGTCGCCGCGATCGTCTTCATCTTCCCGATCTATCTGCTGGTGACGATATCGCTCAAGGAGCGCTCCACCTGGAGCCGCAACCCGATGAGCCCGCCGCTGGAGCCCTACTGGGGCAATTTCCAGGAGGCATGGAAGCAGGCCTACCTCTCTGACGCTCTGCTTTCGTCCATCGTCGTCGTCACGCTGAGCCTCATCATTCTCGTCACTGTTGGCGCGTTCGGTGCCTATTTCCTGGCGCGCTGCCGGCCGCGCATGGGCTACGTGCTCTACATCTTCTTTCTGCTGGCGATGATCCTGCCGTTCCAGCTCGGCCTGCTGCCGCTCTACCAGCTGATGCGCGACGTGCAGCTGCTCGGCACGCCGTTCAGCCTTGTGATCTTCTATTGCGGCTACCAGCTGCCGTTCACGATCTTCCTCTACACGGGCTACATCCGCGCCTTGCCGCGCGCCTATGACGAGGCGGCGAAGATCGACGGCGCGACCGACATGCAGACCTTCCTGCATGTGATCTTCCCGATGATCCGGCCGGTGACGGGCACCGTCATCATCCTCAACTGCGTGTTCATCTGGAACGACTTCATGACGCCGCTGCTCTATTTGCAGGGCTCGCGCTGGGCGACGATCCCGGTGGCGGTCGCCGCGTTCGTCGACCAGGAGATCACCGACTGGGGCATCGTCTTCGCCGCGCTTCTGATCGGCATCGCACCGGTCATGGCGCTGTTCGCGGTGCTGCAGCGCCGCATGATGGAAGGTTTTGCAGGTGGCCTCAAAGCCTGACCGCGTCAGCTCTTGCGGCCGGGCGAGGGAGCGCGCCCGGCCTTCATTCGATCGTTTCCGGGAGGAATAATTGTCCGCATTGAAGACCGTCGATTTGCGCTGCGAGCACCTGTTCGAGCCGCAGGGGCTCAACACGCGCCAGCCGCGCTTCACCTGGGGCCTCGAAGGCAAGGGCCGTGGCCGCAACCAGAGCGCCTACCGCATCGTCGCCGGCACCGACCGCGCCGCGGTCGCCAAGGGCAAGGGCGAGTGGTGGGACACCGGCAAGGTGGTCTCCGGTGACGCGCTGCTGATTCCGTGGGCCGGACGCGCGCTGCGCTCCGACCTCGCGATCTGGTGGTCGGTGCAGGTGTGGGACGAGAAGGACGAGGCCGCGGGCTTCTCGGAGCCGGCACTGTTTCGCACCGGGCTGATGGATGCGACCGACTGGAAGGCCAAGTGGGTCTCGCGCCAGCTGGTGCCGCCCGGCGGCCGCTTCCCGCCGCAGGACACCGTATACGACAACCCCTACTGGGCGCGGCCGACGGACCATTACCGCCGCGAGTTCGACGTTGCGCGCAAGGTGAAGCGCGCCACCGTCTACGCCACCGCGCTCGGCCTCTACGAGCTCTATGTCAACGGCAGGAAGCTCGGCGACCAGGAACTGGCGCCGGGCTGGACGGACTTCCACACCCGCGTGGAGTACCAGAGCTACGATGCGACCAAGGCGCTCGCCACCGGCCGCAACACGATAGCGGCGATCGTCGGCGAGGGCTGGTATTCGGGCCGCGTCGCCTACGACAACAAGCGCGCCGGCAGTCACTACGGCGTGCGCCCGGCGCTGCTGGCACAGCTTCATGTCGAGTACGATGACGGCAGCATCGAGATCGTCGCCACCGATTCCAGCTGGAAGTGCGGCAACGAGGCGACCGTCTATTCCGACTTGCTGTTGGGCGAAAGATACGACGCGCGGCTGGAGCTGCCGGGCTGGGACAGGAACGGTTTCGAGGCCAAGGGCTGGTGGGACGCCGAGGAGATCGTCGTGCTGCCGCGCGCGCCGAAGCTCGACGCCACGCGCGGCGTGCCGATCCGCAAGACCAAAACCTTCGATCCGAAGTTCCTGCACAGGACCAAGGACGGCAAGCTGATCTACGACGTGGGGCAGAACCTCGCCGGCCATTGCCGGCTGGAGCTGAAGGCGCCGCGCGACGCGGTCTTCACCATGCGCCATGGCGAGGCGCTGGAGCCGGGCGGCACGCTCTACACGGCCAACCTGCGCTGGGCGCTCGCCACCGACACCTACATCTCCAAGGGCGGCAAGCAGGTTTTCGAGCCGCGCTTCACCTTCCACGGTTTCCAGTTCGTCGAGGTGACCGTGCCGGAGGGCATGGGGCCGAAGGACATCAGGCTGACGGCGATCGCGGTGCATTCCGACATGCCGGAGGCGGGTAAGTTCGCCAGCGGCAGCGAGATGCTGAACCGGCTGCAGGCCAATATCGAGTGGACGCAGCGCTCCAACTTCATCGCCGTGCCGACCGACTGCCCGCAGCGTGACGAGCGCATGGGCTGGCTGGGCGACGCGCAGGTGTTCTTCAACACCGGCGTATTCAACTTCGACTGCTCGGGCTTCATGGCAAAGTGGCTGCAGGACGTGGCCGACGCGCAGACGCCGGAAGGCATCTTCACCGACGTGGCGCCGTCGCTGGTCTACACGCGCTTCGCCCCGCGTCCGCCGCGCGGCGCGCCTGGCTGGGGAGACGCCGGCGTGCTGATCCCGTGGCGCATGTACCAGCGCTACGGCGATGTGGATCTGCTGCATAGCCACTACGCCGGCATGGTGCGCTGGCTCGACTTCATCGAGAAGGAAAACCCTTCCGGAGTCCGGGAAGAGGGCAACTTCAGCAACTGGGGCGACTGGCTCTGCCTCGGCAATTTCACGCCGAAGGCGGTGGTCGCCACGGCATACTGGGCCTATCAGGCGAAGGTGATGGAGAAGGCGGCGCGCGTGCTCGGCCGCCGGCAGGACGAGGCGCGTTTTTCCGCCATGTTCCGCGACGTGCGCGCAGCGTTCCGCAAGGCATTCGTCGACAAGAATGCGAAGATTTCGGGCGACACGCAGACCGCCTATCTGTTCGCGCTCGACTTCGACCTGCTGGAGCCGGCCGAGCGGCCGAAGGCGGTGAAGCACCTGAAGGCCGCCATCGAGGCGGCCGGCGGCCACATCCAGACCGGCATCCACGGCATCAGCCATATCTGCCCTTCGCTGGTGGAGAACGGCGAGACGCAAAGCGCCTACGATCTGCTGCTGAAGGAGACCTACCCGTCCTGGGGCTTCTCCATCCGCAACGGCGCGACGACGATCTGGGAGCGCTGGGACGGCTGGACGCCGGAGCGCGGCTTCCAGAGCGTCAACATGAACTCGCTGAACCACTACGCGCTCGGCGCCATCGGCGAGTTCATGTACGAGCGCGTCGCCGGCATCGGCATCCCGGACGCGGGCGGCGCTTATCGCACGATCAGCCTGCGGCCGCTGCCCAGCAGGGAGCTGGGCTTTGCCGAGGCGAGCTATCGCGGCCATCTCGGCACGGTGGCGAGCAGGTGGAAGGTCGACGCCAAGGCCACCAAGTGGGACGTGACGATCCCGCCCAACGCGACCGGCGCGGTCGAGCTGCCGGCGGCGTTCGCAAAAGTGCTGCTGGACGGCAAGCCTCTCGCTGCCACCGGCATCGAGACGCGGGAGACCGCCGACGGCGGCATCGCCTTCGAGATCGGCTCCGGCGACTACGCCTTCACGCTCGCGGCGGCCTGACCGGCCGCCTCAGACGCGACCCGCCGCGCGCCGGTAGGCGCTCGGCGTCATGCCGCGCTCGGCGCGGAAGTTGCGGTTGAAGTTGGAGATGTTGAAGTAGCCGACGGCGAAGCAGATCTCGGTGATCGGCTCGTCGGTGTCCGACAGCATGCGGCAGGCCTGCGCGATCCTCAGCTTGCGCAAATAGTCGACGAAATTGTGCCCGGTGTTGCGCTTGAAGAAGCGCGAGAACGCCGTCGGCGTCATGTCGAGCCGCGCCGCGATCTCGGTCATCTGCACGTCGCCGGGCAGCGCCTCCAGCACCAAGGTGATCGCCTGATGCACGAGGTCGGAGGCCTGCTGGTCCATGCGCGCGACATAGTGGGCGGTCGCCAGCGGCGCGCGCTCGGCGGTGCGGCCGAGCAGGTCGATCAGTTCGAGAAAGCGGGCGAACTTGAGCAGGCCGCTGCTGGCATGGATTTCCTCCATGAGTGCCGCGCCATCCCGCGCGGTCTCGCCGCAATACTCCCAGCTGCGCCCGAACGCCTCGGCCGGGAAGGCCTGCAGCTTGAACTCCGGAAAGGTGTCGGCCGCCTGCGCCAGCAGGTGCGGGTCGAACTGGATGACGAGGTCGCGGTCGGCCACCGTCGCGCCGCCGAGATTCTCGGTCACCCAGTTGTGCGGCACGTTGGAATTGACGAAGGCGAGATGGCCGGGCTCGAAGGTGCCGACATGGTCGCCGACGAAGACGCGCCCGCTGGAGCGGCGGATCAAATGAATCTCGTGCTCGGGATGGTAGTTCCAGCGGGCAATGTCGCAGGGAAAGTCGTGCGTCTGGCAGCGGAAGCTGTGGCCGGGATCGCGCATGATGCGCTCGAGCGACGGCAGCCGCCGCGCTGGCGTGCGGGCCGCGCCGGGCATCTGGAGGTCTGGCGGCGATGGTCTCATGTCGCGTCCTCGCGTCGCGGATCGCTATGATAGCGATCATGCATCGCCGATGAATTAATGCAACCGCTGCAGGCGATTTGCCTATGCTGCACTGCATGATGCGCATAAAAGTATCGGCATGGCGCAAGCCGGACCCTAGAGGCGGGCATTGCCGTCCCGTATCAGACCATGGTGGAAGAGGAGCTGAACCGTTTCAGCCCGCACCTGGGAGGACGAACATGAAGAGATGGCTCACCCCCTTGCTGGGGGCGGCGGCGATCGTCGGTCTGACGGCCGGCGCGGCGCTCGCCAAGGATTTGACGATCACCACCTGGACGGCGACCTCGCCGGGGCTCAAGGATTGGTGGCTGGTCATCGAGCAGAAGTTCGAGGCCGCCAATCCCGGCGTCGATGTAAAGGTCGAGAACGTCGCCTTCGCCGATTACATCCGCACGCTGACGACGCGCTTCGTCGCCGGCAGCCCGCCCACGCTGGTGCATGTGCCGCTGCCGACGATCAACCTGCCGGCCTGGGCCGATGCAGGCTTCCTGCTCGACGTCGACGAGCGCATGGCCAAGACCGACATTCCCGCCAACTGGCCGGCCAACCAGGCGGCGATGGCGTGGAACGGCAAGAACTACGGCGTGCTGCTGGTGCATTACGGCTTCGTCTTCTTCGTCAACGAGAAGATGCTCGCCGACGCCGGCATCACCGTGCCGAAGACCAAGGAGGAGCTGGCCGCCGCAGCGGCCGCGCTGACCAAGGACGGCAAATACGGCTTCGCTGTCACCGACGACAACACCGTCAATTTCATGCGTGATGCGCTGCAGTTCGTCACCGGCAATGGCGGCGCGTGGATCAAGGGCGGCGCCTGGAACCTGACCGACCCGAAGGTTGTCGAGGCGGTCGAGCTGTGGCGCGAGGTCGCTACGAAATACGCGCCCAAGGGCACCGACATCAACGCCAAGCGGCAGGCCTTCTACGACGGCAACGTCGCCATGATGATCGAGAACCCGTCCGTGTGGCCGAACGTCGCCGCCGCGGCGAAGCCGGAGATCGTCGGCGACCTGCACCTGGCGCGCATACCCTTCGAGGTGGTTCCGGGCGACGTCAGCCACGGCCTGTCGATCCCGGTCGGGCTCGACGACGAGGACACGGAGCTCGCCTGGAAATTCACCGAGATGGCAGCCTCGCCCGAGCTGATGCAGTCCTATGTCGAGCTGGTGAAGTCGCCGGTGGCGCGGCCGGGCGCCGACGCGGCGCTGCGGGCCAACCGCGACACGCAGGTGATCTCGGACTCGGCGGCGGAAGCCGTGGTGCTCGTCGCCAACGACTATTACGGCGTGCGTGCCAAATATGCCGACTTCTCCACGGCGCTGACCAACGCGCTGCGCACCATCCTGCAGGGTGCGCCGGTGGCCGACACGCTGGCCAAGCTGCAGGACGAGCTGACCGCCAAGGGCGTCCAGCCGTGAGCATGGCGGCGGACCGCGCGGCGCCCGAAGGGGCCGACGGTTCGCCGGCGGCGGCCGCTCCCATCGCGGGCAGCCGCGGCTCCGGCGCCGAGCGCCGGCTGGCGCTCGGCCTGCTGATGCCGGCGCTGGCGGTGATAGGCGCCATGCTGGCGGTGCCGCTGGCGCTGCTCGCCTTCATCAGCCTGAAGGGGCTGAAGCTCGGCAATCTCAGCCAGATCCTGCGCGCCGACTTCACGCTCGACAACTATGTCCGCATTCTTGGTGATCCCGGCACCTGGTCGAGCCTGTGGATCAGCATCCTCTACATAGTCGGCTCCTCGGCCGTGGCCTTCTCGCTGGGGCTGGCCACCGCGCTCGTCATCAACGAGAAATTCCCGGCGCAGCGCCTGTTCCGCACGCTCATCCTGCTGCCCTGGGCGGTGCCGGGCATCACCGCGACGATCGCCTTTCTGTGGATCATGCAGCCGAGCTTCGGCGTGCTCAACTTCGTGCTGCGCACGACTGGCCTCGTCGAGGGCGACGTCAACTGGTTCGGCGACCCGTCGCTGGCTCTGGTGGCGGTCATCTTCCCGACCGTGTGGAAGACCTATCCGTTCTTCACTATCATGCTGCTGGCCGCTTTGCAGACCATTCCGCGCGACATGTACGAGGCGGCCTCCATCGACGGCGCCAATGGTTGGCGCGCCTTCCGTTGGATCACCTGGCCGAGCATCCGCCGCTACGCGGTCGTGGCGCTGGTGTTCAACGCCATGTACGTGTTCCGCGAGTTCGACTTCATCTACGCCTCGACCCGCGGGGGCCCCAACGGCGCCACCGACACGATCGCCATCCGCATCTACAACGTCGCCTTCGAGAAGTTCGACCTTGCCGCAGCATCCGCGCTCGGCGTGCTGACCTTCGTGCTGGTCGCCGTCTCGGTCTGGGGCTTCGTCCGCTGGCAGATGCAGGCGGTGCAGCGATGACGATCTCGCAACGCCAGCGGCTGATGTCGACGCTGCGCTTCTTCCTCGCCGGTATATTCGCCGTGCTGCTTCTGTTCCCAATCTACTGGATGGGGCAGACTTCGCTGCTGCCGACCTCGGCGGTGCTGTCGCGCGCGCCCTCGCTGCTGCCCGATCCGGCCGCGAGCAGCCTGTCGGCCTACCAGACGCTGCTGGCCACCTACCCGGTGCTGACGTGGTTCGGCAATTCGGCCATCATCACCGCTGGCTCGGCGCTGCTCAGCGCGTTGTGCGCCACGCTTGCCGGCTACAGCCTGTCGCGCTTCTCCTCGCGCACCGCCCACGGCATCGCCTTCGTGCTGCTGCTCGGCCGCGTGCTGCCGGGAACGCTGCTGGTGCTGCCCTATTTCGTGCTGTTCCGCTGGGCCGGCATCCTCGACACGCATGTGTCGGTCATCCTCGCCAACGCCTCGATGATCACGCCCTTCGCCACCTTCATGATGAAGAACTATTTCGACGACGTGCCGCGCGAACTGGACGAGGCGGCGAAGGTAGACGGCTGCTCGCCGTTGGCGGCGCTCTGGTTCGTCGTGTTGCCGGTGGCAGCACCTGGCATCGCCGCGACGATCGCCTTCGCTGCGACGGCGAGCTGGGTCGACCTGCTGTTCGCGCGCACGCTGCTGCTGACGCCGGGACACTGGACAATGCCGGTCGGCATCGCCTCGCTGATCGGCGAGGTGCAGACGAGCTGGAACCAGCTCATGGCGGCCGGCGTGCTGTCGGTGCTGCCGGTGTTCGCGGTCTACTGGTTCGCCCAGCCCTATCTGGTCGGAGGCATGACCTCCGGCGCGGTGAAGGGCTGAGCGGTGGGGAGGATGTAGGTGACGGTATCGATTTTCAGGGAAGCAGCGCGCGACGTGCCGGTCATCGCAGACGTCGATGTGCTGGTGGCGGGCGGCGGCCCGGCCGGCGTCTGCGCGGCAGTGGGGGCGGCGCGGGCGGGAGCGCGGGTCTTCCTCGTGGAGCGGCACGGCTTTCTCGGCGGCATGTGGACGGCCGGCATGGTGTTGACACTGGCCGGCTTCAACTCCTGGCTGCGGCCCTACCATCGCTGCGTCGACGGAGTGGCCGGTGAGTGGATCAGGCGCGCGGCGGCTGAGGGCGGTTGCCAGGATCACACGGGCTTCGTGCTCAACTCAGATCCCGAAGTGATGAAGCGCGTCGCCGACGAGCTGATCGCCGAGGCCGGGGTCGAGATGCTGCTCCACTGCTGGGGCGCCGACCCGATCATGGAGGGCGGCGCGGTGCGCGGCCTGTGCGTCGAGAATGTCGACGGCAGGCAGTCGATCCGCGCCCGCGTGGTGGTCGACTGCACCGGCGATGGCGACGTGATGGCACGCGCGGGTGCCGCCTGGACCAAGGGGCAGTCGCTGCAGCCGATGACGATGGCGTTCCGCATGGGCAATGTCCACATCGTTACCGACAACGACATTTCCGCACCCGTCAGCCCGCCGATCGGGCCGGAACCGGGTTATCTGCGCGAGCCGACGCTGAGCCAGTATGCCTCGGTGCGGCAGGACGTGATCGTCGATGCCGACCACATGAAGGCCGAGCGCGAGGCGGGCCGCCTGCCGCGTTATGGCGGGCCGTGGTTCGGCGGTCTCGACCGCGACGTGATCTGGGTGAACTCGACGCGCGTGGTGGGCGACGCTTCGGATGCCAAGGACCTGACCCGCGCCGAGGTGCAGGGCCGGCGCGAGACGGCGCAAATAGCCGGCTACTTCGTGCGCAACCTGCCGGGCTTCGAGGAGGCGCGGCTGCTGCACACCGCCACGCAGATCGGCGTGCGCGAGACGCGTCGGCTGAAGGGTGTCGCCACGCTGACTGGCGAGGACATATTGCAACGGCGCGAATGCGACGACGGCATCGCGCTCGGCTGCTGGCCGATCGACGTGCACCCCACGGTCGAGAAGGTCGGCCATCACGCCATGTACGTGCCGCTGCCTTACCGCATCCCCTACCGCACCATGCTGCCGGTCGGCGTCGGTGGCCTGCTGGTTGCCGGGCGCTGTTTCTCGTCGGATCGCGACGCTCTGGGTTCGGCGCGGGTGGGCGCGACCTGCGCCGCCCTCGGTCACGCCGCCGGCGTGGCGGCAGCACTCGCCGCATCGGACGGCGTCGAGCCGCAGGCGGTGGAAGCCTCGCGCCTGCGCGAGGCGCTGCGGGCGCAGTCCGCCATCATCGACTATCCGGGCTGAGCGGAGGAAGCGCCCATGGCCAGCCTGACCATCGACAATGTCGTAAAACGTTTCGGCGCGCAGACCATCATCAGGGGCGTGTCGTTCGACATCGCCGACGGCGAGCTGGTGATCCTGGTGGGGCCGTCCGGCTGCGGCAAGTCGACCTTGCTGAGGATGATCGCCGGGCTGGAGACGCTCGACGGCGGCGCGATCCGCATCGGCGAGCGGGTGGTCAACGACCTGCAGCCGAAGGACCGCGACATCGCCATGGTGTTCCAGTCCTACGCGCTCTACCCGCACATGACCGTGGCCGACAACATGTCGTTCGCGCTGCGCATGGCGGGCGCCGACAAGGCGGCGCGCGACGCGGCGGTGCAGCGCGCCGCGTCGATCCTGTCGCTGGAACAGCTGCTCGACCGCTATCCGCGCCAGCTGTCGGGCGGCCAGCGGCAGCGCGTCGCCATGGGCCGCGCCATCGTGCGCGATCCGGCCGTGTTCCTGTTTGACGAGCCGCTCAGCAACCTTGACGCCAAGCTGCGCGTGCAGATGCGTGCCGAGATCAAGGAGCTGCACCGCAGGCTGGGCAGCACGATCGTTTACGTCACCCACGACCAGGTGGAGGCGATGACGCTGGCCGACCGGATCGTCTGCCTGCAGGGCGGCACCATCGCGCAGATCGGCACGCCCAACGAGCTTTACGGCAAGCCTGCCAACCTGTTCGTCGCCGAATTCATCGGTTCGCCGGCAATGAACATCCTGCCGGGCCGCCTCGATGTCGCGGGCGAGGCGGCAACACTGGAGCTCGCGGATGGGGTGCGCTGGTCGCTGCCGGCCGAGCTGTCGGCGCGCTGGCGTGCGGAGGGCTCGCGCGACGTCGCGGTGGGCATCAGGCCGGAGCATTTGCGCGAGGCGCCGGCGCGGTTTTCGGTGCCGGTCGATTTGCCGGTGGCGATGCTGGAACCGCTCGGCTCCGACACGCTGGTGCATGCCGAGCTGGCCGGCCGGCGGGTACTGGCGCGCGTGCCACCCGAGAGCGTCGACGACGCGGCGCGGCGCATCGCGCTGCATGTCGACCTCGGCCACCTGCATTTGTTCGACCGCGTGACCGGCAAGCGGCTGGGCGACTGATCCTGACACGAGACGACGCAAGAGACAGATCATGAAAGCGCTGGTGCTCGAACGGCAGCACGAACTCGCCATCCGCGACATCGACCTGCCCGGCGAAATGGGGCCGGACGACGTACGCATCAGGCTGCACACGGTCGGCGTCTGCGGCTCCGACGTGCACTACTACACGCACGGCCGCATCGGCCCGTTCGTGGTCGACAAGCCGATGGTGCTCGGCCACGAGGCGGCCGGCACGGTCGAGGCCGTAGGTGCAGGCGTGAGCGCGCTGAAAGTCGGCGACCGCGTCTGCATGGAGCCGGGCGTGCCCGACTCCGGCTCGCGCGCCAGCCGGCTCGGCATGTACAATGTCGACCCTTCGGTGCGCTTCTGGGCGACGCCGCCGGTGCACGGCGTGCTGACCTCCACGGTTGTGCATCCCGCCGCCTTCACTTTCAGGCTGCCCGACAATGTCAGCTTTGCCGAGGGGGCAATGGTGGAACCTTTCGCCGTCGGCATGCAGGCGGCGACGAAGGCGCGCATAGCACCGGGCGACACGGCGGTGGTGGTCGGCGCCGGGCCGATCGGCATCATGGTGGCGCTGGCCGCACTTGCCGGCGGCTGTGCGCGCGTCGTCATCGCCGATCTGGCGCGGCCCAAGCTGGACATCGCCGCGCGCTATCAGGGCGTCATCCCGGTCGACGTCTCGAAGGAGGATCTCGCTGCGCGCGTATCGGCGCTGACCGACGGCTGGGGCGCCGACATCGTGTTCGAGTGCTCCGGCTCGCCGCGCGCCTGGGAAGGGCTGATCGCGCTGCTGCGACCGTCCGGCGTCATCGTGGCGGTGGGTCTGCCGCTCGCGCCGGTGCCGCTCGACGTGGCGTTGCTGACGACCAAGGAAATCCGCATCGAGTCGGTATTCCGCTACGCCCACCAGTACGACCGCGCGATTGCGCTGATGGCGTCGGGCCGCGTCGACCTGAAGCCGCTGATCTCGGCGACCTTCCCGTTCGAGGACTCCATCGCCGCCTTCGACCGGGCGGTGGAGGGCCGGCCGGACGACGTGAAGATCCAGATCCGTATGGACGCTGCCTGACGCCACGGACACCTTGGTTGTTTCCCGCCGGCCGCCAACCGTGTAGAGCCGGCGCAGACAAGCTCGGAGGCATCAGTGGCGGAAGCGCGCATCATCTCGACGTTCGACGCGGCAACGGGCATCGCCCGCATCACGCTGGACCGGCCGGAGACGCTGAACGCCATCGACGTGGCGTCGGCGCAGGCCTTCCTCGTGGCAGTGCGGGCGGCGGTAGCGCATGAGGGATTGCGCTGCATCGTCATCCGCGGTTCCGGCCGCGCGTTTTCGGCCGGCGGCGACGTGCGCGCCTTCGCCGACCCGTCCGGAGCTCCCGCCATCATCGACGTGATCCTCGGTCCGATGAACGAGGCGCTGCTGATGCTGCGCGCCGCGCCGGCGCCCGTCGTCACCGTGGTGCAGGGTTTTGCCGCCGGCGGCGGTTTCGCGCTGGCTCTGGCCGGCGACGTGGTGCTCGCGGCCGAGGGCGCGCGCTTCGCGGTGGCCTACACCAAGCTCGGCGGCACCCCGGACTGTGGCCTGACGGTGTCGCTGGCACGCCGAATCGGCAAGGCCAAGACACTGGAGCTGCTGATCGGCGACGCCGTGCTGGGCGCCACGCAGGCAGGCGCCATGGGCGTCGTCAGCGAGGTGCTGCCGGATGCCACATTCGATGCAGCGGTCGAGGAACGCGTCGCCCGCATCGCGCGCGGGCCGACCCGCGCCTATGTCGCCTGCCGTGATCTGCTCGCGGGCGACCGCAGCTATGCCGACCAGCTCGAAGCCGAGCGCGCGGCCTTCGTCGCGGCGGCGGGAACCCGCGATTTCGCCGAAGGCGTGATGGCATTTGCCGCCAAGCGCGAAGCTCGCTTCGAGGGTCGGTAGGAACTTCTCATACCGCAATGCAGCGAGATTTGCTTCGCTGCACAACGGAATCCGTCTTGAAATCGATTTCATTTCACCGATACAATCGATTTCATCAGTTCGCACCAAGGGAGGACACCCGTGAAGAAACTGACTCTTCTCGCGCTTTCAACCGTCGCCATGGCGGCGATCTCGGCTTCGGCCGCCTTCGCCGATGATTTCAAGATCGGCCTCTCCAACGGCTGGGTCGGCTCCGAGTGGCGCACCCAGATGATCGAGGAAGCGCAGGCGGCGGCCGCCGCGTGGAAGGACAAGGGCCACAATGTCGAGGTTGTGGTGCAGAGCGCCAATGTCGACGTGCCCGGCCAGATCGCCCATATCCGCAACTTCATCGCGGAAGGCGTCGACGCCATCATCATCAACCCCAACAGCCCGACCGCCTTCGACCCGGTCTTCGCGCAGGCCAAGGAAGCTGGCATCCTTGTGATCTCGACCGACGCCGAGGTCTCGTCGCCCGACGCCGTCTATGTCGGCATCGACCAGACCGCCTGGGGCGCCGCCGGCGCCGAGTGGCTGGCCAAGACGCTGAACGGCAAGGGCAACGTCGTCGCCATCAACGGCGTCGCCGGCCATCCGGCCAACGAGATGCGCGTCGCCGGCTACCGCTCGGTGTTCGCCAAGTATCCCGACATCAAGCTCGTCAACGAGGTGAACGCCAACTGGGATCAGGCGCAGGGTCAGCAGGCCATGCAGAACCTGCTTGCCACCAACCCCGACATCAATGGCGTGTGGGTGCAGGACGGCATGGCCGCCGGCGCCTGGAAGTCGATCATGGATGCCGGCAAGAAGGACCAGATCGCGGCCACCGGCGAGATCCGCAAGGACTTCATCGACATCTGGACGGCTGACAAGCTGAACTCGGGCGCCACCGTGAACCCTCCCGGCGTGATGGCCTCGGCGCTCAACGTCGCGGTGCTGATGCTGCAGGGCAGGGAGCTCAAGGAGCCGGCGAACAAGGGCCAGTACGGCAACGCCATGTACCTGCCGATCCCGTTCATCGACTCGTCCAACCTCGCCGACGCGGCGAAGCAGCTCGAAGGCAAGCCGGGCTACTACAGCTACACCAGTGCGCTTTCGATCGCTGACGCCGAGGCGCTCTTCAAGTAAGACTTTCCTCCCGGCCCGGGGGTGCGACTCCATTCGCGCCTCCGGGCCACCCGAGGGGGATTTTTCGACATGGCCAAGCTGAAGATCAGCGGCGTGAGCAAAGCTTACGGCGCAACGGTAGCGCTCAGCCGCGGCGACCTCGAGCTGGAGGCCGGCGAAGTGCACGTGCTGATCGGCTCGAACGGCTCGGGCAAGAGCACGCTGTGCAAGATCGTCGCCGGCTCGGTGAAGCCGGATGCGGGCGAGGTGCTGCTCGACGGCAAGCCGGTGACCGTGTCCGGCCCGCAAGCGGCAAAGGCGCTCGGCATCGGCATCTTCTACCAGGAATTGAGCCTTGCCGCGCGTCGTACGGTCGAGGAGAACATCTGCCTTCCCGATCTGCCCATGCGCGGGCCGTTCGTGGATCGAAGGGCGCTGTCTGAGAAAGCAGCGCGCTACATAGCGCTGTTCGACGGTGTGACGGGCGGGGGCTTTGCCGCCGACGCGACGGTGGATGTGTTGCGCGCGGACCAGCGCCAGCTGGTCGAGATCATGAAGGCGCTCGCCACCGAGGCGCCGGTGCTCATCTTCGACGAGCCGACTTCCGCGCTCGACCGCGCGCAGGTCGACCGCTTCTTCGAGATATTGCGCCGGCTCAAGGCCGAGGGCCGCGCCATGGTGTTCATCTCCCACCGCATGGACGAGATCTTCGCCATAGGCGATAGCGTTACCGTCCTGCGCGACGGCAGGACCGTTGGCACGTCGCGCATCGCCGACACGACGCCGGCCGAAGTGGTGCGACTGATGGTGGGGGAGGAGCAGGCGCAGGCCGCGCCCGCGGCGGCTGCGGAAACCGTAAAGACCGATGGCGCAGGTCCGGTCGGGCTGGCCGTCTCCGCGCTTGCGGGACCGGGATTCGCCGGCGTCAGCTTCGCGGTGCGGCAGGGCGAAATCCTCGGCTTCGGCGGGCTGCACGGGCAGGGTCAGTCCTCGGTACTGCGCGCCCTGTTCGGCGCGCTGCCGCTGGCGGCCGGCGCGGTGACGCTCAAGGGCGGCGCCTACCGGCCGCACTCGCCGCGGGCCGCGATCCGCGCCGGTCTCGCCTATGTTTCGGGCGACCGCGGCCGCGACGGCGTCATCCAGGGCCGGCCGATCCTGGAGAACGTCACGCCGATCCACTTCCTGCGCAACAGGCTGACGCTCGCCCGGCCCGGCCCGCTGCGCGACAAGGCGACGCCCGCAGTGGAGGCGCTGCACACCAGGTTTGCCGGTTTCTCGCATCCGATCGGCTCGCTGTCGGGCGGCAACCAGCAGAAGATCGTCATCGCCCGTTGGCTGATCGACCGGCCCGACGTGCTCCTGCTCGACGACCCGACCAAGGGCATCGACCTGTCGGCCAAGGCAGATCTGTTTGCGCTGGTGCGCAAGCTCGCCGCCGAGGGCATGGCGATCGTGCTCTACTCCTCCGAGGATGCAGAGCTGCTGGCCAACTCCGACCGCATTCTCGTCTTCAACGGCGGCCGGGTGACGCGCGAACTGGCGGGAGCAGACCGCACCCGCTTCAACCTCTACGAAGCCGCCTACGAGGCCGCGTGATGGTCGACGCTGTGGCAAAGGCTCCCAGGCAGGCAGGCGGGATCAGGCGCTTCATCGAGCGCTATCCCTTCGTTCCGGCGCTGGTCATCATGCTGGTGCTGCTGGCGCTGAACGGCATCTGGCAGCCGCGCTCGGTCAGCCTCGTCGGCATCACCGGGCTGGTGAAGACCTATCTGGCGCTGATGCTGCTCGCCGTCGCGCAGACCTATGTCGTCTATGCCGGCGACATCGACCTGTCGGCGGGCGCGATCGTGTCGCTGGTCAACGTGGTGATCGTCGCCTTCATGGCCGCGATGGGCGGCAGCGCCTTTTCGGTCATAGGAGCGATGGCGATCGGGCTCGGCGTCGGGCTGGCCTGCGGCATCGTCAACGGCATCGTCGTGGCCGCCTTCCGCCTGCAGGCGATCGTCGCGACGTTCGCCACCTCGATCTTCTTCACCGGGTTGGCGCTCTACGTCATGCCGGTGGCCGGCACGCCGGCACCTGCTACCTTCTGGCGGACCTTCGGCGCCCGCTATTTCGAGATTCCGTTCGTATTCTACGCGGCCGTGCTGCTTGCGGTGATCCTTTCTCTGCTGGCGCGGACGCGCCTGTCGCTGCAGCTTCTTGCGGTCGGTGACGACGCGCAGGGCGCCTACCAGAGCGGCCTGCCGGTGACGGCGATCCGCATCCGCGGCTATGCGCTGTGCGGCCTGTTCGCCGCGCTGGCCGCCTTCTGCGTCACTGGCGACACGGCGAGCGGCGACCCGCTGGTCGGTGGCAAGATGACCTTGTTCTCGGTGGCGGCGGTCGTGCTCGGCGGCTCGGCGCTTGCGGGCGGCTACGGCACTGTGGTCGGCTCGGTGTTCGGCGCGCTCATCATCGGCCTCATCAACTCGCTGGTCTATTTCGTCGGCACGCCGTCGGAATGGCAGAACCTCGTGCAGGGCCTCGCCATCCTCGTCGCGCTTGTCGCCGGTATCCTGATCGGCCGGAGGGCGCGCGCATGAACGCGGTCCTCGACCTCCTGAAGCGTCCGCTGGTCGTGGCGCTGGCGCTGATCCTGCTGCTGCTCGTCGTCGGCGAGCTTCTGTCGCCGGGCTTCGCTTCGCCGACGCAGATCATGCGGCTGCTGATCGTGGCGGCGCTGCTCGGCATCGTCGCCGCAGGGCAAAACCTCGTCATCCTCGGCGGCCGCGAGGGCATCGACCTTTCGGTCGGCGGCGTCGTGTCGCTGTCGGCCATCATCGCCGGCAATCTGATGAACGGGCAGGACGCCGGCATCCCGCTCGCCATTATCGGCTGCATCGCCACCGGCGCGCTGTTCGGTCTCGCCAACGGGCTTGGCGTGACGCTGCTGCGCATCCCGCCGCTGGTGATGACGCTCGGCATGCTCGGCGTGCTGCAGGGTCTTCTGGTGGTGATCCGGCAGGGCATCCCGTCGGGCCGCGCCGCGCCCGGCCTGTCGCAATTCGTGACCCAGCCGTTCCTGTTTGGGCTGCCGGGCATCATCTGGCTTTGGGTGGCGATCGGCGTGCTGCTGGCGCTGCTTCTGTCGCGCACCGTCTACGGCCACCGCGTCTACGCCATCGGCTCCAACGAGCAGGCGGCGCGCATGGCCGGCGTGCCGGTGGCCGCCGTGCGCGTGTCGCTGTTCGTGCTGTCGGGCGTGTTCGCCGCGATCGCCGGCATCTGCCTGCTCGGCTATTCCGGCTCGTCCTTCGCCAATGTCGGCGAGCAGTACATGCTGCCGTCGATTATCGCGGTTGTGTTCGGCGGCACGTCGCTGGCCGGCGGCAAGGGCGGCTACACCGGCACCATGGCCGGCGCCATGATGCTGACCGTGCTGACCGCCATCCTCACCACCGTCAACATCGACGAATCCGGCCGCCAGATGATCTTCGGCGCGACGCTGCTGGCGCTGATGCTGTTCTACGGCCGCGGGCGGGCGATGCGGGCATGAACGAGCGGCCCAAGATCAAGGACATCGCGCTGCGCCTCGGCGTCTCGCCGGCGACAGTGTCGCGGGCGCTGTCGGGCACCGGGCTGGTGGCCGAGCCGACGTTGAGCCGCATCCGCGAGGCCGCCCGCGCCTTGAACTATCGCCCGAACGTGTCTGCCCGCAATTTGCGCACGCGGCGCTCCATGTCGGTGCTGATGGTGGTGCGCGACATCGGCAACCCCTTCTATCTCGAGGTGATGAAGGGCGTGGAGCAGGCGGCGCGGGAGGCCGGCTACTCCGTACTGATGGGCAACAGCGAGAACGATCCGGACCGCGAGGCCGAGTATTTCGACATGCTGCGCGACGGTCATGCCGACGGCATGATCCTGATGACCGGCAAGCTGCCGGGGCAGGCCGAGGGCGACGACACGGGGCTGGCGGCGTTGCCGGTGGTGGTGGCTCTTGAAACGATCGAAGGTTCTGACCTGCCGCATGTGCAGATCGACAATTTCGCCGCCGCGCGCGACGCGGTGCGCCACCTGATCGGACTCGGTCATACCCGCATCGCCCACATCACCGGCCCGCTGCCGGAAGTCATGTCGACGCTGCGCCGCGACGGCTGGCGCGCCGCGCTTGCCGAGGCAGGCCTGCCGGTGCCGCCGCAATACGAGCAGCGCGGCGACTATCTGCTGCGCACCGCGCAGGTGCTGTGCGGCTCGCTGTGCGAGCTGCCGCAGCCGCCGACCGCGATCTTCTGCGCCAATGACGAGATGGCCTATGGGGTGGTCCACGAGCTGCGCCGGCGTGGGCTGGACGTGCCGGGCCACGTCTCGGTGGTCGGCTTCGACGACATCTACCTCAGCGAGGCGATGTTTCCGCCGCTGACCACGGTCAGCCAGCCGCGCGCCGAGATCGGGCGCGCCGCCATGTCGATGCTGCTTGGCGTGATGGACGGCGACACGCCGGCCGCGCCGCTGGTGATGCCGACGGAGCTGAAGATACGCGGCACGACCGGCCCCGCGCCGAATTTGCATTAAGGAGAACCAGATGGCTGTCAAACGGGACAGGCTGCGCGTCGGCTTCGTCGGATCGGGCTTCATCGCCCATTTCCACCTGAAGTCGATGGTCGGCGTGCGCAATGTCGACGTGACCGGCGTCTACAGCCGCAGCGCCGAAAAGCGCCGGCGCTTCTCCGACGCGGTGACGGAGCTTGGCATGGGCACCTGCCGCACCCACGACACCCTCGAATCGCTGCTGGCGGCCGACGATGTCGACGCGATCTGGATCCTTTCGCCCAACGACACGAGGCTGGGCGTGATGCGCGCGCTGCATGCGGCGGTGAAGGCGGGCGGGAGCAAGATCTTCGCGGTGGCCTGCGAGAAGCCGCTGGCCCGCACGGTCGCCGAGGCGCGCGAGATGGTGCGGCTGGTCGAGGACGCCGGGCTGAACCACGGCTATCTGGAGAACCAGGTGTTCGCCACGCCGGTGCTGCGCGGCAAGGAGATCGTCTGGCGCCGCGCCGCCTCGACCACCGGCCGGCCCTATCTGGCGCGGGCGGCGGAGGAGCATTCCGGCCCGCACGAGCCGTGGTTCTGGCAGGGCGACAGGCAGGGCGGCGGCGTGCTGTCCGACATGATGTGCCATTCGGTCGAGGTGGCGCGGCACCTGCTGACCGAGCCGGGGGCGAAGCGCGGGTCGCTCAAGGTCAAGGCCGTCAACGGCACCGTGGCGAACCTGAAATGGACGCGGCCGCATTATGCCGAGCAACTGAAGAAGCGCTTCGGCGCCGGGGTCGACTACCGCAACCGCCCGGCCGAGGATTTTGCCCGAGGCACGGTTGAATTGGAGGATGAGGCCGGCAACGAGTTGATGATCGAGGCGACCACGTCGTGGGCCTATGTCGGCGCCGGGCTGCGCATCCAGCTCGAGCTGCTGGGGCCTGAATATGCGATGGAGTTCAACTCGCTGGCGACGGGGCTCAAGGTGTTCATGTCGCGCGCGGTTACCGGCTCCGAGGGCGAGGACCTGGTCGAGAAGCAGAACGCCGAGCAGGGGCTGATGCCGGTGCTGGAGGATGAGGCCGGCGTCTACGGCTACACCGACGAGAACCGCCACATGGTCGAGTGCTTCCGCAAGGGCGAAACCCCGCTGGAGACCTTCCATGACGGGCTCGCCGTGGTCGAGATCCTGATGGGGCTCTACATGTCGTCCGAGCTCGGCCGCACCGTGCGCTTCCCCGAGCCGGAGCTGGAGCACTATGTCCCGGTCGTTGCCCGCCGCTGAAGCAAGCCCGCTGGACCTGCTGCATGGCGAGATGCGCCGGCAGAGCGCCGACGCGCTGGCCAGCCTCGACGCGGCCCGCGAGGGCGCACGCGCGGTAGCGGCGCATGTTCGTTCGACCGGCCGGCTGCTGATGCTCGGCATGGGCGCCTCGCATTGGGCAAACCGAATGGCGCTGGCGAACTATCGCGCGCTCGGCGTCGACGCGCGGGCGGAGGTGCTGTCGGAGCAGATCAGGATGCCTGCTGCGCGCCGCGACCATGCGGTGCTGCTCACCTCGCAATCCGGCGGCTCGGGCGAGATCAGGGTCTGGCTCGAGCGGCAGGGCGATCTGGCCGGCGTGTTCGGCCTGACCTTGCAGGCGGACAGCCTGCTAGGCCGCGCGGTGCCGTGCCTCGTGGGGCAGGGCGGCCGCGAGCGCGCCTTCGCCGCCACGCGCAGCGTGACGCTGACGCTGGCGCTGCATGCAGCGGTGCTGGAGGCGCTCGGCATGGATGTGGCGGCCTTGCGCGATGTCTGGGCGAGCACGCCCGGCCTCCCGCCGCCCGCGCCGGAACCGGCCGTTCACGCATTGGCGTCCTGCCGCACGCTGGTGCTGGCGTCGCGCGGCGAGCTGGTGCCGGTGCTCGAATGCGCGGCGCTGACCTATATGGAGCTTTCCCGTACGCCTGCGCTTGCGCTGGAGCTCGGCCAGCTGATCCACGGGCCGCAGGAGGCAATGGGACCGGACACCGCGCTGGTGCTGGCCCGGCCGGATGGACCGGACGCGGCAGGGGTCACGCGGTTCGCGCGCGCGACCGTCTCTTGGGGTGTGCCCGTCGTGCTGTTCGACATGGGCGGGCGACATCAGGCGATTGAGGAGACGACGGCGATCGCGCTGCCGGCGCTGACCGGGCTGCCCGCCGTCGCGCGCCTGCTGCCCGCGGTCCAGGCGCTCGCCATCGTTGCCGCCGCGCGGCGCGTGCCCGACATGGGCGTGCCGCGTCGCTCGTCAAAAGTCACCGACGGCGAGGCGGCATGACCACGCCGATCCTCGTTCTGGGCAACGTCAACGTAGACCTCGTGCTCGGCCCGGTGGACGGCTGGCCGGCGATCGGCACGGAGATCGAGGTGGAGCGCGCCGAAATGCGCGCCGGCGGCTCGGCTGGCAACACGGCGCTGGCTCTGACCGGGCTCGCCGAGCCGCATCTGATGGTCGCCTCCACCGGCGACGACCCGAACGGAGTCTGGTTGCGCGGCGAGTTCGACCTCGCCTGCTGCGACTGGATCGACGATCCTGGCATGACGACGACGACGGTCGGGATCGTCCACAAGGGCGGCGACCGTGTGTTCTTCACCACGCCCGGCCATCTCCAGCGGGCGACGCCGCAGGCTTTGCTGGCGCGCGTGCCGACGGCACCCCGGCCGGGTGCGGTGGCGATCCTGTCCGGCAATTTGCTGATGCCGGCGATCCGCGACGCCACGTCGAATATCCTCGTCGCGTTGCGCGAACGGGGCTGGACCACCGCCATCGACCCCGGCTGGCCGCCGCAAGGCTTCACCGCGCCGACCCGCGCGATGTTCGGCGAATGGCTGGCGCTGGCCGACCATGCGCTGCTGAACGAGGAGGAGGTCGCCGCTCTGACCGGCGGCGATGGAGCGTCCGCGTTGGTTGCTGCCATGCGGACGGGCACTGTGCTGGTGGTCAAGCGCGGCCCGGCGGGCGCACTAGCGTTGGGTGGCGGCGAGGATTTCTCCGTCTCCGCCCCGACGGTCGAGGTGATCGATACGGTCGGTGCCGGCGACAGCTTCAACGCCGCCTATCTGGCGGCGATGGTTGCTGGTGAGCCGTTGCGCGATGCGCTAGCGCGGGGTGTCGAGGTCGCTTCGCGTGCTGTCTCCACCTATCCGCGGCGTTATTCGGAATAGGCGCGCGCGGCGCAGCACTCTATGGTTGCGGCATGATCCCCTGGGAAACGCTCGACACCGCCGCCATCCCGGGCGGCAAGGAGATGCGGCTTCGGCGCCGCGGCGACGAATACTGGATCGTCGTCGGCACCGAAGTCCTGATGAACAGCCGCATGCGGGGCTCGGAAGAGGAGCTCGCGAGGTTGACGTTCGAGCGCATGGGCGCTCGGCCGGCGCCGCGCGTGCTGATCGGCGGGCTCGGCATGGGCTTTACCTTGCGCGCCGCGCTTTCCCTGCTGCCCGAAAAAGCGCGGGTCACCGTCGCCGAACTGATGCCCGCCGTGGTCGCCTGGGCACGGGGGCCCATGGCCGGACTGCACGCAGGCAGCCTCGACGATCCGCGCGTGACGATCGTCGAGGGCGACGTCGGCGAATCCATCCGCGCCGGCGGCTGGGACGCGATCCTGCTCGACGTCGACAACGGGCCGGAAGGGCTGAGCCGGCCCGGTAACGACGCGCTCTACAGTCATGGCGGGCTCGGCGCGGCGAAGGCGGCGCTCAACCCCGGCGGCGTGTTCTCGGTGTGGTCGAGCGGCCCCGACCACAGCTTTACGCGACGGCTGAAGCAGGCCGGTTTCGCCGTCACCGAGCAGGTCTCGCGCGCCCGCGGCAAGGCGGGCGGCGCGCGCCACGTGATCTGGCTGGCGACGCGGCCGGCTTGATCGGGCCAGACTTGCCGCATTGCACAAATTTTCGCCGCTGTGCAAAATGTCGGCATGAGTTCCTCGCCGCTCAACATCCTCGTCATCGATGAGAACCGCATTCGCGCGGCGATCATCGAAAGCGGGCTGAGGGAGGCGGGCCACGGCCGGGTGACGCTGGTCCATGATGTCGCCGGCATCGCCCGGCGCATCGCCGAGATCGAGCCGGACGTCATCGTCATCGACCTCGAAAACCCAAACCGCGACATGCTGGAAAGCATGTTCCAGCTTTCGCGTGCGGTGAAGCGGCCGATCGCCATGTTCGTCGACCGCTCCGATAGCGCCGCGATCGAGGCTGCGGTCGAGGCGGGCGTCTCGGCCTATGTCGTCGACGGGCTGCGCAAGGACCGCGTCAAGCCGATCATGGAGATGGCGATCAGCCGCTTCAACGCCTTCTCGCGCATGGCGCGCGAGCTTGAGGAGGCGCGCGGCGAGCTGGAGAACCGCCGGACGGTCGAGCGCGCCAAGGGCATCCTGATGAGATCGCGCGGGTTGTCAGAAGAGGCCGCCTACGCGCTGTTGCGCAAGACCGCGATGAACCAGAACCGCAAGCTCGCCGACGTGGCGCAGAGCCTCGTGACGGCGGCCGAACTGCTCGGGCCGGGAGGCCTGTGACGATGGCTGAGCACCAGATCACCGCAGGCTTCATGCCGCTTTTCGACAGCGCGGTGCTGGTCGCGGCGCGCGAGATCGGCTTCGCGGCGAAGGAAGGCGTCGAGCTCAGGCTGGTGCGTGAAACCTCCTGGGCCAACATCCGCGACCGCATCGCCATCGGCCATTTCGACGTGGCACATATGCTCGGGCCAATGCCGCTTGCCTGCAATCTCGGCCTGACCCCGTTGGCGTCCGACACCATCGTGCCGTTCTCGCTCGGGCTGGGCGGCAATTGCATCACCGTTTCCAACGCTGTCTGGGCAACGATGGCCGATCACGGCGCGCTGCCCGACCTCGACCCGGCGCGAAACGGGGCGGCGCTGCGTGAGACCATCCGCGCGCGGGCGGCGGCGGGCGAGGCGCCGCTGCGCTTCGCCGTCACGCACCCGCATTCGGGGCACAATTACGAGCTGCGCTACTGGCTGGCGGGCTGCGGCGTCGATCCCGCACGCGAGATCGAGATCGTCATCGTGCCGCCGCCCTTCATGGCCGACGCGCTGGCCGCCGGCCGCATCGACGGCTATTGCGCCGGCGAGCCGTGGAACAGCGTGGCGGTCGAGGCGGGGACGGGGCGCATCGCCACGGTGAAGGCTGCCATTTGGCGGAACAGTCCGGAAAAGGTGCTGGGCGTTCGCAAGGCCTGGGCGAATGCGCAGCCGGACGCGCTGGCTGCCCTGCTGCGGGCGCTGCACCATGCCGCGCGCTGGTGCCAGGATGCCGACAATCACGCCGAGCTGACCGCGCTGATGGCGCAGCCCGCCTTGCTTGGCCAGAAGGCCGGGATCCAGATGCGGGCGCTGACCGGCATGCTCGACGTTGGCGGCGAGACCACGCGTAAGGTCGAGGACTTCTTCCTGCCGTTTGGGAAGGCGGCGAACTTCCCATGGAAGAGCCATGCGCTGTGGTTCTACACGCAGATGGTGCGCTGGGGCGACGTGCGGCACACGGCGGCCAATGCTTCCGTCGCGCGCGACTGCTACCGGCCCGACCTCTACCGCGCGGCGCTGAAGCCGCTCGGCGTGGCGCTGCCCGGCGCCAACGCCAAGGTCGAGGGCGCGCTGACGGCAGCAACGCCGGTGGGTTCCGCCGGCGCGAGTCTCGTGCTTGGTCCGGACGGTTTCTTCGACGGCCGCATCTTCGATCCGGATGCGCTCGACGCCTATATCGAACGCCAGTCGCCGGGCGCCTGACCGCCGCCTGAAAGACGGGCACTGCACCGGATTTGTGCAGCGCAGCATGGGCAGTTGCCGACGTCATATTCAGCCGGCATCGCCCGCTGCGACGGTGAGACTCCACTAACATATTGAAATCATTCTATCCGCTGCGCCGGCGAGAATCTGGCACGCTTCGTGCTTCTTCATCCGTGAGGCCTCACGGCCACGACATCGGCGTCCAAGGACGGGCGCCCCATAGGCAAAGCCGCCGCTCGGGACTGCGCGATCCGCAACATGGACGCGCGTTTCCGGACGGCGGCTTTTTTCGTTTTCCAGCCACGGCGCGGCGCTCGCCGCCCAAGGAGCCAGCCAATGCAAGAGCCCCTTTCCGCCCCTGCCAAAGCCGACGCCTCGGCCACGCGGGCGCTGTCGATGTCCACCATCGTCTTCACGGTCTGCTTTGCCGTGTGGACGATCTTCTCCATCATCGGCGTGACCATCAAGGCGGAGCTGCAGCTTTCCGAGACCGAGTTCGGCCTGCTGATCGGCATGCCGATCCTGACCGGCTCGCTGGTGCGCATGCTGCTCGGCATCTGGACCGACCGCCTCGGCGGCAGGCTCGTCTACACGGCGACCATGCTGGCGGCGGCGCTCGCCACCTTCCTGCTCGCCTTCGCTACCACCTATCCGCAGATGC
Source organism: Rhizobiaceae bacterium (assembly GCA_019635695.1). Taxonomy (GTDB): domain Bacteria; phylum Pseudomonadota; class Alphaproteobacteria; order Rhizobiales; family Rhizobiaceae; genus RCIO01. The sequence goes on from JAHBYZ010000003.1 coordinate 180,187, forward strand.
TGCTCGCCGCGCTCGGCGTCGGTATCGCCGGCGGTTCCTTCGCGGTCGGCGTCGCCTATGTCTCGCGGTTCTACCCGGCTGGAAAGCAGGGCACGGCGCTTGGCATCTTTGGTGTCGGAAATGTTGGAGCGGCGGTCACCAAGTTTGCCGCGCCCTTCGTGCTGCTCGCCTTCGGCTGGCAGGCCGTGGCACTAGTCTGGGCGGCGGCGCTCGCGGCCATGGCGGTCGTGTTCTGGTTCACCACCGAGGACGACCCGGTGATCCGCCAGCGCCGGCTGACCGGCGCCGGCCAGCCGCGCAGCTTCCTGGCCGAGTTCGCGCCCCTGCGCGACATCCGCGTGTGGCGCTTCGCGCTCTACTATTTCTTCGTGTTCGGCGGCTTCGTGGCGCTTGCGCTGTGGCTGCCGCGCTATCTGATCGGCGTCTACGGCTTCGACATCGCCACCGCCGGCATGGTCGGCGCCGCCTATTCCATCCCCGCCTCGATCTTCCGCGCCTATGGCGGCGTGCTCTCGGACCGTATCGGCGCGCGAACCGTGCTCTACTGGACCTTCGTGGTCTCGGTCGTGTGCTGCGCCGTGCTCGCTCTGCCGGCGACCGACTACACGGTGCGTGGCATCTCCGGGCCGATCACCGCGCATTTCGAGATCGGCTGGCTCGCCTTCATCGTGATCGCCTTCGTGCTCGGCTTCTTCATGGCGATCGGCAAGGCCGCCGTCTACAAGCACATCCCGGTCTATTACCCCGATAGCGTCGGCGCCGTCGGCGGGCTGGTCGGCATGATCGGTGGGCTGGGCGGCTTCGTGCTGCCCATCGCCTTCGGCGCGCTGAACGACCTGACCGGCCTGTGGTCAGGCTGCTTCATGCTGTTGTTCGTCGTGGCGGCCGCCTGCCTCGTCTGGATGCATGTCGCGGTGCTGCGCATGAACCGGCGCGCGACCGCCTCCGCGCTCCCGGCGGCGGAATAGGGGGCCGACATGACCGAGAAACTCGTCATCGTCGGCAACGGCATGGCCCCGGGCAGGATGCTGGAACACCTGTTCGAGCAAGCACCCGGCCGCTACGCCGTCACCATCTTCAACGCCGAACCCAGAGTAAACTACGACCGCATCATGCTGTCGCCGGTCTTGTCGGGCGAGAAGGCGTTCGACGACATCGTCATCCACGGCGACGGCTGGTACATCGCCAACGGCGTGACCCTCTACAAGGGCCACCGCATCGTCGCCATCGACCGCGCGGCCAAGACCGTCACGTCCGACCACGGCGTCACCGAGCCCTACGACCGGCTGGTGATCGCCACCGGATCGGTGCCGTTCATCATCCCGGTGCCCGGTAAGGATTTGCCCGGCGTCATCACCTATCGCGACCTCGACGACGTCAACGCCATGCTGCTCGCGGCGCAGTCGCGGGCCAAGGCCGTGGTGATCGGCGGCGGGCTGCTTGGGCTGGAAGCCGCGGCAGGGCTGAAGGCCCGCGGCATGGAAGTGACGGTCGTCCACGTCATGCCGACGCTGATGGAGCGCCAGCTCGACCCCGCCGCCGGCTACCTGCTGCAGAAGGCGCTCGAGGAACGCGGCATCACCGTGCTCACCAAGGCCAACACCAGGCAGATCGTCGGCGACGGCAAGGTCGAGGGCGTCGAACTCGCCGACGGTACGATCATCCCCTGCACGCTCGTCGTCATGGCCGTCGGCATCCGCCCGAGCGCGGCGCTGGCCAAGGAAGCCGGTCTGGCGGTCAACCGTGGCATCGTCGTCGACGCCGGCATGCGCACGTCGGACGGCGACATCCTCGCGCTCGGCGAATGCGCCGAGGTGGACGGCAATGTCTACGGGCTAGTCGCGCCGCTCTACCAGATGGCGCGCGTCGCAGCCTCCCATCTGGTCGGCGACGACAGCCAGCGCTTCGCCCATGTCGACACGCCGACTAAGCTCAAGGTTACCGGCATCGACCTCTATTCGGTCGGCGACTTCGCCGACGGCGACGACCGCGAGGAGATCGTGCTGCGCGACGCTGCGGCCGGTGTCTACAAGCGCGTCATTCTGCGCGACAACAAGGTGATCGGCACCGTGCTCTACGGCGAGACGGCGGACGGCTCGTGGTTCGCCGATTTGCAGAAGAAGCAGGCCGACATCTCGGACATGCGCGACACGCTGATCTTCGGCCAGGCGTTCCAGGGAGGCGCCTCCGCGGACCCTCTGGCGGCCGTTGCGGCCCTCTCGGATGATGCCGAGATCTGCGGCTGCAACGGCGTCTGCAAGGGCAGGATCGTTTCCACGATCACCGGCAAGGGGCTGACGGCCCTGGACGACGTGCGCGCCCACACCAAGGCCTCGGCCTCGTGCGGCACCTGCACGCCGCTGGTCGAGAAGCTGATGGTGCTGACGCTGGGCGACGCCTACAACCCGGCGGCGATCCAGCCGATGTGCAAATGCACCACGCTCGGTCACGACGAGGTGCGCCGCCTGATCAAGGCGAAGTCGCTCAAGTCCATTCCCGCAGTCATGCAGGAGCTGGAGTGGCAGACCTCCTGCGGCTGCGCGAAGTGCCGGCCGGCACTGAACTACTATCTCGTTGCCGACTGGCCGGACGAGTACGCCGACGACTATCAGTCGCGTTTCGTCAATGAGCGCGTGCACGCCAACATCCAGAAGGACGGTACCTATTCGGTGGTGCCGCGCATGTGGGGCGGTGTCACCTCGGCTAAGGAACTGCGGGCCATCGCCGACGTGGTCGATAAATTCGCCATCCCCACCGTGAAGGTCACCGGCGGCCAGCGCATCGACATGCTGGGCGTCAGGAAGGAGGATCTGCCGGCGGTGTGGGCCGACCTCGGCGAGGCCGGCTTCGTGTCGGGCCACGCCTACGCCAAGGGCCTGCGGACGGTGAAGACCTGCGTGGGGTCGGACTGGTGCCGCTTCGGCACGCAGGACTCGACCGGCCTCGGCATCCGCATCGAGAAGTTCATGTGGGGATCGTGGACGCCGGCCAAGGTGAAGATGGCGGTGTCGGGCTGCCCGCGCAACTGCGCCGAGGCGACCTGCAAGGACGTCGGCGTGATCTGCGTGGACTCCGGCTTCGAGATTCACTTCGCCGGCGCCGCCGGCCTCGACATCAAGGGCACTGAGGTCCTCGGCCTGGTCAGGACCGAGGACGAGGCGCTCGAGGTGATCGTGGCGCTGACGCAGATGTATCGCGAGCAGGCCCGCTATCTCGAGCGCATCTACAAATGGGCCAAGCGCGTCGGCTTCGCCGAGATCACGCGGCAGGTCCTCGACGATGTCGAGCGCCGGCGCGGCTACTACGACCGCTTCGTCTTCAGCCAAAGATTCGCGCAGGTCGACCCATGGTCCGAACGCGTGTCCGGCAAGGACAAGCACGAGTTCGCGCCGATGGCGAGCGTCGGGTTTGCGGTAGCCGCGGAGTAGACCCATGCATTGGCACTATATCGGCTGCATCGACGACATCCCGCGGCGCGGCGCCCGCTGCGTGGCGACACCGCAGGGGCGCATCGGCGTGTTCCGCACAGCGGACGACCGCGTCTTCGCCATCGAGGACCACTGCCCGCACCGGGGCGGACCGCTGACGCAGGGCATCGTGCACGGTGCTGCCGTCACCTGCCCGCTGCACAACTGGGTGATCTCGTTGGAGACTGGCAAGGCGCTCGGCGCGGACGAAGGCGCGGTGCGAACGATTCCGGTTCTGGTCGAAGGCGAACGCATCTCGATCGGCCTCGAAGTCCTCGTCGTGGCAGCGGAGTAGGCACCTTGGATACCGGGCCGGCGACCGAAGTGAGGACAACCTGCCCCTATTGCGGGGTGGGTTGCGGCGTTCTGGCCAAAGTCGCCGCGGACGGAAGCGTTTCCGTCCGCGGCGACCCCGACCACCCGGCCAACTTTGGCCGGCTCTGCTCCAAGGGGTCGGCTCTTGGCGAGACATTTTCGCCGCACGGCCGACTGCTTGCGCCGGAGATCGGCGGCAGGAGCGCGGATTGGGACGAAGCGCTCGACCTTGTGGCGCGGCGGTTCTCCGAGACGATCGAGAAGCACGGGCCGGATTCGATCGCGTTCTACGTCTCGGGCCAGTTGCTAACCGAGGACTATTACGTCGCCAACAAGCTGATGAAAGGTTTTGTCGGTTCGGCGAACATCGACACCAATTCACGCCTGTGCATGGCGTCGTCCGTTGCCGGCCATCGCCGGGCCTTTGGCGAAGACATCGTTCCCGGCACCTACGAGGATTTCGAGCAGGCCGATCTCGTCGTGCTGACGGGATCGAACACCGCGTGGTGCCATCCGGTGCTCTACCAGCGGTTGCTGGCGGCGCGCGCGAAACGCGGCACGAAAATCGTGGTGATCGACCCGCGCCGCACGGCGACCGCCGATGAATGCGACCTGCATCTTGCGCTCGACCCCGGCACCGACGTGCTTTTGTTCAACGGCCTGCTCGGCCATCTGGCGCGGGCCGGCGCGGTCGACGAGAACTACGTCGCCGCGTACACGAATGGCTTTGCCGAAGCGCTGGGCGTCGCCATGACCGATGCGCCGACACTCAGACAGGTGGCGGAGGGCTGCGGGCTTGCGGCCGCGGACGTACGCTTCTTCTACGAGCTGTTTTCGGCGACGCCACGCACCGTCACCGTCTACAGCCAGGGCGTCAACCAGTCGGCGCACGGCACCGACAAGGTCAACGCCATCATCAACTGCCACCTGGCGACCGGCCGCATAGGCAGGCCGGGTGCAGGGCCGTTCTCGGTGACCGGCCAGCCCAACGCCATGGGCGGCCGCGAGGTGGGCGGGCTGGCAAATCAGCTCGCTGCCCATATGGGCTTCGAGAATCCTGCCGATGTCGAGCGCGTCGGCCGTTTCTGGAACGCGCCTTCCATCGCGCGAAGAGCGGGGCTGAAAGCGGTCGACATGTTCCGCGCCGCGGGCGACGGGCGCGTGAGGGCGCTCTGGATCATGGGAACCAATCCTGCCATCTCGATGCCCGACGCGACGCGGGTGCGCGCCGCGCTCAAGTCGTGCGAGTTCGTCGTCGTCTCCGACATCGTCCATACCGACACCACGCGCTACGCCGACGTGCTCCTGCCGGCCGCCGGCTGGGGCGAGAAGGACGGCACGGTGACCAATTCCGAGCGACGCATGTCGCGCCAGCGGCCGTTCCTGCCGCTGCCGGGCGAGGCGCGGCCGGATTGGCACATCGTCTGCGACGTGGCGCGGCGCATGGGTTTTGGCGACGCCTTCGCCTATGAAAGTCCGGCCGCGATCCTGCGCGAGCACGCGGCACTTTCCGCCTTCGAGAACGATGGCGCCCGATTGTTCGATATCGGTGCGCTGTCGGGCGTAACAGACCGGGCCTATGAGGCATTCGCGCCGCGCCACTGGCCCGCCGCGAGCCGCGACGACAGGGGCGCGCGTCTGCTTGCCCATGGCGCTTTCCCGACGCCGGACGGCCGCGCCCGCTTCGTGGCGGTGCGGCAGGAAGGCGTGGCGCGGCCTGTGGACGCCGCCTTTCCGATCGCGCTGAACAGCGGCCGGCTGCGCGACCAGTGGCACACCATGACCCGCACCGGCGCGGTACCGCGGCTGATGGCCAATGCGCCGGAGCCGGCGCTCGAACTCAGTCCTGCCGATGCGGCGATCGCCGGGGTGAGCGAGGGCGACCTCGTGCGCGTGACCAGCCCCTACGGTTTCGCCCGCGCCAAGGCCAAGGTGGCAGTCGGCCAGCGGCCGGGCCATGTCTTCCTGCCGATGCACTGGAGCGGACGCCTGGCCGCCAATGCCGCCGCTGGCTCGCTGGCCAGTCCGGTGACCGACGCCTTCTCCGGCCAGCCCGAGCTGAAGCATGTGCCGGTGCGCATCGAGCGGGAGGCCGTCGCCTGGGCCGGCACGCTGGTGACCGGCCGCGACATGCGGCCCACCGGGCTGGTGCACTGGAGCCGGCGCGCCGTCGAAGGCGGCTGGGTCTACGACCTTTGCGGCACCGAAACGCCCGATCAGGGCATCCTGCTTGCCCGCGGCCTGCTGGCGAGCCATGCCCGCGACCGCCTGCTCGAATACCGCGACCGCCGCGGTCTGACCTGGCGCGCCGCCGCGCTGAACGAACATGGCGGGCTCGCCGAGGCGCTGTTCGTCGCGCCGGTCGGGCAATTGCCGTCGCTTGACTGGCTGGTGTCGCTGCTCGGCTCCGGCGAGTTGCTCGCCCGCGAGGCGCGACTGGCGCTGCTGTCGGGCCGGTCGCCGGCGCCGGTCATCTCCGTCGGCCGCACAGTCTGCTCCTGTTTCGGCGTCGGTGTGAACCAGATCGCCTCGGCGGTGGCCGCCGGCTGCGCGACGCTCGACGAAATTGGCGCGCGGCTGCGCGCCGGAACCAACTGCGGCTCATGCCGCTCGGAGATAAGGACGCTCATCCATGCGAATCGTGTCCAGGCGGCGGAGTGAGGATATGCCTGCGCGGATCGGGCCGCTGTCCGTCCTGCCGGTCTTCCTCGACCTCGCAGGCAAGCGGGCCGTCGTGGCCGGGGGATCGGACGCGGCGGCGTGGAAGGCGGAACTGCTGGCGGCCGCGGGCGCGCATGTCGCGGTGTGCGCGCCCGACGAGGAGCTGTCGGACGGGATGCGCCGCCTTGCGGCATGCCAGCCGCGCGTCCTCCTGCATGAACGGACATGGAGGCCGGATGATCTCGACGGCGCATCCGTTGCTCTAGCGGACGCCGGCGACGGCGACGAGGCGGCCGTGTTCCACGCCGCCGCGCGGCAGGCCGGCGCGCCGTGCAACGTGATCGACAAGCCCGAATTCTGCGACTTCCAGTTCGGCGCCATCGTCAACCGTTCGCCCGTCGTGATCGGCATCTCCACGGCGGGTGCCGCACCCATCCTCGGACAGGCGATCCGCCGCCGCATCGAAACGCTGCTGCCGCAGGCGCTGGCCGACTGGGCCACGCTGGCGAGGCGGCTGCGCGACCGGGTCTCGCAGCGTCTGGCCGCCGGGCCGCAGCGGCGCGCCTTCTGGGAGTGGCTGTCCGAGCGCGCGTTCGGGCCTGCGCCGGCGCCGGATTGCGAGCGCGAAGTCGAAGTGTGGATGCGGTCAGCTGCGTCGAGCGACACCGGGCGGGTGACCTTCGTCGGCGCGGGACCCGGTGACCCGGAGCTGCTGACGTTGAAGGCGGTGCGCGCGCTGCAGGCGGCGGACCTGATCCTCTTCGACGAGCACGTTGCGGACGGGGTGCTGGAACTGGCGCGCCGCGAAGCGAAGCGCGTCGCGGTGTCGACGGTTGCTGCGCGCTCCGGCGGCGGGAAGACGGAAATCGAACTGATGGCGGCGACCGCAGGAGACGGCCGCCGCGTCGTGCGGCTGATGCAGGGCGGCGGCGTGGCCTTTGGCAATGCGGTCGACGAGATCAGCGCGCTGGAAGCAGCCGGGATCGCCTGCGAGATCGTTCCCGGCGTTTCGGCCGGCATTCATCCAGTGCCCGCGCGCAGGGCTGGCCTGCGCCCAGTCGACGGGCGGGCGGAGGTCCGTGCGCTCAGGCGTGCGTGATCTTGGTGCCAAGCACGTTGAGGCATTCGCGCATGAAGGCGGCGAGCCCGGTCCAGCCCTTGGCCGAGACCATGGTGCCGTCGACATAGGCCTCGGTCGGCTTGACGTCGATATAGGTGCCGCCGGCGAGCGTGACCTCCGGCTCGCAGGCGCCAAGAGCGGCGACCTTCTTGCCGCGCACCACGCCATCGACCGCGACGAGGATCTGCACGCCGTGACAAATGGTGAAGATCGGCTTCTTCGCCTCGTGGAAATGCCGCACGATTGCCTGGATGCGTTTGTCGGTGCGGATGTATTCGGGCCCGCGGCCGCCGGCGCAATAGACCGCGTCGTACTGCTCGGGCTTCACCTCCGAGAAGGTCTTGTTGATATCGGCGAGGTGGCCGAAGCGTTCGATATAGGTCTGATGTCCTTCGAAATCGTGCAGCGAGGTCTGGATCTTGTCGCCCGCCTTCTTGTCTGGGCAGATCACGTGCACGGTGTGGCCGACCGCCTCCATGCCCTGCTGAAACACGAAGATCTCGTATTCCTCGGTGAACTCGCCGGTCAGCATCAGGATCTTCTTTCCGGGCATCGCGTTCCTCCTTTACGGTGTTGTCTTCTTGCGCCCGCCGCTGCGCGCGGCGGGCGCGCACTCTAGTCCAGCGTCGACAGCAGGCGGTCGCGTGACCGCTCGATGTGGACGCGCATGGCATGCTCCGCCGCCGCCTCGTCGCCGGCGGCAAACGCGGCAAGCAGCGTTTCGTGCTCTTCCAGCGCCGCCTCGGTCACCTGCGAATGCTCGACCAGCCGGAAGATGTGAAAATGCACATGCTGGTGCTCCAGCGTGCGGCGCACGAGTTCGTTGCCGGCGATCTCGGCGATGCGGTCGTGGAAGATCGCGTCCTGCCGCGCGAACGCTGAATAGCGCAGCCGCGCGTCGCCGCGCCGCCGGCGCGACATGATGCCGGCCATCGCGCGCAGCGCGTCCAGCCGCTCGGTCGTCAGCCGCCCTGTCGCAATCGCAGCGATCGCCGGCTCAAGCATCAGGCGCAGCTCGTAGAGCTCCTCGAAGCGGCGGCGCGTCATGTGCGGCGCGGCGCTGTAGCCGATCAGGTGCGTCTTGACGACGAGACCTTCGCCTTCCAGCCGGCCGAGCGCCTCGCGGATCGGCGTCTGCGACACGCTGAGCTCCCGGGCGAGGCCGTCGACCGTGATGCGCGCGCCCGGCGCAATCTTGAGCGCCGTCAATCGCGCCAGGATCGCCTCGTAGACTTCCTCGGCGAGCCCGGGATGTCGCACCACCGCAGGGGCGTCTTCCTCGAGCAGTTTCTGATCGGTCGCACCGGCCATGACCACCTCCACATGCGCAACGTAGCACGGCGCTGAATGCGCGAAAATCCGATATCCTATAGGATTTTCCCCGCGAGCCATGCGGTGAAGCTCACCGTCGGCGGCCACTCGGCCGGCGCCCATCTTGCCGCCATGCTGTTCACCCGCGACGAAGCTCCCTCGGGGATCAGGGGCGCGTTGCTGCCGGGCGGCATCTATGATCTCGCGCCGTTGCAGGGTTCCTTCCTGGCACCGCTGATCGGTATCACCGACGCGGAAGCCGGTGCCTTTTCGCCGCTGACTCGCGATTTTGAGGCTGGCGTCGATGTGGTGGTGCTGCACGGCGAACGAGAGAACGCACCCTTCCGTGTGCAGGCGGCTGCTTTCGCGGCTCGCGATCTCGGCCTGCCCGATAGCACGGCCGGCGGCGCGCTCGCCGCGCTTATCAGGCGGTCCGACACTTGATGGTCGGCGTGCCGGCGGTCACGATACAAGGCGGCCAATTGCAGGAGGTCCGGACTTGAGAAAGACGCGCATCGCCATCGTCGGTCTTGGCATGGCCGTCACTCCCCATGCGAAAGGGCTGCTTGACCTCGCAGATGAGGTGGAGGTGGCCTGGGCGATGAGCCCGAGCCCGTCGCGACGGGCCGCCTTCTCGGAAAAATTCGCGTTCCCGACCTGCGACAGGCTGGAGACGATCCTCGAAGACGCGAGCGTCGATGCGGTGGCGGTCTTCACGCCGGCCAACACGCATCGCGACATCGGGCTGGCCTGTGCCGCCGCCGGCAAGCACGTGCTGACGGAGAAGCCGCTGGAGATCAGCACGGCGCGCGCCTCCGAGCTGGTCGAAGGCTGCCGCAGGGCCGGCGTCACGATGGGCGTGGTGCTGCAGCACCGGTTCAAGCCCGCGGCGCTGAGGCTCGCTGCCATGCTTGCAGAAGGCGAGCTCGGCGCACTCGTCGGCTGCTCCACCGCGATCCGCCTGTGGCGGCCGCAAGCCTACTATGACGAGCCCGGTCGCGGCACCTACGCGCGCGACGGCGGCGGCGTGCTGATGTCGCAGGGCATCCACACGCTCGACCTGATGCTGTCGCTGGCCGGCCGCGTCGACATGGTGACGGGTTTCGCCGCGACGACGCCGGTACACCGCATGGAGACCGAGGACATGGTCTGTGCCGCCATGCGTTTCGCGAACGGCGCGTTCGGCACCGTGGACGCGACGACCGCGGCCTTTCCGGGCTACGCCGAGGAGATCGTGATCAGCGGCGAGAAGGGCAGCGCCGTGCTGCGCGGCACCGAGCTGTTCGTGCAATTCATGGACGGCCGCAAGGTGAGCGTCGAGGCCGACCGCAGCGCTGGCGGTACCGGTGCCGATCCCATGGCCTTCCCGCATGACTACCACCGTGCCGTCATGGCGGATTTCATCGCCGCGATCCGCGACGGCCGCGATCCTAAGGTGAGCGGCGAGGAAGCGCTGAAGGTGCACCGGCTGATCGACGCTCTGATCGAAACCGGCCGCACGGGCGCCCCGGTTTCCGTCGCGCGCTAGACCGCGTCGAGATGCCTGCGGATGTGCTTGTAGCCGTCGCGGTAGACGGCCTGCGGGCTTTCGGCGAAATCACGCCAGACCTTGGTGGCGGCGGCCAGATCCGGCAGGCCGCGGCCGAACGCCTCGATGGTCAGCCAGCCATCGTAGCCGCTGGCCTTGATGGCCGCGAAGGTCTCGGCCCACGGGATGTTGCCACGGCCGGGCACGCCGCGGTCGTTCTCCGAGATGTGGACATGGACGATGTGGCGCAGATTGCGCGTGTAGGCGCCGATCGGGTCGGCTTCCTCGATGTTGGCGTGGAAGGTGTCGTACATCGACCTGATATTGGGGTGGCCGATCTCGTCGAGATGCGCTGACAGCGCATCCATCGTGTTGACGAGATAGCACTCGAAGCGGTTGAGCGCCTCAAGCCCGATCGTGATGCCCCTTTTTGCGGCGTGGTCGCCGACCGCGCGCTGCGAGGCGACGGAGCGCGAAAGCTCTTCGCGCGTGGGGCCTTGCCCGGAAAAATGGCCAAGCGTCGAGTGCAGCGGTCCGCTGAGGAACTTGGCCCCCAGGGCGGCGGCGCAGTCGATTGCCCATTGCATGTGTGCGATCCCGGCGCTGCGCGCGGAATCGTCGCCGATCAGGTTCATGGCGGGGTCGCCCATGGCCGAGACGGCGGTGCGCTCCAGCCCCATGGCATCAAGCATCTCGCCGAGCCGGCGGTAATCGTCGGGGGTGCCCTCGAAGACGGGAATCTCGACGCCGTCGAAGCCGGTGGCCTTTATGTCGCGCAGGATCGCCTCGTGCTCCCTCGTGACGCTGGTGGTCCACAGGAACATGCACATGCCGATCTTCATGGCGTCGTCCTCTTCCGGGCCGGCCTGCTCAATCGAGCGCCAGCTTTGTCCATGCCCCGTTTTTCTTTGAGGACCTGACTGCGGCT
>JAHBYZ010000030.1 GCA_019635695.1 Rhizobiaceae bacterium
AAGGCCCGCACCGTCGTTGCTTCAAGGCGTCCTCGGATCGGCGGTTGGCCGCTGAACCGACCGGGTTCGTTACTCCCCGGTTACCTGCCCTCGCCTCGCCATTTCGAGGTTCGGGGGACGCCCACAGGCACGTGCGACTTTGGGCAAGCGCGATATAGGCGCGATGGGTTTCACAATCAATAAGAAACGCATCCTGCGCCCAAAAAACTTGGGCAGCGCCCGTCCCCGCGAGGACCGGCGCTGCCCCTTGATTCGAAAGGCTAATTGCTCAGGCAGCCACGGCCAGCCAGTTCGGCGCGATTGCCGTGCCGCGCCCCAGCCCGTAGCCGAAGCGGATGTTGAGCATGCCGAGCGGCTCGAGCAGGCGCGCGGCATCGATTCCACCGGTCTTTTCGGTGGCGAAGCCGGCCTTGGCGACGAGCTGGGCTACCGCCTCGACAGCCGATTCGTCGTTGCCGGCGAGAAACACCGGGACCGATTCGGTCGCGGCCCGCGGCGCGTCGAACAGACCGGCGAAGATCGTGTTGAACGCCTTCACCACCTGCGAGCCGCTGGCGGCCTGCTGGATCTGCTCGGCCGCCGAGGTGACATGGCCGATGGCGAGACCCGAGAAGTCCGGCTTCACCGGATTGCTGAGGTCGACCACCACCTTGCCGGCGAGCGCCGGGCTGGCCGCCAGTTCCAGCGCCGCCGCGAACGGCAGCGCCAGCACCACGATGTCCGCGCCGGCGACGGCGGCCTCGACGGTGGCGCTGGCGGCGCCGATGCTGCGCGCGAAATCGCGTGCAGACACTTCGTTGCGGCCGGCGACGACGAGATCGGTCTTGCCGGCCAGACGGCGGGCCAGGCCCTTGCCCATGTTTCCGAGACCGATGATTGCAGTGGTCATGTGAGTTCTCCTTGGGTGTGAATTCGATATCCCAGAGATAGAACTCTGCTATTCGCTCGAAAATTGGCGCAGTCTGCGCTATACAATTGCATAAATGTATCGAATAGCCGACCTGCGCAACCTTGAGACGTTCGTCGCCGCCGCCTTGACCGGCAGCTTCGCGGCAGCGGCCCGCCAGCTCGGCATTTCGCCGGCAATGGTCGGCCGGCGCATCCAGTCGCTGGAAGATGCCTGCGGCGCCAAGCTGATCGAGCGCACGACGCGCAAGCAGCGCCTGACCGACCTCGGAACCGAGTTCCTCGCGCAGGCGGCAAGGGTGCTCGATGACCTAGAGGGGCTTGCCGAACTGACGCGCCCCCAGTTGGCCGGGCTGGCCGGCCGCGTGCGGGTGACGGGACCGACGACGCTGGGCATCAAGCGGCTGTCGCCTCTGCTGGCGCAGCTGGCTGCACAGCACCCGGCTCTATCTCTGGAACTCGACCTCAGCGACCGCAATGTCGACCTGATAGCGGAAGGCTACGATCTGGCGATCCGGATCGGCAATCTGAAGCCGTCGTCGCTGGTCGCGCGGCGCATCGGCGCCTACGCCTTCGTCTGCTGTGCATCGCCGCAATTCGTCGCGCAGCACGGATCGCCGGCAACGCCGCCGGAGCTTGCGGCCCATCGCTGCGTGCTCGACCGCAAGATCGTGCCGCGCAACCGCTGGCCTTTCGGTACGCAGGGCGATGACCTGATCGATGTCGAGGTGCAGGGCAATCTCGAGATCGACAATGGCGAGGCGCTGCGCATGGCGGTGCTGCAGGGCGCCGGCATCGCCTATACGCCGCTGGAACTCGTCAAGGACGACCTGACCTCCGGTGCGCTGGTGGAGGTGCTGGCTGACTGGCGCAAGCTGAGCCTGCCGGTCAGCGCGGTCTATCCCTCGCGCCGGTTCGTGCCGCGCCGGGTGACGGCTGTGATCGAGGCCTGCGCGAACGAGCTGCGCAAGCAGTGAAGCAGCAGCGGCCCGGACTTGAAAAACGCAGCGCGCTGAACAATCGTGCCGGCTCGTCCACCCGGAGCGAACGATGGCGACGCCCAATGACCCCTTCAACGCCTTCGTCGCCGGACCTGAAAACGCGGCGATGCGCGACGTTGCGGGGCCGCTTTCCGGCCTGACGCTGGCGGTCAAGGACATCTACGCCGTGCGGGGCCAGAGGACCGGCGGCGGCAACCCCGATTTCCATGCCGAATCGCCCGTCGCGGCGGCGACCGCGCCAGCCGTGAAGCGCCTGCTCGATTCGGGCGCCCGCTTCGCCGGCCGCACGCAGTGCGACGAGCTGGTCTTCTCGCTGATGGGGCAGAACGTGCACTTCCCGCACCCGGTGAACCCGGCCGCGCCCGGGCGCGTCACCGGCGGCTCGTCGTCGGGCAGCGCGGCGGCGGTTGCCGGAGGGCTGGTCGACATCGCCACGGCATCCGACACCGGCGGGTCGGTGCGCGCGCCGGCGGCGTTCTGCGGGCTGATCGGCCTGCGCACCACGCACGGGCTGATTTCGCTGGAAGGCACCATGCCGCTTGCGCCCAGCCTCGACACGTTCGGCTGGTTCGCGCGGGATGCGGAGGTCTATGAGAGGGTGGCGCAGGTGATGCTGCCCGAACGTGAGTCTCCGCGGTGGCGGCCGCTTCGTCTTGCAGCGCTCGACGCGCTTCTTCTCGGCACGGCCGAAGCCGCCGAATACGCGCGCATGGTCGGCATCGTCTCCGCAGTGCTCGGCGCGCCGCGCGCGGCCCCTGCCCTTTCGCAGTCGCCGGGCGACCTCTACTGGACGTTTCGAAAACTGCAGGCATTCGAGGCGTGGCGCGAGCACGGCGCCTTCATCACGCGGCATGGCGCACGCATGGGCAGAGGCGTGCGCGATCGCTTCGAGTTCGGTCGCGATCTGCCGGCCGACACGGAGGCGGTTGAGACGCCGAAACGCGACGCCTTCCGCGCCGAACTCGCCGCCCTCCTCGGAGACGACGGCGTGCTCGTCATGCCCACCGTGCCCGGCGCCGCGCCGCTGGCATCATCCACCTTCGACCAGCAGCAGGAGCTTCGCGAGAAGGCGCTGCGGCTGCTGTGTCTGTCGGGCCTCTCCGGCTTCCCGCAGATCACCGTCCCGCTCGGCGAGGTCGACGGCGCGCCGTTCGGCATCTCGCTGCTCGGCCCCGCCGGCAGCGACCTCGCACTGGTGCGAACGGCGCGGACGATCATGGAGAAGAAGTGATGGACACGCTGACGCGCATGCGCGCCTATATCGACGTGGTCGAGGCGGAGGGCTTCTCGGCTGCCGCGCGCAAGATCGGCCGCTCCAAGGCGCTGCTGTCCAAATATGTGCGCGAGCTTGAGGACGAGGTCGGCGCGCTGCTCATCAACCGCACGACGCGGCAGTTTTCGCTGACCGAAGCCGGCCACACCTACTATGCGCGTGCGTCCGAGCTGGTGAAGGAGATCGACACCCTCGCCGAGAGCGTGCGGGAAACGGCCGGCGACGTGCGCGGGCGCATCAAGCTGACGGCGCCGCGCACCTTCGCCGACGCGCCGATCGGCGTGTCGCTGATCGACTTCGCGGCCGCGCATCCCGAGATCATGCTCGACATCCGCCTCGACGACCGCTTCGTCGACCTTGTGGAAGAGGGTTTCGACCTCGCGATCCGCATCACCCGGCTGGAGGACTCCTCCATGATCGCGCGGCGGCTGGCGCCCTTCGCCATCAAGATCTGCGGGTCGCCGGAGCTGATCGAACGGGTCGGCCTGCCGAAGAAGCCGCAGGACCTGTCGAAGATGCCCTGCGTGATCGACACCAACAGCCGCTGGCTGGCCAACTGGCCATTCGTCGGCGAGGACGGCCAGATGACCAGCGTGGCGGTCAGCGGCAGGATCGAAGTCAACAGCCCTCTTGCTACCCGCAACGCCGCCTGCGCCGGACTGGGCTTCGCGACCCTGCCCGATTTCATTGCCGATCCGGAACTGAAGAGCGGCCGGCTCGTCGCGGTGCTGGAGGACTTCACGCCGCGTGGCGGCGGCATCTTCGCCGTCTATCCGCACCGCCGCTATCTGCCCGCCAAGATCCGCGTGCTGGTCGACTACCTCGTCCAGTGGTTCAAGGCGCGCGGGCTGGGGTGACATGCCGCATCGCGTGGTCCCAATTCCGCCCCGTTTCTGCTAAACCTGCGACACGGAACGAGAGGGACGCGGAACTTGCCGAACGTGCTGTCAAATGGTCGGGCGCTGGCGCTCGCCGCCGTTCTCGCTTTTCCGCCGGCCGCCGTCTCCGCCCATCCCCACGTCTTCGCCGAGGCCTCGCTGGAGGTTACCGTCGCGTCGGACGGCACCGTGACGCAGCTCGGCCATGTCTGGCGCTTCGACGACCTGTTCTCGTCAACCGTCCTGCTGGAGTTCGACGCCAACAAGGATCTGAAGCTCGACGAGGCGGAGCTCGGCGAAATTGCCGATGTGGTCTACAACTCGCTGGCGGAGTTCGATTATTTCCAGTTCGTCACCGCTGGCGGCAAGGACGTCGTCATGAAGAAGCCGGACAAGTTCGTGGCCAGTTTCGACGACAACGTGCTGACCATCATGTTCGCCTCCGAACCCGCGGAGCCCCTCTCCCTGCACGGCAAGGTCGCGTTCGGCGTTTATGATCCGACCTTCTACACGGCGATCGACTTCATCGAGGACGACAACATGATGGTCGACAACATGCCGGCCGCCTGCAGGCGCGAAGTAATCCGCCCCGACCCCGACGAGGCGATCGCACAGAACCAGCAGTCGCTGACCGACGCCTTCTTCGACAATCCCGGTGGCAACGACATGTCCAAGCTGTTCGCCACGCGGCTGGAACTCACCTGCGGCTGACAAGGAGCCGGCGCCTTGAACAAGACCGTCGTGCGCATCTTCTTCGGCCTGATGCTGGCCCTCTATGTGTTCACCCACTTCTTCCGGTACGCCCATGCGAGCTCGCTCGGCATCGGCAACAACGAGGCCGTGCTGCCGTCGACAGGGCTCTTTTCGCATTTTCTCAACTGGGTGAACGCTGAGCAGCAGGGGTTCTACCGCTCGCTGACCGAAGCGCTGAAATCCATGCGCGACGGCGGCGGCGGCATGTGGCTGCTGGTCGGCCTGTCCTTCGCCTATGGCGTGTTCCATGCCGCCGGCCCCGGCCACGGCAAGGCGGTGATCTCCTCCTACATGCTGGCCAACGAGGTAGCGTTGCGCCGCGGCATAATGCTGTCTTTCGTGTCGGCCTTCCTGCAGGCTGCGACGGCGATCGTGGTGATGGGCGCGGTGTATTTGCTGCTGCGCGGCACCTCGATCTCGATGACCGACGCGACGCGTTTCCTCGAGATCGCCAGCTACGCGCTGATTGCCGCGTTCGGCCTGTGGCTCCTGTGGCGCAAGGCCGGTACGCGGCTTGTCGCGCGGCTCTCCGGCCGGCCGGCTGCGGCGCTGTCCGCAGCGGTGGTTGTCGATCGGCCCCACGTCCACGACGCCAATTGCAGCCACGCGCGGCTGCGCCAGCGCGGCGGCGTGAGGCAATCGGGCTTCCGCGCCGAGGTGTGCGAGGAGTGCGGCCACAGCCACCTGCCCGACCCGGCGATGCTCTCGGGCCGCGAATTCGACTGGCGCTCGGCCTGGACGGCCGTTGCCGCCGTCGGCATCCGCCCCTGCACCGGCGCGCTGATCGTGCTGTCCTTCGCCTTCCTGAACGGCATCGTGCTCGGCGGCATTCTGTCCGTGCTCGCCATGGCCGTCGGCACGGCCATCACGGTGTCGGCGCTGGCGACGCTGGCGGTGACGGCCAAGAACTGGGCCGTGGCGCTGGCCGGCGACGGCCGCCGCGGCAACGCGGTTCACGCGATCATCGAGATCGCCGGCGCGGCCTTCGTGTTCCTGCTCGGCGTGACGCTGCTGGCGGCGAGCCTCAGCGCGTAGAGCGGCCGCGCAGCCAGAGCACGGCGAAGAGGCCGAACAGAACGACCGCAACCACGGCCGCCGCCGCCCACGGCGAGATCGCGCCGGCCGCCTGCATGATGTTGGGCAGGAACCAGGCGACGGCGACGAGGCCAACGAAGACGGCTGTCGCGCCGATCAGGGTGCGGGTGTTCTGTGACATGCGGCCGGCCTCCGTGGCGACATCGGCAAGCCACTTCGCTAGGCTCCGGCGCGCCGTTTCGCAACCGCGCTCGCGCGCGGCAAGTCGGCGCGGGCCTACCCGCGCAGCCTGTCGCGGATATCCTCAAGCCGCTCGCGCTGATTGCCTGAAGCATCGAAGTTGGCCGGATCGAGCCACGCTTCGAAGGCGGCCCTGAGCAGCGGCCATTCGCTGTCGATGATCGAGAACCACGCCGTGTCGCGGGAAAGGCCCTTCACGATCAGGTGCTGGCGGAACACGCCCTCGAAGGTGAAGCCGAAGCGCAGCGCGGCGCGCTTGGACGGGCTGTTCCTGTTGTTGCACTTCCACTCGAAGCGGCGATAGCCGAGATCGTCGAAGGCGTGACGAGCGAACAGGTAGAGCGCCTCGGTCGCCGCCGGTTTGCGCGCCACCGGCGGATTCCACAGGATGTTGCCGATCTCGGTGACGCCGTTGGCGGTGTCGGTGCGCATGAAGGTCTGGCGGCCGGCGATCACCCCCGATGCCTTGTCGATGACGGTGAACCACAGCGGGTCGGCGCTCGCCTCGACCTTTTCCAGCCACTGCCGGAAAGCGTCGGGCGTCGTCGGCGCCCCCTCCCCCAGCCAGCGGAAGCGCTCCTCGCCGTCGGCGGTGGCGGAAGCCGCGAACAGCCCCTCTGCATGCTTCGTCGCGGATAGCGGCTCCAGCCGCACATAGCGGCCTTCCATGGCGGTCTTCTGCGGCGGCTTGCGGGGCGTCCAGGCGCTAAGGTCGATCATCATGGTCCCGTCAGTTGACAAGACGGATAGCAGCCCAGTTATCTCGCGGCCTCAAGAACCAGAGGGAAGTCCGGGATGCTCCACACCGTCGCAGCCTTCGACCGCATGGGCGAGGAGAACGCCTTCGCCGTGCTGGCGCGCGCGACTGCGCTGGCGCAGGGCGGCAAGGACGTCATCAATCTCGGCATCGGCCAGCCCGACTTCAAGACGCCCGGCCACATCGTGGAGGCCGCGATCAAGGCACTGCGCGACGGCCATCACGGCTATACGCCGGCAACCGGAATCCTGCCGCTGCGCGAGGCCGTCGCGCGCCGCACGCTGGCAACCACCGGAATAGAGGTATCTCCGGAAAGCGTGATGATCCTGCCCGGCGGCAAGCCCACCATGTATGCGGCGATCGTCATGTTCGGCGAGCCGGGGGCGGAAATCCTGTACCCGGACCCCGGCTTCCCGATCTACCGTTCGATGATCGAGTTCACCGGGGCCAAGCCGGTGCCGGTGCCGATCCGCGAGGAGAATGGATTTGCGTTTTCTGCCGACGAGACGCTGGCGCTCATCACGCCGAGGACACGCCTGCTGATCCTCAACTCGCCGGCCAACCCGACCGGCGGCGTCACTCCGCGCGCCGAGATCGAGAGACTGGTGAAGGGGCTGGAGCGGTTTCCCGACGTCGCGATCATGTCGGACGAGATCTACGACGTGATGACCTGTGATGGCGAGAAGCACTGCTCGCTGCTGCAGTTTCCGCAGATTCGCGACCGGCTGATCGTGCTCAACGGCTGGTCCAAGACCTGGGCTATGACCGGCTGGCGCATGGGCTGGTCGATCTGGCCGGATCGGCTCTACGACAAGGTGCGCAAGCTGGCGGTCAATTGCTGGTCGTGCGTCAACGCCCCGAGCCAGTATGCCGGCATCGCGGCGATCGACGGGCCGCAGGACGAGGTCGACAAGATGATGGCCGCCTTCGACCGCCGCAGGAAGGTGGTGGTCGAGGGCCTGAACGAACTGCCGGGCGTTTCGTGCATCACGCCAAAGGGCGCGTTCTATGCCTTCCCGAATGTGTCGAAGACCGGCTGGAAGGCGAAAAAGCTCGCATCCGCGCTGCTGGAGGAAACCGGCGTGGCGCTGATCGGCGGGCCTGATTTCGGCGTGCATGGCGAGGGCTACATCCGCCTGTCCTACGCCAACTCCGAGGAGAACATCCTGCGCGCGCTGGAGCGCATCGGCGCCTTCCTCGAACGCAAGACCGGGAGCAACGCATGATCTACGCCATCCTCGCCTATCACCAGGAAGACAGGATCGCCGACATGACGTCGGAGGACGACGCGGCGCTGATGGACAAGCTGCTGGCCACCCATGCCAAGCTCGACGAGGACGGCAGGCTCGGTCCGGCGGCGCGTCTGGATTTCACCGGCGAGGCGAAGACGCTGCGCGGGCTGGAGCCGGGCCAGCTGCTCGACGGGCCGTTCGCCGAAACCAAGGAGCAACTGCTCGGCTTCTACCTCTACGAATGCGCTTCGATGGAGCAAGCGGTCGAGGCGGCCAAGGCGCTGCGCAAGGTGAACGCGACGGCGGTCTACGAGATCAGGCCGGTGAAGCTGTTGGTGCCAGGGCAGGCTCTTGGCTGAAGCCAGTAGTTGAAATGGTATAGTTTCTATACCATATTGGCGCATGGAATTCGAATTCGATCCGGCGAAGAGCGTTGCGAACAAAGACAAACACGGAATCGATTTCGAGGAAGCGCAAGCGCTCTGGGCTGACGAGAAGCGCGTCATGGTACCGGCGAGAGACGAACAGGAACCGCGCTTCATGGTTATAGGAATGATCGGACAACGCTGCTGGTCAGCGGTGTGCGTCATGCGTGGCGACATTCTCCGCATTATTTCGGTGCGTCGGGCGCGCGAACAGGAGACTGAAACCTATGGACGCGGATGAGCTTGAACGGCGGTTCGACGCCGGCGAAGACATGAGCGAGTTTTTCGACTGGTCTAAGGCCACCCGCCCCAACCTCGAAGCCAAGCGCGTCAACGTCGACTTCCCGACCTGGATGGTGAACGGGATGGACAAGGAGGCTCGCCGGCTCGGCGTGACCCGGCAGGCGCTCATCAAGATGTGGATCGCCGAGAAGCTCGGATGAGGAAGCTTGTTTTCTTGCTCGCGCTGCTCGTGTCGCCCGCCCTCGCCGACGAGCCGCCGGCTGAGATGTGCGGCGGCATTGCCGCCATCCAGTGCAAGGGCGAGAACCAGTTCTGCGAACTGCAGGCAGGCACCTGCGGCGCGGCGGACCAGAGCGGGCTTTGCCAGGAGAAGCCGCAGATCTGCACGCGCGAATACCGCCCTGTCTGCGGCTGCGACGGGAAGACCTACGGCAACGACTGCGAGCGCCGCGCTGCGGGCGTGTCGCTGCTCAAGGAAGGCATGTGCTCGTAGGCGGGAGGGCTAGCCGCGTCCGACGAACGGCATCTTGGTCGCCATCACCGTCATGAACAGGATGTTGGTGTCGAGCGGCAGGCCGGCCATATGCAGCAGCGCGTCGGCGACGCGCTGAACGTCCATCGTCGCTTCCACCTTGATGCTGCCGTCTGCCTGCGGCACGCCTTTGGTCATCGGCGCGGCCATCTCGGTGAGAGCATTGCCGATGTCGATCTGGCCGCAGGCGATGTCGAACGGCCGGCCGTCGAGCGCCAGCGTGCGCGTCAACCCCGTGATGGCATGCTTGGTGGTGGTGTAGGGGGCGGAACCAGGCCGCGGCGCGTGCGCCGAGATCGAGCCGTTGTTGATGATGCGGCCACCCTGCGGCTTCTGCCGGCGCATAAGGCCGAAGGCGGCGCGGGCGCACAGATAGGAGCCGGTGACGTTGACGTCAACCACTTGCTTCCACACCTCGACCGGGATCTCGTCTATGGGCGCGCCCTTGGCGCTCATGCCGGCATTGTTGAACAGCAGGTCGAGCCGGCCGTATTCGCGCTCGACGCGCTGGAACAGCAATTCCACCTGCTCGGGGTTGGTCACGTCGCAGGCGATCGGCACCGCTTTGCCCGGCCCTCTGGCGGCAGCGGCGGCTTCTTCCAGCTTGTCCATGCGACGGCCGACGAACACGGTCGTCCAGCCTGCTTCGACAAGCGCCACGGCGCAGGCCGCGCCGATGCCGGTGCCGGCACCCGTGACGATGGCGATCTTCGTGGTGTCCGGCATGCGACGCTCCTCCTGACGACGGCGCGTTTGATCGCAGATGCGGGGGAGCGGGGCAAGCGCCGTCAAGCCGTCAAAAAGAGGCGGCTGTCGCCAGCCGCCTCGATCTGACCGGTCTTGGGAGGAGTTAAGCCGATGAGACTGAGTCGAATGCTGCGCCCGAACGGTTAACGAAAGGTTAAGCCGTCCATCCGCCCAGAACGGGCTGCCCCATCAGCGCCTGCACGAACAGCGCCGCGACGAAGAGGGCGTAGAGCGCAGCAAACAGACGCACCGTCAGTCGACCAGACGCTTGCGGAAGGCGCGCGGCGAAAAGACCGAGCACCGGCACCGCGTGCATCGCGTGCGTGGCGAAGAAGTGCGAGACGCGCAGGTCGCCGACCTCGCGCGACCAGCCGAAGAACGGCAGGCCGGCGGGATCAAGCGGAGTGCCGCCGACGAAATGGCTGCCCATCGAGCTCATCGTGCCGGCGGTGACCAGCGTCAGGGGCAGCACGAGAGCCAGCCCGAGCACGATGGCCTCCTTCATCGCCGGCGGCAGACCGGAGGCCGGGTTGCGGGCAATGAGCACCGCATACACGGCCGAAGGAGTCGTGAGCGTCACGGCACCCAGCCCGGCAAGGGAATAGAAGATTATGCCCTGCGGCGTGGTGTTGAAGTGGGAAGCGGTGCCAAGCGCCGCGGCAGCGGCGATCCATGCCATCTCGTAGACGACGGCTGCGACGACCACGCCGATATAGACGCGATACCAGCGACGCGACGTCGTGCCGGCCGGCAGGAAGCGGGCGAAGAAGACAAGCGTCAGCAGGTAGACCGCCAGCGCCGACTCGAACTTGAACGGCTTCAGCCAGTTGTCGACGCCGCCGAAGAGGCGGTCGTCGGCGAGGGCGGCGAAGACCGTCGGCGCCATCGCGGCGATCATGGCGACCGAGAGGCCGTAGAGCCACGGTTCGTCGCGGCGCAGCCGTTCGGCGAATGCGCCGAGGCCGGGGCGCGGGGCGGATTGCGGCAGAAACAGAACGTCGGACATGGGGCCTGCTCCGATCACGCAGCCACGGCGGAACGGCGGACGAGCGCGGCCCGCAGGGCGCTGAAGGCGAGGTAGCCGACCGGCCCGAACAGGAAGGCCGGGACGAGCAGCGGCACGACCATCCAGAACGCGATGCCTTCCCGCCGCGCGGTGCGGACGATCCACGCGCCGACGAAGAGATCGTAGGCGAGATAGTGAATCCAGCCCGCCAGCAGCATCTGCGGGGTCTGGAACAGCGTGGCGACGTCGGCGAGCGAGCCGAACCCGCCCTCCGCGCGCGTCCAGAAGGCGAGCACCAGCCCGGTATAGGCGACCGCCAGAAGCAGCGGCACCGCCGCGCCGCCGACAATGTCGGCGAAGCGCGGCGCGAACGGGCTGGCGAGCAGCGCCGCCCAGCCGGCGAGAACGAACAGATTGGCCGCGCCGAACATCAATTCCGTGTCCATGTCAAATCTCCCTTGACAGTGTCAAGATACGATTTGCCGCATCGTCTTTACGTTGTCAAGATCGATTTTTCCGCTGTAAAGATTGCCGGGGCGAGACGGCTTCGAATCGACGAAAACCGGAAAAGGCGAGATGGAAGAACAGACCACGCGCGGCGCAAAGCCGGCCTACCACCATGGCGACCTTCGCCAGGCGCTGATCGCGGCGGCAGAGGCGGAGCTCGCCGAAAAGGGCGTCGAGGGATTTTCGCTGCGCGGCTGCGCGCGGCGGGCCGGCGTGTCGCACGCCGCGCCCGCGCACCATTTCGGCGACACCGCCGGGCTGCTGACGGCGCTTGCCGCCGACGGCTACCGGCGATTCGTCATCGCCATGCAGGCGCGCCTGGATGAGATAGCCGACGCCGACCCGTTCGAGCGGCTGGTGGCGATTGGCCTGGGCTACATCGACTTCGCGCGCGCCAGCCCGTCGCTGTTCAGGTTGATGCATTCCTCGTTCCGGCCGGATTTCCAGTCGGCGGACGTGGCGGTCCACGCGAGGGACGCCTTCGCCATGCTCGTCGGCTGCGTCAGCGCGGTGCGCGGCGAGGATGCCACCGCCACGCTCGAAGGCCTGAACGACATCATGGCGGCGTGGTCGGTGGTGCACGGCATGTCCGACCTCATCCTGTCAGGGCGGACACTGCTTTCCACGATGCAGCGCGTCGGCAGCGATGAAAACCTGCGGACGATCCTGCGGCGGACGCTGCCCGGAGGCGGCGCTACGCGCTGACCTTCACCTCGGCAACGGTGGCCTCGATGTGGTCGACCAGCGCGTCAGGCAGCTTCAGGCGGCCGGCGAGCAGGTCGAGATAGCCGCGTTCGGCGCGCGTGTCGGGGTCGATGGCCAGCCGCGAGGCGGTGTAGAGCTCGGCCCGCTGCGCCTCCGTGCGCGCGGCGGCGACGAGCTGGTCGAGCTCCAGCGGCTTGTCCAGCTCGGCGAGCAGGAACTTCTCCGAATCCGAATCGAGGCCGGAGGTGCGCAGCTTGTCGGCGATGCGCGACTTCTCGGCGTCGTCGATGTGGCCGTCGGCCTTGGCGGCGGCGATCATGGCCCGCACCAGCGCCAGCGCGAACTCGGCCTCGCCCTGCGGCGCCGACTGCGGGTGGAACGGCGTATCGGCCGGCGGCGGCAACAGCACAGGCTCCGCCTGTTGGCCCTGTCCCGGTTCACTTTGGCCCGGCTCCTTGCCGTTCTGGTAGTTCTGGTAGGCCTTGTAGGCGAGCCCCGCCACGGCCGCGAGGCCGCCGACCTTCAGCGCGGTGCCCGTGACCTTGCGGCCGGTGCCGGTGCCCAGCAGGACCGCGACGATGGCGCCCGCAGCGAGCGGGTTGTCCTTGGCCATCTGGGTGACTTTGCCGGCACCCTCGCGAACCGTGCCCCCGGTGCCGGGAACCTGTGAGCCGAGCAGGTCGTCGAGCAGCTTCTTGGGGTCGAACAAGCGGGCCTCCCTTCGGGCGCGAAACGTTGCGCCCTACAAGGTAGGAACCGGCGGCGGAAATGCAACGCGGGTCAGCGGCCGATGTGAGGCGCAGCGCCCCGAGCGGCCGCGAGCTGGACCTGCCGCTGGCGCTCTGCGAAGCGCGCGCGATCTTGCTCTGCGTGGTCGCCGTGGCAGCGGTGGCAGGAGATGCCCTCGACATAGAGCGGCGAGGCGCGATCCTCAGCCGTCAGCGGATGCCGGCAGGCGCGACACAGGCTGGCCTCTCCCTGCTCCAGCCCGTGGCCGACGCCGACGCGTTCATCGAACACGAAACACTCGCCCTGCCAAAGGCTCTCGGAGACGGGAACCTCTTCCAGATATTTCAAGATGCCGCCCTTGAGGTGAAACACCTCCTCCACCCCCAGCGACTTCACGAAGGCGGTCGCCTTCTCGCAGCGTATGCCGCCGGTGCAGTACATGGCGACCTTGCGGCCCGCCAGTTCATCGCGGTGGGCTTGCGCCCACGCCGGGAAGTCGCCGAATTTTTGCGTGCCGGGATCGACCGCGCCGGAAAAGCGGCCGAGCGCCACCTCGTAGTCGTTGCGGGTGTCGATCACGACGGTATCCCCATCCGCAATCAAGGCATTCCAGTCGGCCGGCTCGACATAGGCGCCCGCGCCGCCGACGGGATCGAGGTCATCGACGCCCATGGTGACGATCTCGCGCTTCAGCCGTACCTTCATGCGGTGGAACGGGCGCTCGGGTGCGTCCGACCACTTGACGTCCATGCCCGCGCAGCCGGGCAGCGCGCGCAACCGCGCCACCAGTCGCTCCAGCGCCTCGGCGCTGCCGGCGACGGTGCCGTTGATGCCTTCGGGCGCAACGAGGATCGTGCCGCGCAGGGCGAGCCCGCAGGCAAGCGCGCCAAGCTCGCGCTTCAGCGCCGGCGGGTCGTCCATGCGCGCGAATCGGTAGAAGGCGGCGACGCGGTGCGGCGCATCGTGGGGAAGCTGCATGGGGAAATTCCCTAGGCCGTGAGCGGGCGGCGGGCAAGCGCGGCGCCGGCGAAACGCAGGCGCCGCTGCGAAGAATGCTCACGATTGCCGCTTCCTCTATCCCGCAGTTTTCGCCTCTTTGTCCCCGTCTCGACGCGCTGCCGGACACTGCGCGGCGCAGCAAGGAGATCGCATATGGTGTCGAAGGAAGTCGCGGAAGCCATCATGGCAGCAGCAGCCGAGTTCGCGATAGAGGCCGCAGCCTTGGCGGCCATCGCCGAACTGGAGAGCGGCGGGGTCGCCCATGCCGCCTTCGACGGCCGGCGCGAGCCGCTGGTCCGCTTCGAGGGCCACTATTTCGACCGCCGGCTCGCCGGCGAGAAGCGGGCGCAGGCGCGCGCGCAGGGCCTGTCGTCGCCGACCGCAGGCAAGGTGCCGAACCCCGCCGGACAGGCGGCGCGCTGGCGGCTGCTCGACCGCGCGGCGGAAATCGACCGCAAGGCGGCGTTCGAATCGACGTCGTGGGGCCTCGGGCAGGTCATGGGCGCGCACTGGGCCTGGCTCGGTTATGCCAGCGTCGACGCCTTCGCCGCCGAGGCGCGCAGCGGCGCGCGCGGCCAGGCGCGGCAGATGGCGCGCTACATCGCAAAGGCCGGGCTGGCAGCGGCGATCGCCCGCCGCGACTGGGCGGCGGTGGCGCGCGGCTACAACGGCCCCGGCTATGCGAAGAATCGCTACGACAAGCGGCTGGCCGCGGCGTTCGCGCGACATGCGGCGGTGGCCGCTTTGCGCGAAGGGTCTGGTGCGCCGATGAACGATCTGCCTGGGACGGTGGCCTTGCCCAAGCGAGGTCCGGTCAGGCGCTGGTGGGACTTTTTTGCTCGCTTCAGGTGAAGGGAGCGCGAGGCCGCCCTCCACCACGCTTCGCGTGGTCCCCCTCCCCCGCTTCGCAGGGGAGGATGAGCGCCGCGGCCGGCCTGCACTAATTGCGGCGCCGTCGGATGGACATTTGCTGCGCCGCAACCTAATCCGATTGAAATCCTGAACTATGGGGGTTTCGATGGCGTCCCGTTCCGATGTGCTGGTGAAGCTGCTGGCCGGCCAGCCGGTCGTGCCGGTGCTGAAGATCGACCGGCTGGAAGACGCGGTGCCGCTGGCGCGCGCGCTGGCCGCGGGCGGCCTGCCGGCGATCGAGATCACACTGCGCACCCGGGTGGCGCTGGAGGCGATCCGCAAGGTGGCGAAGGAGGTTCCGGAGGCGACCGTCGGCGCCGGCACGATCCTCAACGTCCGCGACTTCGAAAATGTGGAGCGTGCAGGTGCGCGCTTCGTCGTCAGTCCGGGACAGACCCCGGACCTGCTCAAGCGCGCCGCGACATCTGACGCGGCGTTCCTGCCGGGCGCGATCACGCCGGCGGAAATGATGACGCTGCTGGAGCACGACTACACGGTGGCAAAATTCTTCCCGGCCGAGCAGGCCGGCGGCGTACCGTTCATCAAGTCGCTGGCCTCGCCATTTGCCGGGCTGTCCTTCTGCCCGACCGGCGGCATCTCGATGAAGAATGCCGGCGACTATCTGGCGCAGCCCAACATCGTGTGCATCGGCGGCTCGTGGGTCGCGCCCGACGACGCGCTCGCCGCCGGCGACTGGGCGCGCGTGACGAAGCTCGCGGCCGAGGCGGCGGCGCTGCGGGCGAAGGGCTGATCTTTCCGGAAAACCGCGCCGGCAGCGCCGGCGCCCCGTTCAATAGAAACCCCGGCTCAGTTGGTGCCGAAGCGGGCGACCGACAGGAAGCTCACGGCCTTGCCGGTGAAGCGGTGCGCGCTGGCCTGCGCGTCGTCGGCATGGAAGCCGTCCGTGTAGACCACCTGCGGCGCGCTGCGCACGAGGGCGTGCGCGAAGGACGGCGGAGTCGCGCCCTTCGGATCCATGCGGATTTCCTGGCTCGACAGCGCCCAGCGGGCGACCTGCTGCGGAACCGGTATGGCAACCGCGCGCGGATCGGGCCGGCTGTCGCCGGCGCTCGGCCGGGCGCCCTTGCCTGTGGTGCGCACGCCGGAAGCGACGGCCGCCTCGGCTGCGACGCCTTCCTCGCGGCTGATGACGGCATTGCGCGGCGAGGCCGCGGGAGCGGCGGCGAGGCGGGCGAGCCGCTCGTCAACCTTGTCCTGCGCATGCGCCCGCGTGGCGGCCGAAGCACGCGGCAGCGTGGCGAGCACGACGTCGTCGGTCGGCCGGCCCGACGGCAACGGCAGGAAGGCGGCAAGCGTCGCGGAAGGTGCAGCGGCAGCCTGTGCCGGCGGCTGGCCGGTGACGCCGGCGATGATTTCCGCAGCGGTCGCCGCGGTGGGCGCGGCGATAGCCGCCTCGGCAACCGCAACGGAAGCCTCTGCCGGCGGCGCGAAATCCGGGCGCCGGGTCGGGTGCGGCGCGCTCATCGCGAGTTGAACGTCGCCCTCTGCTGCCGCCGGAGCGGGCGTGCTCAGCAGTGTCTCAGCCAGCGCCAGTGCGGCGGCGTCGCCTTCCGCGGGCTGCGCGGCTGCAACCACCGGGCCGACATCGGCGCTCGGGCGCGCGGCCCACACCGGCACCGGCACAGAACGGGCAGGCAGGCGGGCTAGGATGGTCTCTGGCGTCTCGGGTTCGGGCTCGACGGGCGCTGCCACGGCCGGAGCCGGTCCACCGGCCATCGGCGCCAGGGCACCGTTCACGCCAGGCAGTGCGCCGGCAGGGGCAGGCGCGGCGGCAGCGACCGCAACCGGAGCGGCCGGCTCGGCGCGGCGCGGGGCCGGTGCGGCGGCCGCTACCTGCACGCTGCCGTCGTCGGCACCGTCCTCATCCGCATCGGCTCCGCCGCCGGCCCCGAACAGGCGGGCGAAGAAGCCCTGCCGCTTCTCGTCGGGCTCGTCGTCCTTGACCGAAGCCATCTGGATGCTGGCGCCGCTCTTGCGGCCCGACTTGTAGGCGGCGAGCGCGGCGTTGAAGCCGGGCAGCGGCTTACCGTCGGTCGGGATATGGATGGTCTTGCCGTCCGGGAACAGCGCCAGAAGCTCGCTGCGGCTCATGCGCGGCCACGACCGGACGTTGCCGACGTCGAGATGCACGAACGGCGCGCCGGACTTGGGATAGAAGCCGACGCCGCCCGTCTGGGCCTTGAAGCCGGCAGCACGCAGCTTGGCCAGCGGCACGCCGGGAATGTAGAAGTCCATCGCCTTGCCGAGCATATGCTGGCTTTTTTCGGCCACGCCGCTGGAGCGGCTGCGCAGCATCTTGTTCGTGGCCGGCGAGCGGTAGGCCGAGACGACGTGGATATAGTCGCGCGCGCCGACGCTGCGATAGACCTCCCACACGAGGTCGAGCAGGCGCGGGTCCATCTTGGCCGGCTCGTTGCGGCGCCAGTCGCGCAGGAAGCGGTTGATCTCGTTCAGGCCCGACTGCACGTAGCGGCCGTCCTTCTTGAACGTGATCTCCTTCCGCTCCTTGGTGTGGATGAAGAAGAGCTTCAGCGAGCGGGTCTCGGCCTCAGCCTGCGACGCAGTGGCGAAGATCGCGCACATGGCCACGGCGAGAGCAACGACCGCTCCCTTCAAGGCCGACACGCGCGTCAGCCATCCCTCAAGATTACCCGTGCTCTGTCTCAATACCGTGCCTTGCCGGCTGTCATTGTCCCCAGATGACACCCGGGTCCCTTCAAGACCCGAACATCCACGCTAATGGTTAATCGCCGCTTATTGAAGCGGCATTGCGCCAAGACCGTGGCGACAACAAGGCCGCAGCGTCTGGCTTCTCCTTTGGTAAACCAGTGGTTTAGGCGCTGTCCATCCCGGCGGTGGAAAACGTGCCCGTCAAGGTGAATCAGGAGACGAGCCGCAGCGGCCGCCCCGAATCGGGGTCGATGCCGAGCTCCTTGAGCTTGCGGTAAAGCGTCGAACGGCCGATGCCGAGTCGCCGCGCCACCTCGCTCATCTGGCCATCGTAGTGGTCAATGGCAAAGCGGATCATCTCGTTCTCGACTTCGGACAGACTGCGCACGTCGCCGCGTTCGTCCAGCGCCGAGAGTGCGCCCATACGCTGCGCCAGCGGCGCAAAGGCCGGTTCGGCCGCATCGGCAGGCGACCCGGGGACGGCCATCGCACCCGGCTGGAAACCCGGCGTTTCGCCCGCATGGCCTTCGAGATCGAAGCCGGGGAGCTGGGCCCTGATCTGCGGGAACTCCTCGGCCGTCAGCAACTCGCCTTCGGCCAGCACAACCGCGCGGAAGACGGCGTTTTCGAGCTGGCGGATGTTGCCCGGCCAGTCATAAGCCTCCAGCATGGCGAGCGCGGCGGCCGAGATGCCCTTGACCCGCCCGCCCGTCTCCGACTTGCCGATGCGCGCGACGAAATGCTGCACCAGCAGCGGGATGTCCTCGCGCCGCTCGCGCAGCGGCGGCACATAAATTGGGAAGACGTTGAGCCGGTAGTAGAGGTCTTCCCGGAAAGCGCCATCTTTCACGTGGCGGATCAGGTCGCGATTCGTGGCGGAGATGAGGCGTATGTCCACCTTCACCGTGGCCCGGCCGCCGACAGGATCGACCTCGCCCTCCTGCACGGCGCGCAGCAGCTTCACCTGCGCGGACAGAGGCAGTTCGCCCACCTCGTCAAGGAACAGCGTGCCGCCATCGGCCTCCACGAACTTGCCTGGATGCTTCTCGGTGGCGCCGGTGAAGGCGCCCTTCTCGTGGCCGAACAGGATGCTTTCCGTGAGATTGTCGGGAATGGCGCCGCAATTGACGGTGACGAAGGGCCGCGAGCGGCGCTCGCCCGACCCCTGGATGGCGCGCGCGATCATCTCCTTGCCGACGCCCGATTCGCCTTCGAGCAGGATCGGGATGTTCGAGGCGGCGGCCTTGCGGCCGAGCCGCAGCACCCGCTCCATGGTCGGACTCGACGCGATCAAATCCTTGAACGACAGCGCCCCCCCGCCGTGCCGCGCGGGCGGCCGGCGCACCACGCCGGCGGCGCGCGCCTCCAGCTTGAGTGCGTTGGCGACCGAGGACTGGATGCGGTCGGGCGAGACCGGCTTGACGACGAAATCGAAGGCGCCGCGGCGCATCGCGCCGACGACGGTGTCGATGCCGCCCTGCGCGGTCTGCACCACCACCGGCACGGCAACCTCGCGCTCGCGCAGCGCGTCGAGCATGGCGAGGCCGCCCATGCCGGGCATCATCAGGTCGAGCACGATCGCCGCGACGTCGCCGCCGCGCGGGCCTTCCAGCGCCGCCAGCCCCGCCTCGCCGCTGTCGGCCGACAGCAGCGTGTGCCCGGCCTTGCCGAGCGCGGCCTCCAGCAGCCGCCGCTGCACCGGATCGTCGTCGACGATGAGGATGACTGCCATCTTTGTCAGTTTGCCCGCGTCAGGAGACTGGTTTTCCGTGCCGGATTGACACACATGACGACGAGCATTGCACCGCGACCGGTGAATGTTCCATTACGGTTTGCCTACAGAGTTCGCGAGGATTGTGGCATGACGGACAGGATTGAAATCGCACGCGCCACCGCTGCGGCGCGCGCGGGCGTGGGCGACAACTCGCTCGGCGCCCTGCCCGAATGGAACCTCGCCGACCTCTACCCCTCCATGGACGGCCCCGAACTGGCGCGCGACGTCGAGCGCGCCATGGGCGAGGCCGTGACCTTCGAGGAAGCCTGGAAGGGCAAGCTTGCCGACGAGGCGGCCAAAGGCGCCGGCGGCCGGCTCGGCGCGGCCATGCTGGCCTACGAGGCGCTGGACGAGCTGATGGGCCGCATCATGTCCTATGCCGGGCTGATCTATGCCGGCGACACGTCGGATCCCAAACGGGCCAAGCTCTACGGCGACCTGCAGGAGAAGATGACGGATGCGAGTTCGCATCTGCTGTTCTTCACGCTGGAGATGAACCGGATCGACGACGCCGTCATGGACGCGGCGATGGATGCGGACACGACGCTCGGCCGCTATCGGCCGTGGATCGTGGATCTCAGGAAGGACAAGCCGTTCCAGCTGGACGACCGCGTGGAACAGCTGTTCCACGAGAAGTCGGTCACCGGGCGCGGTGCCTGGAACCGGCTGTTCGACGAGACGATGACGGCGCTGCGCTTCGACGTCGACGGCGAGGAGATGACGCTGGAGCCGACGCTGAACCTGCTGCAGAGCCCGGACGGCGAGACGCGCCGCAAGGGCTCGGAAGCGCTGGCGAAGACCTTCGGCGAGAATCTGCGCCTGTTCACGCTCATCACCAACACGCTGGCCAAGGACAAGGAAATCTCCGATCGCTGGCGCGGCTTCGAGGACATCGCCGACTCTCGCCATCTGGCGAACCGCGTCGAGCGGGAGGTCGTCGATGCGCTGGAGAGCGCCGTGCGCGCCGCCTATCCGCGCCTGTCGCACCGCTACTACGCCATGAAGGCGAAGTGGCTGGGCATGGAGCAGATGAACAACTGGGACCGCAACGCGCCGCTTCCCGAAACGCCGCAGGCCACGATCGGCTGGAACGAGGCGAAGGACACCGTCCTGTCGGCCTATCGTGGTTTCGCGCCGGAGATGGCCGAGATCGCCGGCCGCTTCTTCGACGGACGCTGGATCGACGCGCCGGTGCGGCCGGGCAAATCACCCGGCGCCTTCGCGCACCCGACCGTGCCCTCCGTGCACCCCTACGTGCTGCTCAACTACATGGGCAAGCCGCGCGACGTGATGACGCTCGCCCACGAGCTCGGCCACGGCGTGCACCAAGTGCTGGCGGCCGACCAGGGATCGCTGATGTCGTCGACGCCGCTGACGCTGGCCGAGACGGCGAGCGTGTTCGGCGAAATGCTGACCTTCCGCTCGCTGCTCGACCGGGCGACGGACAAGCGCGAGCGCAAGGCGATGCTGGCCCAGAAGGTCGAGGACATGATCAACACGGTCGTGCGCCAGATCGCCTTCTACGGTTTCGAGCGCCGGCTGCACACCGAGCGCCGCAACGGCGAGCTGACTTCCGACCGCATCGGCGAGCTGTGGCTGGAGGTGCAGGCCGAGAGTCTCGGGCCGGCGATCGCGCTGAGGCCCGGATACGAGACCTTCTGGTCCTACATCCCGCACTTCATCCACTCGCCCTTCTACGTCTACGCCTATGCCTTCGGCGATTGCCTCGTGAACTCGCTCTACGCAGTCTACATGAACGCCGAAACCGGCTTCCAGGAGAAGTATTTCGCCATGCTGAGGGCCGGCGGCACGAAACATCACTCCGAGCTGCTGAAGCCGTTCGGCCTCGATGCCACCGACCCGGCCTTCTGGCAGAAGGGTCTTTCGGTGATCGAGGGCCTGATCGACGAGCTGGAGGCGATGGAGGGCTGACGCCACCAAGCGCAGCCTTGCACGGCATATGAGCACGCCGCGTCCCTACATCCTGCTGCGCGACGACCTCGCCGGCCGCGAGATGATGTTCCAGCAGCCGGTCGAGATCGTCACCGCCGACCGGCTGGAGGATGTCGAGCCCGCGCTGCGACGGCTGGACGGCATCAGGCGCACCGGCAAATGGCTGGCGGGCTATCTCTCATACGAAGCCGGCTTTGCCTTCGAGCCGAAGCTGGCGGCTCTATTGCCCGAGGGCCGGCGCGTCCCGCTGCTGCAGTTCGGCATCTTTGACATGCCGGACGAGCGCGTGATCAAGGCGCCTGTACCGTCCAATGCAGGGCTCCATGACGCCCGAGCGACGTGGACGTTCGAGGACTATCGCGCACGTTTCGAGAAGCTGCACTGCCACCTGCGCAAGGGCGACGCCTATCAGGGCAATTTGACCTTTCCGGTAACCGCACGCTGGGAAGGCGCCCCGCGCGCCGTGTTCGAGGGCATGACCGCGCGCCAGCCTGTGCGCTACGGCGCGCTGGTCGAGCTCGGCGGGCCGGCGATCGTGTCGCGCTCGCCGGAGCTGTTTTTCCAGGTGGACCGCGACAACTGGATCGAGACGCATCCGATGAAGGGCACGATCCGCCGCGGCGTGACGCCGAAGGAAGACGCCGAACTGGCAGAATTCCTGCGCAACGACCCGAAGAACCAGGCCGAGAACCGCATGATCGTCGACCTGCTTCGCAACGACATCTCGCGCGTCACCGAGGTCGGCACGCTCGACGTGCCGGAGCTTTTCCGCATCGAGAGCTACCCGACCGTGCACCAGATGGTGAGCCGGGTGCGGGCACGGCTGGAACCCAGCGTCGGACTGACCGAGATCATGCAGGCGCTGTTCCCCTGCGGCTCGATCACCGGCGCGCCGAAACTGTCGGCGATGATGATCCTCAATGCGCTGGAGCGGCAGCCGCGCGACGCCTACTGCGGCGCCATCGGCTGGGCGGCACCCGGCGGCGAGATGCGCTTTTCGGTAGCGATCCGCACGGTCACGTTGCACGAGGGCGGCGAGGCCGTGTTCAATGTCGGCGGCGGGGTCGTGTTCGATTCCGACGCCCGCTCGGAGTATGAGGAATGCCTGCTGAAGGCCCGCTTCGCCACCGGCTCGGTCCCGACGACCGCCTGATCGAGACGATGGGCTACGCGCCGCGCAAGGGCGTGGCGCGCGCCGAATTGCACCTCGACCGGCTGGAGCGCTCGGCCAAGGCGCTCTACTTCGCCTTCAACCGCATGGGCGCTATCGGCGCGCTGAGGCATTTCGCCAAGGGGCCGCAACCGTTGCGCGTGCGATTTACGCTGGGCAGCGGCGGCGATCTCGACGTGACGACGGCGCCGTTCGAGGCGGCGCCGGCCGGAACCGTGTGGCGGCTGGCGGTGGCCGTGACGCGGCTCGATTCGGCTGACGGCCTGCTGGCGCACAAGACGACGAAACGCGACATCTACGCGGCGGCGCGCAGGGAGTTCGCGGCCGACGCCGCCGACGAGGTGCTGCTACTCAACGAGCGCGGCGAGGTCTGCGAGGGCACGATCACCAATGTATTCGCGGACATGGGCGATGCCGCGCTGGCAACCCCTCCCCTGACCAGCGGCCTGCTGCCGGGCGTGCTGCGGCAGGAATTGCTGGAGGCCGGCCGCGCCGTCGAGCGCGTGTTGACGCCGGACGACTTGCGCGCGGCGAAGTCGCTGTTCGTCGGCAACTCGCTGCGCGGGCTGATCGCGGCGAGGCTGGACGAGCGCTGACGCTGGCGCGTTTTCAGCAGCGTGGTATCCTGCCGCCAAGGAGACTTGCGATGAACATCCAGCTGAAGAAGCGTTACGGCGACTGGATTGCCGAGCAGATCAGCGCCGGCCGCTATGCGACCGAGATCGAGGCCATCGAGGATGCGATTGCGGCGAAGATCGAGAGGGAGGAAGTCGAGCTTCTCCGCGCCAAGGTCGAGAGGTCCGAGCGAGAGCATGCGGAAGGCCGCTATGTCATTGCAGACGAGGCGTTTTTCGAGCGCAAGAAGCAGATGATCCGCGACCGCTTTATGAAGGGCAGCCAGTGAAGCGCTACGAGGTCCGGTTCAGCTCAAGCGCTGAAGCCGATCTCGATTCGATCCTCTTGTACATCGCGGCGGACAACCCCGTTCGCGCAATCACCTTCGTGGAGGAGCTCCGCGAGCGAACGATCGACTTCCTTTCAGTCGCGCCGAATGCAGCGACGTCGATCGGCCGGTTCAAATATGTCGTCTTCGGACGCTATATCGTAGCCTATACAGTCGACGATGAAGCTGCGGTAGCGCGCGTCCAGCTTGTGACGGAAGGCCATCGCGACTGGCACCGCCTCCTGACCCACCTCAAATGACCGCCCCCGCCTACACGCCGTATGACGGCTCGGCGAAGCCGTTCACCATCGGGCTGAAGCCGCTCGACGCGGCGAGCTGGATCGAGATCGACCGGCACTATGCCGCCTACATCGCCGAGAAGCGGCGGCTGATGGGCGAATTGCCGGACCTCGTTTTCGCGGCGGAAGCCGGCACTGCGGATGCGCAACAGGAGGTGCTCGACCTGCTGACGGCGCATCTGGCCTCCGGCGGCGGGCAGGACATGGTGTCATCGGAGGTTCGCGACGCTGCGGCGGCGCAGCTCCGCGACGTCGCGGGCATGGAACCGAACATCCCGCCGCTCAATCGCGCCGCGCTGCTGGTGCAGGAAGATCTCGTGCTGATGCGCAGGGGCGACAACGGCTGGCGCCTTGCGGCCGCCTCGCTCTGCTTCCCGTCCTCGTGGTCGCTGCGCGAGAAGTTCGGCAGGCCGATGCACGAGATCCACACGCCGGTGCCGGGTTTCGGCGCCGGCACGCGCAACGCCGAGCTGATCGAGCGCATGTTCGACAGACTGCAGGGACAGGCGGTGTGGCGGCTGAACTGGTCGATCGCCGTCGATCCGTCGCTCTATCTGCCGCTGTCAACGGTGGAGCGGAAGGATCGCGCCGACCGCCGCGCCTCGCGCTTCCCGACCGAAGACCCGGTCGCTTCCGCCTTTATCCGCGTCGAGCGGCAGACTTTGCGCAAGCTCCCGGCATCCGGCGACATCCTCTTCACGATCCGAATCCACGTCGACCCCATGAGGGTGCTGGCGTCCCACCCCGATCGCGCAAGGCTTGCGGCGGGCTTCGCCGAGCAGCTCGCGGCGATGGAGGAAGCCCAGCTCGACTACAAGGGGCTGGCGGCCGACCGCGACCGTTTGGTCGCCAGCTTGCGGGCGATGGCCTCCGCGACCTGATTTCCCTTTATTGTGACGCCATTCTATGGTTTGAGCGCCGGCTTTACGCGGCGCATACAAAAGAGGAGCGGCACGAATGGCGAACAAGGAGTGGCCCGTCCACGGTGAGATCACCGGCCCGGTGGTGATGATCGGCTTCGGCTCCATCGGCCGCGGCACGCTGCCACTGATTGAGCGCCATTTCAGGTTCGACAGGTCGCGCATGGTCGTCATCGACCCCAGCGATGCCAACAAGGACCTGCTGGACGACCGCGGCATAACCTTCGTGCAGGAGTCGGTGACGAAGAAGAACTACAAGAAGCTGCTGAAGCCGCTGCTGACCAGGGGCGGCGGACAGGGTTTCTGCGTCAACCTGTCGGTCGACACGGGCTCGGTCGACCTCATGCGCTTCTGTCGCGAGCTGGGCGTTCTGTATGTCGACACGGTGGTAGAGCCGTGGCTCGGCTTCTATTTCGACGACAAGGTCGACAATGCGGACCGCACCAACTACGCGCTGCGCGAGACGCTGCTGGCCGAAAAGCGCAGGAGCCCGGGCGGGCCGACCGCGGTTTCCACCTGCGGCGCCAATCCCGGCATGGTCTCGTGGTTGGTCAAGCAGGCGCTGATGAACCTTGCGGCCGACCTGAAGGTCGACGTCAAGGAGCCGAAGACCGGCGACCGGGATGGCTGGGCGAAGCTGATGAAGAAGCTCGGCGTCAAGGGCGTGCACATCGCCGAGCGCGACACCCAGCGCACCAAAAAGCCCAAGCCGCTCAACGTTTTCTGGAACACATGGTCAGTCGAGGGCTTCATCTCGGAAGGACTGCAGCCGGCCGAGCTCGGCTGGGGCACGCATGAGAAGTGGATGCCGAAGAACGCCCGCAAACAGAAAAAGGGCTGCAAGGCGGCGATCTTCCTCGAGCAGCCGGGAGCCAACACCCGCGTGCGCACCTGGTGCCCGACGCCGGGCGCCCAGTACGGCTTTCTCGTGACCCACAACGAGGCCGTCTCGATTTCGGACTTCTTCAGCGTCCGCGACAAGAAGGGCAAGGTGACCTACCGGCCGACCTGCCACTATGCCTACCACCCCTGCAACGACGCGGTGCTGTCGCTGCACGAGATGTTCGGCGCCGGCGGCAAGGCGCAGCCCGTGCACCACGTGCTGGACGAGAACGAACTGGTCGACGGCGCCGACGAGCTCGGCGTGCTGCTCTACGGCCACAAGAAGAACGCGTACTGGTACGGCTCGCAGCTCTCGCTGCAGGAAGCGCGCGAACTGGCGCCGCACCAGAACGCCACGGGCATGCAGGTCACGTCGGCCGTGCTTGCCGGCATGGTCTGGGCGCTTGAGAACCCGAACGCCGGAATCGTCGAGGCCGACGAGATGGACTACCGGCGCTGCCTCGAAGTGCAGCGGCCCTATCTCGGCCCGGTCAACGGCTACTATACCGACTGGACGCCGCTGGAAGGCCGGCCGGGCCTTTTCCCGGAAGACATCGACCGGTCGGACCCGTGGCAATTTAGAAATATTCTCGTAAGATAATGTCGGAAGGGACCGGCCGAGGCCGGCTGGACGCTGGCGGGCGTCCGCACGAGGAGAGGGACGACACATGCTTCATGCGCGCAAATTCGCGACGGCGGCAACGCTCGCCGCTGTGGTTGGCCTCGCCGCCTGCCAGTCGGGGCCGCGCGAGCCCGGACCCGGGCCGATCGTGGCCGCGCCATCGGGCGTCGAGGGCGCCTGGATCGACGCCGCCGGCACCGGCTTGACCACCTTCTCCTCGGGACGCTTCGAAACGATCGCGACCGACTCGCGTCAGAAGCTGTCGGAAGGCACCTACACGATGCGCTCGCCGACGCTGGTCGAGATCACCGGCATCTCGATCATCCGGCAGAGCCCGATTGCGTTCAACTGCGCGCTGGCCACCCCGACGCAGCTCAACTGCACCTCGTCGGCCGGCCAGCAGTTCGTGCTGACGCGGCGCGTCGGCGCGGTCTGACGCACGCCTTCGCTTACGGGCGGCCATGCCGATCCTCTTCGGACTGGCCGCCATCATCGTCCTCGCAATAGCGGTCCTGCCGCAATTCTGGGTGCGGCGGACGCTCGCACGCCATGCGAAGGACCGCCCCGATCTGCCGGGCACCGGCGGAGAACTGGCGCGGCACCTGCTCGACCGCTTCGGGCTGACCGATGTGAAGGTCGACACCACCAAGGCCGGCGATCACTACAATCCCGAAACGCGGACGGTTCATCTGACCGACCCGCATCTGGCGGGTCGCTCGCTTTCGGCTGTCGCCGTCGCGGCGCACGAAGTCGGCCACGCCATCCAGCACGCCAACGGCGAGAGACTGCTGGCCTGGCGGCAGCGGCTGGTCAGGCTGGCGCAGTGGACCGACCGCGCGGCGGGCATATTCTTCGTCGCCGCCCCCTTCCTGGCCATTCTCGCCCGCACGCCGCTGGCGCTGGCGCTGCTCGTCGGCATCGGGATCGCGCTGCTGGGCGTACGGGTCGTCGTCACGCTCGTAACCTTGCCCGTCGAATTCGACGCCAGCTTCCGCAAGGCTTTGCCGATGATCGAGGAAGGCGGCTATCTCGACAGCAAGGACCTGCCGGCCGCGCGCAGCGTGCTGCGGGCGGCCGCACTGACATACGTGGCGGCCGCGCTGATGACGCTGGTCGACCTTGCGCGCTGGACAAGGCTGCTGCGATAACTGTCGAAAAGACGGGCTGAAGCCGGGAGGCAATATGGCGGCGCATTTCGACGCGGCGGAGACGCGCGATCCTTCCGAACGCGAGCACGATCTGTTCGCCCGGCTTCCCGGCTTTCTGGCTAAGGCTGCCCGATCGGCCCACGGCCTCGGCCGCTGGCTTGCCGGCCACGACGTCGGCAAGATCGACGGCCGCGCCGCGCTGGCGACGCTGCCGGTGCTGCGCAAGGGCGAGCTGATGGCCATGCAGAAGGCCGAGCCACCCTTCGGCGGCTTCGCCGACCCGGCCGCCAGCACCGGCGGCCGCATCTTCATGTCGCCCGGGCCGATCTGGGAGCCACAGGCGGCGCCGTCCGGCCATGGCGGCAGCCATTGGGGTGCCGCCCGCGCCCTCTTCGCCGCTGGGGTGCGCAGGGGCGACGTGGTCCACAACGCCTTCGCCTATCACATGACGCCCGGCGCCTGGATGATGGACGAAGGCGCCCGCGAGCTCGGCTGCACGGTGTTTCCGGCCGGCACCGGCAACACCGAGATGCAGGTAGAGGCGGCCGCGGCACTCAGGCCGCAGGTCTATGCCGGCACGCCCGATTTTCTGAAGGCGATCCTCGACAAGGCGGCGGAGACCGGCCGCGACCTGTCCTCGTTCCGTCTCGGCCTCGTCTCCGGCGGCGCGCTGTTCCCGTCGCTGCGGGCGGAATACGGCGCGCGCGGCGTGCGCGTCCTCCAGTGCTACGCCACCGCCGAGTTCGGCGTCATCGCCTATGAGAGCGCCGCCGCGGATGGCGCGCCCAATCCGGGCATGATCGTCAATGAGGACCTGATCGTGGAGATCGTGCGGCCCGGCACCGGCGATCCCGTTCCCGACGGCGAGGTGGGCGAGGTCGTCGTCACGGGCTTCAACCCGGCCTATCCGCTTGTGCGGCTCGGCACCGGCGACCTGTCGTCCGTGCTGCCGGGCGTCTCGCCCTGCGGCCGCACCGGCACCCGCATCAAGGGCTGGATGGGCCGCGCCGACCAGCGCACCAAGGTGAAGGGGATGTTCGTCGACCCCGCACAGGTCGCCGAAATCGTTCGCCGGCTGCCCGGCACCGGCCGCGCCCGGCTGGTCGTCACCCGCGACGGCGCGCAGGACCGCATGGTGCTGCGCGTCGAGCCCGCCGCGGGCGCGAGCGTCGACGCGGCGGCCGCGAAGGCGGCATTGCGCGACGTGACCAAGCTCGGCGGGGAGGTCGAGGCCGTTGCCTTCGGCTCGCTTCCCAACGACGGCAAGGTCATCGCGGACGAGCGCGACTACACCGCTTGATCCGCCGCAAACGCCCGCGAGGCGGGCTTTGTGGGCGAATCCGCTTGCAAGCGTTTTTTGCCGGTGGGAACATGGTTCCAAGCCGGCGTTCACGCGCTTGACAAGAGACGGGGTTACACGACGCCTCCGGCGAATTCGAATGGGAGACATCAGATGAAGAAATTCCTGCTGACAGCGGCGCTGTCGGTATCGGGGCTGGGCCTGTCGGCCGGAGCCTCGTTAGCCGACTACGAGTTGAACATCCTGCATATCAACGACTGGCACAGCCGCATCGAGTCGAACAACGCTTTCGAGTCGACCTGCTCGGAGAAGGACGAGGGCGAAGGCAAGTGCTTCGGCGGCGCCGCACGTCTGGTGACCGCGATCGCCGAGCGCCGCGCCGCGCTGGCCGGCCAGAACGTGCTGCTGCTCAACGGCGGCGACAACTTCCAGGGTTCGCTGTTCTACACGACCTTCAAGGGCAAGGCTGAGGGCGAGTTCCTCAACCAGATGAAATTCGACGCCATGACCGTGGGCAACCACGAGTTCGACGACGGCGAGGAAGCGCTGGTCCCGTTCCTCGACATGGTGCAGTTCCCCGTCGTGACGACCAACGTCAAGGCCAAGGAAGCCTCCGGCGCGCACGACAAGATCAAGCCCTCGGTCGTGCTCGAAGTCGGCGGCAAGAAGATCGGCATCGTCGGCGCGGTGACGACCGACACGCCCGAAATCGCCTCGCCGGGCCCCAACATCGACATCGAGGACGACATCGCCACGATCACCGCCGAGGTGAACAAGCTCAAGGCAGAGGGCGTCACGATCATCATCGCGCTCACCCATGTGGGCTATGTGCGCGACAAGGAGATGATCGCCAAGATCCCCGGTGTCGACGTGGTCGTGGGCGGGCATTCGCATTCGCTGCTGTCGAACACCGACGCCAAGGCCGAAGGCCCGTATCCGACGATGGTCGACAACCCCGAGGGCTACAAGGTCCCGGTGACGCAGGCCGCCTCGTATTCGAAGTATCTCGGCGAGTTCAAGGTCGTGTTCGACGACAATGGCGTCGTGAAGTCGGCCGCCGGCGACCCGCTGCCGCTCGACAAGGCGATCGTGCCCGACGCAAAGGTGCTGGCCCGCATCAAGGAGATGGGCGCGCCGATCGAGGCGCTCAAGGCGCTTGAAGTGTCCGAGACCACCGCCGTCATCAACGGCAGCCGCGACGCCTGCCGCGCCGTCGAATGCGAGATGGGCAACCTGATCACCGACGCGATCATCGACCGCACCAAGGACCAGGGTGTCACGCTCGCCATCCAGAACGGCGGCGGCATCCGCGCCTCGATCGACCAGGGTGTCATCACCATGGGCGAGGTTCTGACCGTTCTGCCCTTCCAGAACACGCTGGCCACCTTCCAGCTCACCGGCGCCGACATCGTCGCCTCGCTGGAGCATGGCGTCAGCGGCATCGAGGAGGGCAAGGGCCAGTTCCCGCAGGTCGGCGGCATGAAGTACACGATCGACCGCGCGGTGGCTCCCGGCGCCGGACGCGTGAAGGACGTCATGGTCATGGAAGGCGGCAAGTTCGTGCCGATCGACCCGGCCAAGACCTACACGATCGGCACCAACAACTTCACCCGCGGCGGCGGCGACGGCTACAAGCTGTTCGCGGCGAATGCGAAGAACGCGTACGATTTCGGCCCGAGCCTCGAGCAGGTCGTGGCCGACTACCTGAAGGCGCACCGCCCCTTCACGCCCAAGCTTGAAGGGCGCATCACGGTGGTGAACGCTCCCGCGCCGAAGCCGGCCGAACCTGCCCCGGCGCCAGCACCCGCTCCGGCACCGGCTCCTGCGCCTGCCCCGGCTCCGAACCCGCCTGCGGTCGAGGTTCCGGCACCGCCGCCCGGCTCGGGCGACATCGCCGGAACGCCGCCCGTGGTCGAGGCTGCCCCGGCCGAACCGGCTCCTGCTCCTGCTCCTGCACCCGCGCCTGCCCCGGCTCCGGCACCTGCTCCGGCTCCCGCGCCTGCTCCGGCACCTGCTCCGGCTCCGGCTCCGGCTCCGGCTCCGGAAGCGCCGAAGACCTACACCGTGGTCGCTGGCGACAACCTGTGGGAGATCGCAGAGAAGGTGCTGGGAGACGCGACCCGCTGGCCGGAAATCGCCGAACTCAACGGCCTGAAGCGGCCTTATCGGCTGCAGATCGGCCAGGAGCTCAAGCTGCCCTGAGCGGCGGCGGCAAGCTCGATTGAACCGGGAAGGCCCGCCTCGCGCGGGCCTTTTCATTGCGGCTTGACGGCGGTCAAGACGTAGTGCGGCCATGCGCTGCATTGGATTTGCAGGCCGCCCGGACTATCTGGCCGCAAGCAAGGGAACTCCGATGGACATGACGTCAGCGCCTGTCGCCAAGACCATTGCATCGCCGGCGACGGGAGGCCGCGTCGGCGTCATGCTCGCCAATCTCGGCACGCCCGACTCGCTCGACGTGCCGGCGGTCCGGCGTTACCTGCGCGAATTCCTGTCCGATCCGCGCGTCATCGAGCTGACGAAATTCGCCTGGTATCCGATCCTCTACGGCGCTGTGCTGACGACGCGGCCTAAGAAGACCGCCGCAAACTACGCCAAGATATGGAACCGCCAGCTGGACGAGTCGCCGCTGCGCACCATCTCGCGCGAGCAGGCTGAGCGTCTGGCGTCGACGTTTGAAAATGACGACCGCATCGTCGTGGACTGGGCCATGCGTTATGGCAGCCCCGCGATTCGCGATTCGGTGAAGCGGCTGATGGACGCCGGCTGCGACCGCATCCTGTTCGTGCCGCTCTATCCGCAGTTCTCGGCAACCACGACGGCCACCGCCAACGACCAGCTCTACCGCGCGCTGATGAAGATCAGGGCGATGCCGACCGTGCGCAGCGTGCCGCCCTACTATGCCGAGCCGGTCTACATCGACGCACTCGCGAGATCCCTGACGGCAGAGCTGGCGAAGCTGGATTTCGAACCGCAGATGGTGCTCGCCTCCTATCACGGCATCCCAAAACCCTATTCGGACAAGGGCGATCCCTATCGCGCGCACTGCCTGGAGACGACGCGCCTGCTGCGCGAGCGGCTGGGCTGGGGAGAGGACCGGCTGATCTCCACCTTCCAGTCGCGCTTCGGCGCGCAGGAATGGCTGCAGCCATACACCGACAGGACGGTGGAGAAGCTGGCGAAGGAGGGCGTGAAACGCATCGCGATCGTCAATCCGGGCTTCTCGGCCGACTGCATCGAGACGCTGGAGGAGATCGACGGCGAGGCGCGCGAGATATTCCTGCACAATGGCGGCGAGAGGTTCGCGCATATCCCGTGCCTGAACGCGAGCGACGACGGCATGGCGGTGATCGAGGCGCTGGTGCGGCGCGAACTCGGCGGCTGGATCTAGGCGGAACCCGCGTCCCGCCGCCGCGTTCCTGCGCGGCTGGGGCAGGACAACCATGCGACGCAAGCTCGATCTGAGAACCGGCCGCCCGGTCTGGACCGCCTACCGCGCGCCGAAAGTGCCGGTCGAGGCGCTGCGCCGCGACATGGCCTGCGACGCGCTGGTGATCGGCATGGGCGTGAGCGGCGCGCTGATCGCCGAAGCGCTGACGGGCGCCGGCCTGTCGGTTATCGCCATCGACCGAAGGGGGCCGCTGCTCGGCTCGACGGCGGCGACGACGGCGCTCGTGCAGTTCGAAGTCGACCAGCCGCTGACGAAGCTCGTGCCGCGCATCGGCCGCGACGCCGCCGAGCGGGCGTGGCAGCGCTCCCGCCTAGCTGTGACGAACCTCGCCGGCCGCATCGACCGGCTCGGCATCGCCTGCAACGCCTCGCTGCGGCCGTCGCTGCTGCTGGCCGGCGACGTGCTCGACCCGGCCGGATTGGAAACCGAGGCGCTGGCAAGGCGCAGCGTTGGCATCGGCGCAGAGTTCCTGCCGCGCAAGGTGTTGAAGGCGGAGTTCGGCTTCGCGCGGGACGGCGCGATCCTGTCCACGGGCAACATCCAGCTCGACCCACGAAAGCTGTCGGCAGGCATGCTGAACCTCGCTCGCCAGCGCGGCGCGACATTCTTCGCGCCGGTCGAGGCGACGGCGCTGGAACACGATGCGGGCGGCGTGACCGTGGCGACGAAGAACGGCCCCGCGATCCGCGCCGGCCATGTCGTGCTCGCCACCGGCTACGAGCTGATGGATATCGTGCCCAAGGTGCCGCATTCGGT
Organism: Rhizobiaceae bacterium; assembly: GCA_019635695.1. Taxonomy (GTDB): domain Bacteria; phylum Pseudomonadota; class Alphaproteobacteria; order Rhizobiales; family Rhizobiaceae; genus RCIO01. The sequence goes on from JAHBYZ010000030.1 coordinate 32,791, forward strand.
CGTCTCGACCTGGGCGCTCGCAACGGTGCGCCAGAAGCACACGCCCTGGCCGCGCGAAGCGTTCGTCTGGGAGGCGTCAGACCCGTATCTCTACGCCCGCGTCACCCATGACGGCCGTATCGTCTGCGGGGGCGAGGACGAGGAATTCACGGACGAGGAGGCCCGCGACGCCCTGATCGGCGAGAAGACGTCGGCGATCCTCGCCAAGTTGAAGAAACTGGTGCCGGATGCCGACATGCGCGCCGAATTCGCCTGGACCGGCTCATTCGGCACCACGCCCACGGGTCTGCCCTATGTCGGCGCGATCCCGCGCCACCCGCGCATCTTCGCCGCTATGGGCTACGGCGGCAACGGCATCACGTTCTCGCAGATGGCTTCCGAGCTCATCCTCAACGCCATCGAGGGCCGCGAGGACCGCGACGCCGCGCTGTTTTCCCTCTCCCGCTAGCAAAGCCCTGCCGCAGCGGCAGATTGTGGCGGAAACGGCGATTGCATTCGCCGCAATAGGTTCCTAGTTGAGAACACGACCGGGGCGAAAACAGCTCCGGATGCGGCGGGGCGGCCATGCGGGGCCGCGCAACTGGAGGCTCCCCATGTTCTCAGGCTTCGACATCCTCATCGGCGTTCTCGTCGTCCTTGTGCTCCTGCTAATCTTCGCGGGCATCAAGACGGTTCCGCAGGGCTACAACTACACGGTCGAGCGTTTCGGCCGCTATACGCGCACGCTCACCCCCGGCCTCAACCTGATCTTCCCCTTCATCGACCGCATCGGCGCCAAGCTGAACATGATGGAACAGGTGCTCGATGTGCCGACGCAGGAGGTCATTACCCGCGACAACGCCATCGTGGCGGTCGACGGCGTCGCCTTCTACCAGGTGCTGAACGCGGCGCAGGCGGCCTACGAGGTCGCCGGCCTGCAGAACGCCATCCTCAACCTGACCATGACCAACATCCGTTCGGTGATGGGCTCGATGGACCTCGACGAGCTGCTGTCCAACCGCGACGCGATCAACGAGCGGCTGCTGCGCATCGTCGACGAGGCCGCGCACAACTGGGGCATCAAGGCGACCCGCGTCGAGATCAAGGACATCAACCCGCCCGCGAACCTGGTGGAGTCGATGGCGCGCCAGATGATGGCCGAGCGCGACAAGCGCGCGCAGATCCTCGCCGCCGAGGGCCTCAAGGCCGCGCAGGTGCTGGAGGCCGAGGGCCGCCGCGAGGCCGCCTTCCGCGACGCCGAGGCGCGCGAGCGCGCGGCGGAGGCCGAGGCGCGGGCGACGCAGGTCGTGTCCGAAGCCATCGCCAAGGGCGACGTGCAGGCCATCAACTACTTCGTCGCGCAGAAATACACCGAGGCGCTGGCCAAGATCGCGTCCGGCAACAACGCCAAGATCGTGATGATGCCGCTGGAGGCCTCGTCGCTGATCGGCACGCTCGGTGGCATTGGCGCCATCGCCAAGGAAACCTTTGGCGACGCGGTCATAGCGCCGCCCTCGCGCGGCCGCACACCCAACACCGGAAGCTGACCGGAGGACGCTGCCATGATTGTGCGCTTCTTCGCCGAACTCGGGCCGTGGAGCTGGATGGTGCTCGGCGGCATACTGCTCGCCGCCGAGATCGTGCTGCCCGGCTTCTTCCTGCTTTGGATCGGCATCGCCGCGGTTCTGACCGGGGCGCTGTCGCTGCAGCTGTGGGACTGGGCGCAGTGGACCTGGCAAATTCAGGTCCTTGTTTTCCTTGTGCTGTCTCTGGTCGCCGCGTTCGCCGGCAAGAAGGTTCTCGGCGCCAGTGCCAACCCGCCCTCCGACCAGCCGCTGCTCAACCGCCGCGCCGACCAGCTGGTCGGCCGCACGGCGACGCTGGCCGAGCCGATCGCCCAGGGCGTCGGCCGCATCAGCATCGGCGACACCATCTGGCGCGTGACCGGCCCGAACCTGCCGGCGGGCACCCGCGTGCGGGTGGTCGCCGCGCATGGCGGCGAGCTTGAGGTCGCCGCCGAATAGCCCCGGCGACGACGGTCTACTAACGCTCCATTAACCATCGGTCTTTACGGTTCGGTAATCATCGGCGCCCCCCTTGCGGGGCGCCCGTCGAACGCGTTCAGGTGCCGATGCCGGCGATCCCTTTGCTCAAGTCACGACTGCGCGCCGCGCTGCTCGGCAGCGCGGCCGGCCTTGCCGTGCTGGCACTGCCCGTCGCACTGGTTGCGCAGGAGGGTTCGGGGCTGCGCGGAGCGATCCCCGCAGGTGGACTGGTCGGCCAGGCGAGTCCGCTGGAACGCAACCCGCGCGATCCGCTGGCGGCACGCCAGCCCGAGCCACTGGCGCCCGACAACCCGCCGCTGCCTTCCTATCGCCCGGTGAGCCAAGGAGCGGTGCCAGAGGCCACGACCGACCCGCGCATCGAGGAACTGCTCGGCGCCCGACCGCGCGTGACCGAGCCGGACAGCACGGCGACGCGCCGCACCAACAGCCGTCGCGCCGCTGCGCAGGCGGCAGCGACGCGGCCAGCCGAAGCCATGGCGTCACCAACAAGCCGCGCGGCCGCGACCTCCGCCGCAGCCGCACCGCAGGCCACCGAGGAAGGCGACGTCGCCG
>JAHBYZ010000031.1 GCA_019635695.1 Rhizobiaceae bacterium
GTGAAGGCGGCGTGGCCGGGCGTGTCGATGAAGGTGATCTTCTGGCCGTTCTTCTCGACCTGGTAGGCACCGATGTGCTGGGTGATGCCGCCGGCTTCGCCGGACACGACGCTGGTGTTGCGGATGGCATCCAGCAGCGACGTCTTGCCGTGGTCGACATGGCCCATGATCGTGACCACGGGCGGTCGCGACTTCAGCGTCTCGGCGCTGTCGGCGACGTTGAACAGGCCTTCCTCGATGTCGGACTCGGCGACACGCTTGACCGTGTGGCCGAATTCGGCGGCGATGAGCTCCGCCGTGTCGGCGTCGATCAGGTCGCCGGGCTTCATGATCTGGCCCTGCTTCATAAAGAACTTGACGAGATCCACCGCGCGCTCGGCCATGCGCTGGGCGAGATCCTGGATCGTGATCGTCTCCGGCAGCACCACCTCGCGAGAGATCTTCTCGCGCGTCTCCTGGTGCATGCCGCGCTTGAACTTTTCCTGGCGGCGACGCATCGAGGCGAGCGAGCGCGAGCGGGCACCCTCCTCGTCCGAACCGGCGGTGGTCAGCGTCAGCTTGCCGCGGCGGCGCTCGTCCTCGCCCTTGGTCTTGACCGCCTTGGGGGCGGCCGCTTCGGGCTTGGCGACGATGCCTGGGCGCCGCACGATGGTGCCGGGGCGGCGCGACTTGGACTCGTCCTCTTCTTCCTCGGGAACCAGCTTCGCGGTTTCCGGCGCGCGGCGGCGGGCCTCTTCCTCGGAGCGGCGGCGCGCCTCTGCCTCGGCCTTCAGCCTCGCCTCCTCCTCGGCCTGCCGGCGCGCGGATTCCTGGCGTTCGCGCAGGCGGCGCATTTCCTCGTCGGCACGCCGACGTGCGTCGTCGACGGCGCGCTTGCGTTCCTCGACCTCACGCACCTTGTTGTCTTCGAGCGCGCGGCGCCGCGCCTGCATCTCCTCCTGGGAGAGCTGGTTAAGCACCATACCTGTGTTGCCACGATCCTGCTGAGGCGCGGGCGTCGGGGTCGGCCGCGGCGCCTGCTCGCGCGCCACCGGCGTCACCACCGCAGGCTCTGGTGCGCGCGGCTTGAACACCGCGGCCACCTCGGGCCGGTCGCCCGGCCGCGTGAACTTGCGCTTGGTTTCGACGACGACATTCTTCGTGCGGCCGTGCGAGAAGCTCTGGCGCACCGTGCCCTGCTCCATGCCCGGGCGCTTCAGCGTCAAGGTCTTCTTTATGTTGACGCTCAACGTCTTATCGTCGTCCGACTTCGTATCGCTCATTCCGTGTCCTCTGCGGCAGTCTCGTTCGTGCGCGGGTCTGCGGCCGTCTTTGTGATGTCGGGAGCGTTGCCCCGATAACGGTCGAGCGCGACCACGCGCTTCAGCGCCGCCTTGCCCGCCTCGCCGGCGAGCAGGGCAGCATGTATCACATTTGTCGCGCCCAATGCCAAACCCAATTCGGCTTCCCGAAAGAGTTTGTGAGCGGGTATGTCGGGCCCGCCGAGATGCACCGTGGCGCGGCGCGCCTGCGCGATCTTGCGCACGCCATCCTCGGCTGCCTCGTCGGCGTGCAGAACGCCGACCGCCTCACCCGAGCGCACCTTGGCCTCGACCTTCGCCGCACCCAGCGCAACCTGCCCTGCCTTGCGGGCGAGCCCTATGGCTCCGAGTGCGGACTGTGCGAACAGGCGGTCGACCATGGCGCCGAGATCTTCGGGCACGGCGACCTCGCGCTTCAGCGCGCGGGCGAACAGCTTCTTGCGGGCGGCCTCGTCCACATATGTGCGCTCGGCGGTCACCCAGCAACCCCTGCCGGGCAGTTTCCGCTTCAGGTCCGGAACGATCGACCCGTCAGGCCCCGCGACGAAGCGCAGCAGGGCGTCCGCGTCGCCGGCGCGGCGCGTCACGATGCAGGTGCGATCGTTCATCGCTTCCAACCCGTGCCCCTTTGCCGCGCCGTTTCACCAACTCAGGCCCCGACGGATTCTTCGGCGACCGCTTCCTCGTCGGAAGCGAGGTCGTCCTCGGAGATCCAGCCGGCCTTGACGCGGGCGGCAAGCACCATCTGCTCGGCATCGGCGCGCGATACGCCGAAGTCGGAAAGCACACCCTCGTAGAGCTTGGTCTCGCCGTCCTTGCGTTCCTTCCAGCCGGTCAGGTCGTCCACCGCGTAGCCGGCGAAGTCCTCGACGGTCTTCACGCCGTCCTCGCCCAGCTTGACCATCATGGCCGTGGTGATGCCCGGCAGCTCGCGCAGCTCGTCGGCGACGCCGAGCTTGCGGCGCGCCTCGTCATGCTCGGCCTCGATGCGCTCCAGATATTCGCGGGCGCGGCTCTGGATCTCCTCGGCGGTGCCTTCGTCGAAGCCGTCGATCGAGGCGATCTCGCCGGCGTCGACATAGGCGACTTCCTCGACGCTGGTGAAGCCTTCGGACGCAAGCACCTGGCCGACCATCTCGTCGACGTCGAGTGCGTCCATGAACAGCTTCGAACGGTCGTTGAATTCCTTCTGGCGGCGCTGCGACTCTTCTTCCTCGGTGAGGATGTCGATGTCCCAGCCGGTCAGCTGCGAGGCGAGGCGCACGTTCTGGCCGCGGCGGCCGATGGCCAGCGACAGCTGGTCGTCCGGCACCACAACCTCGATCTTCTCCGCATCCTCGTCCAGCACCACCTTGGCGACTTCCGCCGGCTGCAGCGCGTTGACGATGAAGGTGGCGACGTTGTCGCTCCAGGGAATGATGTCGATCTTCTCGCCCTGCAGCTCGCCGACCACGGCCTGAACGCGGCTGCCGCGCATGCCGACGCAGGCGCCGACCGGATCGATCGAAGAGTCGCGCGAGATCACCGCGATCTTGGCGCGGCTGCCTGGATCGCGGGCGACCGAGCGGATCTCGATGATGCCGTCGTAGATCTCCGGCACTTCCATCGCGAACAGCTTCGCCATGAACTGCGGGTGCGTGCGTGACAGGAAGATCTGCGGGCCGCGCTGTTCGCGGCGCACGTCATAGACGTAGGCGCGCACGCGATCCCCGTACTTGAACAGCTCGCGCGGGATGAGTTCGTCGCGGCGGATGATGCCTTCGCCGCGGCCGAGGTCGACGATCACGTTGCCGTACTCGACGCGCTTGACCGTGCCGTTGACGATTTCGCCGACGCGGTCCTTGTACTCGTCGTACTGGCGATCGCGCTCGGCCTCGCGCACTTTCTGCACGATGACCTGCTTGGCCGATTGGGCGGCGATGCGGCCGAAATCCATCGGCGGCAGCTGCTCGGCGATGAAGTCGCCGGCCTGCGCGTCGGGGTTGCGGTGGCGGGCATCCTCGATCGCGATCTGCTTGTCGAAGTCCTCGACCTTTTCGACCACTTCCATCAGGCGCTGCAGCTTCATCTCGCCGGTGGACGGGTTGATGTCGGCCCGGATATTCGTCTCCTGGCCGTAGCGCGAGCGCGCCGCCTTCTGGATCGCGTCGGCCATGGCGGCGATCACGATACCCTTGTCGATCGACTTCTCGCGCGCGACCGCGTCTGCGATCTGCAGAAGCTCCAGCCTGTTCGCACTGACTGCCATGTCGGTCTCCTCTTGTCCGGACGGGTCTAGCGTCCGGCTATTCCTCGTTGTCGTCCTGCGCGTCTTCCGCCTCGCCGCCCTTCTTGCGGCGCTTGCGTTCCTCACGCAGCTTCTTGTCCTTGCGCAGCGCGTCGCGGACGAGGTCGTCCGTCAGCACCAGCCGCGCGTCGGCGAGCGTGTCGAGCGGCACCTTCGCCGTCGGCTCCTCGCCATAAGCGGCCTTGTCGGCCTCGATGGTCAGCTCCGTTTCGCCGACCTCGGTGATCTTGCCGCGGAAGCGCTTGCGACCGGCGACCAGCACCGACGTTTCCAGCTTGACCAGATGGCCGACTGCCGCGGCGAAATCGGCATGGCGAACCAATGGGCGGTCGATGCCGGGCGACGAGACTTCAAGGTTGTAGGCCTTGTCGATCGGATCCTCGACGTCGAGCACCGCGGAAAGCACCCGGCTCGCTTCCTCACAATCCTCGATAGTCATCGAGCCGTCGAGACGCTCCGCCATCACCTGCAGGGTCAGGCCGTTCTGGCCGAGCAGGCGGATGCGCACCAGGCGGAAGCCGTTGGCGCCGAGCGCCGGCAGCGCGATCTGCGCCACGCGCGCCTCGGTGCCGCTCTCGCGGATGATGCGGTCGTCGGTTCCCATGACGGGGGAAATGTCGGCCGTGGCCGTGCTCATGCGGTTCCGTCTGTTTGCTTCAGCCGGCCGCCGGTAACAAAAAAGAGCGGGACCGGGTGGACCCACTCTTCGTCATGGCGACCAAGAATTTGAGCCGCATATAGCGGAGCGGCGACTGCGTTGCAAGATGCGGGGCAGGTTGGTGCCGAAACGATGCCGAAATCGCCTTTTCGATTGCCGCTGGCATTCCCGGATGAATTCCACTATATGGCCGCCAGCAATGCGCACCCTACGGGCAATGCGTATGCTTTGAGCGGCCCCCGCTGGACGACATCCCGGCCGTGGGCGTCCCACTCCTCCAATCCGAAAGGACTGTCCGATGTCGATTACCGCTGAGCGGAAGCAGGAACTGATGAAGGAATACGCCACCGCCAAGGGCGACACCGGTTCTCCGGAAGTCCAGGTGGCGATCCTGTCGGAACGCATCCGCAATCTCACCGAGCACTTCAAGGACCACAAGAAGGACAACCATTCCCGTCGTGGCCTGTTGAAGCTCGTCTCCCAGCGCCGCCGTCTCCTCGACTATCTGAACGTCAAGGACGGAGAGCGCTACACGGCACTGATCGGCAAGCTCGGTCTGCGCCGCTGACGCATTCGAACGGCGGTTCCGGGGTTCCGGAGCCGCCGTTTGCGCATTCCGGCGCGCGCGAGCGCTCCGGACAGTTTCCGGCAGTTGAAAGGTTCTTTGGCCGGAACGCCCCTTGGACAGGTCATGGGGCAGGATTGTTGGTTTCCCGGACGGGGAGCCCAGTTGTCTTGCCCATGGCTCGTCCCGGACACAGATGCGGAGGCGTCGTGTCCGACCTGCCGGCAGATCGCCGGCGCGACAGGCTGATGCCTTCGCCGGATGCGATCCCCGGACCACGAAGCCAGGAAGGCTGGGCGCCTGCCTCTGCGGGCGGACCTTCCGCATATGCAAGGACAAGACATGTTCAATCATCACAAGGTGGAACTCGAATGGGCCGGCCGCAAGCTGACGCTGGAGACCGGCAAGGTCGCGCGTCAGGCTGACGGCGCCGTCATCGCCACCTACGGCGAGACCGTCGTGCTCGCCACCGTCGTCTCCATGAAGGAACCGAAGCCGGGCCTCGACTTCTTCCCGCTGACGGTCAACTACCAGGAAAAGACCTTCGCGGCCGGCAAGATTCCCGGCGGCTACTTCAAGCGCGAGGGCCGTCCGAGCGAGAAGGAAACGCTGGTTTCCCGCCTCATCGACCGCCCGATCCGCCCGCTCTTCGCCGAAGGCTACAAGAACGACACGCAGATCGTCGTGACCGTGCTGCAGCATGATCTCGAGAACGATCCGGACATCCTGTCGATCGTCGCCACCTCGGCCGCGCTGACGCTGTCGGGCGTGCCGTTCATGGGCCCGATCGGCGGCGCCCGCGTCGGCTACATCAACGGCCAGTACAAGCTGAACCCGCATGTCGACGAGATGGCCGAGTCGAAACTCGACCTCGTCGTCGCCGGCACGGGCGAGGCGGTTCTGATGGTTGAGTCCGAGGCACAGGAACTTGACGAGCCGACCATGCTCGGCGCCGTCATGTTCGGCCACAAGGGCTTCCAGCCGGTGATCGACGCGATCATCCAGCTCGCCGAAGTGGCGGCAAAGGACCCGCGTGATTTCAAGTCGCCCGACTATTCCGCGCTCGAAGGCGAGATGCTGAAGCTGGTCGAGGGCGAGCTGCGCGCCGCCTACAAGAACACCGTGAAGCAGGAGCGTTACGCTGCCGTCGACGCGGTGAAGGCCAAAGTGAAGAAGCACTTCACCCCGGCAGAGGGCGAGACGGCCACCTATACGCCCGAGCAGGTTGGCGCGGTGTTCAAGGAGCTCCAGGCCAAGATCGTGCGCTGGAACATCCTCGACACCAAGTCGCGCATCGATGGCCGCGATCTCTCGACGGTCCGCAAGATCGTCTCGGAAGTGGGCGTTCTGCCGCGCACCCACGGTTCGTCGCTGTTCACCCGCGGCGAGACGCAGGCTCTGGTCGTCGCCACGCTCGGCACCGCCGAGGATGAGCAGTATGTCGACTCGCTGACCGGCATGTACAAGGAGAAGTTCCTTCTCCACTACAACTTCCCGCCCTACTCGGTGGGCGAGACCGGCCGCATGGGCTCGCCGGGACGCCGCGAGATCGGCCACGGCAAGCTCGCCTGGCGCGCCATCCGCCCGATGCTGCCTGCGGCCGAGCAGTTCCCCTACACGATCCGCATCGTGTCGGAGATCACCGAGTCCAACGGCTCGTCGTCGATGGCGACCGTGTGCGGCACCTCGCTGGCGCTGATGGACGCCGGCGTGCCGCTGGCCAAGCCGGTGGCCGGCATCGCGATGGGCCTGATCAAGGAAGGCGACCGCTTCGCGGTGCTCTCCGACATCCTCGGCGACGAGGACCATCTCGGCGACATGGACTTCAAGGTGGCCGGCACCAGCGATGGCATCACCTCGCTGCAGATGGACATCAAGATCCAGGGCATCACCGAGGAGATCATGAAGGTCGCCCTCGATCAGGCCAAGGGCGGCCGTGTCCACATCCTCGGCGAGATGGCCAATGCGCTCTCGGGCGCCCGCGCCGAACTCGGCGAGTTCGCCCCGCGCATCGAGGTGATGACCATCCCGACCGACAAGATCCGCGACGTGATCGGCACCGGCGGCAAGGTCATCCGCGAGATCGTCGAGAAGACCGGCGCCAAGATCAACATCGAGGACGACGGCACCATCAAGATCGCCTCGGCCAATGCCAAGGAGATCGAGGCGGCGAAAAAGTGGATCCACACCATCGTGGCCGAGCCGGAAGTCGGCGAGATCTACGAAGGCACCGTGGTGAAGACCGCCGACTTTGGCGCCTTCGTCAACTTCTTCGGCCCGCGCGACGGTCTGGTCCATATCTCGCAGCTCGCCAACGAGCGCGTGCAGAAGACCACCGACGTGGTGAAGGAAGGCCAGAAGGTCTGGGTCAAGCTGATGGGCTTCGACGAGCGCGGCAAGGTCCGCCTCTCCATGAAGGTCGTCGACCAGGAGACCGGCAAGGAAATCGTTCGCGAGAAGAAGGCCGAGGCCGAAGACGCGGCCTGAGCTCTTTCGCGGTGATTTGAAGACGGGCGCGGCCAAGGTCGCGCCCGTTTTCGTTTTGAACATAGCTGGTTATGAGTGAGGCGATGGTCGCGGCGCAGACCCTCTATTACCCCTTCGAGGCCGGGCTGCTGCCGCTGCCCGCGCTTGGCGCGCGCGGCATCGTCTTCAATGCTCAACCCGGCATGCGGCGGCCCGACGGGTTCCGCGCCGAGCTGTTCCTCGTGCAGGGTTTCCGGCCTTTGTTCCTGCCGCTGCAGCGGTCGGGACACGAAATCGCGCCGGAGCCGCAGGGCGAAGGCTACAATCTCGCCTTCGTCATTTGCGGCCGCCATCGTCGCCAGAACGAGCTGTGGATCGCCGTAGCTCTGGCGAGGACACGGCCGGGCGGCACGATCCTCGTCGCCGGCGGCAAGACCGACGGCATTGCGAGCTTGCGCAAGCGGGCAGGGGACCTGCTGCCGCTTGCCGGCTCGGCGTCCAAGCACCACGGCGTCGTATTCTGGCTGGAGCGGCCGGTGGATGAGGCGCAAGTCGCGTCAGCGGTCGCGGCTCTGACCCCGGCGCCGGCACTGGTCGAAGGCCGCTACCAGACCGCGCCGGGCGGCTTCTCCGCCGACAAGGTGGACGCCGGCTCCCGCCTGCTGGCTGAGAGCCTGCCAACGGACCTGAAGGGCAAAGTCGCGGATTTCTGCTCCGGCTGGGGCTATCTCTCGGTGCGGTTGGCGGAGCGGAAGGCTGTTTCGTCTGTCGATCTTTTCGAGGCGGATTTTGCGTCTCTGGTGGCTGCCCGGCAGAATCTGGCGCGGCTGGCGCCCGATCTGCAGACCACTTTCCACTGGACCGACCTCGCCGCGGAGCCCATCGCCGCCCGCTACGACGCTATCGTGATGAATCCGCCGTTCCATCAGGGCAGGGCGGCCGAGCCTGACATCGGGCTTGCCATGATCCGCGCCGCGCACGCGGCTCTGAAGCCGGGCGGGCGGCTGTTCCTGGTCGCAAACCGGGGGTTGCCCTACGAAGCTGAACTGGCGAGGCCGTTCACGAAAAATGGCGAGATCGCCCGCGCTGGCGGCTTCAAGGTGCTTTGGGCGCAGAAATAGGAAGGGCGGCTCGCGCCGCCCACCTTAGGCACCCCAAATTGCCAACTCAATGATAGTTCGCGACCCGCTTGGGCTGTTCCGGCTGGGCGAACATCAGCGGCTGCGGGCGGCCGAAATAGAAGCCTTGCACGACGTCGCAGCCGGCGGCCTTGAGCAGAGTGGCCTGTGTCTCGTTCTCGACGCCTTCGGCGATCGTGTGGACGCCGAGCGCGCGCGACAGGCCGACGATGGTCGACACCACCGCGCCGGACGAGGCGTCCTGCTCCATGCGGGCGACGAAGGACTTGTCGATCTTCAGCTTCTGGAACGGGAAGTCGATCAGGTAGCTCAAGTTGGAATAGCCGGTACCGAAATCGTCGACCGCGACCGAGATGCCCATCGCCGACAGTTCCTTCAAGATCGCGGCGGCGCGCTCCTTGTCCTGCATCATCGCGGTCTCGGTGACCTCGAGCTCCAGCCGGCGCGGCGCGATGCCCGACTCCTTGATGACGTTGCGGACCAGCTGCAGGAACTCCTTGGTCATGAACTGCACGGTCGAAATGTTGACCGCGACGTAGCAGTCATCGGGAATGGCGCGAGCGTCCGAGCAGGCGCGGCGCAGCACCCACTCGCCAATCGGCGCGATCATGCCGGTCTCCTCGGCGATCGGCACGAACTCCATCGGCGGGATCATGCCGCGCTCGGGGTGGCGCCAGCGGATCAGCGCCTCGTAGCCGACGATCTTGCCGGTCATCAGATCGTGCTGCGGCTGGTAATGCAGCTCGAAGTCACCGCGCAGGAAGGCCGTGTGCAGCTCCGATTCGACCCACTGGCGATGGTCGGCGACCTGGCCCATGTGCGGCTGGAAGACCGCCCAGTTGCCGATGCCGGCTGCGCGGGCATGTTGCAGCGCCAGATTCGAACGGCGCAGCAGCAGCACCGGGTCGGTGCCGTCCTTGGGCATGGCCACGATACCTACCGACAGGTTCACCGACTGCAGGTGCGTGGAGAGCTGGTAGGGCTTCATCAGCGTCTCGATCAGGCGCTCGACCAGACGGTCGATCGGCTCGTCGGTCTTGCTGTCGGGTAGCAGTACGGCGAATTCGCCGGCGCCGATGCGGCCGATCTCGACGCCCTGCGGCAGGTTTTCGCGCAGCCGCAGCGAGATCGACTTGATGAGCTCGTCGCCCTGCGTGTAGCCGATCGCGTCGTTGATGTGCTTGAAACGGTCGATGTCGATGTCGATCATGAACACCGGCTGGCCGGTGCGGGACGTCGCGACCGCTGCCTCGGCAATCTTGCCAATCATGGCGGCGCGACCGAGCAGCCCGGTCAGCTTGTCGACCTGAGTTTCGCGGAAGACATATCCGGCGGATTCGTCCACACCGGCGAAGAAGGAGAGCGACGATCCTGCGGCAGCCAGCGCGCAGAGCGCCGCGATGACGGCGCCGATCACCTCCGCGGGCAGGACCGCGAGATGCGCGCCCATGCCCATGCGCAGGCCCCAGAGCCCGATGATGAAACTGCCGACACCGGCGGCGCCGATGGTCAGCAGGCGAAACAGCGGAGTGCGTGTCGGGTTACGCGTGTCTTGCATGAGACAACCTCAATCAGACACGGTTATACGTCCCCGGCCCTTAAAAACGGTTTCCCGGGATGGTTTCAATTTTAGTAACGGCGTCGGATTTTTGACGCGGTGTCAGTCGCGGTCGTCGCCGAAAGACTTCAGCTCTTCAAGTGTCGGCATCGAGACGATGTGATAGCCCGAATCGACATAGTGAATCTCGCCGGTGACACCGCCGGAAAGCTCCGACAGCAAGTACAGCGCCGAACCACCGACTTCATCAAGGGTAATCGGACGACGCAGCGGCGAGTTTCTCTGCTGGAACGAGAACATATGGCGCGCATCGGCGATGCCGGCGCCGGCGAGCGTGCGCACGGGTCCGGCCGAGATGGCGTTGACGCGGATGCCGCGCGGGCCGAAATCGCTGGCGAGATAGCGCACGCTGGCCTCCAGCCCCGCCTTGGCGACGCCCATGACGTTGTAGTTGGGCATGACGCGCACCGATCCGGCATAGGTGAGCGTGATCATCGACCCGCCTTCGCCCATCAGCGCGGCCGCCCGCTTCGCCACTTCGGTGAAGGAAAAGCAGGAGATCACCATCGTGCGCACGAAGTTCTCGCGCGTGGTGTCGGCGTAGAGGCCCTTGAGCTCGTTCTTGTCGGAGAAGCCGATGGCGTGGACGATGAAGTCCAGCCCGCCCCATTCCCGCTTCAGCCTGTCGAAGGCGGCGTCGACAGAGGCGATGTCCTCGACGTCGCAGGGGATCAGCAGCGTGGAGCCGATCTGCTCGGCCAGCGGCTTGACGCGCCGGCCGAACGCCTCGCCCTGGTAGGTGATGGCGATCTCGGCGCCATGGGCGGCGAGCGTCTTCGAAATGCCCCAGGCAATCGAATGATCGTTGGCGATGCCCATCACAAGGCCGCGACGGCCTTTCATCAAGCCTTCCATGCGTTTCCTCTCCCCCGTCCGTCAGCCGTTGTAGCGGCGCATGACCAGCGTCGCGTTGGTACCGCCGAAGCCGAAGGAGTTGGACAGCACGGTGTCGATCTTCGCATCGTCGATGCGCTTGCGCACGATCGGCATGCCCTCGAACTCGGGGTCGAGATTCTGGATGTGGGCGCTTTCGCCGATGAAGCGGTTCTGCATCATCAGCAACGAGTAGATCGCCTCCTGTACTCCGGCGCCGCCGAGGCAGTGTCCGGTGAGCGATTTGGTCGAGGTGATATAGGGCATCTTCTCGCCGAATACCTCGCGGATGGCGCCCATTTCCTTGGAGTCGCCCACAGGCGTCGAGGTGCCGTGGGTGTTGATGTAGTCGACCGGCGAATCGACCGTGGCGATCGCCTGCCTCATGCAGCGCACTGCGCCTTCGCCCGACGGCGCCACCATGTCGAAACCGTCCGACGTGGCTCCGTAACCGAGGACCTCGGCATAGATCTTTGCGCCGCGGGCCTTTGCATGCTCCAGTTCTTCGAGCACCAGCACGCCGGCGCCGCCGGCGATGACGAAGCCGTCGCGGCTGACGTCATAGGCGCGAGACGCGGTCGAAGGCGTGTCGTTGTACTTGGTCGACATCGCGCCCATCGCGTCGAAGAGGTTCGACATGGTCCAGTCGAGATCTTCGTGGCCGCCGGCGAAGATGATGTCCTGCTTGCCCCACTGGATGAGCTCGTAGGCGTTGCCGACGCAGTGCGCCGAGGTGGAGCACGCCGACGAAATCGAATAGTTGACGCCATGGATCTTGAACCAGGTGGCGAGCGTCGCCGAAGCGGTGGACGACATCGCTTTCGGCACCGCGAACGGCCCGATGCGCTTGGGACTGTTGTTCTTGATCGTGGTCTCGGCGGCGTCGATGATGATGCGCGTCGACGGACCGCCCGAACCCATGACAATGCCGGTGCGCTCGTTGGTGATGTCGTTTTCCTGCAGGCCCGAATCGTCGATTGCCTGCTGCATCGCGACGTGGTTCCAGGCGCCGCCGCGATGCAGGAAGCGCATGGCGCGGCGGTCGATCAGGTCGGTGGGGTCGAGCGTCGGCCGGCCCCAGACCTGACATTTGAAGCCATGTTCGGCGAAATCCGGCGAGAAGCTGATGCCCGACCGGGCGTCGCGCAGCGATTGCGTGACCTCTGCGGCGTCGTTGCCGATCGAGGACACGATGCCGAGGCCGGTGACGACCACTCGTCTCATGGAGAACTCCCTGTCGGTCGGGCGCTCAGGCGCCCTGCTTGGCGAGGCCGACCTTGAGGTCGGTGGCTGTATAGATGGTCTCGCCGTCGGCCTTCAGCCAGCCATCGGCGATGCCCAGAACGAGGCGGCCGCGCATGACGCGCTTGAAGTCGACGCCGTATTCCACGAGCTTGGTGGCCGGCGTCACCATGCCCTTGAACTTCACCTCGCCGGTCGACAGAGCCATGCCCTTGCCGGGCTCGCCCAGCCAGCCGAGGAAGAAGCCCGTCATCTGCCACAACGCGTCGAGACCGAGACAGCCGGGCATGACGGGGTTCTGGATGAAATGGCACGGGAAGAACCACAGGTCGCGGTGGATCGGCAGCTGCGCCCGCAGATAGCCCTTGCCGTGTTCGCCGCCTTCTTCCGAAATGTCGGTGATGCTGTCGAACATCAGCATCGGCGGGTAGGGCAGCTGCGCATTGCCGGGGCCGAACAGCTCGCCGCGCGCGCAGGCCAGCAGATCGTCGTAGCCGTAGCTCGATTTGCGCTCAGCCATTCTGGTCTCCCCGCTTCTGGTGGCCGTCTCCCTAACACGGCTTCCGACGCCGTGGGAACAGGCTGAAAGGCACGCCACAACCCGCGAATCGTGCCGCTATTGATCGGTTCCCGGTCACCGAATATATAGGTTCCGTTGGCATTTGTGCGAACAGTGTCGCTTTCGCGCGCGGTTTCGCGCCCATCTGGAACGGGAACGAACGATTGCGGACGAGCATCGAGCAGCGGGTACGTGACGCGGGACTGCGTCCCACCCGGCAGCGCACGGCGCTGGCCGAGCTGCTTTTCGCGAAGGGCGATCGCCATCTCTCCGCCGAGGAACTGCACGAGGAAGCGCTGAACGCCGGCGTCGCCGTGTCGCTCGCCACCGTCTACAACGCGCTTCACCAGTTCACCGATGCCGGCCTGCTGCGTATCCTCGCCGTCGAAGGATCACGCACCTATTTCGACACCAACACGTCGGACCACCACCACTTCTTCGTCGAGGGCGAAAACCGGGTGCTGGACATCTGCAGCGGCCCCGTGACCGTCTCCAACCTGCCGGAGCCCCCGGAAGGCATGGAGATCGCCAATGTCGACATCATCGTGCGGCTGCGGCCCAAGCGGTAGCCTCTTCCTTCTCCCCGTGAACGGGGGAGGAAATCTAGTCGCTCACCGTCTCGTCCGGGTAGGCGCCCCAGACTTGCGACTGGCTGATCCAGCCGCGCGTGCCGGAAAACTCCATCTCGCACCATTCGCCGTTGCAGGTGCGGATCGTGCCGACCACGCCCGGTTCGATCTCGGCGACCATTGGCGCGTCGTCGCGCGCTTCCTTGCGCAGCGGCAGCCGCGCTTCCTTGCCGCGCTGCCACGGGGTGATGATCGCGGTGCGCCGGCCCGACAGCAGCGATTGGTTCACCCAGCCCTCGGTGCCGTCGGCGTCACGCACCTTCCGCCAGTTGTCGAACTCCTGGATGATTTCCATCGGCAGTCCGGACTTCAGATACATCCAGTCCACCGGGTAGTTGAGCCCCGGACCGATGCGCAGGTTCACCTTCGCCGATTTCAGGCTGACGAATCGCGGCAGAGGCAGTCCGCTTGGACCGATGGAGCCGGTCGTCATGCGGTCCTGCGCGGCCGCGGCCGCGGGCAGCAGGACCGACACCGCAAGCATCGCCGCGAACACGCGACGAGAATCGACGACGAGGCATTTCAGCATGATACAGGCTACCCGGCCGCACCGGCCGGGCGGTCGAGCCGCATCGGCCTTTTGTCTTTGTTTTCGGCCTTTCCCGTTGCTAAAGACGAAGTGCTGGAGAGATGGGCCGACTCCCGCGAGATTTTGGCCGCACTTGGTTAAAGAGGTCTGAAAAGGACCCGTTCGAGGAAACGATGGCAGGCCGCAAGAAGCCAATCGTCATCATCACGCGCAAGCTGCCGGATCCGGTCGAGACGCGTATGCGCGAGCTGTTCGACGCGCGGTTGAACGTGGACGATGCGGCGATGACGCAGCCCGCGCTGGTGGCGGCGGTGCGCGAAGCCGACGTGCTGGTGCCCACCGTCACAGACCGCATCGACGAGGCCGTGATCGCGCAGGCCGGGCCGAACCTGAAGCTGATCGCCAATTTCGGCAACGGCGTCGACAACATCGACGTGGAAGCGGCGGGCGCCCGCGGCATCACCGTCACCAACACGCCGAATGTGCTGACCGAGGACACCGCCGACATGACGATGGCGCTGATCCTGGCTGGCCCGCGCCGGCTGGCGGAAGGCGCGGAGTTCCTGCGCTCCGGGCAGAAATGGCCGGGCTGGTCGCCGACATGGATGCTCGGCCGCCGCATCTGGGGCAAGCGGCTGGGCATAGTCGGCATGGGCCGCATCGGCACGGCCGTGGCGCGCCGCGCCAAGGCCTTCGGCCTGTCGATCCACTACCACAACCGCAAGAAGGTGGCGCCGCAGATCGAGGACGAGCTGGAGGCGACCTACTGGGAGAGCCTCGACCAGATGCTTGCCCGCATGGATTTCATCTCGGTCAACTGCCCCTCGACCCCCGCCACCTATCACCTGCTGTCGGCGCGCCGGCTGGCGTTGCTGCAGCCCACCGCCTACCTCGTCAACGCGGCGCGCGGCGGCATCGTCGACGAGGAGGCGCTGGTCAAACTGCTTCAGGAGGACAGGATTTCCGGCGCCGGGCTCGACGTGTTCGAGAACGAACCGAAGGTGAACCCCAAACTCATCAAGCTGGCGCAGAAGAACAAGGTCGTTCTCCTGCCGCACATGAGTTCGGCCACGCTCGAAGGCCGCATCGACATGGGCGAGAAGGTGATCGTGAACATCCGCACCTTCATCGACGGCCACCGCCCGCCGGACCGGGTTCTGCCGCGGCGGACGTAAGTAGCGGCTTACTTTATATCTGAAGCCCTGCTGCCACGTGGTCCGCGGTGACCGCGGTCTGCCTGCCAATGAAGCGTAGATGGCTTTCCCGGTCCATCCTGACGGCCACCGGCACGGGCCAGCCCATCTCGCGCGCGACGATGAGACCGAGCATCAGGATGGCGTCGGGCTCGTGCATGATGATTGCGGACGGCGCAAGCCTCGCACGGACCAGTTCCAGCAGCACCGCCGATGCCGACGACGAGCCGATGGTGTCCGGCAGGAACAGCACCTTGCCCGCCACGTTGTCGCCGCGCTGTGGATGACGTGCGTCGATGATCGCCCCGGTCTTTGGATCGACGCCTCCCCAGAAGCTGATCGGCGCCGTCAGGACGAGAGCGTCGCCTGCTCCAGCCGTTCCCGCCACCAGAACCTCGGCGGGCAGCGAGATTTCGCCCGACGAGACCGAGGCGGCAGTCATACCGCACTCGCCGCGAAGACCGGCCGCCCGACCACTGCGCTCTCCACGCAGTCCGCCAGCGATCCGTAGAGCACCGAGTAGCCGGTATTGCCGGGCGCATAATGCGCGAACTTGCCCGAATTGGTCATCAGCACACCTTTCGGAAGCTCGCGCATGATCGGCGTGACGACGACGCAGGTGTCCGCCACCAGCGTGACCCCGGCCCGTTCCAGATCGTGCCGCAGCGTCGCCCCCACCGCGTCGAGTGCGTGTCGGCCGGTGCAGGCGTAGAACGCGACCGTAAGCTGCCGATCACCAATCAGCCGCGCGACAGCACGCAGTTCGTCGGCCGACAGATGCGGGCTGCCCACGGCGACGGCGTCGATGTGTTCCGGTCGTTCGGCGGTGGACAGGCGCGCGCTCGCATCTGCCATCATTGCGGGCGTGACACGTATGGTCATCGCCGGCTCGCGATTGCCGAGTGCCGTCTCCATGTCGGGCGCCTCGGGCGTGACGCCGGCGATATGGAACAGTCCGACCGCTCCCGACGATGCCGCCGCCGCGCCGAACGCCTTCAGCGCGTCCTCGCCTGGATGCGACGGCACTCCGCTCACGACGCCCACCGCCGCGCCGATCTCGCGGCCGTAGAGACTGCCCAGCACCGGCCATGCGGTCTCGTCCTCAAGATAAGCGGCACCTGACGCAGATACGTCGAAGACGACTGTCGCGACGCGATTCTCCGGACGATGCAGGCCGCAATCTGGCGCCCGGCCGGCGATTGCGCAGGCGATGTCGAGGAAGTCGCCGTAGCGGTTCGTTCGAGCGCCGAGCACGGAATTGCAGAAGGCCACGGCGTTGCTCTCGCCCCAGGCGACGTCGGCGCCGAAGGCAGGGCGGTGGCCGGCCTGATAGGGCGCGCAGGTCCAGCTCGGCTCGCAGCCGAGCGCGCGGTAGGCCTCCATCATGCGCCGCGCCATGCCACGCTGCGGCTCGGCGAGCCGCACATGCGAGCAGCCGGTCAGGTCGAGCGCGCCGACATTGAGCGTGGCGCGCACGGCGACCCTGGCACCGCCCTCGACCAGCTTCTCGGCGAACAGCGTGCCGGAATCGCCATGGTAAAGCGCGCCATCTATGTGCGCGGAGGCGATCGGGATCAGACGCGACGCGCCGAGCAGCCGGGCGCTCTCCGCCACGATGCGCATGGCCATCGCCGCGCCTTCGCCGGATGCGCCAGAGACGAGCGCGCGCTCGGCTTCGGTCAATTCCAGGGCCAATCAGTCCTCGTCCCGGCCATAGCGGATCGTGTCGAAACGGGCACCCAACGAGTCGTACATCAGAAGCCTGCCCACCAGCGGCTCGCCGATGCCGGCAATGAGCTTCACCACCTCCATCGCCTGCAAGGTGCCCATCACGCCGGTAAGCGCGCCGAGCACGCCCGCCTCCGCGCAGGTCGGAACCATGCCGCGCGGCGGCGGTTCGGGGAAAAGGTCGCGATAGGACGGGTTGGGCTTGCCGTCCGCTCCGGTTTCGAAGGGTTTCAGCACCGTCAGCGTCCCGTCGAAGCGGCCGACCGCTGCCGCCACGAGCGGCTTCTTCGCTGCCGCACACGCGTCCGCCACGAGGTAACGCGTGTCGAAATTGTCGGAGCCGTCGGCGACGAGGTCGTAGCGGGAAACCAGTGCGGCGACGTTGTCGGCGGTCAGTCGCGCCTGGTGCGTCTCTACTGCCACGTGCGGGTTGATGCGGCCGATGGCACTCCTTGCGCTTTCGACCTTTGCGACCCCGACATTGTCGGTGTCATGGATGAACTGGCGCTGCAGGTTCGACAGCGACACCGTGTCGTCGTCGACGATGCCGAGCGTGCCGACGCCGGCCGCCGCGAGGCAGGCGAGCATCGGCGCACCGAGGCCGCCGGCGCCGACGATCAGCACGCGGGCACGCTTCAGCTTCTGCTGGCCGGCGCCGCCGATTTCCGGCAGCACGATGTGCCGCGCGTAGCGTTCGAGTTCGCTGTCCGAAAGGGGAGGGGGCTGCGCGTTCATGCCTGCAAGATAGGCGCTCGCCCGCTCTCTGTCATGGGTCAGCAGCGGTCGAGACCGTGCCCGACGATACTGTGAGAAACTGAGCTCGGCCCGCGAGGCTGGAAAACAGCCCGGCCTCCGTACCGGTGGCGAAATACTGGCAGCCCAGATCATCGAGGATGTCGAACAGCGCGGCGCGGCGCCCGGCGTCGAAATGCGCGGCGATCTCGTCGAGCAGCAGGATCGGCGCGCTGCCGGCGATCTCCCCGGTCAGCCGCGCCTGGCTGAGCACGATGCCCACCAGCAGCGCCTTCTGTTCCCCGGTCGAGCACAGCTCCGCCGGCATGTCCTTCGGCGCGTGCCGGACCAGCAGGTCGCCGCGGTGCGGCCCGTCGAGCGTGCGTCCGGCGGCGCGGTCGCGTGGCCTGCCCTCGGCCAGCATGACGCGGAACCGCTCCTCCACCTCGACTGCCGCTTGCTCGGCAAGCATCGCTTCGATCGCACCCGAAAGCGCCAGTGTCGCACGTGGAAACGGGCCTCCTGCGGGCTGCCGCGCGATCATCGCGGTGACCAGCCGCACCAGTTCGAGCCGCGCCGCCGCAATGGCCACGCCGGTTTCGGCCATCTGCGTCTCGATCGCCTCGAACCAGCCGCGGTCGCGCGAAACCTCCGCCAGCAGTCTGTTGCGCGCGCGCATTGCTTTCTCATAGTCGGCCGCGCGGCGGCCGTGCTGCGGATCGATGGCCAGCACCAGCCTGTCGAGGAAGCGGCGCCGGTCGGCGGCAGGGCCGCTGAACAGCCCGTCCATCGACGGCGTCAGCCAAAGCACCCGCAGCCAGTCGAGCAGGTCGTCGGCGCTGCGCGCCGGCGCGCCGTTGATTCTAAGCTTCCGCGAATTTTCGCCTTCACCGGCGCCGACCTCCGTGCCCGTGCCTATCTCGGTTTCGCCGAAAGGGCCTTCGAGCTGCACATGCACGGCGAAGCCGCCGCCGCCGCCGTTGCGCGCAACCTCCGCGAGCGCGGCGCGGCGCAATCCCCGACCGGGTGACAGGAACGACACCGCTTCGAGCAGGTTAGTCTTGCCTGCGCCGTTCTCTCCCGTGAGCACCACGGGCCCCGGCGCGAGCGCCAGAGTCAGCGCTGGATAGTTGCGAAAGTCCGTAAGTGAAAGCTTACTTATATGGACCGGGTCAGCCTGTTCGCGCGTTGGCCGCGCATCCGCCGTCATCACACCCGCATCGGCATCAGCACGTAGAGCGTGTTCGCGTCGGCCGCGTCCTGGATGAGCGTCGGCGAGCCGGCATCGGCGAGCATGAAACTGGCCTCTCCGCCGGAGAGTTGAGCTGCTACGTCAAGCAGGTAGCGAGCGTTGAAGCCGATATCGATCGGGTCCGAGCTGTAGTCCGCGGCCAGTTCTTCTGTCGCGCTGCCGGAATCGGGATTATTGACGGTAAGCGTCACCTGACCTTCGGCGATCGACAGCTTCACCGCGCGGCCACGCTCCGACGAGATGGTGGAAACACGATCCACCGCTGCGGCGAAGCTCTGCCGGTCGATGGTCAGCTTCTTGTCGTTGCCGGACGGGATGACCCGCTCGTAGTCCGGGAAGGTGCCGTCGATCAGCTTGGAGGTGAGCACGACCGATCCGATGGTGAAGCGGATCTTGGTTTCCGACAGCTCGACGGTAACCGCCACGTCCGGGTCGTCGACCAGCTTCTGCAACTCGCTGACCGTCTTGCGCGGGATGATGATGCCCGGCATGCCCTCCGAACCCGCCGGCGCGTCGATCTCGGCGCGGGCCAGACGGTGTCCGTCCGTCGCCACCGCGCGCATGCGCAGCTTGCCGCCGGTCTCGTGCGTGTGGAGATAGATGCCGTTGAGGTAGTAGCGCGTCTCCTCCGTGGAGATGGCGAACTGCGTCTTCTCGATCAGCGTCTTGAGCGCTGTCGAGTCGAGCCGGAAGATATGCGACA
Source organism: Rhizobiaceae bacterium (assembly GCA_019635695.1). GTDB lineage: Bacteria > Pseudomonadota > Alphaproteobacteria > Rhizobiales > Rhizobiaceae > RCIO01. The sequence goes on from JAHBYZ010000031.1 coordinate 19,475, forward strand.
GCGAGCCGGCGCTTAGCTCGGGGAAGTCGGCCTGAGGCAGGCACTGCAGCTTGAACGAGGAGCGCCCGGACATCACCGACATGGTGTTGCCGCTCTCGTCGGTCTTCAGCATCACCTCGGCGCCATCGGACAGCTTGCGCACGATGTCGTAGAGCAGGTGGGCGGGGACCGTGGTGGCGCCGGCGCGTTCCACGCTGGCCGCCGTCGCTTCGGTGACTTCGAGGTCCAGATCGGTGGCCTTCATCTCCAGGCTCTGGCCCTGCGCGGAGAGCAACACGTTGGAAAGGATTGGGATCGTGTTGCGGCGTTCCACGACGCGATGAACGTGGTTCAGCGACTTCAGCAGGTTCGAGCGTTCGAGGATCACGCGCATTCTGTAAGTCTCATCGAAAGAAGCGGGCTCACATCCGGGTCACCCGGCGCAGGCCCGCAACAAGGCTGGATTCAAGCAGGATTTGACAGGATAGGCGCGGCAAAGGCAAGGCCGCGGGCCGTAACCCCGCGGCCTGATGCCGTGTCGCTTGGGGACAAGTCGGCGCGCCCTTCTGGGAGGCACGCCGAACGCAGCCGAACTCAGCTCGACTGCTCTGCAATCAGCCGCTTCAGCAGCTCCAGTTCCTGCGCCAGCGTCGTGTCGCTGCCGGCGAGGTCCTCGATCTTGCGCACCGCATGCAGCACCGTGGTGTGGTCGCGGCCGCCGAATCTGCGCCCGATTTCCGGCAGTGAACGCGGCGTCATCACCTTGGACAGGTACATGGCGATCTGGCGCGGCTTGACGATGGTGCGTGTGCGCCGGTTCGAGAGCAGCTCCGTCTTCGACACGTTGTAGTGCCGTGCCACGATGCGCTGGATGTCCTCGATGCGCACGCGCTTCGGCTCGCCCGACCGCACGATGTGGCCGAGCATGTCGTCGACCTTTTCGATGGTCAGCGAAGGCTCGAAGGACTGGCGGAAGATGAGCTGGTTGAAGGCGCCCTCGAGGTCGCGGCCGCTGCCCGACACGGTACGGGCGATGTGGTCGATGATCTCGTCCGGGATCGAAAGCGACTTGTCCTCCGCCTTGGCCACTGCGAGCCGCTGCTTGAGGATGGACAGGCGCATCGCGTAGTCCGGCGCACCCATCTCCAGGGCGACGCCGCCGTTCATGCGCGAGCGAACGCGCGGTTCCAGCGATTCCAGCTCCGCCGGCGGCCGGTCGGCCGCCACGACGACCTGCTTGGCGCTGTCGAGCAGCAGGTTGATCAGGTGGCAGAACTCGTTCTGGATCGACTTGCCCTGCAGGAACTGCATGTCGTCGATGATCAGAAGGTCGATATCGCGCAGCTGTTCCTTGAGCGCCAGCGCGCTGTTGTCACGGATCGCACTGGCGAAGCGGAACATGAAATATTCCGCCGTCAGGTAGACGACCCGCGAGCCTGCGCGGCTGCGCAGCGCCTCGTTGGCGATCGCCTGCAGCAGATGCGTCTTGCCGAGCCCTACCGATGCGTGAAGGAAGAGCGGATTGAAGCGTACCGCGTTGGAGGCCTGCTCCGCCACGGCGCGGGCGGCCGCGAAGGCGACGCGGTTCGACGGGCCTTCGACGAAGGACGCGAACGAATAGCGCGCATCGAGCGGCGAACCGTTCAGGTTGCCGCGCAGGTCGGGTTCGCCGACGCGGGCGACGGACCGCTCGGGCTTGGCGGCCGGCGTGACCGGCGCATGCGGCGTCTGCCGCTGGCTGCGCCGCGCTGGCGCAGCCTCGTCCTCGGCCGTCTGCTTGCCCGGCCGCGTCGTGCTGCGCACGATGACCTCAAGCTTCAGAAGCGAAGGGTCGCTTTGCTTCCAGATGTCGTTGATCTGATCGACATAATGACTGTTGATCCACGAGCGCAGGAAAGCGGTCGGCACCGACAGCCGCACGATGCCCTTGGAGGCCTCGGCAAGCTTCATGCGTCCGAACCAGCTCGAATAGACTTCGTGACCGAGCCGCGCCTTGAGCTGCGCTTTGAGCCGTTCGAAATTGTCGTTCGCAGCGCCGTCCCCGTCGTCGGCCATCGCAAAGTCCCCTCGTGTGATTTCGACTGTGGAACGCTCCGCCATCGGCGCACCAGCAATGCCGCCCAACATCAGCCAGCTCTCCGTGTTCGTCCCGTTCCCCGTGCGCCGTGGCCTCGAGGCCCCGATGCTCTCCTATCCCGGTGCGCCCCGTAGGCCGCACCAGCCGCCGCTTCGGGTGTTGGACGGCCGCATCCGCCCGACACCTCTCCTTTTGGCGCGCGCAATCGTCGGGCCGGCGGGCACGCCGACGCCCCATTCCACCGAAGAGGAATGCACCCGATTTGCGCAACGCTTCGACGAGGGACAAAATACCAGCGCTGCGGGACAAACCCGCCCGTCGCGTGCTATCTTTTCTGGCTGATGGCTTGGCTTCGGCCAGCCCCTCTCGATGAGGAGGACATTACCGAATTGGGGCTTGCGACCGCAAGGCCGGCGAGGCGGAAAAATGCCTTGCGAAGGGGTTGCGCGAGGGAAAGAAATCGCCATCGCGGCGACCATTTTTGCCGAAACTGTTTTGAATCAAAACCTTCTCCGGCTACGACTGCAATCGCGTCGAATCGCTAAAAATTCCTTTCACGAACTGGCTGCAACCCAATTCCCCGACATTTCTGGACAAGCTGTGGATAAGCTCGAACAAGTCCATGAAATATCTATATAAATTGCGCTGCATAACGGGATCGCGTAATTGGCCTAACGTCAACTGCACCGCAAAAAATGCGTGTGCGCCGGCAAAGGCCGGATCGATCAGACACGGCGTCGCCAGCTTCAAGTATTTGCAGCAAAAGAAAAACCCGGCGGGTTGCGCCGGGCTTTATCCATCGCGCGGCCAGGCCGCGCCCGATCTGGGTGGTATCAGGCGCCGAGCGCCTTGACCCGCGACGCCAGGCGCGAAACCTTGCGGGATGCCGTGTTCTTGTGCAGCACGCCCTTGGTGGCGGCGCGCATCAGCTCGGGCTGAGCAGCCTTCAGCGCGGCCGCAGCCGCTGTCTTGTCTCCGGAGGCGATCGCCTCCTCGACCTTGCGCACGAAGCCGCGCATGCGCGAGCGGCGGTTCTTGTTCACCGCGGTGCGGGCGGTGATCTTGCGCGTTGCCTTCTTGGCCGAAGACGTGTTGGCCATCGTGTCTCTCTCTGTTCTCTGGCTGCCCGCAGCCGCCCGGCGGAATTCCGCGATGGGCAGGCGCCGAGGGCGCAAAAACCAAGGGGCGGCCCATGGGCCGCCTCAGTTGGCGCGGCTTATAGTGCAGCCGGCGCAGGCCGTCAATTCGATTGCCGGCCAAAAATGCGACCGCTGGATTCTCACCGGTTCCTGAAGTTTGCGCCGCGCTTCTCGACGAAGGCGGCCATACCCTCTTTCTGGTCCTCCAGCGCGAACATGGAGTGGAACAGCCGGCGTTCGAAGCGCAGGCCTTCCGCCAGCGTCGTCTCGAAGGCGCGGTTGACCGCCTCCTTGGCCATCATCACGGCCGGCAGCGAGAAATCGGCGATCTTCTCGGCCGCCTTGATGGACTCCGCCAGCAGGTCTGCAAGCGGCACGACACGCGAGACCAGCCCGCAGCGTTCGGCCTCCGCCGCGTCCATTTGCCTGCCGGTGAGGCACAGGTCCATCGCCTTCGCCTTGCCGACGAAGCGGGTCAGCCGCTGCGAGCCGCCCATGCCGGGTATGACGCCGAGCGTGATCTCCGGCTGGCCGAACTTGGCGTTGTCTGCGGCGATGATGAAGTCGCACAGCATCGCGAGTTCGCAGCCGCCGCCGAGCGCGTAGCCGGCGACCGCAGCGATGATCGGCTTGCGGGCCCGTGTCGCGGCGTCCCAGCCGGCGAAGAAGTCTTCAAGATAGGCGTCGGCATAAAGCTTCGACTGCATTTCCTTGATGTCGGCACCGGCGGCGAACGCGCGTTCGGAGCCGGTGATGACGATGGCGCCGATCGTTGGATCTGCCTCGAAGCCAGCGAGCGCGGCCAGCACGTCGTGCATCAGCTGCGTGTTGAGCGCATTGAGCGCCTTCGGGCGGTTGAGCGTAATCAGCCCGACCTTGCCGCGCGTTTCCGCAAGAATTGTCTCGTAGGCCATTTCGTCCTCCGCCGTTCGGTTGCGTGGAGGCTTAGCCTAGCGCTGGCAGACGGGGCAATAGAAGGTCGACCGCCCCGACTGCACAGCCCGTGTGACCACACCGTTGCACGTCGTGCGCGGGCAAGGCTCGCCCTCGCGGTCGTAGACGCTGAAGGAATGCTGGAAGTAGCCGAGCGAACCGTCGGCATGCACGTAGTCGCGCAGAGACGAGCCGCCGGCGGCGATGGCGTCGGCGATGACGGCCCGGACCGCGTCGGCCAGGCGATCGGCGCGGGCCGTGGAGGGCTGTCGCGCCGAAGCGATGGTGCCGGCTGCGCGCTTGGGCGACAGCTTCGCGCGCCACAGCGCCTCGCAGACATAGATGTTGCCCAGCCCCGCGATCAGCGTCTGGTCCAGCAGCGCCGCCTTCAGCGGCGCCTGCTTGCCGGCGAAGAGGCGGCTGACGAGCGTGCCGTCCAGTGCATTGCCGGTGGGCTCGACGCCGAGGTCGGCAAGCAGCGGATGGCTGTCGAGCGCGTCCGGTTCGGAAAACAGCATGAAGCCGAATCGGCGGGGATCGTTGAAGACGACACGAGCCGCGCCTGCGGGCCGCACGAGGTGAAAGACGACATGGTCGTGGGCTGCCAGCTTGGAGCGCTCGTAGTGGAATTCTCCTGGCACATGCGCGTCGCCGTTTGTCTCGATGCGAAAGGAGCCGGACATGCCCAGATGGCAGATGAGCACCGGGCCGCGATCCAGATGAACGAGCAGGTATTTGGCGCGGCGTCCCAGCGCGGTGATCCGCGCGCCTTCGAGCCTTTCGGCGAAACGCTCGGGGAAGGGAAAGCGCAGATCGGGCCGGCGCTGCTCGACGCGCTCCAGCACCGCTCCCTCCATGACCGGCGCAAGGCCGCGCCGCACGGTCTCGACCTCGGGCAGTTCAGGCACCGGCCAGCGCTCCGAGGAACGAGGTGCCTTTCGGCGCGTCGGCAAGCCCGAGATGTTCGCCGACCGTGGCGCCGATGTCGGAGAAGGTCGGCCTCACGCCGACGCTCACCGCCTTGAGGCCGGGGCCGGTGCCGAGGATCATCACCCGTTCGCGCGTGTGGTCGGTACCCCTGTAGCTCGGGTCGTTGCCGTGATCGGCCGTGAGAACGAGCAGGTCGCCAGACCTCAGCAGCGCGAAAGCTTCCGGAAGCCGGGCATCGAATTCCTCGAGCGCGTGCGCGTAGCCCGCAATATCGCGGCGATGGCCGAAATTGGTGTCGAAGTCGACGAAGTTTGCAAAGACGAGGTCGCCGTCCTTCGCGTCGCGGATGGCGCCAAGCGCCGTGTCGAACATCGCCATGTTGTTGACTGCCTTGCGCACCTCGCTGACTCCGCGGTGAGCGAAGATGTCGCCGATCTTGCCGACGGCGATCACCCACCTGCCCGCCGCGATCGCACGGTCGAGCAGGGTAGGCTCCGGCGGCGGCACCGCCAAATCCTTGCGGTTGGGCGTGCGCTCGAAATTCGCGGCCGTCGTGCCGACGAAGGGGCGCGCGATGACGCGGCCGATGTTGAGCGGCTCGCACAGCCGCCGCGTGATCTTGCAGAGTTCGTAGAGGCGCTCGAGGCCGAAGCTCTCTTCGTGCGCTGCGATCTGGATGACAGAGTCGGTCGACGTGTAGAAGATCGGCTTGCCGGTGCGCACGTGCTCCTCGCCATATTCCTCGATGATGCCGGTGCCGGAAGCGTGCTTGTTGCCGAGGACGCCGGGCAGCTTTGCCTCGGCGACGATCGCATCGGTGAGCCAGGCCGGGAACGCCGGTATCGTGTGCGGAAAGTAGCCCCAGTCGAAAGTGACGGGCGCGCCAGCCATCTCCCAGTGGCCGGACGGTGTGTCCTTGCCCGACGAGATTTCGGTGGCCGCACCCCAGATGCCTGCCGGCGCCGGCCCGTCGGGCGCGGGCAGGCCGTTGGCGAGCGCATGTGCGTGGGCGAGACCTAGCCTTTCCATGTTGGGCAGCGAAAGCGCGCCGCTGCGCAGGCCGTCGCGATCGCCGCGCCCGTCGGCGCAGCCTGCGCGGATATGGCCGTAGGTGTCCGATCCTTCATCCCCGAAACGGGCGGCGTCCGGAGCGCCGCCTATGCCGAAGGAGTCGAGGACAAAGATGAAGGCGCGGGCCATTGAGCCGTTCCCGTGTTGCGGCCGGAGCGATAGGCGACCGTGAAAGATTGCGCCCGGCGACCGTCAGAGATAGGAGCGCCGTCGGCCGTTGGCAATTTGTAAACCATTCCGCAACCGGAGCCGGGTCAAGCTCCCGCCAAATCCGGAGGCGGGAATCACCACCATGCGCGCCGCGCTCGCCAGCTTTGCCTTGCTCTTGCCTCTTGCCGCCGGCGCCGCGCCGGCAATTGCTCAGGACAAGCCGGCGCTGCTGCGCATCGGCATCGTTTCGCCGAACGGCACGGCTTCCGGCATTCCAGGCCTTGCCGCCATCCGCCGCGCCTACACGCAGGCGACCGGCCTCCCGGTGCGCATCTTCGCTGCCCGTGATACCGCGGCTCTGGTCGAGGCACAGGCGAATGGGCGCGTGCACTATGCGATGTATTCCGCGGCCGGCTACGCCGCCGCCCAGGCCGCCTGCGCCTGCGTCGAGCCGCTGGCGGCCCCGTCGGGCAACTTCGGCGACACGGGCCTGCATGCGGTTGTCTACGCACGAGCCGGAAAGGCTGCGACGCTCCAGGGCGCCGCGACCTTGCGTGTCGTGGCCGGGCCGGCGGACGCGGTCGGCCCGCAGGTCCTGGCGCTGGACGCCCTTGCCGCCGCGGGAGCGGGCGATGATGTCGTGCTGGCGCAGTCTCTGGAGGCGGCGGAAGCGGCGTTTGCCGCCGGCGATGCCGACGTGCTGGTCGGTTGGGAGCCGGCCGTCGAGGATCATTCGGGGGACGCGGGCGGTACCGCCGTCCGCCTTGCCCATCTGGGCCTGTCGGCGGGCGACATGGTCGAGCTGTGGCGATCGGCCGAACTGCGCTATGGGCCGCATGCCGTGCGCAACGATCTGCCGGAGGAGGTCAAGCGCAGCCTGCGCACCTTCCTGCTGAACGTCTATACCCAACAGCCGGCCGTCTATGACCTGGTGGAGCACCGCCATCTGGGCGGCTTCGTTGCGGTTTCCGACGCAGACTACGCCGCCGCCGCCGCCATGGTCGCGCTGGCCGCCGAATAGCGTCTCAGCAATCGGCGCAGGGTACGGTCGAGCTCATGCGCGGACGCAGATAGTAAGTTTCCTTCATGCCGATGCCGTCGAAGGCGGCGGCGAGGCCGAGCACCTGCTTGCCCTCAGCGCTCCAGGTGATCACCGGCTTGTAGGCGAGCTGGCTCTCCACGCGGATCAGGAAGGTGTTGCGGATCTTCAGCGTGTCGGGAACCGTGGTGATCGAGTTCTTGGCCGCGCCAGCGGTCACAGCGCCGTTCTCCAGCTTGCGCGACCACGCCACCTGCACCTTGGGCGTATTCTCGTCCGTGATCTGGATGGCGGTGACCGTGATCTTAGACTTGCTGCGGTTGTAAGGCTGCAGGATCGACTCGCCGATCTTCAGCACGGCCTCGACTTCCGATTTGGTGGTTGCCTGCTGCTGGGTGAGCAGGTCGGCGACCATCGAGCCGACACGACCGACCTTCTTGTTCACCTCGATCGCCTGCGACACCTCCATGGTGACGAAATAGAGCGAGAGCAGCACCGGCGCGATGAAGGCGAACTCGACGGCGGCGACGCCGCGACGATCGCTCCTGAGGCGCGAGAGGGCGGAGCGCAGGTGCTTCAGAAGGCCCGCTGCGGGAAACGTGTTCATGGCGTGCATGGCGGCTCCCTCCTCAGTCGTCGAACGGTTCGTTCTGCCAGGTGGCAGTCGCGAAGTGCAGCGTCTTGCCGTCCTTGAGGTTCGACATCGACTTGCGCATGAAGTCCGTCATCACCGGCCAGCGGTAGAAGACGCGCAGCATGTTCTTCGACATTGACGGGCCGGGCGAAACGCCGAAACCAGACGTGTCGATGTCGCGGTCGCTGGTCAGCTTGATCCGCTCGCCTGCCGCGTCGGCAAAGGTGTTGAAGCGGCGCAGGTCGACCTCTAGGCCGGGACATCCGTCGGCGACGATGATTTCGAGCCGGTCGCAGATCATCGTCTTCAGCGATTCCTTGGTGACCGCGCTTGCCTTGATCTGGCCGGTGCGCAGTTGGCGCGCGATGTCGTCGGTGGCGTTGGACAGAACCTGTTGGGCTGCGAAGGAGATGCAGCTTTCGAGGATCGCGAAGACCAGCAGTGCGAAGGGTATCGCCAAGACGACGAACTCGATCGCCACGGCGCCGCGCGTATCCCTGCGGAACCGTTTCAGCCCGAAGCGCCTCGTGGCGCCTGGTTTCGCCTCGTTGTGGTCGCTCATCTCTAGCCCCATGCCGCGCGATTTTCGGATGCGCACTGGCGGCCAAGATATAGGCGAGGCGTTGACATCAGGTTGTGACCGCGGGGCACTTCCTGCCGACGCGGTCAATGAAGGGTTAACCCTCGATGTGTCGGGGGTCGGGCGAGCCGTTAGTTGCTGGCCGCACCCATTTCCGCTTCCGAGGCGCGTTCGGCGTCGGACTTGAACGAACCCTCGCAGAAAGGCGTGCAGGACAGCGTCTGCACCGCGGCCCGGCGGTAGACGCGAACCGTGCTGGTCGTGCCGCGCGACACGATCACCTGTTCGTCGACAATCGGGTTGCCCTCCTGGTCGAGCACCACGAGATTGGTGACGCCGAAGCCGCGGCCGGTGAGGACGATGGTGCTCGAATCCTGCACCGAGGCGTCGGCGATCGCCGGATTGCCGATAACGATCGTGTCCGCCGGTCGCGCCAGCTTGACGATCTTGGCCTGGTTCATCACCACCTCGATGCCGGAGACGGCCTGCGCGGCGGTGGCAAGCGCCAGCAGCGCGGTGGCTGCGAATGCCGAAAGCTTCACCGGTCTCATGGTGCCGTTACTCCGCGGACGACAGGAACCTTGCCCGAAGATGAAGGATATTGGTGAACCGAGCGTTAAGCGTGCGGCAGGTCGCCTGCCGTTCGCGCCGGGCCGTCATTCGCGCCGGGATCGGGTGCGGCCGGAAGCCGGTCCGGAGTCTATAATGAGTGGCGCGGAATCCGTACGGCCCGCCGCGCGCAAATGCCCGGTATTCCCGTATCCGTTGATTTACCAACCTGCGCGGCGGCGGTCGGTAAGGGGCTGTTAATCCTGTTCGTTAAGCCGTTTGCAACAGCTCCTGCGTAAGTTCGCCTCATCCGATCGACGCAGCCAAGAATGTTGACGGTAGTGCTGTGAACCATGTGGAGTAAGGAGCTCATCATGACCAAGCTTTTCGCACGCTTCGCCAAGGACGAATCCGGCGCGACCGCCATCGAGTATGGCCTGATCGCCGCCCTGATCGCCCTCGCAATCACCGCCGGCGCCACCACGCTCGGCAACTCGCTGGACAACGCCTTCACGGATATCGCCGGCAAGCTCGACGAAGCCGTTCCGGACTAGTCTGTCTGGCGCCGGTTAACCGGCGACGAACGGGAAAGGCCGCCCTCGTGGGCGGCCTTTTTCATTTTCCGCAGGAGTCTGGCCGCGGGGCGGTCGCGCTTACCAGGGCTTAATGCGCCCGCGCTAGGCTCCAACTGCCGCAACCGGACGATCCGCCATGATCGAAGCAGCCATTCTCGTCATCTTTCCATTCTGCATGGTGCATGCCGCGCTCTCCGACGCGGTGTCGATGACCATCGCCAACCGGCTTTCACTGCTGCTGGGCGGCGCGTTCCTTGTGCTGGCGCCGCTGACAGGAATGGAATGGACGACATACGCATGGCACATCGCGGCCGGCATGGCCGTGCTGCTGGTGACGTTCGGACTCTTCGCCGTGGGCGGCATGGGCGGTGGCGACGCCAAGCTTCTTTCGGCGACGGCGCTGTGGATGGGCTTCGGGCTGCCGCTGCTGTCCTATCTCGTGTACGGCGCGATGCTCGGCGGACTGCTGACGCTTGCGATCCTTGCCTTCCGCAGTTCGCCCGCGTCCTGGTACGCGGGACGAAACATGTTCCTGCGCCATTTTGCTGACCAGAAGGCAGGCATACCCTATGGCGTGGCGCTCGGCGCGGCCGGCATGCTGGTCTTCCCGCAAACGGCACTGTTCGTATGGGTGATGGAGCGGCTGACGCAATGATGCGCAGTCGCCAGAGCCGCTTCGCGGCCTTTGAATCAACTTTCAGTTAAGGACGATTGTAAGCGTTCCATTAACCGTAATTTGACGATTGCCGCGCCAATGTCCGGCTTGGCGCATCGGTTCTGCCGAGTACGAGGTCCGGACGACATGAATTCTTCACGAGTCATCATCCTGGGCGTCGCCGTATTCGCGGCGATCGGCGCGGGATATGTGGCCAAGAACATGATGGCACCGCCGCCTCCGCGCGTGATCGTGGAGAAAGCGCCGACCGAACCCGCCGTCAAGCTGGCCGACGTGCTGGTACTCAAGGAAGACGTGCCCATGGGCGCGTCGGTGACCGACAAGATCGGCTGGCAGTCATGGCCGGCCGACACCATCAACGAGCGCTTCATCACCCGCGACAAGGAAGAGAACGCGCTCGCGGAGCTCGCGCCGTCGATCGCCCGCGTGCCGCTATACGCCGGCGAGCCGTTGCGGCGCTCCAAGCTCATCGGCGGTGGCCAGAGTTTCATGTCGTCGATCCTGCCCAGCGGCAAGCGGGCGGTCGCCACGCAGATCGCAGCCGACACCTCGGCCGGCGGCTTCATCCTCCCCAACGACTATGTCGACGTCATCATGACGCGCCGCTCCGGCAATGCCGGCGGCGGCTCGGGCGACGGCTTCATCACCGAGACGATCCTGAAGAACATCCGTGTGCTCGCCATCGACCAAGCGATCCAGGAGGACGAGGAAGGTCGCCGCGTGCGCGTTGGCGACACCGCGACCCTCGAGCTGACACCGGATCAGGCCGAAATCATCACCGTCGCCGCGCAGATGGCCGACCGCTTGACTCTGGCGCTGCGCGCCGTGGCCGACGCTCAGGATCCTGTCGAAAGCTCGGGCGAATATCTGGTTTCCGGCAACGGCCGGCGCGGCACCGTCCGGCTCATCCGCAACGGCGAAGTGACCGAAGTGGGGGCACGCTGATGACCATTCACGCGACCGGGAGCACCCGCATGCCGAGGCTTTCCGCCACCTCCGTCCTGCACGGCGTATCGCGCGCCGCGCTCGCGGCCTCGCTGGCTCTGGCGGCGCTCGCCGTCGATGCTGGCATCTCGGGCCAGCGCAACGAAGCGGCGGCCCAGTCATCCGTGACGTCGCCGGCGCGCGGTGCGCAGCGCATCAAGCTCGGGCTCAACAAGTCCGTCGTGGTGGACCTGCCGGCGGACGCATATGACATCCTGGTCGCCAACCCGTCGGTCGCCGACGCCGTGACCCGCACGGCACGCCGCATCTACCTGTTCGGCAAGCAGGTCGGCGAGACCAACATCTTCGTCTTCGGCGCCAATGGCGAGCAGATCGCCAGCCTCGACCTCGCGATCGAGCGCGATGTTTCCGGGCTGCAGGACTACCTGAGGAAGTACATCCCGAACTCCGACATCACGGTCGAGCTGCTGAACGACAACGTCGTGCTTTCGGGCACGGTCGAGACGCCGCTCGACGCGGCGCGCGCCGCTCAACTGGCTCAGGTCTTCGTCACCGGCGGCGAGGCGACGACCGGCCAGTATTCGCAGACCGCGGCCGGCGGCGGCGCCACCGGCGGCGTCGACATCAACAACCCGGACGCGGAGCGCCGCACCAGTGCGATCGTCAATCTGCTGAAGATCATCGGCGAGGACCAGGTGACGCTGAAGGTCACTGTCGCCGAGGTCAGCCGTCAGGTGATGAAGCAGCTGGGCGTCAACCTGATTGCTGGCAACGCCGGGGGCATCACCTGGGGCGCCATCAGCGAGAACGTCGCCGGTCTCGGCAAGGCGCTGACCGGGAGCGGGTTCAGCGTCGAGGGCGGGTCTCTTGGCGGCTACCTGAACGCGATGGAACAGGCGGGCGTGATGAAGACGCTGGCCGAGCCGACGCTGACGGCGGTGTCCGGCGAGAAGGCCACGTTCCGGGTCGGCGGCGAGTTCAACATGATCACCGGCCAGAACGCCGATACGGACACCGGCACGCTGACCTACGACAATGAGCGGATCGAGTACGGCATCGGGTTGGAATTCCAGCCGGTGGTGCTGTCGCCGGGCCGCATCAGCCTCAAGGTCCGCACGCAGGTCTCGGAGCCGACCAACGAAGGCTCGGTCCAGCTCAGCGCCGGCCGCCGCAACGCCGCGACCAACATCCTGTCGATCCGCCGTCGTCTCGCCGACACCACCGTCGAGCTGCCTTCGGGCGGTTCCATGATGATCGCCGGCCTGGTGCGCGACGACGTGCGCCAGACCGTGTCCGGCCTGCCCGGCCTGTCGAAGCTGCCGATCCTCGGCACGCTGTTCCGCAGCCGCGATTTCGTGCGCAACGAGACCGAACTGGTCATCATTGTCACGCCCTACCTCTCCAAGCCGGTCGCGCGCGCCGCGCTCGCCAAGCCGGACGACAATTTCAACCCGGCCAGCGACGGCGCGGGCATGTTCCTCGGCCGCGTCAATCGCGTCTACGGGACCATGAAGACCAGGAAACCCGAGGGCCGCTACCACGGCGTCGTCGGCTACATCTACAAGTGAGGGGTCCGATGTCGGGCAAGGTTGAGACTGGCTTGCGGCGGCGCGCCGGCACGGGACGCACCGCGATCCTCGCGGTGTTTGCGGTGGCGCTTCTCGCCGGCTGCGCCAAGCGCGATTCCATCACCGTCGGCTCGGTACCGGACGATTATCGCACCAATCATCCGATCGTGGTCGGCGAGCAGGAGCAGGTGTTCGATCTGCCGGTGGGCGCCGGGACGATGAAGCTGACGCGCGGCGAGCGCGAGGTGCTGGGCGGCTTCATGGCCGGCTACGAGCGCGAAAGCCGCGCCGCCGTGCGGGTGATGGTGCCGACCGGTTCGGCGAATGCCGCCGCGGCGTCCTACGTTTCGGCCGACATCGTCGACTATCTGCGCCGTCAGGGCGTGCACGGCGGCTCGATCCTGGTCGACTACTACGACGCCGGCGCGCCCGACGCCTCGGCCCCGATCCGCGTTTCCTACAGCGCGCTGCGCGCCAGCGCCGGCAAGTGCGGCCGCTGGCCGGCCGACATTCTGGCGAACGGCGGCGACAACAAGCACTACGCCAATTTCGGCTGTTCCTATCAGAACAATCTCGCGGCGCAGGTCGCCAATCCGGCCGACCTGCTAGGGCCGCGCCGGCCGAGCGAGATCGACCCCGAGAACCGCCAGAACGCGATCGACCAGTACAAGTCGCGCGGCATAGCCGCCGACATGGCCGACAACCGCGAAATCACCTACTGACCAGGAGCCTGACGGATGAGCAACCTGGCATATGAACGGGACGAGGGCGCCTACGCCGCCGAGGACGCCGATATCGCCTCGATGAGCCAGATGCGCCCGGTGCCGCGCATCTCGATCCAGGCCTTTTGCGAGACGGAGAGTGTGGCGAGTCCGATCGAGCGGGCCGGCGAGGACCGCCGCATGGCCAAGGCGCATCTCAAGGTGCACATGGGCGGCGTGCCGACGGCCATCGAGTTTTACCAGACCGCGCCGACGCCGAACCTGATCATCCTTGAGTCGCGCGCCGAGCCGCGTGCTTTGATCCAGTCGCTTTCGCAGCTGGCCGAGGTCTGCGACCCGACCTCGAAGGTGGTCATCATCGGCCACTACAACGACGTCTGGCTCTACCGCGAGCTGATCAAGAACGGCATCTCCGAATACGTCGTGGCACCGATCTCGATGGCCGACATCGTCGGCGTCATCTCCTCGATCTTCGTCGATCCCGAACAGAAGCCGATCGGCCGGTCGCTCGCTTTCGTCGGCGCCAAGGGTGGCGTCGGTTCGTCGACGCTGGCTCACAATGTCGGCTGGGCGATCTCGAACCTGTTCAAGTCCGAGGTGGTGGTCGCCGATCTCGACCTCGCCTTCGGCACCGCCAACATCAACTTCGACCAGGATCCCACGCAGGGCATCGCCGAGGCGGTGTTCGCGCCCGAGCGCATCGACGAGGTCTATCTCGACCGTCTGCTGGCGCAATGCGCCGAGCATCTGTCGCTCCTTGCCGCCCCGTCTTCGCTGGACAGGGTCTACGACTTCGATGCCGAGGCCTTCAGCCAGGTCATCGACACGGCACAGCGCAGCGCACCGCTTGTGGTCCTCGACGTTCCGCATGTGTGGTCAGGCTGGTCGCGCAGCGTGCTGGCGCAGGCCGACGAGGTGGTCATCACCGCCACGCCGGAGCTTGCCAACCTGCGCAACGCCAAGAACCTCGTGGACATGCTGAAGAAGCTGCGTCCCAACGACCCGATGCCCAAGCTGGTCATCAACCAGGTCGGCGTGCCGAAGCGGCCGGAGATCGCGGTTGCCGACTTCGCCGATCCGCTCGGCATCGAGCCGGCTGCGGTGATTCCGTTCGAGCCGCTGTTCTTTGGCAACGCCGCAAACAATGGCCGCATGCTTGGCGAGATGGATGCGAAGAGCCCGATCGTGCAGACGGTCAACGAGCTCGCGCATGTTCTGACGGGGCGCAGCGAGGTCAAGTCGAAGAAGGGCAAGCCGGGTTTCGGCAACCTGCTCGGCCGGCTGAAGCTGTCGAAGAAGAAGTAGACGCCGGCCCGGTCGAGGCCGGGCGGCGGCGGGAAATGCTGGGTGTGACATGTTCGGAAAGCGTGGCGGCATAGGCGACGGGCCGGCTCCGGCGCAATCTTTCGCACCGGTCCAGCGGCCCGTGGCGCCGCAGTCGGCCGACCGCGGCGGCGACGTCGCGCTCGCCACGCGCCCGGTCGAATCTGCACCGGCCGCGCCGCCCCGGCGTATGCCCGAGGCGCCGCCTCCCCCGCGTTCGCCCGCCGGCCGCGAGCGTTCCGAAAGCTATTACGACACCAAGAGCCAGGTCTTTTCCGCGCTCATCGACACGATCGACCTCTCGCAACTCGCCAAGCTCGAAGCCGACAGCGCGCGCGAGGAA
>JAHBYZ010000032.1 GCA_019635695.1 Rhizobiaceae bacterium
GGCCTCGTCGGAGATCAGGCTGGCATCGAGCAGCGGCCCGAGCTTCTCCCATGTGCCGCGCATGCGCCACCAGAACTGGAGATCCCAGCCGTCGACATCGGCGGCCAATGCGACGCGGCCTTCCTCGGGTATCCGCACCGGAGTGCCTTCGGCGAAGGTGAGGCGCCCGTCGGGCCAGTCGCCGAGGCAGGAGATGACACGCAGCACGCGGCCCTGGCCGGGATGCATGGTGACGCAGGCGAAGTGGAACTTGTGGCGGTTGTAGTAGTGGGCCAGGCCGGCGGCCTGCTGGTAGGTGTCGGGCGAAAAGGCGAGTTCGGTCTCGGCGCGGAAGGAGAAATGCTCCTGCCGGCGGGCGACCAGCGCCTGCTCGTACCAGGAGCCGATGGACTCGCGGCCGTAGAGGCGCAGGCGGCCGGGCTCGTCCGTCAGCGAAAACAGGCGGCTCGGGACCGGCGTGCGCAGCCACTGGAAGTCGAGCGGCAGCTCCGGCGTCGAGAAGTCGTAGCGGAGCGTGTCGGGCTTCGGCTCGCGCTTCGTATTGCCAGGATTGGGGCCGGGCGCCGGCACGTCCACCGCAGGCACCAGCCCGCCATGGGCGAGCCGCGGCCAGCCATCCTTGCCCCACACGACTTTCTGGATCGCCGTCTCGCGGCCGAGCGGCGAGCGCTTCGGTCGGTTGCCGCTGCCGGGTAGCGGCCGGCCGGTGAGGTGCGTGTGGTAGAATTCGCCGTCGGGCGTCTCCACCATCTGGCCGTGGCCGGCGCGCTGCAGCGGCGCGTCTGGCGCGTCCTTGGCGGTCAGCAGGAACGTGTCGGGATGCAGTTCGTATGGGCCGTCGATGGCCTTCGAACGCGCATAGGTGACGACGTGTCCGTAGCCGGTGCCACCCTCGGCGGTGGTCAGATAGTAGAAGCCGTCCTTCTTGAACAAATGCGGCCCCTCGACCAGCCCGTGCGGCGAGCCAGCGAAGATGTTCTTGATCGGGCCGACGAGCTTGCCAGCCTTCGGGTCCCACTGCTGCAGCAGGATGCCTGCGAAGGAGGGGTGCTTGGGCTGGCCGCCGACGCCGGTGGAGACGTGGTTCCAGACCATGTTGACGAACCACTTTTTCCCGTCGTCGTCGTGGAAGAGCGACGGGTCGAAGCCTGATGAATTGACGTACCACGGATCGGACCACGGGCCTTCGACGGAAGGCGCGGTGACGATGTAGTTGTGGGCGTCCTTGAAGTTGCCGTCGAGGCGCTTCACATCGGTGTAGACGAGCCAGAACAAGCCGTCGGCGTAGCTCAGGCACGGCGCCCAGATGCCGCCGGAGTCAGGATTGCCGCGCATGTCGAGCTGGGCTGCGCGCTCGAGCGGACGCCTGACCAGCTTCCAGTTCACGAGGTCGGTCGAGTGGTGGATCTGCACGCCCGGATACCACTCGAAGGTCGACGTCGCGATGTAATAGTCGCGTCCCACCCGGCAGATCGACGGATCGGGATTGAAGCCGGGCAGGATCGGGTTGCGGATCACACGCTTCTCCCTATTTCCGCGCCGGTCCCGGGCGCTCGGCCGACCTGGCCCAGAGATTGACGTTGGCGTCGGTGGCGTAACGGTCGATCTCGGCAAGTTCCGCGGTCGAAAAATCGAGGTTGGCGATCGCGCCGACGCAATCCTCAACCTGCTCGGGCCGTGAGGCGCCGATCAGCGCTGTGGTAACCCGGCCCCCGCGCAGAACCCAGGCCAACGCCATCTGCGCCAGCGTCTGGCCGCGGCGCTTCGCGATGTCGTTCAGGGCGCTGATGTTCGCGACCGTTTCGTCGTTGATGAAGGACTGGCGCAGCGACTTGCCCTGCGTGGCGCGGCTGCCGGCGGGGATGCCTTTCAGGTATTTGTCGGTCAGCATGCCCTGCGCCAGCGGCGTGAACGCGATCGAGCCGATACCCTCGCCTTCCAGCGTGTCCAGCAGCCCGTCCTCCTCGACCCATCGGTTGATCATCGAATAGGAGGGCTG
Source organism: Rhizobiaceae bacterium (assembly GCA_019635695.1). Taxonomy (GTDB): domain Bacteria; phylum Pseudomonadota; class Alphaproteobacteria; order Rhizobiales; family Rhizobiaceae; genus RCIO01. The sequence goes on from JAHBYZ010000032.1 coordinate 2,000, forward strand.
GTGGATGAGGCAGGGGGTGCCGAGCTGGCGCAGGATCGCCGCGGCCTCGCGCGTGCGCTGCGAATTGTAGCTCGAGATTCCGGCGTACAACGCCTTGCCGGAGCGTACGGCCTGATCCAGCGCGCCCATCGTCTCTTCCAACGGCGTGTCGGGGTCGAAGCGGTGGGAATAGAAGATGTCGACATAGTCGAGCCCCAAACGCTTGAGGCTCTGGTCGAGCGAAGCGAGCAGGTACTTCCGGCTGCCCCATTCGCCGTAAGGGCCGTCCCACATGTCGTAACCGGCCTTGGTCGAGATGATCATCTCGTCGCGCCAGCCGGCGAAGTCGGTGCGCAGGATCTCGCCGAAGGCGCTTTCGGCGGAACCTTTCGGCGGACCGTAGTTGTTGGCGAGATCGAAATGGGTGACGCCGAGGTCGAACGCCTTGCGCACGATGGAGCGCTTGGTCTCATGCGGTGTGTCGCCGCCGAAATTGTGCCACAGGCCGAGCGAGATCGCCGGCAGCTTGAGGCCGGAGCGGCCACAGCGGCGGTAGACCATCTTCGAGTAGCGGTCGGCGGCGGGGACGTAGGTCATGGGCTCATCTCTGTGCTGGGCGATTGCCCCCCACCCTTACCCTCTCCCCGTCAACACGGGGAGAGGGAGGCGTAGACGTTGGCGATCCCCTCTCCCCGCATGCGGGGAGAGGGTAAGGGTGAGGGGCCAGCGACTACGCCGCTGCTGCCACCTTCTGCTTCGCCAGCATCGACTTCGCCTCGGCGATACCCAGCGCGGCGGGGCGCTCGCAGGTGGTCTTGAGCGTCAGCACCTTGCCGGTCTGGCCGGCCTCGATGAGCCCGGTCATCACCTCGATGGCATGCAGCGCCATCTCCATGGAGCAGCGATGCGGCCGTCCCTCGGCTATCGCGAGCGCCATGTCGGCGAGGCCGATGGTGCGGTAGTTGGCCATCATGCCCTGCGAATGCTCCTGGTTGGGAACGCCGAGCGGGTGCTTCCAGGCGGGATCCTTCTTCGTTGGCTCGCCCTTCTTCGTCTGCTTCACCACACCGCCGAAGAAATTCGGATCCGGCAGGAACAGCGTGCCCTCTTCGCCGTAGAGCTCCATCGGCGAATGGCCGTGCTTCCACACGTCCCACGAGCCGTTCATCGTGATGACCGCGCCGTTGGCGAACTCCAGGATGCCGTGGATGGTGGTCGGCGTCTTCACCGGTATCTTCTGCCCAAAGCGCGGCTTCGACGTGATGGTGCGCTCCTTCTGCGGGATCGAAGCGAAGGCGGCCACGCGCTTCACCGGCCCGATCAGCTGGATCAGGTTGGTCACGTAGTAGGGGCCGACGTCGAGGATCGGTCCCGCGCCCGGGAGGAAGAAGAAATCCGGGTTCGGATGCCAGTGCTCCATGCCGTGGCTCATCACGAAGGCGGTGCCGCTGGTGATCTTGCCGACCGCGCCGGAATCGACGATGGAGCGCGCCAGCTGGTGCGCGCCGCCGAGGAAGGTGTCGGGCGCGGAGCCGATGCGCAGGCCCTTCTTTTGCGCGCGCTTGGCGAGGTCGAGCCCTTCCTTCACCGACAGCACGAAGGGCTTTTCCGAATAGACGTGTTTGCCGGCGTCGAGCGCCGCCTTGGCGACGCCGTAGTGGGCGGCGGGGATCGTCAGGTTGACGACGATGTCGACATCCTTCGCCGCGATCAGGTTCTCGACCTTTTCGGCGCGGATACCGAAGAGCTTCGCCTGCGCTTCCGCCGCCTTCATGTTGATGTCGGCGCAGGAGACGATCTCCATGCCCTTGAACAGCTTCGACAGCCTGAAATAGGCGGTCGAGATGTTGCCGGTGCCGACGACGCCGACCCTCAGTTTGCGTGCCATGTGTTCCCCCTCACAGTGGATGTCAAAGCGCCCGGGCCGCCGCTATGGAGCGGCTGGCGAAACGCTTGTGGTCCGACGGCTTGTCGTGCTCCATCACGAAGGTCTTGGCCGGCGTTTTCTTCAGCGCCTTCCAGATGCCCTTCCAGTCGACGGTGCCGTGGCCGACATCGGCCCAGCCGTCCTCGTTCTTGTTCTCGCCCGCGGGCGCGATGTCCTTGATGTGGACCGACGTGATGCGGTCGGCGAACTTGTCGATCCACTCGATGGGATCGGCGCCACCGCGCACCACCCAGGCGATGTCGGCTTCCCACTTCAGCGCGGGGCCGCCCTCGAAGATGAGCTGCTGCGGGATCTCGCCGCCGGGCAGTTTCTTGAACTCGAAATCGTGGTTGTGCCAACCATAGACGTAGCCCGCCTTGACCACCGCCTCGCCGGCGTTCTGCAGCCGCTCGCCGAACTTTTTCCAGCCGGCCGCGTCGGTCGGGCGCTTTTCAGCGACGATGTGCGGGCAATAGATCGCCTTCATGCCGAGCGTGCCGGCGATGTCGAGCACCTTGGCGCTCTCGCCCTCCAGCATGTCGAGCGAGAAGTGGCCGGAGGTCATCTTCAGGCCGTTGGCGTCGAGCTGCTTGCGCACAGCCTTGGGGTCGGCATAGACGCCGCCGAAGCCCTCGACCTCCTTGTAGCCGAGATCGGCGAGCATCTTCAGCGTGGCGTCCAGCGGCGGGAACTCGCGCGAGGAGTAGAGCTGGTAGGAGAAGTCGGTCATTGGCGTGCCTTTCAGGCTTCTAGCGTGTCGAGTTGAACAGGTCGCGGCAGGCGAAGCCGGCGAGATCGGCGAGCGGCTGGCGCGGGAAGAATTCGACCGTACGGGTCTCACCGGGCAGCAGGGCGAAGAAATTGTCGGCGAAGCGGCCGGCGGCCGGCGCTTCAAGCGCGACGAAGAAGGCCGGCTTGCGTGTGGCCAAATCCAGCAGGATGCGGTCGCCGTCGCGGCGCGGGGTCACCGCGACCTGCGGGTCGGCGAGGTCGAGCATCTTGTAGGGCACCGGCGAGAGGTGGTCGGAGCCGGTGCTGCCATCGGACGCGGTCCAGCGGAAGGCGAGCACCGAGCCGGCAGGCACTTTAGCGAACTCGATCGTGCCGAGCGCGACGGCCGCGTCTGTTCCGATCTTGCCGGCGAAGCGTGCGAGCGGGGTGGTCGCGCCGTCCATCGCGACTGCGTCGACGGCGATCTCCATGTCGACCGTTTCGCGACCGTCATTGACGGCATGGACGACGAAGCTGCCGGTCTTGTCGGGGATGACGAAGGCGGCCACCGGCGCGAAGAAGCGGCGGGCCATGTAATGCAGGCCCTTCCAGCCGCCGCCGTGGTCGAGACCCGACCAGCTCGCCACCGGCCAGGTGTCGTTGAGCTGCCAGTAGAGCGTGCCCATGCAGTGGGGTTTCAGGCTGCGCCACCACTCGACCGCGGTGCGGATCGCGAGGCCCTGCTGCACCTGCGACAGGTAGACGAAGTCCTCAAAGGAGGACGGGAAGCGGAAGGTGCGGAACATCGTCTCGGCGATGCGCGCATTGCCGCCGGCATTCTTCTGATGCGCCTCCATGACCGGCGAGGCGATGTTCATGTCCTCGGGTCGCGCGAAGCGGCGCACGACGTCCATCGACGGGTAAGACTGAAAGCCGAACTCGGAGCAGAAGCGCGGACGCACGTCGCGGTAGTGCTCGAAATTCCTCCCCTCGTGCCAGACCGACCAGAAATGCATGTCGCCCGAAGAATCGTCGTGCCAGGCGTCGCCGAAACTCATCGGGCCGGGCGAAGGCGAGGACGGCCACCAATTCGCCGCGGGATCGACCGATTTCAGCGCCTGCTCGACGGTGCGGTTCAGCCGGTCGTACATGACCAGATAGCGGTCGCGGTTCTTTCGGCTCTCCTCGAACCAGGTGAGCGCACCGATCAGCTCGTTGTCGCCGCACCAGAGCGCGAGGCAGGCGTGGTGCTGGAGACGCGCCACGTTTTCGCCGACCTCGGCGGCGATTTCGGCGAGGAACGCCTCGTCGGCGGGATAGAGATTGCAGGACAGCATGAAGTCCTGCCAGACCATAAGGCCGAGCTCGTCGCAGAGGTCGTAGAACCAGTCCGGCTCATACTGGCCACCGCCCCAGACGCGGATCATGTTCATGTTGGCGTCGACGGCCGATTGCAGCAGGCCGCGGGTGGCCTCGCGGTCCTCGCGGCCGGGCAGCGCGTCGGAGGGTATCCAGTTGGCGCCGCGGCAGAAGACGTCGCGGCCGTTGACAACGAATTTGAAGCTGCGGCCGGTCTCGTCCGGCTCGCTGACCAGCCGGAGGTCGCGCAGGCCGACGCGGCGGCGCTCTTCCATGCCGGCGACCGACACGACGAGATCATGCAGCATCTGCGCGCCAAGCCCGGCGGGCCACCAGAGCTCGGGGGTTTCGACCGCAAATTCGGCGACAGCCTTGCCACCGCGCGACAGGTCGAGTGCACCGGCGCGGGCCTGTCCGGCGAAAGAGACGCTCCACGGTACGGTCGCGCCGGAACGGCGGTCGACCGTCAGCTCGACCTCGACACGCACGCGCCCGGCGTCGTGGAACTGCCGCACCAGCACATGGTCGATCAGGGCATCCGGCGCATGCAGCAGCCGCGCGGCGCCGTAGAGGCCGAGCGGGGCCAGCGCGATGTTCCAGTCCCAGCCGAAATGGCACTGCGTCTTGCGCAGCATGTTGCCGTTGGGGATCGGGGAATTGGCGGTACTGTAGGGCACGCGCCAGGGCTGCGTCGCCTGCCGGCGGTTGGCCTCGGCGGTGGCCGAACGGATGGCGATTTCTATGTGGTTGCGGCCATGCCGCAAGGCATTGTCGACATCGACACGATGGCGGCGGAAGGCATTGTCGGCTGACAGAACCGTCTCGCCGTTGAGCCGAACCTCGGCAACCGTATCGAGCCGGTCGAGTTCCAGCACCCAGCCGCTCAGGAGCGCACCCACGGGAACCTCGAACTCGCGCGAAAGCAGCCAGTCGCGGTCGGCGATCCAGCGCAGGTCGTATTCGTTGCGGCCGAAATAGGGATCGGTGATCCGCCCCGCTTCGTGCAGCGCGGAATGCACGTCGCCGGGCACGCGGAAGGGAGCGGCCAAGCCGCCGCCGACCTCGGCGAGCGCCCACGCGCCGGCGAGGTCGATCGCCTGCGACCCGACTGGCAACGCCTCTATCTTGGGAACCGCACCCATGCCATGCACCGCGGGCGTTTCACCCGCATTCGCCTCCTCATCCGCCGCCGCTCAGATCCGCGCATCCGAGCCCGCGTCGAACAGCGAGGCGCGCACGGGGTCGAAGCCGATCCTGATGCGGTCGCCCACCGCCGGCGCCTTCTCCGATTCGATGCGGATCGAGAAATTCTGCCCGCCGACCTTGGTCCAGGCCAGCGTGTCGGAGCCCATCGGCTCGACGATCTCGATCGCCGCGTCGAGGTTCACGGGCATTGACACGGCGGCTTCGCCGACCGCGACATGCTCGGGCCGCACGCCGAACACGGCCTTGGAGCCGTAGGGGGCGCCGTTCTCGAAGCCGTAGCGGCCGATGTCTATCGCCGCGTCGCCGGCGCGGAAGCGCGGCTTGCCGTCGCCGCCGTCGACGAGGCCCTCGATGAAGTTCATTCCGGGCGAGCCGATGAAGCCGGCGACGAAGCGGTTCACCGGCTTGTTGTAGATGGCCTGCGGCGCGTCGAGCTGCTGGATGATGCCGCCGCGCATGACGGCGATGCGGTCGGCCAGCGTCATCGCCTCGATCTGGTCGTGGGTGACGTAGATCATCGTGTTTTCAAGGCGCTGGTGCAGGCGCTTGATCTCGACGCGCAGCTCGTTGCGCAGCTTGGCGTCGAGGTTGGACAGCGGCTCGTCGAACAGGAACACCTCGACGTCGCGCACGAGCGCGCGGCCGATGGCGACACGCTGGCGCTGGCCGCCGGAGAGCGCCATCGGCTTGCGCTTGAGCAGCGGCTCGATCTGGAGGATTTCGGAGGCGCGCTTGACGCGCCGGTCGATCTCGTCCTTCGGCAGCCGCGCGTTCTTCAGGCCGAAGGAGAGGTTCCCCTCCACGCTCATCTGCGGATAGAGCGCGTAGGACTGGAACACCATGCCGATGCCGCGGTCCTTGGGCTGCTCCCAGGTGACGTTCTTGCCGTTGATGAAGATCTGGCCGTCGGAAACGTCGAGCAGGCCGGCGATGCAGTTGAGCAGGGTGGACTTGCCGCAGCCCGAGGGTCCGAGCAGGACGAGGAACTCGCCCTTGTCGACCTCGATGTTCAGCGACTTCAGGACTTCGACGGTGCCGAAGTTGAGAGACACGTCGCGGACGACGACACTGGACATGCGGTGTTCCCCCTAACCCTTCACCGCGCCCGCGGCGATGCCGCGCACGAACAGCTTTCCGGACACGAAGTAGACGAACAGCGGCACCAGGCCGGTGAGCAGCGTCGCGGCCATGTTGACGTTGTATTCCTTCACGCCCTGCACCGAGTTGACGATGTTGTTGAGCTGGACGGTCATCGGGTAGACGTCCGGCTTGGTGTAGACGACGCCGAACAGGAAGTCGTTCCAGATGCCGGTGACCTGCAAGATGATCGCCACCACGAAGATCGGCAGCGACATCGGCAGCATGATCTTCAGGTAGATGCCCCAGAACCCCGCGCCATCGACGCGCGCCGCCTTGAACAGTTCCTCCGGCAGCGACGTGAAGTAGTTGCGGAAGAGCAGCGTCAGGATCGGCATGCCGAAGATCGAATGCACGAGCACCAGGCCCCACAGCGTGCCGTAGAGGCCCATTTCGCGCAGGATAATGACCAGCGGATAGAGCATCACCTGGTAGGGGATGAAGGCGCCGAAGATCAGGATGGTGAAGAAGGCGTCGGCGCCCTTGAAGCGCCAGTTGGCGAGCGCATAGCCGTTCACCGAGGCGATGGCGATCGACAGGATCACCGACGGCACGGTGATACGCACGGAATTCCAGAAGCCGCGCGAGAGGCCGTCGCAGTTGAGGCCGGTGCAGACTTCCGACCAGGCCTTTACCCACGGCTCGAACGTGATCTCCACCGGCGGCGAGAAGATGTTGCCCATGCGGATCTCGGGCATGCCCTTCAGCGACGTGACGATCATCACGTAGAGCGGCAGCAGATAGTAGAACGCGAAGAGCAGCAGCGTGCCGTAGATGAAGATGTTGCGGGTCGACAGCGCCTTGCGCGGCCGCGGTCCGCGGGGACCCTCGAACGGCAGCATCACGGCCGCAGCAGCGGCAGCAGAGCGGGGATCATGCATTTTTGCGCCTCCCGCCGAATTCGAGGTAAGCCCATGGGATGAGCACGACCAGCACGGTCAGCAGCATCATCGTGGATGCGGCGAAGCCCTGGCCGAGATTCTGGCGAAGGAACAGCGAGTCGTAGACATATTTGGCCGGCACTTCCGAGGCGATGCCGGGACCGCCGGAGGTCTGCGCCACGACGAGGTCGTAGAGGCGCACGATGCCGGACGCAATCAGTACGAGCGTCGTGATGAAGACCGGCCGCATCATCGGGATGATGATGAGCACATAGGTCTTCCAGGTGGGAATCCCGTCAATCTTGGCGGCCTTCCAGATCTCCTCGTCGATGCCGCGCATGCCGGCCAGCATCAGGCACATGACGAGGCCGGTGCCCTGCCACAGCCCGGCGATCAGGATGCCGAAGATGACGATTTCCTGGTTGTAGAGCGGGTCGAAGGTGAAGCTCGTCCAGCCGAGGCTGCGCACGACGCTCTGCAACCCGAATTCGGGGTTGAGCACCCACTGCCAGACGAGGCCGGTGACGACGAAGGACAGCGCGAACGGGTAAAGGAAGATGGTGCGGAACGTATTCTCGAACCGGATCTTCTGGTCGAGCAGCGCGGCGAGCAGGAAGCCGATCAGCAGCGACAGGACCAGCGAGCAGACGCCGTAGATGAGGATGTTCTGGATCGAGATGATCCAGCGGCTCGACGCCCACAGGCGCTCGTACTGATCGAGCCCGACGAAATTCAGCCGCGGCAGCAGCTTCGAATCGGTGAAGGAGTAGATCACCGTCCAGATCGTGCCGCCGGCGAACACCACCAGCGCGGTCAGGATCATCGGGATCGATGCAATCTTGGAATTAAGGTTGCGAAACAGCTGGTTGGGGCGACCCTCGGCAGCCATCTTGAAGCCTCCGCGCTACCCGGAAATCTGGAGCTGCGCGAAGGCCGGCCCCCTTGTGGGGGACCGGCTTCGTTCAGCAGTCGCGAAGGCCGATCAGTCGGCCGCCGCGATGATTTCGGCGTAGCGCTTCTGGGCGTCGGCCGCGCTGATGGCGTTGGACGACCAGAACTCCGTCATCAGATCCTCGATCTGGCCCTGAGTATCCGGGGTCAGCGTCTGGTTGCCGTCCGGCAGGATGTTGCCGGAGGCGAGGATCTCCAGACCCTGCTTCATGCAGTCGTTGGCGGCCGAGAGGTCGACGTCGCCGCGCACCGGCAGCGAGCCCTTCTTGAGGTTGAACGCGACCTGTACCTGCTTCGACAGCATCAGCGAGGCGAGACGCAGCTGGGCCGCTTCCTTCTCGGGATCCTTGAGCTTGGGGAAGTAGAAGGCGTCGCCGCCGGTCGAGATCAGCTTGTTGACGCCGAGACCCGGCAGGCACGAATAGTCCTTGCCCGCGACCTGTCCCGCAACGGCGAACTCGCCCTGCGCCCAGTCACCCATGATCTGGCCGCCGGCAGCGCCGGTGATGACCATGTTGGTGGCCTGGTTCCAGTCCTGCACGTTGGAACCCTCGCGGAAGGCGCGCGCATTGGCCGCCGCCTCGAAGACCTTGGCGTATTCAGGACCGCCGGCAACCTCGGCGTTCTTGTCGATGTTGACCGCCTTCCAGGCGTCGAGGCCGGCGATCGCGATGGCGATGACGCCGAACGCGCCCGAGGCCTGCCAGGGCTGGTTGCCCATCGCCAGCGGAACCTTGCCGGCGGCGCGCAGCTTCGGAGCGGCGGCGACGAATTCGTTCCAGTTGGTCGGGACAGCCACGCCGGCATCCTGGAAGGCCTTGTGGCTCAGCCAGATCCACTGCCACGAATGGATGTTGACGGGCACGCAATAGATCTTGCCGTCGAGCGTGCAGCTATCGAGCAGCGACGACGGGTGGACGATCTCTTTCCACTTTTCCTTCTCGGCCAGCGCGGTCAGGTCGAGCATGAGGCCGGCCTGCACCAGCTCCTCGGCCTGGCGGCCGTGGTTGAACTGGGTGGCGCCCATCGGGTCACCGCCGGTGATGCGGCTGATCATGATCGGGCGGGCGACGCCGCCGGAGCCGGCGATGGCGCCGTCGATCCATTTGTCGCCGCTGGCGTCGAACGCCTTGGCCAGTTCGGCAACCGCGGCGGCTTCACCGCCGGAGGTCCACCAGTGGGTAACTTCGAGCTCCGTGGCGCTGGCAGGCCCGGAGAGCAGTGCTGCAGATGCCGCGAACGCGGCAGTCAGAAGTCGATAACGCATCACAGTCCTCCCTGAATCTGTAACGTTACAGGTGGACCCTATGCGAATCGATTCGACTCCGCAACCGAGTCGAAGGGCGCAGACACGATTTTTTTCGCCGCACGAAATTAACCTCGCCGGCAGGCCCATCTCGCCGCGATGCGTCGCTTTCTTGCTGCAATGCGGCAGAACTCCACCGAATTTGCCATCAAAACGCTGTTTCGCAATAACTTTGCGGCGCAGCAAAATCGACCTGGCACCGGTGCGCAACAGCCCCGAGGGCACTCGAACGAGCATCCGAAGACCCATGTCGAGCGCCGGCGCCAAGCTTACTGTAACGTTACAGTCCTTGCCAATGGCTCACTCTGGAGTCCATGATCGAAACGGGATAAGCGCTCCGGCTAGAAAGGCAGGCGGGGCATGGAGGATCATCCAAGGGACGCGGTGTCTCCGTCGGGCGACGGCCGTCCGACGCTGAAGACGATCGCCTTCATGACCGGGCTCGGCGTGACCACGGTGTCGCGCGCGCTGAAGGACGCGCCCGACATCTCCGAGGACACCAAGGCGCGTGTGCGGCTGGTCGCCCGGCAGGTCGGCTACCGGCCCAACCGCGCCGGCGTGCGCCTGCGCACCGGCAAGACCAACGTCATCTCGCTGGTGCTCAACACAGACGACCAGCTGATGGGGTTCATCTCCGACATCATCTACGGCGTGTCGGCGGAGCTGGCCCCGACGCCCTATCACCTGATCCTGACGCCCTATTCGTCGCGCAACGACCCGATGGACCCGGTGCGCTACGTGGTGGAGACGCGCTCGGCCGACGGCATCATCATATCGCAGACCGAACCGGAGGACCCGCGCGTCCGCTTCATGACGGAGCATGGCTTTCCCTTCGCGACCCACGGCCGCACCGACATGGGCATCGACCACCCCTGGCACGATTTCGACAACCAGGTGTTCGCGCGGCAGGCCGTGCGCGAGCTCGTGGCGCGCGGACGGCGGCGGCTGGCGCTGCTGGCCCCGTCCTCCGCGCTGACCTACCAGCGCCACATGACGGACGGCTTTGCCGAAGCGGTGGCGGAGAGCGGGGCGACCGAAGTGCCGTTCCGCGCCGCATGGGTGGACCAGCCGCTCGAACAGATCCATGCGCAGGCGCTGCTGCTGATGCGCCGGGCGCAGCGCCCCGACGGCATCGTCAGCGGCAGCGGCTCGGCCGCTTTCGCCGTGGTCAGCGCCATCGAAGAGAGCGGCCTGAAGCTCGGCCGCGATGTCGATGTGGTGACCAAGCAGTCGTCGCGGCTGGTGCAGATGTTCCGGCGGGAGCTGCTGGTCGTCAGTGAGGATTTCCGCCTCGCCGGACGCGAGCTGGCGCGCGCGGTGCTTGGGCGAATCGAAGGCCGGCCGGCCGAAACACTGCAAACGCTCGCCGTTCCGCAAGGCGTCGAGGGCGTGAGCGGGCAACGGATTCCGGAGCGGGCGGCGGCGTCTTAAGAAGACGGCTCAGAAACGCTTGCGCAACGCCACCGACGCGGAGGCAAGCGGCTCTTCCTCGACAGTCGCGTCGAAGTCGATATTGGCGTTGAGCGACAGGTCGACCGCACCGGGCAGCGTCGCCAGGTAGCCGAAGCCGGCGCGCAGCGGCACGCCGCCTCCCGACGAGAGGTCGACGTCGAAGGCTTCGTACGCGATCGCTCCAGACTGGTCGCGCGCCGCCGGAACGCGAAGCCGCGCCCGGCCCGCCACGACGCGCGGCCGCAGGCCGAGATAGAGGCTCAGGCGATCGCCGGCGAGCAGCGCATCATGGCGCGCTGCCGCGACGCCGGCGCTGGCGTGCAGGATCGGGCCGATCTGCGCGAGACCGCCGGTGCGGCCGGCGACGGCGCCGACGCCGATTTCGGCAAAGCCGGACAGCGACCAGTGCTCGCCGAACCGCGCCGTCGCGCCGACCGAGGCCGTCGTGGCCGTCGTCGAGTCGACACCGAGGAACGGCCCCGACGAAACAGCGTCGAACAGGCGGTTCTGGTGATGGCCGGCGGAGAGCGAGAATTCCGTGGTGAAGCGGGCGTGCTCGCGCAGCCGCGACAGCGACACCGCTGCGGCCGGAGCCCCCGCGCGGTCGTCGAAATAGCCGGCGACATGCAGCAGGTTCACGCGGTCGAGCCGGATGACGTTGGAGAAGCGGCTGCCGGCAGCGCCGGCCAGCGACTGCGAGAAGAACAGCCGCGCCATGCCGGCATCGACCGTGGCCGCCGTTCCGGCCTGCGCCGCGAAACCGAATGCGAAGCTCTGCGCCTGCGCGGCAATCTGCTGCGACGGATTTGCGACGGGCGGCTGGACGGACGAGCCCTTGAGCCCGATCTCCGAGCCGGTTCGGCGGAAGTCCGTACCCAGCGCATCGATCAGCATGATCTCGCGGCCGGCCAGCGCCTGCGCGATCGCGGAGCCGACCACGGGCGCGGTGGCGTCGACGCCACCGCCGACGGGCATTGCGGCGGCGGTGGCAACCGTGGCGCCGGTGGCAATCGCCAGTCCGCCGATGGGCGCGAGCGCAGCCGCAATGTCGGGAACGCCCATTCCGTAGAGGCGCGACTGCGGACGAGTCACGCCCGGCGCGAACGTCACCTCTCCCGATCGCGTTGCCGCAAATGACGACCAGCCGTTCTGGGCGGTGGCGAGGAGGCGGGTCAGCCGCTCGGCGGGAGACAGGTTGGGAAATGCCTGCGACAGCAGCGCGATGTGGCCGGCCACCTGCGGCGCCGCGAAGGAGGTGCCGGTCACGATCGCGTAGGACGAATCCGTCGCGGCATTCGGCGCCATGACGGAGCCGTCGGTGACGAGGCAGAAAGCGGCCGCCGAGCCGCATGGCGCCGAGAGCATGTCGGCATCGACGATGCGGCCTTGCGAGTTCACCTCGAGCAGCGCATTGCCGACGACCACCCACGCCTCGCGAAGTTTCGGCACCAGCAAGGGCAGCGCCGCCCAGGCCGACACATCTGGCAGTGTGTCATCATTGGAATTCGCGTAGACGATGACGCCGCGCGACTGGAACGCATCGTAGGCGTCGAACAGCACACCCCAGTCCGACGCCTTGCCGCCATACGACGCCGGGGCGAACAGCGCGTAGTCCTTGAGGCCCGATGCGTTGAAAAATGCGCGTTCGCTGAAGGCAGAGCGTTCGCCGGTCCATCCCCAGGAGTTGTTCTGCGCCACGGCGCCGCGGGCGGCGGCGTCGCGCGTGGAAGCGGCGAGCAGCCCCAGCATGTCGCCGAGAGACTGGTTGCCCCAAGACGTGAGATGCAGACTCGCATCCGGCGCGACGCCGACAATCCCGACACCGTTGAGCCGGGCCGCGGCGACCCCGGCCACCGCCGTGCCGTGGTTCCGCTCGGCCGACGCCTGAGAGGACGAAAACTCCACGATCGACTTTCCGGAGAAGTCCTCGTGCGCGGTGCGGAACCCCTCGTCGACGATGGCGATGAGCTGGCCGCCGCCACGCACCGCACTGCCGTCGGCCAGCACCGAGGCATGTGCGACGTGAACATTCTGCACCACCAGCGTCGATGCACTGGTGCAACCGCTACTCACCTGGGCGCAGGGCGGGCCGAGGCCGAAAGAGGCGCGCATGGCGGCTTCATCCGCCTGCCCAAGGTCGATGCGGCCAAACTCGGCATTCTGCCGGAGACGCTCCGCGACGACCGTGTCGACGGTCGCATAGCCCGGGAAGACCTGCTGGCCAGGCGCGACCGACGGCGTCAGATCGGCCGTGGAATCCGATGGGACAATGTCCTCCAGCGTGCAGCCGGCGAGTGCCCCCGCAAGCGCGACCATGCCGATTCGCAAAATGCCGACCATCGCGCCGACTCGACCACCTGCCGTCCCCGGCCAGAGAATCCGCGCATCCGGCGCTTGGCAACTCAATTCTTGCGTCACACCGGCGAGCGTCACGTTGGCGCAGCGGCATCGCGCCGGTTCCGCCGCGTGTCCACAAGTGATATCGCTGCGGCCGCAAGATCGAGGCGACGATGGGCCGGAAGGACCGATTCTGGAGCATGCTGGTGGCGGGTTTCGCCGCCTGGATGCTTGTGCTCCAGTCGCTCTCCGCGGCGGTCGCAATCGGAGCCCCCGCAGCCGGGCACGACGCCTTCGGCAACGTGCTGTGCATCGGCAATCCTGACGATCAGGCGGCGCATCCCGGCGAAGCTGGCGACCATCGCACCTGCTGCGCGCTGGGCTGCATGCTCGGCGGGATCGCCGCGCCAGCGCCTGCCGGCGGCGAGGCGCTGGCCGCGCCGCTGGACGAGACCGCGGCCGAGTTCCGCGCCCGCGACGGTCAACACCCGCGCGGCTCCGCGCAGCCGGGTCTCGAACGATCCCACGCTCCGCCGTCGGCGGCCTGATTCCGCGATCAGACCGTTAACAAGGCCCCGAAACGGGGCACAAGGAGCATTTCCATGAACCGCATTTTCTTCCGCCGCGCCCTGCCGCGCCATATCGAGCAGGCTATCGGCCTCGCCGCGCTGGCCTTCCTCTTCGTGCTGATGCTGGCGCATCCGGCGCCCGCGCACAGCTTCGACATCGGCAAGCTTCACATCGGCCATCCGTGGTCGCGTGTGGTGCCGCAGGGGTCGAAGGTCGCCGCCGGCTACCTGAAGATCACCAACAACGGCGCGGAAGCCGACAGGCTGGTTTCGGTCTCGTCATCCATCTCGGACAAGGCCGAGATCCACGAGATGAAGGTCGACGCCAACGGCGTGATGACCATGCGGCCGCTGGCCGATGGCGTCGAGATCGCGCCGGGCGCCGAGATCGAGCTGAAGCCGGGCGGCTACCACCTGATGTTCATCGGCCTGGTCACGCCGCCGGTGGAGGGCGTGAAATTCAAGGCCACTCTGACCTTCGAGAAGGCCGGCGCGGTGGAGGTGGAGTTCGCCGTGGAGCCGATGGGCGCCGGCGGCGGCGATCACGGCAGCCACGGAGGCTGACGGCGCAACAACGGGACGGCATCGCACCCTCCGGCCCTTCGGGCCACCTCCCCCATCGAGGGGGAGGAGTTTGGAAAACGTGGCGCTCCTCCCTCCAATTGATGGGGAGGGCGCCTTGCGAAGCGAGGTGGGTGGGGTGGGCCCCTCAGTACTCGCTCACTGTTCCGGCAGCGGCACCACGTCGACGGCCTGGGATATCTCCTGGCCGCCGGCGATGCGCATGACGCCCTTGACGGGCGCGACGTCGCCATAGTCGCGTCCGCGCGCCACGACGATGTGGTCGGCAGCCACGGCCAGCGCGTTGGTGGGATCGTATTCGACCCACCCGAGCCGGTCGCCGCACCAGGCACGCACCCATGCATGCATGGCGTCGGCGCCCTCAAGCCGCGCCCTGCCCGGCGGCGGAATGGTGCGCAGGAAGCCCGAAACATATCCGGCCGGCACGCCGACGCCGCGCAGGCAGGCAATCATCACCTGTGCGAAATCCTGGCAGACGCCGCGCCGCTTGGCGAAGGCTTCCCGCGGCGTGGTGTCGACCTCGGTCGCCTCGCCGTCATAGGTGAAGTCGGCATGGATGCGCTCGCCGAGAGCCCGGACCGCGGCATAGGCCGACATGCCGGGCGCCAGTGTTTCGCGCGCATAAGCGGTCATCGCCTCGTCGCGCACGATCCACGGCGAATCGGCGAGAAAATGCACCGGCGAGGCCGGCCCGAGCGAGCGCTGGGCGACGACTTCCTCGCGCAGACGCGCCAGCGTCGGCGAGCCGTCGATGTCCGGCGTGGCACAGGTGCGCGAGACCCGTGCCTTGACGGTGAAATCGATGCTCCGGTGTGGCGCGCGGTAGAACAATTCGGTCGCGGCGTTGCCGAAGAAGTCGGCGCGGTCGAGCCGCTCCTGCGGAGCGGGATTCGCGCCGAGATGCCCGGCGAGCACGCGCTGCTCGCCGGGCAGGTTAAGCGGCAGCAGGTGCAGCAGGTGGCGGCCTGCATTTGCGGGGCGCTCGTAGTCGTAGCTCATGCGCAGCTTGATGTCGTAGAGCATGGTCAGACCAGATAGGTGTCCGACAGCAGGTCGGACAATTCGGCCAGTTTTCCGCGCAGGTCGCCGAGCAGGGCCGCGTCGACGGTCTCCGGCGTGTGCAGCGACATCGCGGTGTGCAGTTCCAGGATCAGCCGCTGCAAGGGCGAGAGCTGGCCGCGCTGGCCGGCGCCGGGCAGCAGCGCCAGCTGGTCGCGTATCTCGGTGAGCTGGTAGAGGATGGCGCGCGGGTTGGACTCGTCCAGCGCCAGGAGGTCGATCACGGTGCCCCGCGAGGTGGTCACCGAATAGCGGCGGCGATGGGTCATCACGCTGTCGCCGATCTCGATGACCAGATCGAGCGCGCCGTCCGGCGCGTCCCGGCCGGTGAAGGCAGCAAGCACCGACGCAATGCTGAGCGCGCGCTCCAGCGCCCGCCCGATAGTCAGGAAGCGCCAGCCGGTGAAGCGGTACATGTTTTCGTGCACGAGACCGGAGAAGCCGGCGATCTTGCGCAGCAGCACGCTCATGGCACGCGCCGCGTCGTCGCCGGGCTGAACCGTACCGGCCATGCGGCGCGTGGTCTTCAGCAGGTCGTTGAGCGCCATCCATCCGTCGACGGAGAAGCGGTCGCGGATTCGGCTGGCGCTGTTCAGCGCATAGCCGAGCACGTCGATCAGCGCGGGCGCGATGCCGGCCGCCGTGTCCGCGCCGTAGCCCGAGAGGTATTCGGCGAGCGCGGCGGGCAGCGGCGCGTCCTCGTCGCCCGTTTCGGCCAGCCGCGTGTGATAGGCGCGCAGCAGCCGCATCAGGCCCTCGGCGCGTTCCACGTAGCGACCGAGCCAATAAAGATTGTCCGCCGCGCGGCTGGGCAGCGCGCCGGGCGCGGCGCGGGCGAACGGCGTCTCGGCGGTCGGCAGCATCGTGTCGGAGACGTGGTCGCGGTCGGCGACCACCCACACGTCCGCCACCGAGCCACCCTTCTGCATGGCGATCGCGGCGGGATCGTCGCTGCGGCCGATGCGGGCATAGCCGCCGGGCATGACCTGCCAGCCGTCGCGAGTGCGGGCGAGGAAGACGCGGATCGACATGGGCCGCGGCGCGAGCCGGCCGCCGACATAGGCCGGCGTCGTCGACAGGGTGACGGCCTCCTGCCCGACCAGCAGCGCGCCGTCCTGCTCCAGTATCTCGGCCAGCGGCCGGCCGATGTCGCCGGGCAGGCCGGCATCGGCCTCGAAGGGCAGCCGCGTCGACAGCGCCGGCGAGATCGTCATACGGTCGGCGTTGGCGAGCACGGCGTCGCGCTCGGCCTGCTGGCCGCACCACCAGGTGGCGATGTTGGGCAACAGCAGCGGCCGACCGGTGAGCGCCTCGCAGATGCGTGGCAGGAAGGCGAGCAGGGCGCGCGTCTCCAGCACGCCGGCGCCGAGCGCGTTGACCATGGTAACGGAGCCCTCGCGGACCGCGCGAACGAGACCCGGCGTGCCGAGGCGGGAACTTTCGTCCAGTTCCAGCGGGTCGGCGAAAGCGGCGTCGAGGCGGCGCCAAAGCACGCTGACCGGCGACAGGCCGGCGACGGTGCGCACCATAAGCCGACCGCCCTCGACCGTCAGGTCCTCGCCCTCCAGCAACATGAAGCCGAGATAGCGCGCAATGTACGCGTGCTCGTAATAGGTCTCGTTGAGCGGGCCGGGCGAGAGGATGGCGACCCGGCTGTCGCTGCTCTCCCGCATGTCCATGAGCGCGTCCCGGAAGGCCCGGAAAAAGCCGGCGAGACGATGCACCGCGGAATCGGCGTAGAAATCGGCGAAGACGCGTGAGGTCGCGACGCGGTTCTCCAGCGCGAAGCCGGCGCCCGAAGGGGCCTGCGTGCGGTCGCCCAGCACCCACCATTTTCCGTCCGGGCCACGGCCGATCTCGAAGGCGACGAAGTTGAGGAAGTGCCGGCCGCGCGGGGCCACGCCCACCAGCGGGCGCAGCCATTCCGGGCTCATGGCGACCAGCGAGGCTGGCAGATGGCCGTCAGCGACCAGCCGGCCGGAGCCGTAGAGGTCGGCGACGACACGCTCCAGCAGGTCGGCGCGCTGGATCAGTCCGGCCTCGATGCCCTTCCACTCGCTCTCCGCGATCAGCACGGGCACATGCGCCAGCGGCCAGTCGCGCTCGGTCGACTGGCCGTCGCGATACTGACGGAAGAACACGCCGGCATCGCGCAGATACTGGTCGCCGCGGGCGAAACGTTTCGCCACTTCCCCCGGCGACAGCTCGGCGAAATGCGCGGCGAAGCTCGCCCATGCGGGGCGCAGATTGCCGGCCGCGTCCTTCAGTTCGTCCGGCACGCCCGGCAGCGTGCGGTAGCCGGCAAGCAGCCGCGCGGTCGGGTCCGGCTGGCGGGCGCGGTCAGGGACGGCGCTCATAGGTTGGCCGGCCGCCTCAGATCGAGCGTCATCGGGAATTCGGCGTTGGGCACCTCGGCGAGGCTCTCATACCAGCCGGGCGTGTGGCCGTGCGGCTCGAAGCGGGCCAGCCGGCGGGCTTCAGCCTCGTTGCCGTTGACCGGGAAGGTATCGTAGTTGCGCCCGCCGGGATGGGCCACGTGGTAGACGCAGCCGCCGAGCGCCCTGCCCGACCATGTGTCGAACACATCGAAGGTAAGGGGCGCGTGGACGGGAATGACCGGGTGCAGCGCCATCGCCGGCTGCCACGCCTTGAAGCGCACGCCGCCGACAGAGACGCCCGGTGCGGCCTTCTGCAAGGGCACGCGGCGCTTGTTCGCGGCAACCACGTAGCGGCCGGGCTCGGCCGCCGAAAGCTTCACCTGCATGCGCTCGACCGACGAGTCGGTGTAGCGCACGGTGCCGCCGATCGCGCCGGTCTCGCCCAGAACGTGCCACGGCTCCAGCGCCTGCCGCACCTCCAGCTTGACGCCTTCCAGCTCGACTTCGCCGCAGAACGGGAAGCGGAACTCGGCCTGCGCCTCGAACCATTCGGAGCGCAGCTCGAAACCGTGCTGCTTGAGGTCGGCGAGGACATCCAGAAAGTCGAGCCAGAGGAAGTGCGGCAGCATGAAGCGGTCGTGCAGCGTGGTTCCCCAGCGCACGAGATTGCCGGTGAGCGGCGCCTGCCAGAGCCGGGCGATCAGGGCGCGGATCAAAACCTGCTGGGCAAGGCTCATACGCGGGTCAGGCGGCATTTCGAAACCGCGGAACTCGACCAGCCCAAGCCGGCCGGTCGGGCCGTCCGGCGAGAACAGCTTGTCGATGCAAATCTCGGCGCGGTGGGTGTTGCCGGTCACGTCGACGAGAAAGTTGCGCAGCAGCCGGTCGACCAACCAGGGTTGCGGCGCCTCACCCCACATGCCGTAGACGCCGGGCGGCGGGATCTGCTCCAGCGCGGTTTCAAGCTCGTAAAGCGCGTCGTGGCGCGCCTCGTCGATGCGCGGCGCCTGGCTGGTCGGGCCGATGAACAGACCTGAGAACAGGTAGGACAGGCTCGGATGCCGCTGCCAGAACAGGATGAGGCTGCGCAGCAGGTCGGGCCGGCGCAGGAACGGGCTGTCGAGCGGCGTGGCACCGCCGACAACGACATGATTGCCGCCGCCGGTGCCGGTGTGGCGACCGTCGATCATAAACTTGTCGGCGCCGAGCCGCGACTGGCGCGCCTCCTCGTAGATCGCCTCCGTGGTGGCGACGCATTCTGCCCAGTTCGACGCCGGATGGATGTTGACCTCGATGACGCCGGGGTCAGGCGCGACGCGGATGACATTCAAGCGCGGGTCGTGCGGCGGCGGGTAGCCCTCGATATGGACCGGCATGCCGGTGGCCCTGGCGGCCGCCTCGACGGCCGAAATCAGCTCAAGATAGTCCTCCACCCTCTCGACCGGCGGCATGAACACGCAAAGGCGTCCGTCGCGGGGCTCGATGGCGAGCGCGGTGCGCACCGCGCCCCCGGCGTCCGACAGCTCCTGCTCGACGCGCTCCTGTGCGCCTTCCGCGGCCGCGAAACTCGCAACGGGCTGCGCGCGGTCGGCGGTCGGACTATCCTCGGCGGCAACCGGCTTCGGCTCGAACGCGGGCAGCGGGCCGCGGATCGACGTCGGGTCGGCCGGGTTCACGAAGGGATAGGACGCCGGCGGCACGTAGGGCAGCGAGCCGAGCGGCAGGCGGAAGCCAACCGGGCTGTCGCCGGGCACGAGGTAGAGATGCCCGCGCCGCAGCTTCCACCTCTCGGAGCGCCAACCGGACTTCGCCTGCGCCTGCCAGCGCTGGACGGGCAGCACATGGCCGGACGGCTCGCCCAGGCCGCGTTCGAAAACGCGGGCGAAGCGGCTGCGCTCCTCGGGATCCTTGAGCTTGGAGTCCTCCGGCGTGACGTTTTGCGGGAGCTTGCCCTCCTTGAGCATCCACTCGGCCGGATCCTCGTAGGCGGGGACGACGTTGCCGGCGTCGACACCGAGCTCGGCGGCGACCGCCTTCAACAGCACCTCACTCGACTTCGCATCGGCGCCCGTGCGCGCCTTCTCCTCGGCAACCAGCTTTTCGTCGCGCCAGATCGGCTTGCCGTCACGGCGCCAGTAGAGAGAGAAGGTCCAGCGCGGCAGGCTTTCGCCGGGATACCACTTGCCCTGCCCGTAATGCAGGAAACCGCCCGGCGCGAAGCGCTCGCGCAAGCGGCGAATGAGCCTATCGGCAAGCGCGCGCTTCTGCGGACCGACCGCGTCGGTGTTCCACTCCGCGCTCTCGAAATCGTCAATGGAGACGAAGGTCGGCTCGCCGCCCATGGTGAGCCGCACGTCGCCTGCGGCGAGCTGCTCGTCGACCTTTGCCCCCAAAGCGTTGAGCGCCTGCCAGCTTTCATCGGAGAAGGGCTTCGTGATGCGCGGGTGCTCGGCAACCCGTGCAACCTTCATGTCGAAGGCGAAGGCGACCTCGGCGTAGCTCGCCATGCCGGAGATCGGCGCGGCGTTACGGAAGTGCGGGGTAGCCGCGAGCGGGATATGACTCTCGCCCGTCAGCAGGCCGGAAGTGGGATCGAGGCCGATCCAGCCGGCGCCGGGCAGGTAGACCTCGCACCAGGCGTGCAGGTCGGTGAAGTCGTGGTCGGTGCCCTTCGGCCCGTCGATGGCGACGAGGTCAGGCTTGAGCTGGATGAGGTAGCCGGAGACGAAGCGGGCGGCGAAGCCCAGATGCCGCAGCGCGTTGACCAGCAGCCATGACGAATCGCGGCATGAACCGGTGCCGCGCGAGAATGTCTCTTCCGGTGTCTGCACGCCGGGTTCCATGCGGATGACGTAGCCGACCGTATTGGCCACCTTTGCATTGAGGCCGACAACGAAATCGACGCTGCGCGCCCTTTCGCGCGGCACCGTGTCGAGGAAGGCTTGCAGCAGCGGCCCGGCCGGCTCGACCTTGCGGTAGATCGACAGATCCTCGCGAAGCTCCTCCGGGTAGTCGAACGGCCAGTGCTCGGCCTCGGCCTCGACGAAGAAGTCGAACGGGTTGTAGACCGTCATGTCGGCAACGAGGTCGACCTCGATCTTCAGCTCGCGCACCGGCTCGGGAAAGACGAAGCGTGACAGCCAGTTGCCGTAAGGATCCTGCTGGTGGTTCACGAAGTGTCCGCCGGGGCTGACCTTCAGCGAATGCGAGATGACGCGCGTGCGGCTGTGCGGAGCCGGGCGCAGGCGGATGACCTGCGGACCCAGCGTCACCGGGCGATCGTACTTGTAATGAGTCAGGTGGTAGATGCTGGCCTTGATCGACATGGCGCCCGGAATGCTGTGCTCCCGGCTGCGAAGGTTCCACAAATTTTTGCGCCGCACCATGATTTTGTCGCCGGCTTGCGCAGGAACCTTAACGCGGACCAAGGGGTTGAGCGGCGGTCGGAGCGCCGCATGTTGCAATCGCCAGCCAGACACACCGAGACAGACCCCGCGACGGAAGCCGCGGTCGAGCGCGCGTCGCTCGCCTATGTCAGCGACACCGAACCCGGGATAAGGCGAAAGGGTGCGCCGAAACGGTTCCGGTATATCGACGCGAATGGCCGCAAGATCGGCGAAGGCGCCGCGCTGGAGCGCATACGCGCGCTGAGCATCCCGCCGGCCTGGACCGACGTATGGATCTGTCCAGATGCGGACGGGCACATACAGGCGACCGGCCGCGACATGAAGGATCGCAAGCAATATCGCTACCACGAGCGCTGGGCCGCCTGCCGCGACGAGGTCAAGTTCTCGTCGCTGGCCGCCTTCGCAAGGGCGCTGCCGAAGCTGCGGGAGCGCACCGACGCCGATCTGCGCCGGCGTGGGCTGCCAAGGGACAAGGTGCTCGCCTCGATCGTCTGGCTGCTCGACAACACGATGATCCGCGTCGGCAACGCGCAATATGCCCGCGACAACAAGAGTTTTGGCCTGACCACGCTGCGAAGCAGGCATATCCAGATCGACGGGGCGAAGCTGCGTTTCGACTTCAAGGGCAAGTCGGGCAAGGACTGGAAGGTGCGGCTGACCGACCGGCGCATGGCGCGGGTGCTGAAGGGCCTGCAGGAACTGCCGGGGCAGCATCTGTTCCAGTATGTCGGCGACGACGGCGAGAGGCGCGTCGTGCGTTCGGAACACGTCAATGCCTGGATCGCCGAGGCGACGGGCGACGACTTCACGTCCAAACATTTCCGCACATGGGGCGGCACCGTGCGGGCGATGTCGATCCTCGCCGGCCGGGAGCTGCCCGAAGGCAACGTCAAGCGCGCGCTCAACGCGGCGATCGACGAGGTCGCCGGCCGGCTCGGCAACACCCGCGGGGTTTGCCGGCGCTGCTACGTTCATCCGGCGGTGATCGAACACTGGCAGGAGGGGAAACTGGGCGAAGAGGTCAAAGCCGTTAAGCGCGCGCGGCGCAAGGGACTGGACGACGAGGAAGCGGTCGTGGCGGCATGGCTGGAGAAATTCGCCTAGGCGTGGCCCAAGCGGCCGCCCTTTTCTTTTCGCCCGCCCGACCTTAGGAACGCGGTCACGGGTCGGGGCAAGGAGCCAGCCATGCCAAAGACGGACATTGCGCGGCGGGTCTACAACCACGCCTGGAAGCTCGATCCGATCGTGCGCAGCCTGCTCGACACGGATTTCTACAAGCTGCTGATGCTTCAGATGATCTGGAGCCTGTATCCGAAGGTCGAGGCGACCTTCACTTTGATCAACCGCACCAAATCGGTGAAGCTTGCGCAGGAGATCGACGAGGGCGAACTGCGCGCCCAGCTCGACTATGCGCGCTCGCTGACGTTTTCCAAGAAGGAGATGATCTGGCTGGCGGGCAACACATTCTATGGCCGCAAGCAGATCTTCGATCCCGAGTTCCTGCGCTGGCTGGAGGATTTTCGCCTGCCGGAATACGAGCTGTCGAAGGCTGACGGGCAATACCGGCTCGATTTCCACGGGCCGTGGAGCCACACGAGCCTGTGGGAAATCCCGGCGCTGGCGATCATCAACGAGCTGCGCTCACGCGCGGCGCTGAAGGAGCTCGGCCAGTTCGCCATCGACGTCACCTATGCCCGCGCCAAGGCCAAGATGTGGGACAAGGTGGAGCGGCTGAAGAAGCTGCCGGACATCCGCATCTCCGACTTCGGCACGCGGCGGCGGCATTCGTTCCTGTGGCAGCGCTGGTGCGTGGAGGCGCTGAAGGAGGGCATCGGCGAAGCGTTTACCGGCACATCGAACGTCAAGCTCGCCATGGACACGGACCTCGAAGCGCTCGGCACCAATGCGCACGAACTGCCGATGGTGCTGACGGCGCTGGCCGACGGCGAGGCGGCGATGCGCGCCGCGCCCTATCGTGTGTTGCAGGACTGGAACACGCTCTACGGTGGCAATCTGCTGATCGTGCTGCCCGATGCGTTCGGAACGGCAGCGTTCCTGCGCGACGCGCCGGACTGGGTGGCCGACTGGACCGGCTTCCGTCCCGACAGCGCGCCGCCGATCGACGGCGGCGAGCGCATCATCGAATGGTGGAAAGCGAAGGGCCGCGACCCGCGCGAGAAGCTGCTGATCTTCTCTGACGGCCTCGACGTCGACACGATCGTCAACACGTACCGACACTTCGAAGGCCGTGTGCGCATGGCGTTTGGCTGGGGCACCAACCTGACCAATGATTTCGAGGATTGCGCGCCGCTGCCAAACGACCGGCTGAAGGCGATCTCGCTGGTCTGCAAGGTGACCGAAGCCAACGGCCGGCCTGCGGTGAAGCTCTCGGACAATCCCGAGAAGGCCACCGGCGAACCGGAGGCGATCAAGCACTATCTGCGCATATTCGGCGATGCCGAACGCGTGCGGCAGAAGGTCAAGGTCTGAGGTTGCGGGCTGAACGGGGGCGGCGCGGCGGGAGGAAGCCGCACCGCCTCCGGCGCCTGCCGGCGCGGCGGAGCCACGTGAGGCCGTGCGCTACTCCGCCGCCACCGCCAGGTGCTCGCGGGCGAAGGTGTGGCCCTCGCCGTCGAAGATGTGCAAATCGCCGGCATCGGCGTCGAGGCGGATGGTCTCGCCGCGCTTTACATCGGCGTTGCCCGGCAGCTTGGCGACCAGAGGCTCGTCCTTGCGGCCAATATCGACATAGAGAAGCTGCACCTCGCCGAGCTGTTCGATGTAGTCGATGCGGCCGGTAAACAGCGTTTTCTCGCCCTTGGCGACGTAAAGGTCCTCAGGCCGCACGCCAAAGCTGATATCGGCCCCCTGAGCCGAAGCCGGCGTGCCGATCGGCACAGAAACCTTGTTGCCGAACAGGTCGACCTCGGTCTTGCCGCCGGCCTTCGACACCTTGGCCGGCAGGATGTTCATCGAAGGCGAGCCGATGAACTTCGCGACGAACAGATTGCCGGGATGGCGGTAGAGGTCCATCGGCGAGCCGACCTGCTCGATATGGCCGTCCTTCAGCACCACGATACGGTCGGCCAGCGTCATCGCCTCGACCTGGTCGTGGGTGACGTAGATCATCGTGGTGTCGGGCATCGATTCCTTGAGCTTGGCGATCTCGATGCGGGTGGCGACACGCAGCGCCGCGTCGAGGTTGGAGAGAGGCTCGTCGAACAGGAAAACCTTCGGGTTGCGGCAGATGGCGCGGCCGATGGCGACGCGCTGGCGCTGGCCGCCCGACAGCGCCTTGGGCAGGCGGTCGAGATATTTGGTGAGCTGGAGAATTTCGGCGGCGTTCTTCACGCGCTTGTCGATCTCCTCCTTGCTCGCCTTGGCGATCTTCATGCCGAAGGCCATGTTGTCGTAGACAGTCATGTGCGGGTAGAGCGCGTAGCTCTGGAACACCATGGCGATGCCGCGGCGCGACGGCGGCACCTCGTTGACCACCTCGTTGTCGATCTCCAGCGTGCCGCCGGTGATCTCCTCCAGCCCGGCGATAGAGCGCAGCAAGGTCGACTTGCCGCAGCCCGAAGGGCCGACGAAGACGATGAACTCGCCCGACCTGATGTCGAGGTTAATGCCGTGAAGGATCTGCAGGGTTCCGTAGGCCTTCTTGACCTCGGTCAGCTTCACGTTGGCCATTTCGTTCCCCTCCCGTGGCCTCGCGCCACTTGTCACAGTTCCTAGGCGAGCCTTCCGAACCAGGCCTGGTAAGGCCCGAGCCTGATCGTGCCACCCTCGTTGCGGCCGTCGAAGCCGTGGCCGGGCACGGCGACGGGCGAGGCTCCCTCGGCCAGCTTCACCTCGGCAGGCTCTGCTGAAAGATTGAAAGCGCAGAACAGCCGCTCGTTGCCCTGGCTGCGGGTGAAGGCGACCGTGTCGCCGCTGGTTTCGACGAACTCTATTGCGCCCTTGACCAGCGCCGGGTGCGCCTGCCGGAAGGCCAGCATGCGACGGTAATGCGCGAGCATGGAGGCTTCGCTGTCCTCCTGCGTGTTGACCGCATGCACGATGTGGTCGGCGGGCACGGGCAGCCACGGCTTGCCGGTCGTGAAACCGGCATTCGGCTCGAAGGACGACCACGCCATCGGCGTGCGGCAGCCGTCGCGGCCCTTGAACTCGGGCCAGAAGCGGATGCCGTAGGGGTCGCGCAAGTCCTCGAAGGCGAGATCGGCCTCAGGCAGCGCAAGCTCCTCGCCCTGGTAGATGCAGACCGAGCCGCGCAGCGCAAACAGAAGCGCCGAGATGACTTTGAGATAGGCCTGCGGGTCGGCCTCGCCGGCGGCCCAGCGCGAGGCGTGGCGGACCACGTCGTGGTTGGAGAAGGCCCAGCAGGACCAGCCGTCGGTGGCCACTTCGCCGAAGCTCTCCAGCACGCGGCGGACCTTCGGGCCGTTGATCTTCTCGGGACCGAGGAAGTCGAACGAATAGCACATGTGCACGCGCTCGTTGCCGGCCGTGTAGGCGGCGACGACCTCCAGCCCGCGCTGGGCGTCGCCGACCTCGCCGACCGCCGCCTTGCCCGGATATTCCTCCAGCAGCGCGCGGAAACGGGCGAGGAAGCCGAGATTCTCCGGCCGGCTCTTGTCGTAGAGGTGGTCCTGATAGTTGTAGGGGTTGACCGAAGGCGCGGTGGAATAGTCGCGCTTTGCCGGGTCGAGCGCCGGATTGTCCTCCAGCCCCTGAGAGTGGAAGTAGAAGTTGATGGTGTCGAGGCGGAAGCCATCGACGCCGCGTTCCAGCCAGAAACGGGTGGCGTCGAGGAGCGCGTCCTGAACGTCGCGATTGTGGAAGTTGAGGTCGGGCTGTTCGGCGAGGAAATTGTGCAGGTAATACTGCTCGCGGCGGGTGTCCCACTGCCAGGCCGAGCCGCCGAAGATCGACAGCCAGTTGTTGGGCGGCGTGCCGTCCGGTTTCGAGTCTGCCCAGACGTACCAGTCGGAGCGCGGGTTGGTTCTGTTCGAACGGCTCTCGCGGAACCACGGATGCTGGTCGGAGGTGTGCGACAGGACGAGGTCGATCATCACCTTCAGGCCCAGCCGGTGGGCCTCGGCGATGACGGCGTCGAAATCCTCAAGCGTGCCAAACATCGGGTCTACGTCCTTGTAGTCGGACACGTCGTAGCCGTAGTCGAGCATGGGCGACTTGAAGAAGGGCGAGATCCAGATGGCGTCGACCCCGAGCGAGGCGACATGCGGCAGGCGCGTGAGAATGCCGCGCAGATCGCCGATGCCGTCGCCGTTCGAGTCCTGGAACGAGCGCGGGTAGATCTGGTAGATCACCGCGCCACGCCACCAGTCGCGATCGACCGCCGCCTCCGGCTTCGCCCCCGTCACAGACCCAGTCATCGTCGCCGCACTCATCATGGCCGTGGCTCCCATCTCAGCCGCCCTTCACCGAGCCTGCGAGCAGGCCGCGGACGAAGTAGCGCTGCAGCGAGAAGAAGACGATAAGCGGCACGATGATGGTGACGAAGGCGGAGGTCGTCAGGATCTCCCAGTCGCCGCCGCGCGAACCGAGCAGCGCGTTGAGCTTGCCGGTCAGGACGAGCTGGTCGGCACCGGAGCCAAGGAACACCATCGCCACCAGCAGGTCGTTCCACACCCACAGGAACTGGAAAATGGCGAAGGAGGCGAGCACCGGGAAGGACAGCGGCAGCACGATCTTGATGAAGATCTCGAAGTCGCTGGCGCCGTCGATGCGCGCCGATTCCATCAGTTCGCGCGGCAGGCCGGCCATGTAGCTGCGCAGCAGGTAGATGGCGAAGGGCAGGCCGAAGCCGGTGTGGGCGAGCCAGATGCCGAGATAGGTCTTGGCCGGCACGCCGAAGAACAGGCTCACGCCGTTGTAGAACTTCAGCAGCGGGATCAGCGTCATCTGCAGCGGCACGACAAGCAGGCCGATGATGACCGCGATGAGGATCGCGCGGCCGGGAAAGCGCATCCAGGCGAGCGCGTAAGCCGCGAAGGCGGCGATCATTATCGGGATGATGGTGGCCGGCACCGTCACCGTCAGCGAGTTCATAAAGGACCTGCCGATGCCTTCGGAAAACAGCACCGTCTTGTAGTTCTCGGCGGTGAAGCGCGGCGGGGTGGAGGCCGAGAAATAGACGCGGCGGCCCGAACCGCTGAATTCGGTCGCAGAGGTCGTGACGGCCGAGCCGTCGGCGTTGACCTGCAAGGTGACGCCCTCGCCGAGGTCGGCGACCTCGCCAGCGGCATATTGCGTGGGCGCCACGGCGCGCGTGCCGAAAGCGGTGATCTCGCGGCCGTCTCCGGCTTCGAGCAGATTGCCCTCGATCACCCACTTGCCGTCGCGCTGCACCTGCGCGTCCGGCCCGGGCAGTCGGCCGGCGGCCGTCTGCTCGGACGAGGCGAGCGCGGTCCACCAGCCGGACGCAACGATCTGGTTCTTGTCGCGCAGAGACGAGACGAGGATGCCGAGCGTCGGGATGGTCCAAAGCACAACGAAGAACAGCACCGCGAGATGGACGCCGTATTTCGAGACGGCGGATTTTCCGGCTGCGCTGGCCATGTCAGTGCCCTCCCGCGCCGTCGCGCGTGGCGTTGCGGATGTTCCAGATCATGATCGGGATGACGGCGATCATGATGATGACCGCGATGGTGGCGCCGCGGCCGAAATCACCGCCGCCGCGGAACATCCAGTCGAACATGAGGTTGGCCAGCACCATGGTGTTCCACTGGCCGTTGGTCATGGTCAGCACGATGTCGAACACCTTCAGCACCAGAATGGTGATGGTGGTCCACACCACGGCGATCGTGCCCCAGATCTGCGGCACCATGATCTTCCAGAAGATCTGGAAGCCGTTGGCGCCGTCGATCGTGGCAGCCTCGATGGTCTCCTCGGGAATGCCGCGCAGGGCTGCCGAGAGGATGACCATGGCGAAGCCGGTCTGGATCCAGATCAGGATCACCATCAGGAAGAAATTGTTCCAGAAGGGGATGGAGATCCAAACCTGCGGGTCGCCGCCCAGCCAGGTGACGAGAGCGTTGAGCACGCCGATCTGGTCCTGCTCGCCGCCGCGATACTCGTAGATGAATTTCCAGATGACGCTGGCGCCGACGAAGGAGATGGCGAGCGGCATGAAGATGAACATCTTGGCGATGTTGCCCCACCAGATCTTGTCGGTGAGCACGGCGATGATGAGGCCGAGGAAGGTGCAGGCGGCCGGCACGACCAGCAGCCAGAGGAAATTGTTGAGGATCGACTGGCGGAACTCGCGGTCGCCGAAGGCCCATTCATAGTTGTCGGTGCCGACGAAGTTCTGGCCGCCGCGATCCATGAAGGAGAGACGCACGGTGTCGACGACGGGGTAGATCAGGTAGATGGCGAGGATGATCAGTGCCGGTCCGAGAAACAGCCAGGGCCGGATGTAGGACTGGCGGCGCAGATTGTTGACGGCGGTGGCGCCGCTCTTGCCGCGCGCAGGCAGCGCCAGCTCGAGCAGCTGGTTGGCGCCCCAGAAATAGAAGACACAACCGCCAACGCCGAGCACGATGGTCAGGATCGCGGAAATGATCTGGCCGGTCATCACTGTTCCCCCGGGGTTGGATGACTGCCGCGCGGAGCGCGCGGGACTGGCTCCGAAAAATTTTCGACGTCGCGCCGCCCCTCACCCTTACCCTCTCCCCGCATGCGGGGAGAGGGAGGCGTCAGCGTTGCGGCCGTCGCTCCTCTCCCCGTCTTTCACGGGGAGAGGATGCCGGCAGGCAGGTGAGGGGCAGCGCCGGCCTCACCAAGCCCGCATGTTACTTGATCGCGTCCCAGGCGGCCTGGATCTCCTTGCCGACGGCCTCGGGCGACTTGCCGCCGGCGAGGTCGACCATGCCGGTCCAGAAGGCGCCGGCGCCTATCTTGCCGGGCATCAGATCGGAGGCGTCGAAGCGGAAGGTGGTGGCGTCCATCAGGACCTGGCCTTCCTTCTTCAGCGTGTCGTTGGCGTAGGCGTCGGTGTTGACCGTCTTGAGCGGGGTAAGGAAGCCCGACTGGGCCATCCACAGCTCATGCGCCAGCGGCATCTTCAGGAAGTCGATGAAGGCACGCGCGGCCGGGCTGTCCTTGGTGATCATGGCGAGCGTGCCGGCGCCGAGCACCGGCTTGCCGAGGCCCTTGGTATCGTCCGCCGGGAAGTAGAAGAAGTCGGCGTCGGTGCCGAGCTCCGTGCCTTCCGGGAAGAAGGACGGGATGAACGAGGCCTGCCGGTGCATGTAGCACTTGGGCGGGATGCCGAAGAGACCCTTCGGGCTGTCGCGGAAGTCGGTGGCCGCAACCGCCGCGCGCCCGCCGTCGACATATTTGTCGTTGGTGGCAATATCGGCGAAGACCTTGAGCGCGGCAACGACCTTCGGATCGTCGAACTTCACCTCGTTGGCGACCCACTGGTCATAGACCGACGGCTCGTAGAGACGCAGCATGATGTCCTCGACCCAGTCGGTCGCAGGCCAGCCGGTGGCGCCGCCCGAACCAAGGCCGATGCACCACGGCACGCCGCCATCGGCGACGATCTGGTCCTGCAGCTTCATCAGCTCGGCCCAGGTCTGGGGGATTTTGTAGCCGGCTTCCTCGAAATTCTCCGGCGAATACCAGACCAGAGACTTCAGGTCGGCCTTGTAGGGGAAGGCGAAGAATTTTTCCGCGCCGTCCTTGTCCTTGTAGGTGCCGAGGTCGACCCAGCTCTCACCGGCGCCGTAGTTCTGCGCGACGAACTGCGCGTCCGCATCGTTGAGCGGCACGAGCAGGCCCTTGGAGGCCAGATCCTGGATCAGGCCGGGCTGCGGCAGGATGGCGATGTTCGGCGGGCTGCCGGCCTGCGTGTCGATGACGATCTGCTGCTCGTAGTTCTCGGACGACGAATAGTTGACCGTCGCGCCGGTGGCGGTGCGGAAATATTCGAGGATCGACTGGACGAGGTCCTCGTCGGGGCCGCGCCACGGGCCGAAGACGGTGAGCGTCTGGCCCGAGAGGTCGACCTTGTCGAGTTCCTCGTAATTGGCCCAGTTGAACTTGCTGTCCTCGCCGGGCTTGAACTTCAGCTCGGCGGATGCGGGTGCGGCAAAGGCCAGCGCGGTCAGCGCCACGCCGGCGGCAAGAATGGCTTTCATCGGACAAGTCCTCCCGGTCGGATCTCTTATCGGTCGGCCGGAACCTCCTCCCGGCCGCGGCCTTGCGCCGGAGCTTACGCCCGCGACTGCGCGGGACAACTCTCAAAGCGCTTTGGCTGACAGGCATCTCAGCCACCTTTCCGTGAGCGAGTCAAGGGTACGACGAAATAAACCGATTAAACCATGCAAAAATGATGCAATGCGGCAGCGATTTGCGGCATTGCGGCAGGATTTTTCTTTGGAACTGCCTCGTCTTGCCGGTATGAATCGCGGAACCTGCGCCTGACGCGGTGCGATTCAGATTGAAAGCGCTTTGGAAGAAAGGCCGTGAACCTCAAGCAACTTGCCGACATGCTGGCGCTGTCGCAGACGACCGTCAGCCGGGCGCTGAACGGCTATCCGGAAGTGTCGGAGGACACGCGCCGGCGGGTGCGCGACGCCGCGAGCCGCCACGGCTATCGCCCGAACCCGAGCGCGCGCAGGCTGGCCACCGGCAAGGCCGGCATGATCGGCTACGTCATGCCGACGGGCGCGTCGGTCGACATCGATCCGCATTTCGGGGAATTCCTGTCGGGGCTCGGCGACTACGCCCGCTCGCATGAGCTTGACCTGGCGCTGTCGCCGACCACGGTCGAAGACGAGATGACGACCTATCGCCGGGTCGCCGCCAACAAGCAGGTCGACGCGGTCTACGTCTCAGCGCCGCGGCCGGACGACGCCCGCATCCGCCTGCTGGAGCAGCTCGGCCTGCGCTACATCGTGCACGGACGCTCCGAGGGGCTCGACTTCGACTATCCGCATGTCGACATCGACAACGAGGGCGCCTTCCACGACGCGACGAAGCTGCTGGCGCAGCTCGGCCACCGGCGCATCGCCTTGGTCAACGGCGACGAGCGCGAGACCTTTGCGATCCATCGGCTGCGCGGCGTGAAGCGTGCGCTGGCGGGGTTCGGCCTGACGCTGGAACCGCGCCAGCACGATTCGGCCCAGATGACCGAAGAGAACGGATTCCGCGCCGCGATAACGCTGCTCGGAGGTCCGGAGCGGCCGACCGCGATCATCTGCTCCAGCCTGGTGCAGGCGCTCGGAATCGTGCGGGCGGCGCGCGAGCTGGGACTATCCCTGCCCGCCGACTTTTCCCTGATCTCGCATGACGACGTGTTCTCGTTCATCCGGCCGGAGGGCTTTCCGGTGCCATTGACGACGACGCGCTCGCCGATTCGTGCGGCCGGTGCGCGGGTGGCGGAGCGGCTCGCCGCCCGCATCGCGGGGATCGAGACCGAGCCGCACGGCGAGGTATGGAAGGTCGACCTGGTGGTCAGGGGATCGGTGGCGCCGGCGCCGCGGTGAAAGGCGCAT
>JAHBYZ010000033.1 GCA_019635695.1 Rhizobiaceae bacterium
ATAGAGGGGCGGAAAGTGTGGGATAGAGGCGGGCGATAGAGGCCGAACAAAAGCGCCCCTTCAGAAGGTGGATCGGCGCGTAGCGCCGAGACGGATGAGGGGTGCTGGAAGAAACGCGACTTTTCCGGAGAGGTCGCGATCCTGCCAACACCCCTCATCCGTCGCCTGCGGCGACACCTTCTCCCACAAGGGGAGAAGGGGGCGTCGCGCGCTTCCGCTACGCCGCGCGCTCGATGCGGATGACCTGCGGCTTGGACGTCAGGTGGCCGTCCTTGGTGAAGCCGTCGACGGCCTTGCGCACGGCGGCCTCGGTCGTCTCGTGGGTGACAAGCATGACGGTCTTCTGCGACTTTCCGTTGCCCTCGTCGGGGCGCTGCATGATCGATTCCAGCGAAATGTCGTTGTCGGCCATGCGCTTGGCGATCGCCGCGAAGACGCCGGTGCGGTCGTGCACGGTGAGGCGGATGAAATAGCCGCCCGCGTGCGAGCGCATCTTCGCCTCGCGATAGGGCTTCAGCTCCTTAGCCGGCCAGCCGAAGACCGGGCCGTGCTGGAAGCCGGGGCGCGACTTGGCGATGTCGGCGATGTCGCCGACGACGGCGGACGCGGTGGCGTTGCCCCCTGCCCCCGGGCCGGACAGCAGCAACTCGCCCAGAATGTCGGTCTCGATGGCGACCGCGTTGGTGACGCCGTGCACCTGGGCGATGACGGACGCGGTCGGCACCATTGTCGGGTGCACGCGCTGCTCGATGCCGGTCTCGGTGCGGGCCGCGACGCCGAGCAGTTTTATCCTGTAGCCGAGCTCGCCGGCGGCGCGGATGTCGGCCTGCGTGATGTTGGAGATGCCCTCCAGATAGATCTGGTCGGCCGCGATCTTCGTGCCGAAGGCAAGGCTGGTCAGGATCGACAGCTTGTGGGCGGTATCGTTGCCCTCGATGTCGAAGGTCGGGTCGGCCTCGGCGTAACCCAGCCGCTGGGCGTCCTTCAGGCACTCCTCGAACGAGATGCCCTCGGCCTCCATGCGGGTCAGGATGTAGTTGCAGGTGCCGTTGAGGATGCCGAAGACTCGGCTGACGGTGTTGCCGGCGAGCGCCTCGCGCAGCGTCTTGATGACGGGGATGCCGCCGGCAACCGCGGCCTCGTAGTTGAGCAGCACGCCGCGCCTCTCGGCGACGGCGGCGAGTTCCACGCCGTGCTTGGCGAGCAGCGCCTTGTTGGCGGTGACGACATGGCGGCCTGCTTCGAGCGCGGCCTTGACCGCGGCCCGGGCCGGCCCCTCGTCGCCGCCGATCAGCTCCACGAAAACGTCGATCTCGGCCGATTTTGCCAGCTCGACGGGATCGTCGAACCATTTCGCGCCGGAAAGGTCGACGCCGCGGTCCTTGCCCTTCGCGCGGGCGGAAACGGCGGTGACGGCGATCGGACGGCCGCACTGGCGAGTGAGTTCGCCGGCCTTCGAGGCGATGACGCGGGCGACCGACGCCCCGACCGTGCCCAGACCGGCAATTCCCACACGCAACGCTTCGGCCATGCCGGCGTCTCCCTAAGCTATGAAGATGGGTGAACCGCTCAGCGACGCGCGCTGAGCGGGATGACGTTGTCGAGCTGCCGCGGCGCGGTGGCGAAGAACTTCTTGATGCTGCGCGCCGCCTGGCGGATGCGGTGTTCGTTCTCGACGATGGCCAGCCGCACGAAGTCGTCGCCATGCTCGCCGAAGCCGATGCCCGGCGAAACCGCGACGTCAGCCTTCTCGATCAGCAGCTTGGAGAACTCCAGCGAGCCGAGCGCGCGGAACGGCTCGGGGATCGGCGCCCACGCGAACATGGTGGCGGCCGGCGGCGGAATGTCCCAGCCGGCGCGCGAGAACGAATCGACCAT
Source organism: Rhizobiaceae bacterium (assembly GCA_019635695.1). Classification (GTDB taxonomy): domain Bacteria; phylum Pseudomonadota; class Alphaproteobacteria; order Rhizobiales; family Rhizobiaceae; genus RCIO01. Next base: position 1,879 of record JAHBYZ010000033.1, read on the forward strand.
CACGTCGCGGCGCTTGTGATAGATGTCGCGCACTTCCGCGATATCGGAGCCGTCGCCGTTGAGGGCGGCGCTTGCCGCCACCTGGATCGGCGTGAACGCGCCGTAGTCGAGATAGGATTTTACGCGGGTGAGCGCGGAAATGAGGCGCTCGTTGCCGACCGCAAACCCCATGCGCCAGCCGGGCATGGAGAAGGTCTTGGACATCGAGGTGAACTCGACGGTGACGTCCATCGCGCCCGGAACTTCAAGCACCGAGGGCGGCGGGTTGCCGTCGAAATAAAGCTCGGCATAGGCGAGGTCGGACAGAATGATGAGGTCGTGCTTGCGCGCAAACGCGACCACGTCCTTGTAGAAGTCCAGCGTCGCCACATAGGCCGTCGGGTTGGACGGGTAGTTCAGGATCACCGCCAGCGGCTTCGGCGTCGAGTGGCGCATGGCGCGCTCAAGTGCGGGAACGAACTTCTCGTCGGGCTCGACCTGCATGGAGCGGATGACGCCGCCGGCCATCAGGAAGCCGAAGGCGTGGATCGGATAGGTCGGGTTCGGGCAGAGAATCACGTCGCCGGGCGCGGTGATGGCCTGCGCCATGTTGGCGAAGCCTTCCTTGGAGCCGAGCGTGGCGACGACCTGCGTGTCCGGATTGAGCTTCACCCCGAACCGGCGGGCGTAGTAGTTGGCCTGCGCGCGGCGCAGACCCGGAATGCCCTTGGACGAGGAATAGCGATGCGTGCGCGGGTCGCGCACCACTTCGACCAGCTTGTCGACGATGGCCTTGGGCGTCGGCAGGTCGGGATTGCCCATGCCGAGGTCGATGATGTCGGCGCCCTTGGCCCGTGCCGCTGCCTTCAGGCGATTCACCTGCTCGAAGACGTAGGGCGGCAGTCGGCGGACCTTGTGGAACTCTTCCATGGGCTTTCCAGTGCGGGGTTGGGCGCCAGTCTTGGTAATGCAGTCTTGGGAGCGGGCGCGGCGGGCCGCGCTATACACCGATTTGCCAAAGGGGTGAAGCGTGCGGAGAGACGACAGCCGGCCTGCCCTGCGGCGGCCTTACTGGGCGGGCTTGCCCTCGATCTCCTCGATCGCCTTCTGGCCGTGGCTGGCTCCCAGTTCCTCAAGGCGCTCGCGCTGGCTCTCGTGCGGCGTGGCGCCCTCGGCCGCGACCACGTCCTTGATCGCGCTCAGACCGGCGCGGTCGGAACCCGCCTCGGCGTCTGAATACTGCGCCGCAGCGCTCTTCGGCCTGATGTTGAGATTCGGGTAGTTGCCCTCGCGGCGCGCGCCGGGCACTGGATCGGCGTCGAAATTGGCGCAGCCGCACAACGGTGCCAGCACAGCCGCAAGCCAAAGAAATCGCACCGGATTCATCGCTCCGTCATAGTCTCGTCGACGTTGGACCGTCATGGGTCTGGCATGGTATTGTGTCAGGAAAACGCGAGGGAGGATATGGCCGAGCGCGGCAAGCAGGACGACGAGACGAAGCGGTCGCCAGGGAACCCGAACGGCGACCAGGCGCTCGACCAGTATCTCGTCAAGGACCCGCAGCGCTTCGCGCTCAACCTTGCCCGCACCATCGAGCAGGCGGGCAAGGCCGCGGCCGCGTGGGCAGCGCCGCGAGAAAGCGGCGAGCTGCGCGACCAGCTGGCCGATCCGGCCGCCGACATGGTCAAGACCTTCAACAAGCTGACCGAATTCTGGCTGGCCGAGCCGACGCGCGCTCTCGAGGCGCAGACGCGGCTTTTCGGCGGCTTCATGGACGTGTGGGCGAACTCGATCCGGCGCATGGGCGGCGAGCAGCCCGCGGTGCCGCCGCCGCCCGCCGACAAGCGCTTCGCCGACCCCGAATGGGCCGACAACGCCTTCTTCTCCTTTTTGCGCGAGGCCTGGCTGGTCACGTCAAGATGGGCGTCCGACCTGGTCGAGCAGACCGAGGGACTGGACGAGAACACGCGCCAGAAGGCGCGCTTCTACGTGAAGCAGCTGACGACGGCGGCCTCGCCGGCGAATTTCGTGCTGACCAATCCGGAGCTGTTCAAGGAGACGGTCGCCAGCCATGGCGAGAACCTGATCCGCGGCATGAAGATGCTGGCGGAGGACATCCAGGCCGGCCACGGCGAGGTGAAGCTTCGCCAGTCGGACCCGACGCGCTTCAAGGTTGGCGAAAACCTTGCCACGACACCCGGCAAGGTGGTGGCAAGGAGCGCGGTGGCGGAGATCATCCAGTACGAGCCGACGACCGACAAGGTGCTCAAGCGGCCGCTGCTGATAAGCCCGCCCTGGATCAACAAGTTCTACATCCTCGACCTGAACGCGGAAAAATCCTTCATCCGCTGGGCGGTCGAACAGGGCCACAGCGTCTTCGTCATCTCATGGGTCAACCCGAACGAGAGCCACGGGCGACTGGGCTGGGAGGACTATATCGAGCAAGGTCTCGTGTTCGGCCTCGACGCGGTGGAGAAGGCGACCGGCGCGCGCGAGGTCAACGCGGTCGGCTACTGCGTCGGCGGCACGCTGCTGGCGGCAGCGCTGGCGCTGTTCGCAAAGACTGGAGAGGACCGTATCAAGACGGTGACCTTTCTCACCACGCAGGTCGACTTCACCTATGCCGGCGACCTCAAGATATTCGTCGACGAGGAGCAGGTCACCGCGCTCGAACAGGCGATGGCGCAGAAGGGGTTTCTCGAAGGCACGCGCATGGCGACCGCCTTCAACATGCTGCGCTCGAGCGAACTGGTGTGGCCCTACGTGGTCAACAACTACGTGCGCGGCAAGGCGCCCCTGCCCTTCGACTTGCTCTACTGGAACTCCGATTCGACCCGCATGGCGGCGGCGAACCACTCGTTCTACCTGCGCAACTGCTACCTGGAGAACAATCTGACGGCCGGGCGCATGGAACTGGGCGGCCGGACGCTACGCCTCTCCGACGTGAAGGTGCCGGTCTACAATCTCGCGACGAAAGAGGACCACATCGCGCCGGCGCGCTCGGTCTTCCTCGGCTGCCGCTTCTTCGGCGGCGAGGTCGACTATGTGATGGCCGGCTCCGGCCACATCGCCGGGGTGGTCAACCCGCCGGCTGCCGGGAAATACCAGTTCTGGAGCGGCGACAAGCCGGAGGGCGATTTCGACGCGTGGGTGGCTGCGGCGAAGGAGACGAAGGGCTCCTGGTGGCCGCACTGGCACAAGTGGATCACCGGCCACGATGCCCGCACGGTGGCGGCGCCGCGTGTCGGCGAATCCCTGCCGGCGCTGGCCGAAGCGCCGGGCGACTACGTCAGGGTCCGCTACTGATGCAAAGGGGGGATTGTTTCCGTCCATAGCAATTCGTGAAGAGCGCAACCGCAAGGCGAGTTGAGCCTTCGCCACCATCCTGCCCAATTTGCGCCACAACCGGCGTCATAACCGGAAGGGACAGGTTGCGGTGCTTCGCGCCGCATGCAAGCAATCCGGTCGACCGAGGGACGGTCCGCCGTTGCCCGCGCATCCCCTGTTGAACTGCCGCGCGGCACATGTCTATTGTCCGCGTCGTCTCGGGGACGACCGGAAGTGAGGGGTTGGTGATTTGACGGTTCAGGACGCGCCGCGCGCCGGTTTGCTTGGTCGTTCGGCCGTGGTCGCGCTGTTCGCTGCGCTGCTCGCCTCCTGCTCCGCCACCTCCGATCCCGTCGCCCGGCTGGGTCTCACGCCGCCGGACCTTTCGACCGGCCAGCTTGCCAGCGCGGCGGCCGATGCACAGGCGGACGAGGACGACGGCGTCGCCGCGGCAACCGCCTCGCAGCCCTATTTCATCGTGGGCGAGGACGATCCGGAGCTACCGGATATTGCGTCTTCCGTGCCGACCCTGCAGAACCGACCCGAGCCCGCAGCCGAAGCGGCAACTCAGGTTGCCGCGGCTCAGCCGCTGGTTCCCGGCGTTCCGGCTCCCGGCACGCAGGTTGCGCCGGGCCAGCCAGCTTCCGAACGCTTCGCTCCCGACCAGGCAGCGCCCGTCGCGCAGCCGCTCGCCAGCCAGGCGGCCGGCGCGGTGGCCGCGGTCGAGCAGCCCGCCCAGACTGCCTTCGCCGCTCCGCAGCCCAAAAAGCGTGGCGGCTTCTTCTCCAATCTGTTCGCCTCCGAGCCCTATCAGCCCCGTGCGGCGCAGCGCCCGCAGGTCCAGCCGGTCACGGCGTTCGCCGCAGCCGCCGCTCCCGGAACGACCGGCCTCGCCGCCTCGGCGACCGCGCAGCGCACCACAGCAACACGAGAAGCCACGGCACCGGGCGCGCTGCCGGGCGTCCGCGAGAGCCAGCTCTTCGAGATCCGTCGTGGCAACGGCGCCGCCGACGAAAGCGACATCGACCTGCACGAGGACGATGACGGCGAGGTTCAGGTGGCGTCGGCCGCAGGCCTTGCTCGCCTCGCGCCCAACGGCCTCGTCACCCAGACCGACCGCGTCGACGTCGCCTGCCTCAAGCCCTCGCTGGTGCGCGTGCTGAAGCAGATCGAAGGGCGCTACGGCAAGAAGGTCATGGTGACCTCGGGCTATCGCAGCCCGCCGAACAATCGCCGCGCGCGTGGCGCCAAGAACTCCCTGCACATGTATTGCGCGGCCGCCGACATCAAGGTCGAGGGCGTCACCAAGTTCGAGCTGGCCCAGTATCTGCGCACGATGCCCGGCCGCGGCGGCGTCGGCACCTACTGCCACACCAACGCCGTGCATATCGACGTCGGCCCGGAGCGCGACTGGAACTGGCGCTGCCGCCGCAAGAAGCGCCGCTGAGTATTTTCGCTCACGAACCGGGCCGGCACGGGTTGCCCATGCCGTCGAAGCTGACTATAAGCGCCCGGCCTGTGCGCCCTTCGTCTATCGGTTAGGACGGCACCCTTTCACGGTGCAGAGAGGGGTTCGACTCCCCTAGGGCGTACCAGCAGCTCCTCCAGTTCCCAATCCGGGTTTGCGACCGGCGCTTCGGCCGGCGACTGCGGCTTTTCACCTTCCGGCCGGCATGTATGCTGAGACGCTCCAGAGGTCTCGCCGGAGGTGCGCGTGCGCGGTTTCGATTTCAGCTCGTGGCAGAGCATCCTCTACACGCTGGTAGGACTGGCCCTGTTCACGTTGATCAGCATGGGCATCCGCGTGTTGATGATGTTCACCATCCAGCAGAGGCGCGAACGCGCGAACCGGCAGATCAACGAACGGCTGCGCACGCTAATCGCCGCCTACAAGACGCTGGGCGGATCTTTCACCGGCAACCTCGCGGTCGACCCGCGCCACCTGCGCGACCTGCACAGGGCGGCAGATGAAGAGGCTTCGGAAGCCGAGCCGAAGCCTGCCGGCCCGGGATCCGACCGGGCACGGCGCATCCGCGATTCTGTCGAGGCCGCGCTGTCCGACATCATCCTGCTCGGCACCGAGGAACAGGTGCGGCTGGCCGGCAAGGCGGTCCAGGAACTGGTGGCGGGGCGGCCGATCCACGTCCACGAATTGGTGGTCTCGCTGCGCAACTTCATTCGCGAGGCGCTGGCGCTCGATCCGGTGCCGCCCGACGTGACCTTGCCGGCGCAGGGCCCGACCCGGCCGTCCGGCGGCGCGTCGGGGCGCGGTCGCGGCGAAGGCGGCCGCAGCCAGGGCGGGCGCAGCGAGGGCGGGCGCGGCGGTGGCGGCGGTGGCGGCATGGGTGCCGGCGGCGGCATGGGCGGCGGCGCCGTCGGCATGGGCGGCCTGGCCGTGGGTCTTGGCGGCGGCGACACTTCGGCGGGCGACCGCTCGTAGGTTTCCGCCGCCGACCTTTTGATATTGCCCGGCGCGGCAGCGGCGTGCATTCTCCCGCCCGGTGGGCAGCGGAGACCTCAAATGGCCGTAAACTACTACACCGACACCTCGCAGGACGCGATCAGCGCGCGCGAGAAGGAACTCTACGATCTCATCATGGCTTACCGGGCGAGCCTCGGCCTGCCCGCGATACCGCTCTCCGAATCGCTTTCGATCACGGCGGCGCGCCACGCGCTCGATACTGTCGAGAATGTCGGCGACTATGCCGGGCACAGCTGGAGCGACGCCGCTTACGACGCGGGCAACGCCGCCACATGGCCGAACATGTGGGACGCGCCCGAGCGGGTCGGCACGCCGTACACAAACAACGGCTACGAGATTACCACCGGTTACGTCGGCAACGCCATCAAGACCGTCGACATGCTGCCGCAGGTCGCGCTCGACAACTGGAAGGGTTCCGCCCCGCACAATGCCGTCATCACCAACACCGGCACCTGGGCCAATATCGACTGGAAGGCGATCGGCATCGGCATGTACAAGGGCATTGCCCATGTCTGGTTCGGCGAAGTCACCGATCCGCTCGGCGACCCGGTCTTCGAGGCCGGCGTGGGCGGCGGCGGAGCCGTCAGCACGATCGACGCGACGGTGCTGCCGGAAGTCCACGACGCGGGCGGCGGCGCGACGCTGGTGCGCGGCACGTCGGTGAACCTGTTCGGCGACACGATCGCCAATTTCGGCCCCGACGACACGGCGCGCTTCACCAATGGCGTGACCAACGTCGCCCAGCTGACGATCAACGGCAATCTCGTGACCATGGTCGGCGGGCTCTCCGTGCTCACCTTCCAGGGCGATCTGAGCGACGGCCGCTTCTTCGGCGTGGGAACCGCCGACAAGACGGGTCTCGACCTGTTCTTCGCCAAGACCCTGCAGAAGAGCGCGCTGGTCGAAGGCCAGGCGATCAGCACGGCGGCGGCGAATGGCGGGCCGCACCTCTCCGGCCTGACCGGCGATGGCACCCGCAGCTTCACGCTAACCCTCGACGATGTGGCGACCGCCGCGCACCGCAACGCGCTCGGCGTCTACGAGGTGCGTCCCGACGGCAGCATCGTCGACGTGCGGCTGCTGTTCTCCAATGCCGCAGCGAGCGAGGGTTCGAGCGTCACCATCAGCGGCATCGAGGCCGGCAACCGCCTCGGCTTCTTCATCGCCAGCGGCGCCGACGGCGCGAGCGCGCTGAAGACCGGCGACGTGCTGAGCTTCGTCGACGCCGGCGGCGCGATCGCCGATGTCGGCGACAAGAATCCGACGCTGCGGGTCAACGGAACCGCGTCGGCGGAGACGATCTGGCACAGCTTCGCGACGGCGCAGAACGCCGACGGACTGGTCCATGCGCGCTCCGGCGCCGATGCCGACGGCACCGGATTCCTCATCGCCTTCGAGGATCTGAACGGCGGCGGCGACCGCGATTTCCAGGATGTCGTCTTCCACCTCGACATCGTCGACGGCGGCGGCGCGATCATCTGAGTGGCGGCAAGGCAGCCGCGCGGCCTTGCGGCGGCGCGGCTGCGATGCCAAATGTGCGCCGGAAACCGATCTGGACCCGCACGATGGTGAGCTACGCCGACGCAGAAACCCTTCCCGCCCGCAACACGGGGCAGATCCGGCTCTACGGGCCGGAATCGTTCGCCGGCATGCGGGCAGCCTGCCAGCTGACGGCGCGCTGCCTCGATGAGCTTGCGGCGCTGGTGAAACCGGGCGTCACCACGCAGCAGATCGACGATTTCGTCTTCGCCTTCGGCATGGACCATGGCGCCATGCCCGCGACGCTGAACTATCGCGGCTACACCAAGTCCTCCTGCACTTCGATCAATCATGTGGTCTGCCACGGCATTCCCGACGACAAGCCGCTGCGCGAGGGCGACATCGTCAACATCGACGTGACCTACATCGTCGACGGCTGGCACGGCGATTCCTCGCGCATGTATCCCGTCGGGCAGATCAAGCGCGCCGCCGAGCGGCTGCTCGAGGTGACGCATGAGTGCCTGATGCTGGGCGTGGCGGCGGTGAAGCCGGGGGCGCGGACCGGCGCTATCGGCGCGGCGATCCAGACCTTCGCCGAGCGCCAGCGCTGCTCGGTGGTGCGCGACTTCTGCGGCCACGGCGTCGGCCGCCTGTTCCACGACGCGCCGAACATCCTGCACTACGGCAGCGCCCATGAGGGCATCGAGATGCGGCCGGGCATGATCTTCACCATCGAGCCGATGATCAATCTCGGCCGCCCGCACGTGAAGGTGCTGGCCGACGGCTGGACCGCAGTGACGCGTGACCGCTCGCTGTCGGCACAGTACGAGCACACGGTGGGCGTCACGCCGACCGGCTGCGAAGTGTTCACGCTGTCGCCGGCGGGACTCGACCGGCCCGGCCTTCCCGCCTAGTCTTCGTCCGGGGCTCGTTCGCCGGAACGGGATGGACATGGCAGAAAAGGATGCGGACGAGCGCGGCTTATTCGCCGAGGCGCCGGTTGCGCGCGTGCGGCCGAACGCCAAGAAGGGCGACAAGCCGGTCGAGCCGCCGCACTATCTCGGTCATCGCGAGCGGCTGCGCGAACGCGCCACGGCCGGCGGCCACGACGCCCTGCCCGACTACGAACTGCTGGAACTGATCCTCTACCGGTCGATCCGCCAGGGCGACACCAAGCCGCTGGCCAAGGCGCTGCTGGCGCGCTTCGGCTCCTTTGCCGAAGTGCTGGGCGCGCCGGAGCACCTGCTGCGCGAGGTCAAGGGCGTCGGCGAGGCGGTGGCCAGCGACCTGAAGACCGTCGCGGCGGCGGGACGCCGCATGGCGCGGTCGCAGATCGCGCGACGCACGGTGCTGGGCTCATGGAGCCAGGTGCTCGACTACTGCCGCGCCGCCATGGCGTTCGAACCGCGCGAGCAGTTCCGCATCCTCTTCCTTGACAAGAAGAACCAGCTGATCGGCGACGAGGTTCAGCAGGTGGGCACGGTCGACCACACGCCGGTCTACCCGCGCGAGGTGTTGCGGCGGGCGATCGAGCTCTCCGCGACGGCCATCGTGCTGGTCCACAACCACCCCTCGGGCGACCCGACGCCGTCGCGCGCCGACATCGACATGACCAAGGCGATCATCGACGCGCTGAAACCGCTCGGCATATCCGTGCACGACCATATCGTCATCGGCCGCAACGGCCACGCCAGCCTCAAGGGGCTGCAGCTGATCTGAGGTCCGAAACGCAAAAGGCGGCGCAGAGCGCCGCCTTTCGGAATTGCGGGGTGGTTGCCGCCGCTCAGAGCACGATGATCTCGGCGCCCATGCGCACGCGGCCGTAAAGGTCGATGACATGCTCGTTGATCATGCGGAAGCAGCCGTTGGAGGACGCGGTGCCGATCGACTGCGGCTGGTTGGTGCCGTGGATGCGGATGTGCGTGTCCTTCTTGCCCTGGTAGAGGTAGATGGCGCGCGCGCCGAGCGGATTGTCCGGCCCGCCGTCCATGCCGTCCTTGTAGCGGCCGTACTTGGCCGGCTCGCGCTGCTGCATGTCCTTGGTCGGGGTCCAGCGCGGCCATTCCTGCTTGTCGCCGACGGTGCCCTTGCCGCTGAAGGCCAGCCCCTCGCGGCCGACCGCGATGGCGTAGCGGCGCGCCTTGCCGCCCGATTCGACCAGGTAGAGGAACTTCCTCTTGGGGTCGATGACGATCGTGCCGCGGTTGTAGCCGCGCTCGAACTCGACCAGCTGCGGCTCGAACTCCGGCTTGACCTTGAACTTCTTCTTCTTGCTGCTGTTCAGCCGGTCGTCCAGCGCCTCGGTTTCCGGCAGCATGCGCTGCGGCCCGAACCAGGACGCGAACATGCCCGAGCGCGTCTGCACGTTGCTGCGCAGCTCGCCCTTGTTGCCTTCGGCAGAAGCGACCTGCTGCTCCTGCTTCTTCTTCGACTGCTGAGCGTCGGCCGAAGCCGAAACGGAAAGCGAAAGAGCGACGGCCAAGCCCATCGCTGCGAGTATGCGTGCGATCATCTGAATAGTCCCAAGCGCCGCGTTGACGGCGATGCCGCCAGCTTCCTCGCCCGGCATCCGCCCGAGACGAATCTCTAGTTCGATGAGCGTCCGCGCTCAACCCTTGCGGGCAGGTCGCCGGTCAACAAAAACGTGAGGTCAGCCATTCACCGGCAAGGTGTTGCAATGCAACAACGCCGCCTTTCGGCGGCGCTGGAACGACCGGCTATTGTCAGGTCGGGCTCTTCTTATTCGCTGGGAACCGCGGGAGCCTGTGGCTGGGCGGGAGCGGCCGGCGCGGGCGCATCGTTGCCGCCGAGCTGGTCGAGCACGCCGCCCGACGGCGGCGCGCCGGGCGCGCCCGGCGCCGGCTGCTCGACGCGGTCGAGGATGTCGATCGGCTGCTCGCCGTAGCGCGCGATGATCGACAAGGCCAGCGACGTCAGGAAGAAGGCGCCGGCAAGGATCGCCGTGGTGCGCGTCAGCGCGTTGGCCGCGCCGCGCGCCGTCATAAAGCCGGAACCACCGCCGATACCGAGCCCGCCGCCCTCGGAGCGCTGCAACAGGACCACGCCGATCAGCGCAACGACGATGATCAGGTGGATGACGATGATGAGTGTGTCCATAAGGCGATCCGGTTCGGCTGGGCGCGGTCGGCCCGTCGGTTCTTTGCCGGGGCAGATATACGCTCTTTGGGGCTTTTCCAAGCCCCGCAGGCGGATTTGCCGCGCGGCCAGCCCGGCCTCAGAGCAAACGGTACGCTTCGGCTATGCCGAGGAAGTCGGCGGCCTTCAGGCTTGCGCCGCCGACAAGCGCGCCGTCGACATTGGCGACGCCGAGCAGTTCGACGGCGTTGGACGGCTTGACCGAGCCGCCATAGAGGATGCGCATCCTGCCGGCCGCAGCACCCAGCTTCACGGCCAGCCGCGCGCGGATATGGCGGTGCGCTTCCGCGACATCGGCCGCGGTCGGCGTCAGGCCGGTGCCGATCGCCCAGACCGGCTCGTAGGCGACGACGGTGTTTTCGGGCGTGGCGCTCGCCGGCACGGAACCGGCGATCTGGCGCGACAGCACCTCGAGCGTCGTGCCGCCGCGCCGCTCGGCCTCGGTCTCGCCGATGCAGATGATGGCAATGAGCCCGGCGCGCCATGCGGCTTCCGCCTTGGCATGCACCGCGGCATCCGTCTCGCCGTGGTCGGTGCGCCGCTCGGAATGGCCCACAATCACCAGCGTCGCACCGGCGTCATTCAGCATCTCGGCGGCAATGTCGCCGGTATGCGCGCCGGAAGCCCTGGCGTGGCAGTCCTGCCCCCCTGCCCTGACCGGCGAGCTGGATAGCAGCTCCGCAGCGCGCGAAAGCAAGGTCGCGGGCACGCAAATGGCGGCTTCGGTCTCCGCATCGAGCCCGCCCATGAAGCCGTTGGCGATGCCGCGCAGCTCGACGAGCGACGCCGAAGTGCCGTTCATCTTCCAGTTGCCGGCCACGAGAGGACGAATTCCAGGCGTCATGGCGGCGCTCCTCACGGTTGGTTCAGCGGGCCGCCTGACTACCAAAAACCGGCCACAAAGCAATCGACACTTGTAGCGAAGGACGCTATTGCCCTGCACTCGCCTTGGAATTTCGGGGGTTTGCCCGCCACATGCTCGAAGCACTGAGAAAAGCCGCCGGCACCTGGGTCGCCAAGTTCCTGCTTGCGCTCCTGGTCGTCTCCTTCGCCGTATGGGGCATCTCCGGCTCCATCTTCGGGGGGCCGGGATCGAACGTCATCTCGGCCGGCGACACGCGCGTTTCCGTGCTCGAATACCGCCTTGCCTACGACCGCCAGCTGATGGTGATGTCGCAGCAGTTCGGCACGCGGCTGACGCGCGAGCAGGCCATCGCGCTTGGCATCGACCAGCAGGTGCTGGGGCAGCTGATCGCGGGCGCCGTGCTCGACGAGCAGGCCAGCGAGATGCGGCTCGGCCTGTCGCGCGACCGGCTGGCGGCGCTGACGGCGCAGGACCCGGCCTTCCAGGGCCCGGACGGCCGCTTCGACCGAAACCAGTTCGAATATGTGCTGCGCCAAGTCGGCATGCGGCCCGAGGACTATCTGAAGAACCGCGAGCAGGTGGCGATCCGCCAGCAGGTGGTCGAAGCCGTATCGGACGGGCTCTCGGTTCCCGACACCTATCTGCGCGCCGTGTCGCTCTACCGCGGCGAGGACCGCACCGTGGAGTTCGTCGTGGTGCCGCGCGGAATCGTGGAACCGATCGCGGAACCGACCGAGGAACAGCTTGCCAGCTTCTTCGACGGCGCCAAGCGCGACTACGCCGCGCCCGAATACCGCACCATCTCCTACGTGAAGCTCGAGCCGGCCGACATCGCCGACGAAAGCGCCATCCTCGACGACCAGGTGCGCGCTTATTACGACCAGAACATTTCGCGCTTTACGACCCCCGAAACGCGTCGCATCGAGCAGCTGGTCTTCGCCTCCGCGGAAGCCGCGCAGGCCGCGCTCGACAAGATCCGCGCCGGCGGCAGCTTCGAGGACGCCGTGACGGCCGAGGGCAAGACCATGGCCGACGTCCAGCTCGGCACCTTCCGCAAGGAATCCGTGGCCGACGCGGCGATCGCCGCAGCAGCCTTCGCGCTCCAGCAGGGCGGCGTCAGCGACGTGGTGGCCGGCACCTTCGGCAGTGTGCTCGTGCGCGTCACCGAGATCACGCCCGCGGTCGTTCGTCCCTACGAGGAGGTCGCGGCCGGCATTCGACGCGACCTCGCGATTGACGAGGCGACCCGCATCCTGCTCGACGTGCATGACGGCTACGAGGATGCCCGCGCCGGCGGGGCCTCGATGGCCGAAGCCGCCGAGCGGCAGAAGCTGCGCATGGTCACCATCGAAGCGGTGGATCGCGGCGGCCAGGACATGGCCGGCAACGTCGTCGCCGACATTCCCGAATCCCAGGCGCTGCTGCGCGAGGCATTTGCGACCGAAGCCGGCATCGAGAACCCGCCGGTGACGCTCGGCGCCTCCGGTTTCCTGTTCTTCGAGGTCGACAAGATCACGCCTGCGCGCGACCGCGCGCTCGATGAGGTGCGCGACCGGGTGATAGCCGACTGGAAGGCGCAGGAAGCGTCGTCGCAGATGGGCGCGCGCATGAGCGAGCTGAAGAAGCGGCTCGACGACGGCGCCGCCTTCGCCGACATCGCCGGCGAACTGTCGCTTGAACTCCAGACCAAGCGCGGCCTCAAGCGCGACGCCGACGACGCCGATTTCGGCCGCACCGGCGCGGCCGCCGTGTTCGGCGTGGCGCAGGGCGCCAGCGGCATCGTCGCCTCGCCACAGGACGGCGCGCAGGTGCTGTTCAAGGTGACCGAGGTGATCGCGCCCTTCGACAGCAGCGCGGACTCTGTACCGCCCGACCAGCAGACCGCGTTCTCCTCCGGCATGGCCGACGACCTGCTCGACCAGCTGGTGGCGCTGCTGCAGACGCGCTACCCGGTGAGCGTCAACCAGGCGGCGATCAACCAGGCGCTGGCCTTCTGAGCGGGGCGACCGGGCGGGCCATGGCCGATTTCAAGAGCTTCATCGCCAAGGCCGCCGCCGGAACGCCGCTGACCTTCGACGAGGCCCGCGAGGCGTTCGGCGTGATGATGTCGGGCGAGGCGACGCCCTCGCAGATCGGCGGCTTCCTGATGGCGCTGCGCGTGCGCGGCGAGACGGTGCCGGAGATTTCCGGCGCGGTCGCCGCCATGCGCGCCCGCATGCTGCCGGTGGCCGCCCCCGCCGACGCCATCGACATTGTCGGAACCGGGGGCGACGCCTCCGGCTCGTACAACGTGTCGACCGCCGCGGCCTTCATCACGGCCGGCGCCGGTGTGCCGGTGGCCAAGCACGGCAACCGCGCACTGTCGTCGCGCTCGGGTGCGGCCGACACGCTCGCTGCCCTCGGCGTGAACATCGAAATAGGGCCGGACCGCATAGCCGCGTGCATTGCGCAGGCCGGGGTCGGCTTCATGTTCGCGCCGGCACATCATTCGGCCATGCGCCACGTCGGCCCGAGCCGCGTCGAGCTTGGCACCCGCACGATTTTCAACCTGCTTGGGCCGCTTTCCAATCCGGCCGGAGTGTCGCGCCAGCTCGTCGGCGTCTTCGCGCCGCAATGGGTGGAGCCGCTGGCGCACGTGCTCAAGGAACTCGGTTCCGACTGCGTGTGGGTGGTGCACGGCGCAGGGCTGGACGAGATGACAACGGCCGGCGTCACGCGCGTGGCGGCGCTGGCCGACGGCGAGGTGACGACTTTCGAGGTGACGCCGGAGGAACTGGGCCTGAAGCGGGTTGCTGCGGACGCGCTGAAGGGCGGCGACGCCGCCCACAATGCGGAAGCACTGCGCGCGGTGCTCGCCGGCGAGAAGAACGCCTACCGCGACATCGCCGTGCTGAACGCGGCCGGCGCGCTGGTGGTTGCGGGCCGCGTCAGGTCGCTCGCAGACGGCGTGACGCTGGCGCAGAAGTCGCTCGACGCCGGCAAGGCGAAGGCCGCGCTCGACGCGCTGGTCGAGGTCTCCAACCGGCCCGCTCCCTCCGAAAAGGGCGCCTGATGGCCGACATCCTGAAAAAGATCGAGGCCTACAAGCGCGACGAGATCGCCGCGGCGAAAGCCGCCGTGCCGCTCGCGGAGCTGCGCGCCCGCGCCCGCGAGGCCGAAGCGCCGCGCGGCTTCATGCATGCGCTGAAGGCGAAGCAGGCGCAGGGTCGCTACGGCCTGATAGCCGAGGTGAAGAAGGCGAGCCCGTCGAAGGGCCTGATCCGCGCCGATTTCGACCCGCCTGCGCTCGCCCGCGCCTACGAGGCCGGCGGTGCTGCCTGCCTGTCGGTGCTGACCGACGCCCCGTCCTTTCAGGGCGCGCCGGAATTCCTGACCGCCGCCCGCGCCGCCACCAACCTGCCGGCGCTGCGCAAGGACTTCATGTTCGACACCTATCAGGTGCTCGAGGCGCGCGCCTGGGGCGCCGACGCCATCCTGCTCATCATGGCCTCGCTGAGCGACGACGACGCGCGGCGTCTGGAGCACGAGGCTTTTGCGCTGGGCATGGATGTTCTGGTCGAAGTCCATGACGAGGCCGAGACCGAGCGGGCCCTGCGGCTGTCCTCGAAGCTGATCGGCATCAACAACCGCAACCTGCGCACCTTCGAGACCAGGCTGGAAACCGCCGAGCGGCTGGCGCCCATGGTGCCGGACGACCGGCTGCTGGTCGGCGAGAGCGGCATCTTCACGCCGGCCGACTGCGCCCGGCTGGCCCGCGCCGGCATCACCACCTTCCTCGTCGGCGAAAGCCTGATGCGGCAGGCCGACGTTGAGGCCGCGACGCGCGCGCTGCTGGCGCGCGAAGCGGCGGCGGCATGAGCGGCCTCACCCATATCGCCGCCTCCGGCGAGGCCCACATGGTCGACGTGGGCGGCAAGGATGTCACCCAGCGCGAGGCCACCGCCGAAGGCTGCGTGACCATGCAGCGCGAGACGCTGGCGACCATCCTGTCGGGCAACGCGAAGAAAGGCGACGTGCTTGCCACCGCGCGCATCGCCGGCATCATGGCGGCCAAGAAGGCGCACGAGCTGATCCCGCTCTGCCACCCGCTGCTGATCGAAAAAGTGACGCTCGACATCGAGCCGGACGAGGCGCTGCCGGGCCTGCGCGTTGCCGCCACCGTGCGCGTGTCGGGTCGTACCGGCGTGGAGATGGAGGCGCTGACCGCCGTCTCCGTCGCCTGCCTGACCATCTACGACATGGCCAAGGCCGTCGACCGCGGCATGGAGATCGGGCCGGTTCGTCTGGCAGCCAAGTCAGGCGGCCGCTCCGGCGACTGGCGCAGGCAGCCCTGACCGTGGCGCTGCTGCCCGTCGACGCCGCACTCGACCGGCTGCTCGCCGGCGCGGAACGTCTCGGCGCCGAGACCGTGCCGGTGGCGGAAGCGGCATGGCGCGTGCTGGCCGCACCGATTGCGGCGCGCCGCACCCAGCCGCCCTTCCCCGCTTCCGCCATGGACGGCTACGCCGTGCGCGGCGAAGACATCGCGAAGCTGCCGGCCTTCCTCCACGTGATCGGCGCCGCGCCGGCTGGAAAACCCTTCGGCGGCACCGTCGGCACCGGGCAGAGCGTGCGCATCTTCACCGGCGCGCCGCTGCCCGACGGCGCGGATACCGTGCTGCTGCAGGAAGACACGAAACCCGCCGGCGACGGCCGTATCGAGGCCACCGAGGCGACGGCAACAGGCCGCAACGTGCGCGCAGCGGGGCTGGACTTCCGCGCAGGCGACCCGCTGCTCGCCGCCGGCCGCCTGCTGGATCCCGCAGCGGTTTCGGTGGCGGCGGCGGCCAACCACGCCGCACTGCCGGTCGTGCGCCGGCCGCTGGTCGCCATCATCGCCACCGGCGACGAACTCGTGCCGCCGGGTGCCGATCCCGGGCCCGGCCAGATCGTCGCCTCGAACAACCTTGCGGTGTCGGCGATCGTCGCGGCCGACGGCGCGCGAGCGCTCGACGTCGGCATCGTGCCCGACGACCGTGAGGCCATCGCCGGCGCCGTGCGCGCAGCACAGCAGGCCGGCGCCGACGTGATCGTCACGCTCGGCGGCGCCTCGGTGGGCGACCACGATCTCGTGCAGGGCGTGCTGACCGGGCTCGGCATGACGCTGGAATTCTGGAAGATCGCGATGCGTCCCGGCAAGCCGCTGATGGTCGGCCGGCTCGGCGCCGCTCATGTGCTCGGCCTGCCGGGCAACCCGGTGTCGAGCCTCGTCTGCTCGCAGCTCTTCCTGCGGCCCCTGCTGGCGCGGCTCGGCGGCCGCACCCACGTGCCGGATATCCGCCCCGCCGTGCTCGGCGGCGGCATGAAGGCCAACGACCAGCGCCAGGACTATGTGCGCGCCACCGCCTTCCCCGGCTCGGCCAACAGCGGCACGACGCTGGTGGCGACGCCGTTCGACATGCAGGATTCGTCGATGCTGGCCACGCTCGCAGCGGCCAACGCGCTGATCATCCGCGAGCCGTTCGCGCCCGCCGCCGCGCAGGGCGCGCCCTGCCGCGTGCTGATGTTACGGTGAACGAAACGTCAACGCATTCAATAGAATTTTAAGTGTTGCGGAACAAGACTGGAACAGATACAGATGTTCTGGTTTTGTTTGCCGGCGATTCCACCGGCGCGAGGAAAGGGCCGCCGATGCTCACCCGCAAGCAGCACGAACTGCTTCTCTTCATCCATGAGCGGCTCAAGGAAAGCGGCATTCCTCCATCCTTCGACGAGATGAAGGACGCACTCGACCTTGCGTCGAAGTCCGGCATTCACCGGCTCATCACCGCGCTGGAGGAGCGCGGCTTCATCCGCCGCCTGCCCAACAGGGCGCGGGCGCTGGAAGTGATAAAGCTGCCGGATTCGATTGCGCCGGGTCTGAACGCGCCGCGGAAATTCTCGCCCAGCGTCATTCAGGGCAGCCTCGGCCAGCCCGGCTTCGGAAAAGCCCCGGAGCCGAAGCGCTCGACCGCATCGAACGACGACGCCCCGGCGGCCGTGTCGCTGCCGGTGATGGGCCGCATCGCGGCCGGCGTGCCGATCTCCGCGATCCAGAACCCGACGCACAGCGTGGTGGTGCCGCCGGAAATGCTGCGCGGCGGCGAACACTATGCGCTCGAGGTCAAGGGCGATTCGATGATCGAGGCCGGCATCTTCGACGGAGACACGATCATCATCCGCAACGGCAGCACGGCGACGCCGGGCGATATCGTGGTCGCTCTGGTCGACGACGAGGAGGCGACGCTCAAGCGTTTCCGCCGCCGGGGCGATTCGATCGCGCTGGAGGCCGCCAACCCGGCCTACGAGACGCGCATCTTCGGTCCCGACCGGGTCAAGGTGCAGGGGCGTCTGGTCGGGCTGATCCGGCGCTACTGAGGTTCGCGGCTGCCGCGGCGCGGCGGCGTTGCTGCGATGGCTCCGCCGCGTTGGAGGCGTCTTCGGCGGGTCGCGTTTTCGGCGGTTGCCGCTGCCAGGGCGGAAGTCCCCTCGCCTCGCGCGAGAAGCGGCGCTGATCGTGCCATATCCGGGGCGCTTCGCCGATGGCGAAGGCGATGCGGGGCGCACCTGCGCCGTCGAGCCAGACCGCGGCGCTGCCGCGAAGGGCGAGGTCGCGCCTGGTGACGACCAGAACCGGGAAACCTGTTGGGCAGGGGTTCTGCGCCGTCGCGTCGGCTATGACGATCAGCGCGGCATTCGTGCAGTGGTCGATGGCCGCTGCGGCGTCAGGCGCATGAACGACAACGGCGCCGCCTTCATGTTGCGCAACGCATGTGTCGTCGGGGCCGCAGCGAAAGGCTTCGGCCGGCGTGCCGGCCCTCCGCGGCCCGGTACGCGGCGGGGTACGCGGCGGGGCGTCTGCGCTTCGGTCCGGCACGGAGACTTTGCCGGTCGGCTGCTTGGAAGGGGATTGCAGGGCAAACGATGGCGCGGCGGAAACGGCCTGCGTGGCGGCTGCCGTGCCGTTGCCTTGGGGCTGAGTCCCGCGCTGAGGCTGCGCCGCGACTTCGGACTGTACCGGACCTTGGGGCTGCGCCGTGCGTTCGGGACGCATCACCTTGTCGGCGGCCAGCGCGTGCTGCCAGTTTGAGACCGTGAAGGCCGAGGGCCGGGCTCGGCTGACGGCGAGGCGGCCTTCGGCCGTTGCCACCGCGACAAGGCGGCCGTCCTCCGAGATGAACGCGTCGGGGAGGTCGCGCCATAGGGCCGCTGCCAGACCGGCTATCGCGAGCGGGACGGCAAGCAGGCGCAGCGTCGCCGTGGTGGCGATGGTGGCGACGGCCAGCGCGCAGGCGAGCAGGACCAGCGCGGCGGCGGGGATGGCGCCGACCGAATCCAGCGGCGAGCGCTCCGACAGGAAATGTGCAATCGCCATGACGACGCGCAGGCCCCAGCCCATCGCGGCGAAGAACGGGCCGTCGAGACCGAGCGGCACGAGCAGGCTGCCCGCCACCGCCGCCGGCATGACGACAAGGCTGACGACCGGCATTGCCGCGAGGTTGGCGACGAGGGCCAGCGGCGAGACACGCTGGAAATGCCAGATCCCGAACACGGTGGTTGCCAGCCCGGCAACGAGCGAGGTCGCGGCCAGGGCGCCGAAGAACAGCAGGATGAGACGCGCCGCCTTCCATGTGATGCCGGTTTCCGCCAGCCGGCTGGCCGGCGCCGTCCGGCGGCGCTCCGAGTTCCACGCATAGGCAGCGATGAGAGCGGCGGTGGCGCCGAACGACATCTGGAAGCTCGGCCCCATGATCTCGTGCGGAGCCACGACCAGGATGAGCAACGCCGAGATCGCCAGGTTGCGCATGGTCAGCGCGGCGCGGTCGAACAGCACGGCGACCAGCATGACGGCGAACATGATGAAGCTGCGGACGGCCGCGACCTCCTGGCCGGAGACGACGATGTAGCCGCTGATCGCGAGCAGCGCGCCCGCCGCCGCATATTTCTTGACGGGCCGCCGCGAGGACAACAGCGGAAAGAGCGCGAGGCCGGAACGCAGCGTCACCAGGATGATGGCCGCGACCAGCGCCATGTGCAGGCCCGAGATCGAGATGAAATGCGCAAGCCCGGCGCGCCGCAGCGCCTCGTTGTCGGCCTCGGCGATGCCGCCACGCACGCCGGCGACGAGCGCGGCGGCGATCTCGCCTTCCGGCCCGCCGATGCGCGCCCGGATATGGTCGGCGAGCCGCTCGCGGAAACGCTCGACCGACGCCGCGAGGCGCTGCCCCATGCCGGGCGGCGCGAGCCCGGCGGCGTCCGCCTCGAACGGTCCGGTCAGGAAGAAGCCGCTGCCGCCGATGCCGGCGAAATAGGAGTGGAACGAGAAGTCGTAGCCGTCCGGCCGCACCGGCCCGGTCGCCGGCAGCAACCGCACCACGCCGGTCACCGCAGCTCCCGGCAACAGCGTCTCGGGCACGCTGCGCGCGGTGACGCGCACGCGGTCGGGCGCGAAGCGCAGCACCGGCCGCTCCGTCTTGAGCACGTCGATGGTCAGGCGGGCGCGGCCGCCCTCGCGTTCCTCCACGGCGACCACACGCCCGGTGAGCCGCGTCGTGATGTCCGCGCCGATCATGCGCGTGCCGGCCCGCCAGGCCTCGAAGGCGCCCGCGGCGGCGCCGAGCGCCAGCGCCATCAGTGCAACGATGGCGGCGCGTCGCAAGTCGTGCCCAACGGCGATCAGGCTCGCGGAAAGCACGACCAGCGCCGCGGCGAGCGCGGCGGGCGGAGGCTCGGACGGCAGCGCGAAATACGCAGCCGCGCCCGCGCCGAACAGCGCGGCGAAGGCGACGAGGCCGGTGCCGCGGGCGGACTCAATTGCGAACGCCGCGGCAAAACGCGCCTGTGCCGCCGCCAGTGACAGCCGCTGCCGCGAAGTCGCGGCAATCGGAACGGGCGGCAGGCCATCGCTCCGCCACGGCGCGAAGCGCAAGCCGCGCGCCGGGGATACGTCCTCAACAAGATGCTCGCCCGCCTCGACCGCCACGCCGGCGCCCCGCTTGCGAAATACTTGCGCCCCAACCGGCCTATGCTACATCACGCGCGTCGCGCCACAAGAAGCGGCCAATCAACCGCCCCGCCCGCAAAGAGCCGCCCGGAAGCACGAATGTCCAAGCCTGTCGTCACCCGTTTCGCGCCCTCGCCGACCGGCTATCTGCACATTGGCGGCGCGCGCACAGCGCTGTTCAACTGGCTCTACGCGAAGCACACCGGCGGCACGATGCTGCTGCGCATCGAGGACACCGACCGCGAGCGCTCGACGGAAGCCGCGACCGCCGCCATTCTCGACGGGCTCGACTGGCTCGGCCTGAAATGGGACGGCGAGCCCGTGTCGCAATTCGCCCGCGCCGCGCGCCATCGCGAGGTCGCCGAGGAATTGGTGGCGCTCGGAAAGGCCTATTACGCCTACGAGACGCCGGCCGAACTCGACGCGATGCGCGAGAAGGCCCGCGCCGAGGGCCGGCCGCCGCGCTACGACGGCAGCTGGCGCGAGCGCGATCCGAAGGAGGCACCGGCCGGGGTGAAGCCGGTCGTGCGCATAAAGGCGCCGCTGGAGGGCGAGACATTGGTGCGCGACCGCGTGCAGGGCGACGTGCGCTTCCCCAACAAGGATCTCGACGACTTCATCATCCTGCGCTCCGACGGCGTGCCGACCTACATGCACGCGGTGGTGGTCGACGACCACGATATGGGCGTGACCCACATCATCCGCGGCGACGACCACCTGACCAACGCGGCGCGCCAGCAGGTGATCTACGATGCCATGGGCTGGGACATCCCGGTGATGGCGCACATCCCGCTGATCCACGGGCCGGATGGCGCCAAGCTGTCGAAGCGGCACGGCGCGCTTGGCGTCGAGGCCTACCGCGCCATGGGCTATCTGCCGGCGGCCCTGCGCAACTATCTCGCGCGGCTGGGCTGGAGCCATGGCGACGACGAGGTGATGTCGACGCAACAGATGGTCGAATGGTTCGAGATCGAAGACGTCAACCGCGGCGCCTCGCGCTTCGACTTCGCCAAGCTGGAGGCGCTGAACGGCGTGCACATGCGCGGCACGCCGGATGCCGAGCTGCTCGACATATTCGTCGAGAGCCTGCCCCATCTGCCGCTCGGCGGCGCGCTTTCGGCAGGAGTCGACGATGCGCTGAAGGCAAAGCTGCTGGCGGCGATGCCGGGGCTGAAGGAGCGCGCCAAGACGCTGGTGGAACTGGCCGAGAGCGCCTACTACCTCTACGCGCAGCGGCCGCTTGCGCTGGACGAAAAGGCCAGGACGCTACTCGACGCGGATGCCCGCAAGGTGCTTGCCGGAGCGCGGACGACGCTGGCCGGCGCGGGCGCGTGGACCGCGGCTTCCACGGAAGCGGCCGTGCGCGAATTCGCCGAGGCGAACGGACTAAAGCTCGGCAAGGTGGCGCAGCCGTTGCGCGCCGCGCTGACCGGGCGAAGCACCTCGCCCGGAGTGTTCGACGTGCTGGCAGTGCTCGGTCGCGACGAAAGTCTTGCCCGCATCGAAGACCAAATCGATTAGAAGAATCTGCTTCCGCCAAACCGCGGGGAATGCCCATTGAATTCAGGCTTTTGCGGTGCAACATAAGGGTACGAGGACAGATCGGCGCACGGGGGCGCCGGTCGTGCCGGACCAGCCCGCAGAGCCCGTCCGACCCACCGTCCGGCGCCGGCTTTCCGTCGGCGCAGCTTCAAACATGAAGAGAGGAAACTGCCATGACGGTCACCACTGCGAAGCTTGATGCGGGCGGCAAGGGCAGCGAATTCAAGATCCGAAAAGGCACCGTCGGCCCGGACGTCGTCGACATCGCGTCGCTGTACAAAGACACCGGGATGTTCACCTACGATCCCGGCTTCACCTCGACCGCGAGCTGCGAATCCAAGATCACCTTCATCGACGGCGACGAAGGCATACTGCTGCACCGCGGCTACCCGATCGACCAGCTTGCCGAGCACGGCGATTTCCTCGAAACCTGCTACCTGCTGCTCTACGGCGACCTGCCGACCAAGGCGCAGAAGGACGACTTCGACTATCGCGTCACGCGCCACACCATGGTGCATGAGCAGATGGTCAACTTCTTCCGCGGTTTCCGTCGCGATGCGCATCCGATGGCGGTGATGTGCGGCGTGGTCGGCGCGCTGTCGGCCTTCTATCACGACTCCACCGACATCTCGGACCCGCACCAGCGCATGGTGGCCTCGATCCGCCTGATCGCCAAGATGCCTACCATCGCGGCGATGGCCTACAAGTACCATATCGGCCAGCCCTTCGTTTACCCGAAGAACGACCTCTCCTACGCGGCCAACTTCCTGCGCATGTGCTTCGCGGTGCCCTGCGAGGAATACGAGGTGAACCCGGTGCTGGCGCGCGCGATGGACCGCATCTTCATCCTGCACGCCGACCACGAGCAGAACGCCTCGACCTCGACGGTGCGCCTCGCCGGCTCGTCGGGCGCCAACCCCTTCGCCTGCATCGCCGCCGGCATCGCCTGTCTGTGGGGGCCGGCCCATGGCGGCGCCAACGAGGCAGCGCTCAACATGCTTGCCGAGATCGGCACCGTCGACCGCATCCCGGAATTCATCAAGCGGGCCAAGGACAAGAACGACCCGTTCCGTCTGATGGGCTTCGGCCACCGCGTCTACAAGAACTACGATCCGCGCGCCAAGATCATGCAGAAGACCACGCATGAGGTGCTGGGCGAGCTCGGCATCAAGGACGATCCGCTGCTCGACGTCGCGATGGAGCTCGAGAAGATCGCGCTGACCGACGAGTACTTTATCGAGAAGAAGCTCTATCCGAACATCGATTTCTATTCGGGCATCACGCTCAAGGCGCTGGGCTTCCCGACCACCATGTTCACGGTGCTGTTCGCGGTGGCGCGCACCGTCGGCTGGATCGCCCAGTGGAAGGAGATGATCGAGGACCCGAGCCAGAAGATCGGCCGGCCCCGCCAGCTCTACACCGGCGAAACCGAGCGCGACTACGTGCCGATCGCCAGGCGCTGAACGCAACGGGACTGAAAGCAGAAAGGCGGCCCGCTGGCCGCCTTTTTTGTTCGGGCTATTCGTCGCCGCCTTCGGCGGCCGCATCGACACCGGGCACGGTGAAGATGCGTCTTCCCTTGGCGGTAAAGAACAAAAGCACCTCCGCCACCCGGGCGTTGCCGGGAAACGCGGTACGCACCCGTTCGACGTTCTCCGCAACAGGCCGCGCCCGGTCGAACAGCATCAGGTAGGCCTGTCGCAGCGCGGCGATATCCGAATGTGACGCGCCTGCCCGCCGAAGCCCCACCACGTTGAGCCCGCGCAGCGTGGCGCGGTCGCCCTGCGCCATGCCGTAGGGAATGACGTCGCCGGCCACGCGGGCGCCGCCGCCCAGCATCGCGCCACGCCCGATGCGCACGAACTGGTGGATGGCGACGAGTCCCGAGATGATGACATTGTCGTCGATCTCGCAGTGACCGCCCATCACGGAGCCGTTGGCCATGATGATGCCGTTGCCGATGTGGCAGTCATGCGCGACATGACTATTGGCCATCAGGAAGCAGCGGTCCCCGATCCGGGTGTGTCCGCCGCCGTGCTCGGTACCGCGATGGGCGGTGAAGCCCTCGCGGATCAGGCAGTCGGCGCCAACCGTCAGCGTGGTGCGGGCATCCTTGTGCTTCAGATCCTGCGGAGGGCCGCCCAGGGCGGCGTGGGGATGGACCTGCGTCCGGGCGCCTACTGTCGTCGCGCCGGTCACGGACACATGGCTGAGCAGATGGACTCCATCGCCGAGCACCACCTCGGGCCCGACATGGCAGAACGGGCCGACCCGCACGCCTGCGCCGAGTTGCGCCCCCTTTTCGACCAGCGCCAGCGGATGGATTTCGGTGCCCGCACTCATCCTGCGGTCTTCGCCGCATCGGTCGCGAAGCTGACCATGGCCTGAACTTCGGCTTCGGCCACTTTGACGCCGTCGACAATGGCCTCACCGGCATAGCGGAAAATGCCGCCGCGCTGCTTGAGCTTCCGGACATGAAGCTCCAGCCGGTCGCCCGGCACAACGGGCTTGCGGAACTTGGCCCCGTCGACCGTCATGAAGAAGACGATCGCCGGCTCGCCGCGATCCATCTTGTGCAGGCAGATGGCGCCGGCCGTCTGCGCCATCGCCTCGATGATCAGCACGCCCGGCATCACCGGCATGGCAGGGAAATGGCCCGTGAAATGCGGCTCGTTGAAGGTGACGTTCTTGACGCCGACCGCCGACTCGTCGCCGTCGATGTCGACGATCCTGTCGATCATCAGGAACGGATAGCGGTGCGGGAGAAGCTCCATCAGCCGCGAAATGTCGATACTGTCCAAAGCCTTGGCGTCATTCATTCGTGCTGGTCTTCTTCTTTTTCGGCCGCGCCATGGAGCGCAGAAGCGCGACTTCCCGCATGGTCGAGGTCATCAGCTGCGCCGGATAGCCGAACCAGGTCTCGCCGGCCGGAATATTGTGCATCACGCCGCTCTGCGCCGCCACGATGGCGCGGTCGCCGACGGAAAGGTGGTCGGCCATGCCGACCTGGCCGGCCAGCATGACGTAGTCGCCAAGCACGACCGAGCCGGACACACCGCACTGGGCGGCGATCACGCAGCCGCGTCCGATGCGCACGTTGTGGCCGATCTGGACGAGATTATCGATCTTGGTTCGCTCGCCGATAATTGTATCGCCCATGGCGCCGCGGTCGATGGTCGTGTTGGCGCCGATCTCGACATCGTCCTGGATGACGACGCGTCCGATCTGCGGAATCTTGGTCCCGGTCCCCTGCACATAGCCGAAACCGTCCTGCCCGATGCGCACGCCGGGATGGACGTAGACGCGGTTGCCGAGCAGCGCGAACTGGATCGTCGCGCCGGCCCCCACATAGCAGTCGCGACCGATCTGGCAGCCTTTGCCGATGACGGCGCCCGGCGCGATCACGCTTCCCTTGCCCACTGCCGCGTCTGGGCCGATGACGGCCCCCGCCTCGACGATCGCGCCCTCCTCCACCAGAGCGGACGGCGCAACATGCGCAGCCGCACTGACGCCCGTCTCGCCGGTCAGTGCACCGGGCCGCACGGCGGCAGGATGGAACAAGGCGAGCGCCCGCACGAAGCTTTCCTGCGGCCGCTCGCTCAGCAGCACGGCCGCGCCCTCGCGCACCTTGCCGGCGGCATCGGCCCGGCAGATCACGGCCGACGCGAGGCTCGCGCCGACATTTTCGAGATTTTTCTTGCCATCCGCGTAGACGACGGCCCCGGCGCGGCCGTCGCCGATCGCCGCGACGCCGGTCAGTTCGACGTCCGCGTAGGCGTCGTTCAACAGCCGTGCGCCTATGGCCTCGGCGAGCGCCTGCGCCGAGTACGACCGCGCGGGCGCAAAGAACAGCGGATCAGCCATGCCTGCCTTTGCCGGCATCGCGGACCGAGGCCCGCGATGCGCGCCTCAGAAGCGCGTCGAAATGCCGAAGTTGAAGTTCTGCACGCGATCGGTCGGCTGGCGCAGGATCGGCCAGGCGTAATCGATGCGGATCGGCCCGAACGGCGAGGCCCAGATCAGGCCGACGCCGACGGATGCGCGGATCGACGCCCCGACGGTCGCCGGATCGACCCCGACCAGCGAATTGCCGAACACCGTTGCCGCGTCGGCAAACACCGCGCCCTTGATGCCGATCGAGCGCGGAATGCCGGGGATCGGCAGCTGCATCTCGGCCGTGGCGTTGAAGTAGGTGCTGCCGCCGAGCTGCTCGCGCGTCGTGGTATCGACCGGGCCGATACCATTGTAGGTGAAGCCGCGGATCATGCGGTCGTGCGACTGGAACAGGTCGAACACTCGCAGGCCGCCGGCGCCGAAGCCTT
The DNA here is from genome assembly GCA_019635695.1 of Rhizobiaceae bacterium. Lineage (GTDB taxonomy): Bacteria > Pseudomonadota > Alphaproteobacteria > Rhizobiales > Rhizobiaceae > RCIO01. Next base: position 28,053 of record JAHBYZ010000033.1, read on the forward strand.
GCACGTGACCGCCACCGGCCGAGAGCAGCGCCAGAAGGCCCGAGTCCTCCAGCAGCGTGTTGTAGTAGGTGGCACGGCCCGTCACCTTGACGAAGCGTGCATTGCCGCCGAGGCCCGCCACTTCGGCCGTGAGAGCGCCGTAGAAGCCCTTGGTCGGCTGCATCATGTTGTCGAGCGAGTTGTAGATCAGCGAAGCGCTGACCGACGACTTTAGCCAAGCGCCGCCGACAGCGCCCTGGATGGCCGGAGCGGACACGCAGCCGACGTCGACCACGCCGTTGCCGTCAGCGTCGCCGCCGGGCGGATCGATGATGCCGTCGCCGTTGGCGTCGCAGGCGGCCGTCCAGTTGTAGCGCTCGGACGCGATGTTGTAGGCGAGCACCGTCGAGAGGTTCTCGGTGATCGGCAGCCCGAAGCGGACGGTGCCGCCGAGCACGGTGCTGTTGTAGTTCGTGTAGTTGCGCGTCTGCCGGAAGATGTCGAAACCGGCCGAGATACGGCGACCGAGGAAGTAGGGCTCGGTGAACGACACGGTGAAGTCGCGCGACGTGCGGCCGCCTGCCAGCTTGACGCTGATCGACTGGCCACGGCCGAGGAAGTTGCGCTCGCCGATGCCGCCTTCGAGGATGAAGCCGCGCGTGCCCGCAGCCGACGTGCCGGAAGTGTAGCCGGCGCCGATGGATAGCTCGCCGGTCGACTTTTCGACCACGTCGACGACCAGCACGACCTGGTCCGGCCCATTGCCCGGAGCCGTGGAAATGTCGACGGTCTCGAAGAAGTCCAGCGCCTCCAGCCGGCGCTTGGCGCGCTGGATCAGGACCTGGTTGAAGGCGTCGCCTTCCGACATGTCGAACTCGCGACGGATAACATAGTCGCGGGTGCGGGTGTTGCCGCGGATTTCGATCCGCTCGACATAGGCGCGCGGCCCCTGATCGATCGTGTAGAGCACGGAGATGGTGCGCGTGGCGAAGTCGCGGCTGCCGCGCGGGGTGACCTGCGCGAAGGCGTAGCCGCCGCCGGCCAGACGCTCGGTGATGGCGATGATCGTCTTCTCGACAGCGTCGGCGCTGTAGGTGCGGCCCTGACGCGTCTCGAGGTCGCGGTTGAACACGTTCGGCTCGATGCCGACGATCGAAGAGTCAACGGCGATGTCGCCGAAGCTGTACTTCTCGCCCTCGTCCACCGTGAACTGGATCGTGTACTCGTTCTCGGTCGGGTTGAGCTCCGCGTAGGAGGAGATCACCTGGAAGTCGGCATAGCCGCGATTGTAGTAGAAGCGGCGCAGCGCCTCCTCGTCGGCGCGCAGCCGCGCCTCGTCATAGACGTCGTTCTTGCTCAGGAACGAGAGGAAGCTCGACTTCTTGGTCGAGATCACATCCGAGAGCCGGCCGTCGCTGAAGGCATTGTTGCCGACGAAGTTGACCGACTTGATCTTAGTGCGGCCGCCTTCGTTGATCTGGAAGATGACGTTGACGCGATTGCCGTCGAGCTGCTGCGTCGACACGGTCACCACGGCGTCCTCGCGGCCGATGCGGGCATAGGCCGCCTTGATCGCCTCGACGTCGGCCTCGACGCCCGACTGCGAATACGAACCGCGCGGCTGCACCTGAACGGCGGCCGACAGCTGGTCGTCCTTGATCTTCTTGTTGCCCTGGAAAATGACGGCGTTGACGACGGCGTATTCGTCGACCACCACGACCAGCGCCCCGCCCGACTGGCTGATGCGCACGTCCGAGAACAGGCCGGTGGCGAAAAGCCGCTTCACCGCATCGTCGATATCGGCGCTGCCGAACGACACGCCGGGGCGAATCCCGATGTAATTGCGAATCGTCTCCGCATCGACGCGCTGGTTGCCGCGCACATCGATGCGGCTCACCGTTGCCGCCTGCGCAACCGAAACGGCCGCGAACTGGAAGGCAACGCCCCCGGTGACCGCAACACATACCGACAATACGGTCGCCGAAACGACGCCCAGCAAACTGGAAGCTGCCTTCATTGGGCCCTGGTACCCTCTTTTTCTCGTAGTCCCCACAGCGAGAAACCCGGCTTACGCGGCAGAAAACGCCTATCCGTATGACCCGGATTTCCCCTACACGCAAGGCTTCTGGTTAATTAGCGTTTACTCTGCCCGCCCGCCGTTGCAATAGCGTCACGGCTATTCCCCCGCATGGTAAACGCCCGCTGAATTTCGCGAGGCTTGCGTCGACGCGAAGGCTCCCGCTCAGCACCCGAATATGTCGTTCCAGAACACGAATCCCATGAAAACCAGCACCATGAGCAGGCCGGCGCGATAGACCTCCTCCATGACCCGCTCCGAAACCGGCCGCCTGATCACCGCCTCGACGCCGTAGAACAGCAGATGTCCGCCATCGAGCGGCGGAATCGGCAGCAGGTTGAGGAAGCCGATACCGACCGACAGCAGCGCGACCAGCTGCACGACCCACTCGAATCCGAGCGAGGCCGCCTTTCCGGACATCTCGGCGATCCGAACCGGCCCGCCGAGCTGGCAACGGTCCTCCCGTCCCATCACGAAGCGCTGCATGAACTGGCCCGTGCGCGCGATGATGTGGCCGGTTTCCTGCACCGCCTCGCCAACCGCCTGCAGCGGCGAATATTCGACCACGCGCGGCTGCCCCATCGCCTCGTCGTTGACGACGCCGATGACGCCGACCTTGATTGTGTTGCCGAGCGCATCCTGCTGCTCGACCGTCTCCGGGACGGCCGTAAGGGTGATCTCCTTCCCGTCGCGCAGCACCACGAAGACCAGCGTGTCGCCCGCCCGCCCCGAGACGATGCGCTGCACGTCGGCGAAGGTTTCGATCGTATGGCCGTCGACTGTCACGAATCGGTCGCCCGGCTGGAAACCGGCCGCCTCGGCCGGGCTGCCTGCCCGCACTTCGGCGACCATGGGTTCGGAGACGTAGCGCCCATACACGCCGAACATCACCGCGAAGACCGCGATCGTCAGCATGAAGTTGAAGGCGGGACCAGCGAACACCGTAAGGGCCCGCTTCCATATCGGCTGCGTGTGGAAAGCGACCTCGCGCTCCTGCGGGGTCAGCTTCGCCATCTCCGCCGCGTCCGGCGCGCTGGTGGCGCTCATGTCGCCGACGAACTTGACGTAGCCGCCGAGCGGAATGGCCGACAGCTTCCAGCGGGTGCCGCGCCGGTCGTTGAAGCCGATGAGTTCCGGCCCGAAGCCGATCGAGAAGGCCTGCACGCCGATTCCGCACCAGCGGCCGACCAGATAGTGGCCCATCTCGTGCACGAAGACGACGACGGTGAGCACGAACAGGAACGGGATGATCGTGCCGACGAGCAGGCTGTCCCAGCCGAACAGGAGATTCAGGAAGTCGCCCAAGTCAGCTCCGTTTCAAGGTTCACGCCGCGGCGTCAGTGAGCCGTCAAAGCGGGCGAATCGGTGGCGATGTCCGTCACGAGCCGAACAGCGCCGGTGCCGGCAGGCCGGCAGACCCGGCCGCTACCCCGACGAGGTATAGTGCCATCGCGGCCGCGACAAGTGCGTCGACCCGATCCATGACGCCGCCGTGACCGGGAATGAGATTGCCCGAATCCTTGCGGCCGAAGCGGCGCTTGACCGACGATTCGAACAGGTCTCCGGCCTGCGAGACGATCGAGAGCGCGAGCGCCAGCAGCGCC
>JAHBYZ010000034.1 GCA_019635695.1 Rhizobiaceae bacterium
CACCGTCGCCCGCGCCCGCAAGATCGAGCGCTTCCTGTCGCAGCCGTTCTTCGTGGCCGAAGTGTTCACCGGCTCGCCGGGCAAGCTGGTCGACCTCGCCGACACCATCAAGGGCTTCAAGGGCCTGGTGGCCGGCGAATACGACCACCTGCCGGAAGCGGCGTTCTACATGGTCGGCACCATCGAGGACGCGGTCGAGAAGGCGCAGAAGCTGGCGGCCGAGGCGGCCTGATGCGATGAGCGATCGGGTGAGCGACCCGGGGCAGGATGGCTCGAAGAGCTGGCTGCCCCAGGTCGCGATCCTGACCGCCGGCGGCCTGCTCGGCATGACCGCGCTGGCCGGAGTCGTGTTCCTGGTCCTCAGCGCGCTGGCGACCAATTTTCTGATCTGGTTCCTGATCCTGCCTTACGTGATCGGGGATCCGGTCGTGTGGACGGTCACGATCGCCATTTTTGTGGGCATCGGGATCGGAACGTGTTTCTTGACGTATGTCGCGGTGCGCGCGCTGGTGAGGTTCGTCAGCAGGCGCATCAAGGAGGCGAAGAATGGCGCTCAAGTTCGAACTGGTCAGCCCTGAGCGGCTGCTCGTCTCGGAAAACGTCGAGTCGGTCGTCATCCCCGGCACCGAGGGTGAGATGACCGTGCTGGAAAGGCACGCGCCGACCATGACCACCATCAAGCCCGGCGTCGTCACGGTGAAGCCGCTGTCCGGCGCCGAGCAGAAATATGTGGTGTTCGGCGGCTTCGCCGACATCCTGCCGGAGAGCTGCACGCTTCTGGCCGAATCGGCTGTCGCCGTCGGCGACATCGACCGCGAGGATCTCTCCCGCCGCATCCAGGCGGCGAAGGAAGACGTTGCCGACGCGCAGCACGACGAGGCGCGCACCAAGGCGGAAACTTACCTCCACCAGCTTATGACGCTGGAAGGCGCGGTCGGCGTCCTGATGTAGGCCGCTGCGGCAGGCAAAACGATCAAGGCCGGCTCCGCCGGCCTTTTTGTTTGGAACGTCAGCCGGCCAGATGCCGGAACTCGGCGACCACCTGCTCGTAGACCTGCCGCTTGAACGGCACGATCAGCTCCGGCAGCTGCGCCATCGGCTTCCACGCCCAGTCGTCGAACTCCGGCTCGTGCCCCCCGGGCGGCGGGTTGATCGCGACCTCGCCGTCGTCGCCTTCGAAGCGGAAGGCGAACCATTTCTGCGTCTGGCCGCGGTACTTGCCCTTGAAGGCGATGCCGACCATCTCGCGCGGCAGATCGTAGTTGATCCAGCGCGGCGCCTCCGCCAGCAGGGTCACCGTGCGCATGCCGGTCTCTTCCCACAGCTCGCGCAGCGCGGCCGGCAGCGGGTCTTCGCCCTTGTCGATGCCGCCCTGCGGCATCTGCCAGAGCTTGGTCGTGCCGGCCATCTCGCTGTCGGTCTCCGCAATGCGGTGTCCGGCCCAGACGAGACCGTCGCGGTTCAGCACCATGATGCCGACGCAGGGACGGTAAGGCAGGCTCTCGGGATCGACAGGCATGATCGGGCTCCGGCGTTGCCGCGCTGCTAGCACGGGAACATGACGACGGATACCGGCTACCGCGTCGGCCTGCCGGTCTCGCGTTCCGGCTCCGGTTCCTTGCTCCAGTGGCCGCTCAGATCGACCATGCGGGCGCGGTTCTGATCCGTGACGTTGAGAAGCGCCAGCCCCGGCGCGCTGCCGTCGATGGGCGGCAGCAGCTGCGGAACCTGATGATAATTCATCCGGTAGACGTTCTCGTCGACATAGGCGAACAGTTCCTGCTGGGTGACGAAACCGTCGCCGTTGAAGTCCCCGGCGCCGGAGATGGCGTTGGCGAAGACATAGCTGGCGAGACCGTAGCGCTTGCCGTCGAAGAGCCGCTCGGTTGCAACCTGATCCTCCTGCGAGGCGCCGATAAAGGAGACGTTGGCGAATTCGCGGTTGAGCATGCCGCCGCCGTGGCAACCGTCCATCAGCAGCAGCACGTTGACGTTCTTTTCCGCCGCCTCGGCCATCCACCCGGTCAACTGTCCGTCGGTGATCTTGCGCGCGGGCGTCACCTCTCCGATCTGCGTGTCCCAGCGCAGGGCGCCCGGCCCATTGACGAGGAGGAACTCACGCAAGCCGTCCGCCTCGGGGCTCTCGGAAGCATCCGGCTCCTGCGCGCCGTTGCCCGAGAAGGTGAGCGCGATCGTGTCGCCCGGCTGTGCCTCGGCGAGCAGGTCGCGCCAGACATATTCGATGAAGGCGGGATGGGCGTTGTAGTCGACGAGCGTCTCGACTCGCTCGGCACCAGCCATCCGCAGGGCATCGGCAATCAGCCTGGCGTCGTTGACGGCGCCTCGCAGATTGAGTCGCTCGTCGCCGTAATCGTCGATGCCGATGGTGAGGCCGTAGAGTTTGGGGCGCGGCGGCTGGAAGTAGAACTGGCCGACGACCTGGTCGTAGTAGGCCGGCGCCTGTTCGTGCTCGACGGTTGCGGCAAGCGCCGCCACCTCGACCTGCGTGCGCTTGGCGATCTCCACCACCGGCAGGCCGGGCGTGTTCAGGATGTGCCAGAACTTGCGTGTAAACACCGAATTGGCGTCGGCGTCATCGGCGCCGAGCCGGTCGAGCGCCGTCTGGCCGATGCCGGCCGAATAGATGACGAAAGCGCCTTCCTTTGGCATCATGCGCTGCAGCCCGGCCATAGCCGTCCCGCCGCGCTGGTCGTCCTGCGGGAACGGGTTGTTGCGGCAGGCGTCGAGCACCACGAAGGCGAGCTCGGCGCCGCGCGCCTTGAGCTCGTCAACGATGCGCCCGGCGTCCACCGCATAGCGTTCCAGCCGCGACGACTTGATGCTGCGCAGTTCCGGCATGTCGGCCGGCAGCAGATAGTTGACGCCGTCCATCGCAACGCCGTGGCCGGCGAAGAACACGAAGGCGATGTCGCCGGCCCGCACGCTCTCGTAGAAGTCGTCGAGCGTCTCGTCGAAGGCGTCGATGCCGAGGTTTTCGGCGCGCGTCACCGTGAAGCCGAGCCCCTGCAGGGTATCGGCAATCGTTTTCGAATCGCCGACCGCCTTGCGCAGGTCGGCCAGCCCTTCATAGTCGTCGATGCCAATCACCAGCGCGTGGCGTTGCTGGCCGTCCGCAATTGCGGTCGAAAGCTGCGGCATCGCCTGCAGCCGCGCCGTCAGCGCATCGAGGTCGGCAAGTCGCTGGGAATTGGTGCGGCGTTCCTGCTCCGGCTTCCATTCGCCGAGGCTGATCGCGAGGCCCGCCTGCGCCGGCGACGCCGCGAGCAACGCCACCGCGGAAAACCCTGCCAGACCTATTCTCAACCAGCGTTTCATGCCGTGGTCCCCAAGCCGCGAGGTGCCATCGCGCGCAAGCTTAGCCCCGAATCCGGCATCATCAAGGTACGCGGTCGGCCGAGCGCCGCTCAGTTCTTCTCGGGATCGTTGGCCAGTGCCGACACCGCGACGATCTCGATGCCGCGCTTCTTCGCCTCGCCGACCCATGTGGCGACGGCATCCACCGTAACGTCGAAGGCCGAACCGATTGCTATCGCCGAACCCTTGGCACGGGCAACGCGCTCTGCCTCGTCGAGCTTGGCCAGGATGGCGCCGCGGTCGCGCTCCTGGTCAATGGCCGTGTCGGCGGCGGCATAGGGCCCCTTGTAGGATTTCGACAGCTCCTCCGCGAGGCTGCGCGCCGACGAGCTGTCGTCGACATACATCAGCCCGCGCTTCGCCAGCTCGTCCATCAGAACCGACATCGCCCCGCGGTCGGCGACGAAGCGGCCGCCCATGTAGTTCATGATGCCGGTGTAGTTGGTGGTGCGGGTCAGCGACTGGTGCAGCCGCTCGATGTTGTCCTGCGGCGCGGCGTCGACGGTCAGCGTGTTGCGGCCCGGGTTCACGCCCGGATAGTCGAACGGTTCCAGCGGCACCTGCATGAGGATCTCGTGGCCCTTGCGGCGGGCCTCCTGCATCCAGCGGTCGATGGAGTTGCCGCCGGACGCAAAGGCCAGCGTCACCTCGGCCGGCAGGCTGGCGATGGCCGCCTGCGTGCCCGTCTGCGATACCGCCAGCCCGCCGATGACGATGGCGACGCGGGCGCCGCGCGCACCCGACCACGGCCGCGCATAGACGTCGAAGGGCCGCCGCCCGTCGGCGGCGCGTTTCGGCAGCGGGCCGAGCTCGCTGTCCTCGACCAGCGTGCGGTCGGGCATGTGCGCCGTGCGCAGGTCCTGGCCCACGGCCGATGGGTCGCGCACCACGATGCCGCCGCCCGATGGCCCCGACTGCGGATTGACGCGGATGACGGCCGAGCCGCCGGAGGTGGTCGTGCGGGTGGTCTCGGGGCGCGGCGCGGCCTCGGCGGTCTCGCCAACGGCGACCGGCGCCACCGTCACCGCGGTCTCGCTGCCGGCCGGCATGCGCCACGGCCGGTCCCGCAGCGCGATCGCTGCCGAGCCGCCGAACAGCGCCAGCACGAGCACCGAGCCCAGCACGGTGCCCAAAGCCGGCCAGCGGCGCCGCGGGCGCGGCGCGGCGATCTCGCGCCCGAGCGGGCGGTCGATGACGCTGGGCTTGCCGGGAGCCGAATCGGAAAGGGCGGCCATGCGTGGCGGTTCCGGTTGTCGTGACTGCCGAGCTGACAACAGGACGCTTGCTCTGGCCTTGCTTGTCAAAGAACCGCCGCCTGCGCGGGGGGCCTTGCGTGGAAAGGCCGCCGCTCGCGGGAGCGGCGGCCTCGAAGCTTACTGAAGCTGGGCCCGGTCGGGGTTCGGCGGGAAGGCCGGGTCGGTCTTCTGGCCGCGCAGCAGCTCGTAGGCGTAGTTGAGCTGGATGTCGTCCTTCGGGTCCGGCGGCACGTAGGCCGAGGAGCCGGAGCCTTCCTCGTTCTCCTCGTTGCCCTTGATGTGGCCGCGCAGCTCTGATTCGCCGCGGGTCACGTCACGCCCGAGAAGCTCGGGCGGCAACGGCTGCTCCACCTTGATGTCTGGGACGATGCCCTTGCCCTGGATCGACTTGCCCGAGGGCGTGTAATACAGCGCCGTGGTCAGCCGCAGCGCACCGTTCTCGCCAAGCGGGATGATGGTCTGCACCGAGCCCTTGCCGAACGACTTGGTGCCGAGCACCGTCGCGCGCTTGTGGTCCTGCAGGGCGCCCGCCACGATCTCTGACGCGCTCGCCGAGCCGCCATTGGTCAGCACGATCACCGGCTTGCCGCCGGCCAGGTCGCCGGCGCGCGAGTCGAAGCGCGTCACGTCGCTCGGGTCGCGGCCGCGCGTCGAGACGATCTCGCCGCGGTCCAGGAAGGCGTCCGACACCGCGACCGCCTGGTCGAGCAGGCCGCCGGGGTTGAGCCGCAGGTCGAGCACGTAGCCCTTGAGCTTGTCGTCGGGAATCTGGTCGGTGATCTTGCCGATCGCCGCCTGCAGGTCCTCGAAGGTCCGCTCGGTGAAGGAGTTGATCTTCAGGTAGCCGACATCCTCCTCGACGCGGAAGCGCACGGCCCGCACCTTGATGATGTCGCGCACGATCTTGACCTTGATCGGCTCGGCCGCGCCTTCGCGCAGGATGGTCAGCTCGATCGGCGAATTGACCGGCCCGCGCATCTTGTCGACCGCGTCGGACAGCGTCAGGCCGCGCACCTCGGCGCCGTCGATCTCGACGATGTAGTCGCCGGCAAGCACACCCGCCTTGGAGGCAGGCGTGTCCTCGATCGGCGCGATGACCTTCACCAGCTCGTTCTCCAGCGTCACCTCGATGCCGAGGCCGCCGAACTCGCCGCGGGTCTGCACGCGCATGTCCTGCGCGGCTTCCTGGTTCAGGTAGGAGGAGTGCGGGTCGAGCGCGGTGAGCATGCCGTTGATGGCGTTCTCGACCAGCGCCTTGTCGTCTGGCGGCGTCACATATTGCGCGCGCACCCTTTCGAACACGTCGCCGAAGATGGCGAGGTTGCGGTAGGTCTCCGAAGCCGCCGCGATCGCCGACGAGCCGGCCGAGCCGTGCACGAGGCTCATCGCCGAGGCGCCCATCAGGGCGCCGGCCAGCAGGAGCGACATCTTACGTACCATTTGCAGTCCTTCCAGAAAGACTAACCGCCCACCAGGGTGCGGGATCGACGGGTTGGCCATCCTTGCGGAACTCTACATAGAGTTCCGGCTCCTTGCTTTCACGGCCTGCCGAGACAGCGCTCGCCAATCCGCCTTCTCCCATCGTACCGACCGGCTCGCCGGCCAGGACGGCCTGCCCCAGCGCAACGCTGATTCTGCCCAGACCGGCCAGGACGACATGATAGCCATCGCCCGCGTTGAGGATCAATAGCTGCCCGTAGGAGCGGAACGGTCCTGCGTAGAGCACCGCCCCGTCTGCGGGCGCTGTGACGATTGCCCCGGAATGTGTCGCAACAATGTCGCCGTACAGGCTGGAGCCGGCGTCGTCCGCCGCGCCGAAGCGGCGCGCTAGGCTTCCCGACACCGGCAGCACAAGCTTGCCGCGAAGCGACGCGAAAGGCTGCGGAACGGCCAGCCTGTTCTCCTCCGGAACCGGCACGATGACATCACTTTCGCGTGCGAGCCGTTCCTGAGTGGCACGCATGCTGGCGATGTCCTTCTCCAGCGTCTCGATCAGCTCGCGCAGCGAGCCGGCGCGGGCGGCCAGTTCCCCGGCATGCGTCTGCTCGTAGTCCAGCATCTCCTGCGTTTGCGCGCGCACCTTCGCCTTCTCGTCCGACAGCAGCGACAGGCGCTGCTGCTCGGCCACCTGATCGGCGACGGTCGCCAGCAGGCGCTCGCGCTCGGCCTGGATGGACGCGGTCAGTCGATCGAGCTCGGCCAGGTCGGCGACGAGGATTTCCATTTCGGCGCGCATTTCGGGCACGACCGCGCCGAGCAGGATGGCGCTGCGCACCGAGCCCAGCGCATCCTCCGGGCTTACCAGCATGGCCGGCGGCGGGTTCAGCCCCATGCGCTGCAACGCCGCCAGCACCTCGGCCAGCAGGGTGCGGCGCTCCTTCAGCGACAGCACGAGGTCGCCGCGCTGCAGTTCCAGTGCGGCGATGCGCTCCTCTATTCGCCCCACGTCCTCCGACAGCTTGCGCTCGGTCTTCGCCGCCTGGATCAGCGCCGCGGTCAGGCTCTGCTCGTCCTTGGCGATGGAAGCGATCTCGGCCTCGATGGTGGCGATGCGGGCGCGCGACAGGGTGATCTCGCGCGTCACCTGCTCGAACTCGCCGGCGGTCGCATCGCGCCGCGACGACAGCGCCGCGGCCGGATCGTTCGGCGCGGTCTGTTCGGCCGGCGTCTGCGCCCAGGCGGGGCAGGCCACGAGCAGCGCCACCGCGGTCGCCGCCGCAGCGAAGCTCTGTCTGTGCTGGAGCACCCGCAAACACATCGCCGCTGTTCTCGCACGGCCGTCGTTAACGCATCTTCAACCATGCGCGGCTTGCGCGACGCCTAACTGGCTGGTGCGCAGGCTGGCCGGCGAAGATGTCGAAAACAAGCTCTGGCGGCGAAGCGACCTAACCCCCGTAGCCCCGCGTCTTCAGCGCCGCGGCGATCTCGTCGAGGATTGCCGGGTCGTCGATGGTCGCGGGCGTGGTCCACGGCTCCCTGTCGGCGATCTTCTGCATCGTGCCGCGCAGGATCTTGCCGGAGCGCGTCTTGGGCAGGCGCTTCACCGTGACGGCGGTGCGAAAAGCCGCCACCGGCCCGATCCTGTCGCGGACCAGCGCCACCGTCTCCTTCTCGATCTCGGCCGGATCGCGGTTCACCCCGGCGTTGAGCACAAGGAAGCCCAGCGGCAGCTGCCCCTTCATCTCGTCGGCGACCCCGATGACGGCGCATTCGGCGACGTCGAGGTGCTCGGCCAGCACCTCCTCCATCGCGCCGGTCGACAGGCGGTGGCCGGCGACGTTGATGATGTCGTCGGTGCGCGCCATGATGAAGAGATAGCCGTCGGCGTCGAGATAGCCGGCATCGGCCGTCTTGTAGTAGCCGGGGAACTCGTTGAGGTAGGCGTCGCGGAAGCGCTGTTCGGCGTTCCACAGCGTCGGCAGGGCGCCCGGCGGCAGCGGCAGCTTCACCACCACGTTGCCGAGTGTGCCGGCTGGCACCGGATGGCCTTCGTCGGAGACGATCTGCACGTCGTAGCCGGGCATCGCCACGCCCGGCGAGCCGTGCTTGACCGGCATCAGGCCCAGACCCACCGGGTTGTTGGAGATCGGATAGCCCGTCTCGGTCTGCCACCAGTGGTCGATGACCGGCTTGCCGAGCTGCCGCTCCGCCCATTCGATGGTCGGCGGGTCGGCGCGCTCGCCGGCGAGGAACAAAGTGCGGAAGCCGGAGAGGTCGTATTTGCGGACGAACTCGCCCTTGGGATCCTGCCCCTTGATGGCGCGGAAGGCGGTCGGCGCGGTGAAGAGCGCCGCGACCTTGTGCTCGGCGATCACCCGCCAGAACGTGCCGGCATCGGGGGTGCCGACCGGCTTGCCCTCGAACAGGATGGTCGTGTTGCCCGCCAGCAGCGGCGCATAGACGATGTAGGAATGGCCAACCACCCAGCCGACGTCGCTGGCGGCCCAGAACACCTCGCCCGGCCCGACGCCGAACTCGTTCTCCATGGTCCAGGCGAGCGCGACCATGTGGCCGCCATTGTCGCGCACCACGCCCTTTGGCTGGCCGGTGGTGCCGGAGGTGTAGAGCACGTAGAGCGGATCGGTGGCGGCCACCGGCACGCATTCGACTTCGGTCCCCGCCGCCTTTTCGCGGGCAATCGCGTCGGCCCAGTCGACATCACGCCCGGGGACAAGATCGCATGCGAGTTGCGGCCGCTGCAGGATCAGGCAGGCTTCGATCTTGTGCTTCGCCATGTGAACCGCGCCGTCGAGCAGCGGCTTGTAGGCGACGGTGCGTCCCGGTTCGAGCCCGCAGGAAGCCGAGACGATCACCTTGGGCTGCGCGTCGTCGATGCGTGTGGCGAGCTCGCGCGCCGCGAAGCCGCCGAAAACCACCGAGTGGATGGCGCCGAGGCGCGCGCAGGCGAGCATGGCGAAGGCGGCTTCCGGCACCATCGGCATGTAGATGATGACGCGGTCGCCCTTGCCGACGCCCATGCCGCGCAGCACCGCGGCGAGCGCGACGACCTCCGCCTTCAGTTCGGCGTAGGTAAAGCTCTTCTTCGTGCCCGACATGGCGCTGTCATGGATCAGCGCGACCTGTTCCGCGCGGCCGCGCTCGACATGGCGGTCGACCGCGTTGAAGCAGGTGTTGGTCTCGGCGCCGACGAACCAGCGGCCGTAGACGCCGGCGTCCTTTTCGAAGACCTTGTCCCAGGGCTTCGACCAGTCGATCGCCTCGGCGGCCTTTGCCCAGAAGCCCTCGGGGTCGCGTTTCCACGCGCCATAGACTTCAGCATAGCGTGACGGCATCGCGGTTCCTCCCTGCCTGCCGCAGTCCTAGACCCCGTTTCCGTGCCTGTCGATTCGACCATCTTGGGGCGCGGCAAAGCGACGCCGGCTTTGCGCCGCCGGTGCAAACGGCTATGGACGGACTTTGTCGGTGGACCGGGTCATGGCCAAGGCGATTTCGCTGTTTCTGCTTGCCGTGATGATCGTGCAGATCATCTACCCGCTCGGCCTGCCCGGCCTGAAGACGCGCGGCGATTTCTGGAAGATTGCGCTTGGGGCGATCTTCGTGATGATGCTGACGGTGCTGATCCGGCCGACCTGACCGGGAATTCCGGGCCGAGGACAAAGGGCGTCAGATGCTCGGCCCAGTAGGCGTAGCCCGCCTCGGAAGCGTGGAAACCGTCTGTCGAAAAGCCGGTCGCGTCGAGGATGGGCAGCCGCGCCGCCGGCACCGCGCCGCGCTCGAGACAGAGGCGCGTCGCCAGCCGGTTGACGAGCGACGCCCTGATCTCGAGGATCTTCCCGAGCGCGGGCGGCATGGCCGGCACCAGCGTCATGTCGACCACCGGCGACCAGACGATGCGCGCCTGCGGCCACTTCGCCTTCAGCGCATAGACCAGTCCGCCGAACTCGCGCTTGAAGCGGCGCATCGTGTGAAAATTCTTGGCGTCGTTGGTGCCGATCGACAGCACGATGTGCGTGTACGGCTCGCGCGCGAGGTTCGGCACCGCGAAATCGCGCACCTGCCCCGCCGTGGCCGAGTTGAACCCGGCTTTGCGCCACTCCACCGGCTGGCCGGTGCGCTGGCTGAGGATGCCTGCCAGATTGGGCGCCAACCCCTTGTCGGTCGTCTTCACGCCCACGGAGGCGGCAGAGGAATCGCCGACGACAAGCAGGCGGATCGTCTCGCCCTTGCCGGCGAGGCTGCCCGTCACCGGGCCATCCGCCGGCGCCATGCGCTCGGTGCGCCGCCGCACCCCGACGCCCTGCCAGATGTAGACCGGCAAAGCGAGCCAGGAGAGCGCGGCTTTCGCAAGCGACATGGTGCGGCCGCCCTCAGCCCTTGCGCGACGCCTGGAAGATGCTGTCGATCGCCGCGCCCAGCGCCTTGTTGAAGTCGGCGTCGCTCTGCTGCGCCGACAAGCCCTCGGTCAGCGCGCGCGAGAAGCTAGCGATCATGCCGGCGTTCTGCTTGAGCTTGGCGTTGGCGTCGTCGCGCGAATAGCCGCCCGACAGCGCCACCACGCGCATGACGCGCGGATCATCGATCAGCGGCTTGTAGAGGTTCGCCTTGGTCGGCAGCGTCAGCTTCAGCATGATCTGCTTGCCGGCCGGCACGGTGTCGAGATGCTTCTTGATCTCGACCAGCAGGATGTCCTCGGCCGCCGCCTTGTCGGGGATCGAGATGGTTACCTCGGGCTCGATGATCGGCACGAGGCCGTGGCTCAGGATCTGCCGGCCGATCTCGAACTGCTGGTCGACCACTGCGGCGATGCCCTTCGGGTTGGCCGCGTCGATCACCGAGCGCATCTTGGTGCCGAACACCTTCTTGGCCACGGCGCGCTTCAGCAGCGCGTCGAGGTCCGGCATCGGCTTCATCATCTGCACGCCGTCGGCGGCCGGGGCGAGACCCTTGTCGACCTTCAGGAACGGCACCACGCCGCGCTTGTCCCACAGGTACTGCGCGGTCGGCGTGCCGTCGATGTCGCGGTCCATGGTCTGCTCGAACAGGATCGCGCCCATCACCTTGTCGCCGGTGAAGGCGGGCGACTTGATGATGCGCGCGCGCATCGCATGCACGAGGTCGAACATCTCCGCCTCGCTCTTCCAGGCGCTCTCGTCGAGCCCGTAGAGCTTGAGCGCCTTCGGCGTCGAGCCGCCCGACTGGTCGAGCGCCGCGATGAAGCCGTCCTTGTTCGCGGCCTGCGCGGCCATCTGCTTGAGCAGTTCGCTCATCTCATACCTCCGTAGACAGTTTGGGGCCGCTTAGCAGAAGCCGCGACCGGACGGAATGCATGCGGAAATGCTCAATCGATTGAATGCCTTGTCTATTTCGCCAGCGCCGCGACGCCGGGCAGTTCCTTGCCTTCCATCCATTCGAGGAAAGCGCCGCCGGCGGTCGAGACGTAGGTGAAGTCGTCGGCCACGCCGGCCTGGTTGAGCGCCGCAACCGTGTCGCCGCCGCCGGCGACCGACACCAGCCGGCCGGCCTTGGTCTCCTCGGCGGCGAATTTCGCGGCGGCCATCGTCGCCTTGTCGAAAGGCTCGATCTCGAACGCACCGAGCGGCCCGTTCCATACCAGCGTGTCGGCCTTGGCGATCCACGCCTTCACCGCCTCGATGCTCCTGGGGCCGACGTCGAGGATCATCGCGTCCGCCGGGACGTTGTCCACAGGCACCACCTCGCTTGCCGCACCCGCCTTGAACTCGCGCGCCACCACGCCGTCGACCGGCAGCACGATCTCGCAGCCGGACTTTTTCGCGGCGGCCATGATCTCCTTTGCCGTACCGGCGAGGTCGTGCTCGCACAACGACTTGCCGACATTCACGCCCTGCGCCGCCAGGAAGGTGTTGGCCATGCCGCCGCCGATGACCAGCCCGTCGACCTTGGCCACGAGATTGGAGAGCAGGTCGATCTTGGTCGACACCTTGGCGCCGCCGACGATGGCCAGCACCGGACGCTTCGGGTTGCCGAGGCCTTTTTCCAGCGCGTCGAGCTCCGCCTGCATGGTGCGGCCGGCATAGGCCGGCAGCAGATGCGCCAGCCCCTCTGTAGAGGCGTGCGCCCGGTGCGCGGCCGAAAACGCGTCGTTGACGAAGAGGTCGCCGCATTCGGCCAGCTTCTTCGCGAACTCTGCGTCGTTCTTCTCCTCGCCAGCGTGGAAGCGGGTGTTCTCCAGCAGCAGGATGTCGCCATCCTTCATGGCCGCCACGGCGCGGACGGCGTCCGGCCCGACGCAGTCGGAAGCGAAGCCGACCGTGCGGCCGAGCACCTGCGCCGTTGCCTCCGCGATGGGCTTGAGCGACTGCTCGGCGTCGGGCTTGCCCTTCGGCCGGCCGAAATGGGCGAGCAGCACGACTTTCGCGCCCTTGTCGGCCAGTTCGGTGATCGTGCCGGCGACGCGCTCGATGCGGGTCGCGTCCGACACCTTGCCGTCCTGCACCGGCACGTTCAGGTCGACGCGCACCAGCGCGCGCTTGCCCTTCACCTTGGCGTCGTCGAGCGTGCGGAATTTCGGCATTGCGGGCTCCCCTGGATCGGCGCGGACCATACAGAAACGCCGCGCCGCTTCAAGGCGGAGGCACGTCTCCCATGCCCGGCTTTTGCGGGGTGCGGCGCAGCGCGCCGCGGATGCGCGCCGCCAGCTCGCGGCCGGTGACGAACAGCGGCACCTGCGGATTGGCCAGCTCGGGCTCCAGCGACACGCCGGCCTCGATGACGTGGCCCTTGTCGTCGACGTCGCGCACGATCAGGTCGATCGGCCCGGCCGGCACGCGGTCGGCATATTCGGCGCGGCCGCCCAGCCGCGCCGCCATGAGCTGAGCGATCGTCATGGCCTCCTCGCCGGGGCGCAGATCGGCGCCGTAGATGGCCTGCAGGCTCTGCGCCGGCTGCTGCGGGTCGACCGCGAAGGCGCCGAAGAAATCGGCATCGTCCACCTCCACCTGCGCCGGGCTGGCGAACAGCCGGTCGAGCAGTCGCGGATAGCGGGAGTGGATGAAAAGATAGACGTAGTCGCCTTCCTGCAGCCGGCCGGCATACTGGTAGCGCATCGACTGGCCCTCGCGGATCACCAGCGACGGTCTCGCCCAGCGCGGCACGCGCTCGCCGCGCGCCACCGGGCTGTCCTTCACGACGTGGTAGACCAGAAGCTCGTGATGCGCGGAGCCGGGCAGTTCGAGCTCGACCTTCTCTACCGGCCCGACGCGCTTCGGCACGATCAGGCCGAGCCTGCGGGCCAGCGGGTTGATGGTCCAGCCCTGCAGCACGAGCGAGACGAGCACGATGATGAAGGCGGCGTTGAAGTAGAGCGTGCCGCCCGGCAGGCCGGCCAGCAGCGGCACGATGGCGAGCAGGATGGACACGGCGCCGCGCAGGCCCACCCAGGCGACGAACACGCTCTCGCCGCGCTGGAAATCGAAGGGCAGCAGCCCGATCCACACCGAGACCGGTCGCGCCACGAAGCACAGGAACAGAGCCAGCAGCACCGCCGGCAGCGCGATCTGCGAAAATTCCGACGGTGTCGCCAGCAGGCCGAGCAGCAGGAACATGATGATCTGGGCAAGCCAGGTCGCGCCGTCCTGGAAGCGCTTCAGCGACGCGGCGCCCTTGACGTCGCGGTTGCCCGCATAGAGGCCGGCGACATACACCGCCAGGAAACCGCTGCCGCCCGCCGCGCCGGTCGCGGCGAACACCAGCAGCGACAGCGCCAGCACGAAGATCGGCGTCAGCCCACGGTCCATGTTCAGCCGGTTGACCAACCCGGCGATCATCACGCCGCCGCCGAAGCCGGCCAGCAGGCCGATACCCATCTGGCGCAGGAACTCGATGGCCAGTTCCAGCCCGGCCGATTCGGCGCCGAGCTGCCCGGCACGCAGGATCTCGACCAGTGCGATGGTGAGGAACACCGCCATCGGATCGTTGGAGCCCGACTCGATCTCCAGCGTCGAGCGCACCTTGTCGCGGATGTTCACGCCGCCGACGCGCAGCAGGAAGAACACCGCCGCCGCGTCGGTCGAACCGACTATGGCGCCGAGCAGGAAGGATTCGACCCAGCCGAGACCCAGCAGCCAGCGTGCCGCCGCCCCGAAGATCGCCGCAGTCAGCACCACGCCGAAAGTGGCGAGCACGACCGCCGGCGCGGCCGCCTGCCTGAAGCTCTGGATCGACGTGCCGAAGCCCGAATCGAACAGGATCACGGCAAGCGCCAGCGAGCCGATGAAGTAGGCCGCCTGATAGTTGGAGAACGACAGGCCGAGCCCGTCGACGCCAGCCGCGAGGCCGATCCCCAAGAAAAGCAGCAGCAGCGGGGCGCCGAAACGGTCGGCGAGCAGGCTGGAAAACGCCGCGACCAGCACCATCAAGGTGCCGACCAGCGTTACCACATAGATCGCTTCCTGCATCCGTCCCCGCTCTCCGTGCCGACCTCCTTTAGCGGCACGCCGTCGCGCGCTTCCCGCCGGGGCGCGACCGCGTCCGAAGCCGCTTTGAGCGGCCGGAACACGTCACGCGAACGCAGGAGAGGCGCGCAGATGAAGCTCGCCGGCAAATGCGGCGGCTCCTCGACGAATGTAGGGAAACAAAACGCCCGGCGTAAGCCGGGCGTCGCAAGAAAATGACCGGAAGCCGGCTTCGCGCCGGCCGGCGGGTCTCAGAAGGTCTTGGCGAAGGCGACCGCGGTGTCGGCCATGCGGTTGGAGAAGCCCCACTCGTTGTCGTACCACGACAGCACCGACACGAAGTTGCCGTCCATTACCTTGGTCTGGTCGAGCGCCAGCGTGGAGGAATGCGGATCGTGGTTGAAGTCGATCGACACGTTCGGGTGGGCGGTCACGGCCAGAACGCCCTTGAGCTTGCCCTTCGACGCCGCGATCACCGCGTCGTTGATCTCCTGCGCGGTGGTGTTGCGCTTGGCGATGAACTTGAAGTCGACGACGGACACGTTGGGGGTCGGCACGCGGATCGAGATGCCGTCCAACTTGCCCTTGAGCTCGGGGATGACCAGGCCGATCGCCTTGGCCGCTCCGGTCGAGGTCGGGATCTGCGACAGCGCGGCGGCGCGGGCGCGGTAGAGATCCTTGTGCATGGTGTCCAGCGTCGGCTGGTCGCCGGTATAGGAGTGGATCGTCGTCATCATGCCCTTCTCGATACCGACGGCCTCGTGCAGCACGGCGGCCAGCGGGGCGAGGCAGTTGGTCGTGCAGGACGCGTTGGAGATGACGATGTGGTCCTTCGACAGCTTCTCGTGGTTGACGCCGTAGACGACCGTCAGGTCGGCGCCGTCGGACGGGGCCGAGACGATAACTCGCTTGGCGCCGGCCGCCAGATGCGCCGCCGCCTTGTCGCGGGCGGTGAAGATGCCGGTGCATTCCATCACGATGTCGACGCCGAGCTGGCCCCAGGGCAGTTTGGCCGGGTCACGCTCGGCCAGGACCTTGAACTTCTCGCCGCGCACCTTGATCACGTCGCCGTCGACCGAAACCTCGCCGGGGAAGCGGCCGTGCACGCTGTCGTAGCGCAGCAGGTGCGCGTTTGTCTCGACCGGGCCGAGGTCGTTGACGGCCACCACGTCGATATCCTTGCGCCCGCTCTCGTATATGGCGCGCACGATATTGCGGCCGATGCGGCCGAAGCCGTTGATGGCAACCTTGACGGGCATGGGAGGCTCTCCTGGAAACGGGCGGCTGGAATGCGGCCTCAATAACCGCGACGCGCTTCCGAATCCAGCGGGGCGAGCGGAAAATCGGGCGGGAGCGTTGCTGCCTAGCCCAGCCGCCCGGCCACGTCCTCCAGCCAGCGGTCGCGGATGCCGAGCGCGCGCAGGTGGCCGACCGTGTTGAGCACGTATTCCTCGTTCGGCCCCGAAACGCCGACCGCGCCGCGCACCTGGCTCGCGGCAGCTTCCACATCCAGCCGCCCGGCATATTGCGCGTGGTTCCGGTCGACGATGTAGCCCAGAGCCTGCACGGCCTCGCCGCCTTCCAGCACCGCCGCCATCGTCCGCTCCAGGTAGACGTTGGTGACCAGCTCGCGCTCGCGCAGGTAACCCACCACCTCGTCGCGCAGCGCGCCGGGCACGCGGAAGGCGAGTCCCACGCAGGCGCCGCCGCGGTCGAGCCCGAGCACGAGGCCGGGCCGCTCGGCAGTGCCGCGATGGACGTGGGAGTGCACGCACAGCGCGCGGCGGTACCCGGTCAGCCGGGCACGCCTGGTCTCGACATGGGCGAAGCCCGGCCGCCACATCAGTGAGCCGTAGCCGAACACCCAAAAATCGTCCATATCGTGCCGCCTCTGGTGCGGGCGGTGGTTAGCCGCCGCCGGGCGCAGACGTCAAGGCGAACGCTTTTCGATCGGCGCCCCGCGCCTCATCCGGAGTTCCGATGGCACGTCGCTTCTTCTGGTTCACGGTGCTGATCCTGTTCGCCCTGACCGCGTACACGGGTGGCTGGTACTGGGCGGCCGACCGGCTTGTGCAGGAGGTGCAGGCGCGCACCGGCGACCTGCCCGGCGGTCGCCATCTCGAATGCGAGAACCCGCAGGCGAAAGGGTTTCCGTTCCGCATCGGCCTTTACTGCGACAGCATCGCATATTCCGCTTCAGGCATGGCCATCGAGGGCGGGGCGCTGCGTTCGGCCGCCCAGATCTACAACCCGTTCCGCCTGGTCGCCGAAACCGACGCGCCGGCGCGGCTCACCTTTGCCGGTTACGTGCCGTTCGACCTGAACTGGGAGAACGCGCGCGGCAGCACGCGGCTGGCGCTGCCCGAGCCGATGCCGGAAATCGTGTCCACCGAGCTGACCGGTTTCGCCATGACCGCCGACATCGACGGCAAGCCGGCGCTGCTGACAGCAGACCGGCTGGAGGTCCACATGCGCCCGGCCGGCCGCGACATCGAGCTGGCGCTGCGCTTTCAAGGGCTGGCCACCGGCGAAATCCTCACCGGCGGCACGATGGCGCCGCTCACCGGCGTGGTCGACCTCGTCTGGAAGGACGGCATGGCGCGGCTCGGCCGCGGCATCGCGGGCTCGCAATTCACCGTGCGCAGCATCGACCTGGCGGCGGCGGGCGGCGGCCGGCTGACCGCGACCGGAACCGCAGGCGTGGGCGAGGACCGTCTGATAGATGCGGACCTGACGCTGACGGCGGAAAACGTCGCCGGCCTCACCGCCGTGATCGGCAGGGCCTTTCCCGCCGTAGCGGCGCAGGTCACCACGGTTGCCGCCGGCCTGTCGGCCATGGGCGAGAAGCCCAGCCTGCCGCTGCGCATCGCCGACGGCGCCATCACGCTGGGATTCCTGCCGCTCGGCTCCCTGCCGCCGCTGTAGCGCTACTTCTCCGGATGCGCCGCCACGTGGCGGCCGAAATCCGGTGCGTCGATTTCCTGACCGGCCTCGATGATCGAGCGGCGGACGGCGCGGGTGCGGGTGAACATCTCGAAAAGCTTGTCGCCCTCGCCCCAGCGGATCGCCCGCTGCAGGAAGGCGAGATCCTCCGAGAAGCGCGCCAGCATTTCGAGGATGGCGTCCTTGTTGTGCAGGCACACGTCGCGCCACATGGTCGGGTCGGATGCCGCCAGTCGCGTGAAGTCGCGGAAGCCCGAGGCGGAATACTTGATGACCTCCGACTTGGTCACCGCCTCCAGATCGTCCGCCGTGCCGACAATATTGTAGGCGATGATGTGCGGCAGGTGCGAGACGATCGCCAGCACCTTGTCGTGGTGCTGCGGGTCCATCGTGTCGATGTTGGAGCCCGCGCGCCGCCAGAACGCCGCCAGCTTCTCCACGGCCTCGGGATCGGAGCCGGGCAGGGGCGTCAGGATGCACCAGCGGTTCTCGAACAGTTCGGCGAAGCCGGCGTCGGGGCCCGAATGTTCGGTTCCGGCGATCGGATGGCCAGGGATGAAATGCACGCCGGCCGGCACGTGCGGCGCCATCTGGGCGATGACGGAGGCCTTTGTCGAGCCGACATCGGTGAGGATCGCGCCCGGCTTCAGCGCTGGCGCGAGCTCGGCCGCCACGGCGCCGGACGCGCCGACCGGCACCGACACGATCACGAGATCGGCGTCGCGCACTGCATCGCGCGCGTCGGCATGAAAACTGTCGCCGAGCGCGAGCGACTCGGCCCGCTTCAGCGTCGTTTCGCTGCGGCTCGAGATGGCGACATGCTTCGCCAGCCCTTCGCGCCGGATCACCCGCGCCAGCGACGAGCCGATCAGGCCGATGCCGACGAGCGCGATCCTGTCGAACAATGGCTCGGCCATGCTACTTGCCCAAAAGGTCCTTGAGCGCGGCGACCACGCCGCGGTTGGCCTCTTCTGTGCCGATCGTCATGCGCAGCGCGTTGGCGAAACCGTAGCCGGACACGCGGCGCAGGATCAGCCCCTTCGCCGTCAAATGCGCGTCGGCCTTTTCAGCGGTGGTCGACGACCCGTCGAAATGCATGAGGATAAAATTGCCGACCGACGGCGTGACCCGCAGGCCGAGCTTCTCAAGCTCCGCGGTCGTCCACGCCAGCCAGTGGTTGTTGTGCGCCACGGAGCGCTCGACATGGGTCCGGTCGCCCATCGCCGCCACGCCGGCCTCGATGGCCGCGGCGTTGACGTTGAACGGCCCGCGCATGCGGTTCATCGCGTCGATGATGTGCGCGGGCGCGTAGGCCCAGCCGATGCGGATGCCGCCCAGCCCGTGCACCTTCGAGAAGGTGCGGGTCATCACGACATTCTGGTTGCCCGCCACCAGTTCGATGCCGGCCTCGTAGTCGTTGCGGCGCACATATTCGGCGTATGCCGCGTCGAGCACCAGCAGCACGTTTTCCGGCAGCGCGGCGTGCAGCCGGCGCACCTCCTCGAACGGCACGTAGGTGCCGGTCGGGTTGTTGGGGTTGGCGAGGAAGACGACGCGCGTCTTCGGCGTCACCAGCGCGATCACGGCGTCGATGTCGGCGCGCTCGGCATTCTCTTCGGCGACCACCGGCACCGCGCCCGCCGCCTGGATGTAGTTGCGATAGACGAGGAAGCCGTGGCGCGTGTAGATCGCCTCGTCGCCCGGCCGCAGATAGGTCTGCGCCAGCAGGCCGATGATCTCGTCGGAGCCGTTGGAGCAGACGATGTTCGCAGGGTTCAGCCCGTGCGCGGCGGCAATCGCCTCGCGTAGCCGCGCCGATGAGCCGTCGGGATAGAATTCCATCTTGTCGGCAAGCTTGCGTACCGCGTCCATCGCCGCAGGCGAGGCGCCGAGCGGGTTCTCGTTGGACGACAGCTTGTACAGCTTCACGCCGGCGGGCGCGGCGCTCTTGCCGGGCACATAGGCGTCGATGTCCATCACGCCGGGTTTCGGCTCGGGGCGCTGCGTCTTGCTCATGGAAGGTCTGTCCTGACAGGAAGGTGCCTGCCTCTAGCAAAGCTTTTCCGTTGACGCAAAGCCGCGCGGAACCTAAAACCTCCGTCCATTCCGTGGTGATTTGGCCGGCCGGCTTGCAGCCACGTTAAACAACTTGCTAAAGGGCCGTGCCTTCCAGACCCGCTGGAGACCGGCCGTATCGCCGGTCTTTTTTGTTTGGAGTGCAGGCATGCCCATCAAGATCCCCGATCAGCTTCCCGCCAGGGAAATCCTCGTGCGCGAGGGCGTGGCCGTCATGGACGAGCGCACGGCGCTGCGCCAGGACATACGTCCGCTGCAGATCGGCCTGCTCAACCTGATGCCCAACAAGATCCGCACCGAGACTCAGTTCGCCCGGCTCATCGGCGCATCGCCGCTGCAGGTCGAGCTGACGCTGGTGCGCATCGGCACCCACAAGGCGCGCAACACGCCGGAGGAGCATCTGATCTCCTTCTACCGCACCTGGGACGAGGTGGCCGAGCGCAAGTTCGACGGCTTCATCGTCACCGGCGCGCCGATCGAGCTTCTCCCCTTCGAGGAGGTTTCCTACTGGGAGGAGCTGACGCGCATCCTCGACTGGACCGGCACCAACGTGCATTCCTCGCTGTTCGTGTGCTGGGGCGCGATGGCCGCCGCCTGGCATTTCCACGGCATCCCCAAGCACACGCTCGGCAAGAAAGCATTCGGCGTGTTCCGCCACCGTAACAACGCGCCGGCCTCGCCCTATCTCGCCGGCTTCTCGGATGATTTCGCCATTCCCGTGTCGCGCTGGACCGAGGTGAAGGCGGCCGATTTCGGCGGCGGGTCGCGGCCCGACCTGCTGGTCGAGTCCGACGCCACCGGACCGTGTCTCGCCGTCGAGGCGCCCGGCAACCGGCTCTACATGTTCAATCACATCGAATACGATTCCACCTCGCTCAAGGAGGAGTACGACCGCGACGTGAATGCCGGCGTGCCCATCGAGGTGCCGCACGGCTACTACCCGAACGACGATCCGGGGCGGCCGCCACTCAACCGCTGGCGCAGCCACGCGCATCTGCTGTTCGGCAACTGGATCAACCGGGTCTACCAGACCACCGAGTACGACCTCGGCAATGTCGGCATGGCGGCGACGCCCGCGCTGGCGCGCACGGGCACCTGAAGGCGGCATGACCTTCGTCGAATACGCCATCCGCGCCATCGGCCTGTTCTACGCGTTTGGCGCGGTCTTCCTGATCCGCCAGATGGCGATGGCGGAGGTGCTCGACCGCGCGCTCGCCGCCATCGAGCTCAAGGGCGAGCAGAAGAAGCAGGTCGTGCGCCGCTGGCTGCTCGGCGCGGGCGCAGCGCTCACCGGCGCCAGCGGCGTCGCGGCGCTGCTCATGTCGTCATGGGCGCTGCCGCTGTTCGCGGTCAACATGGTGCTTCAGGCCGGCTGGCTCGTCTGGGCGGCAACGGCGTTCCCGCCTGAAGACGAGGAAGACGCGCTCGGCCGCCGGCGTACCATGAACGCCGCCTTCTTCTACGCAACGGTGACGGTCACCGTCTTCGCGCTCGGCTTCGAAGGCTGCCTGCGGCCTTGGGACGAGTGGCAGAGCGCGGTGCCGGTCGCGGCCGCGACGCTCGCCTATTTCGTCTATCTCGCCCGCAGCCTGTCGGGGATGTGGCGGCCCGCCCGCGACGATCGCCCGGAGCCTACGGACGATTACGATCCGCCGAAGCCCGACGACGACTATCTCGACGACCTAGCGCCCATCGACCGCAATCGGGACTGACGCGTCACCCGCGTCGCGCCCTGCGGGGTCAGCACCGGCACGAAGACGCGCCGGGACGAGCGCACCGCCACCGGCACGCCCTGGTAGAGCCGTTTCTCCGCCTCGACGATCACCACGCCGGAGAAGATCGGCCAGAATTTTCGGCCCGCCCGCTCGAACAATTCGTGCAGCCGCAGCCACCAGCGCCGGCGCGAGGGCATGAAGTGGAGCGCGTCGGCCCAGCCTACCGGCGTGAAATTGGTCTCGCGCAGCAGCTGCGAGAGCTGCCCGGCGGAGAACGGCCGGCCGGTGCCGAAGGGCGTGTGCTCGAAGCGCGCCCACACGCCGCGCCGGTTGGGCGCCACGATGACGATGCGCCCGCCCGGCGCCAGCACGCGCCAGATCTCCTTCAGCGTCTCGTTCGGGTTCTCGGCATGCTCCAGCGCGTGCACCAGCAGCACGCGGTCGACCGACGAGTCGAACAGCGGCAGTTCCTCGTCGAACACCAGAGCGGTCGCCGACGGCCCGCTGGCCGGCCAGCGGACCGCGCCCTGCAGCGCCGGCATGAAGGCCATGACGCGCTCGGTGCCGGCCGCGAAGCGGTCGAGGAAGGGCAGGGCGTAGCCCAGTCCGAGCAGCCGCTCGTTCGGCAGTTTCGTCCACACGCTCGCCAGAGCCGTCGCGATCGACCGCTCGGCGATGCGGCCGATCAGCGAGGCGTAGAAATTCCTGAGGTCGACGATGTCGGTCATGGCGGCAAGGTAGAGGGGCGCGGCGGCGGCTTCAACGGCGGGGTGACAGTCCCACCTGCCCACCCTATGTTCCGCCGCGACCACGGAGAATGACATGGCCCTCGAGATCGAACAGTTCATGTGCCG
The DNA here is from genome assembly GCA_019635695.1 of Rhizobiaceae bacterium. Taxonomy (GTDB): domain Bacteria; phylum Pseudomonadota; class Alphaproteobacteria; order Rhizobiales; family Rhizobiaceae; genus RCIO01. The sequence goes on from JAHBYZ010000034.1 coordinate 22,113, forward strand.
CAGCGACAATTTCGGCGTGCTGGCGCGCAACCCCGCCACGGGCGCGGCCTTCCTGGTCGACGCGCCGGAGGAGGGCCCCATCGTGGCCGCCGTGGAGCGCACCGGCTGGAAGCCGTCGGTGCTGCTCATCACCCATCACCATCCCGATCACGTCGAGGCCAACCTCGCGCTCAAGCAGCGCTACGGCCTGACCATCATCGGCCCGGACTACGAGAAGGCGAAGATCCCCGGCATCGACCGCACCGTGCGCGACGGCGAAATCATCGAGGTGGCCGGCCGCAAGGCCCGCGTCATCCTCACGCCGGGCCACACCGCCGGCCATGTCTGCTATGCCTTCGAGGACGACAAGGTCGCGTTCACCGCCGACACGCTGTTCGCGCTCGGCTGCGGCCGGCTGTTCGAGGGCACGCCGGCCGACATGCTCGGCTCGATGCGCAAGCTCATCCAGCTCGACGCCGATACCGTGATCTATTGCGGCCACGAATACACCCAATCCAACGCCAAGTTCGCCCTGTCGGTCGACCCGACCAATTCCGCGCTGAAGGAGCGGGCGAAGGAGATCGACGCGTTGCGCGCCGCAGGCCGAGCCACGCTGCCGACGACGCTGGCGAGGGAGCTCGCAACCAATCCCTTCCTGCGCTGGCACGATCCTGTCATCCGCAGGAATCTTGGCATGGCGGACGCGTCAGACGACGCCGTCTTCGCCGAGATCCGCAAGCGCAAGGACGTGTTCTAGGCCGTGAGCCCCGACGAGATCATCGCCACCCTCGGCATGCAGCCGCATCCCGAGGGTGGTCACTATGTCCAGACCTTTCGCGATGAAGCGGGCGGCCCGCGCGGGCACTCGACCGCGATCTACTTCCTGCTCAGGCGCGGCGAGCGCTCGGCGTGGCACCGGGTGCGCGACGCCGTCGAGGTGTGGCACTTCCATGCCGGCGACGCACTGGCGCTGGAGATGGCGAAACCGGACGGCACGGGTGCGTCCCGCCACGTCCTTGGCCCGGACCTCGCCGCCGGCCAGCGCCCGCAAGCCATCGTGCCGGCCAACTGGTGGCAAGCGGCCGAAACGCTGGGCGACTGGACGCTTGTCGGCTGCACCGTCGCGCCGGGCTTCGACTTCGCCGCCTTCGAAATGGCCGCGCCGGACTGGACGCCGTCCCGCTAGGAAGCCAGCGCGGCCACCGAAACGATGATCGCGCCGAGGTGGCGCAATGCCGGAGCGAAGGCCGGCGGCAGCTTGCCGGCTGCGGGCGTGAAGGAAAGCGCTGCTCCGGCAACGAGGCCAAGCGCGCCGAGCGCCGCCAGTCCGAGGCGCGGCGTCAGCGTGCCGGCGGTCAGCGCCAGCGCCAGAGAGCCGACCAGCAGCCAGAGCAGCATCAGCGCGGCGACGCCGAAGACGACCATCGCAGGCACGCGGAAGCGCTCGTCCTGCCGCGCCAGCAGCGCGTCGCCGGCGGCGGCCGCGGCCAGCGCGATCGAAAGACGGGGCGGACCGTCGAGCACGACGCAGAGCGCGCAGAACAGCGCCGCAGGGGCAAGTGCGGCGAAGGTGCGGCGCAGGCCCGGCGCCTCGCCTGCGACGAAGGCGTGGGCGAAGGCTGCGGCAAGCGCCAGCAGCAGCGTACCGTTGCCGAGCGAGGTCAGATCGCCGGTGAAGGGCATCAGGCGGGTTTCCTCTGTGCGGAAAGGAGCAGGTCCTTGGCCGCCAGAACGGCGCCGAGGGTAATCAGCAGGCAGGCGGTGACGATGCGCGTCGAGGCTTCGGCCGCGCCGGCCGCGATCAGCACCAGCGTTGACAGCAGCGGCGCGGCGTAGCTGGCCGCGCCCAGCACCTGGATGTTGCCGTGCTTGACGCCGTAGTCCCACACGTAGAAGGCCGCGCCGACCGGCAGCAGGCCGAGTGCGACGACCGCCGCCCACTGGCCGGTTGTCGCCGGCCAGACCGTCTGCTCCAGCGCTAGGTGGCAGGCGAGCGAGAGCGCCGATGTGGCGGCGCAGAACCAGGTCACCACCGAGGTCGGCACGGCCGCGTGGCGGCGCGACAGCAGCGAATAGGCGGCCCAGACGAACGCGCAGGCGAAGGCGGCGGCGTAGCCGAGCGCATAGCGTGCGTCGAAGGCGAAGCCGGCTCCGCCCGAAACGATCAGCGCCGTGCCGCTCAAGCCCAGCAGCGCGCCGGCCACATGGTGCCCGGCCAGTCGTTCGCCCGGCATCAGAGCCGACCCGAGCACGATGAGCAGCGGCCACAGATAGGCGATCAGGCTGGCTTCCACCGCCGGCGCGTTGCGCAGCGCGGTGAAGTAGAGGAAATGGTAGCCGAACAGGCCGCCGATGCCGATCAGCCAGACGACGGCGGGCACCGGTTCGCGAGCGGCCGGTGCGGCGCCCGCGGCGCGCGCGGCCAGCCCTACCAAGGTGCCGATGGCGAAGGTGATGGCCGAGAGCTGGAAGGGCGGCACGTCGCCGGATGCCGCAGTGAACAGCGCCAGCAGCGCCCACATTGCCACAGCCGAGAACCCGATCAGTGTCGCGCGCGCCATCTTCAGCCCCTTGCGGCGCCTGCGTTAGCCCGCCGATGCCCGGTTGTGCAAGGCGCAACCAAAGGTGGCATGGCGTGATCGCGCCATAGTCTTTGCGGGCATGCGGCGTGAATATCCGGTCGCGGAACGGCAGTTCCGTTCCGCGTCTCCCGGGCGGGAGGAGCGGCCACCGGCCCCAGGGACGAAGCTCTCCGAGCCCCAACGGGTTTCGTCCGGCGCAAGCAGGTGGCCGGGACAAGGATTAGGCCAATCGGCGCTGTTCCTCCCGCCCGGTTTTTCACCAGATCGCATTTTGTTTTTGCCGGCTTGCCAGGGGGGCGGCCAAGTCGTTGTCGCGCAACGGTCTCGTCGCTCCCCGCGCGGACCGTGGCGCCGGGCCTTGTCCCGCCTGTGACGGGAGCGACATCAATCTGTCATCCAGCTGTCATGCAGGCCCTCTAGAGGCAACCGCGACGCCGCAGCCGCGTCCCAAAGGAATTCGCCAACAGGAGTGGCCACATGAAGAAGCTCATGCTCGCGACCGCCGCGCTCGCGGTCGTCTTTGCAGGCAGCGCCCAGGCGCAGTCGCGCGACACCATCCAGATCGCCGGTTCCTCGACCGTGCTCCCCTTTGCCTCCATCGTCGCGGAGGAATTCGGCAATGCCTTCCCGCAGTTCAAGACCCCGGTGGTCGGCTCGGGCGGCACCGGCGGCGGCCTGAAGCAGTTCTGCGAGGGCGTCGGCGCCAACACGATCGACATCGCCAACGCCTCGCGCCAGATCAAGAAGTCCGAAGTCGAGGCGTGCAACAAGAACGGCGTCAACAAGATCCTCGAAGTGCAGATCGGCTATGACGGCATCGTCTTCGCCTCCAGCGCCTCGAAGGCCGATTTCGCGCTCGAGCCGGTCCACGTCTTCAAGGCGATCGCCGCCCAGGTCGCGGTCGACGGCAAGCTGGTCGCCAACCCCTACAAGAACTGGAACGAGATCGACGCCGCGCTGCCGAACCAGCCTATCGCGCTGGCGATCCCGGCTTCCAATCACGGCACCCGCGAAGTCTTCCAGGAGCGCGTAATCGCCGCCGGCGCCAAGGCCGCCGGCCTGCCGGAGATGAGCAAGGAAGAAATGGAGAAGGTGGTCACGACCTTCCGCCAGGACGTCGTCGTCGAGATCGCCGGCGACTACACCGAGACGCTTGCCCGCCTGCAGTCGAATGCCGACACCGTCGGTGTGTTCGGCCTGTCCTTCTACGACCAGAACAAGGACAAGCTGAAGGTCGCCACCGTGTCGGGCGTCACCCCGTCGCTGGAGACCGTCGCGGCCGGCGAGTATCCGGTTTCGCGCCCGCTGTTCTTCTACGTGAAGGGCGAGCACGTCGGCGTCGTCCCCGGCATCGACGAATATGTCGAGTTCTTCCTGTCCGACGGCATCGCCGGTCTCGGCGGCACCCTCGAGACGGCCGGCCTGATCCCGGCCCCGGCCGAGGAGACGGCCGACGTGCTGGCCGAATACAAGGCTGGCAAGGCGCTTACCGCCGCTGACGTGAAGTAATCATGCACCGCCAGGCGACCCCCGTTTCGGGGGTCGCCGCTCCGTCCCGCCACAGCTGGACGGCCAAGGCAGGCGGCGCGGTTGCCAGCTCGGTTTTTCAGAGGTCGGTCAGTTGAATTCGCTCATCACCGCAGCCGTCCTCCTCGCGCTTCTCGGTCTCGCCTACCAGCTCGGCTGGTCGAAGAGCCGCAGGCTCGAGACTGCGGGCGCGAAGCTTCATTCGCGGCCGAGCTACCACGGCTACCTCACCGTGGTGTGGGCGCTGGCGCCGGCCCTCGTCATCCTGCTCTTCTGGCTTCTGTTCTCGGACCGCATCACGCAGTCCTACATCCTGTCGCTGCTGCCGCCGGACGTCGCCGCGCTGACCGGCGCGGACCTGTTCTCCGCCATCCGCCGCGTGCGCGATATCGCCTCGGGCTTCGGCGTCGCCGGCGAGACCCAGCCCTGGGAGAATGCCGCCGGCCAGTCACTGCGCGAGTTCAACGCCCTGACCTTCGCCATCGTCACGGCCGCCGCCGCCGGCGCGGGTGCCCTGGCCATGCTGTGGGCGCGGAGCCGCATCGCGCCGCGCTTCCGCGCCCGCAACGAGTTCGAGGGCGTGGTGCGCGTCCTCTTGATCGCCTGCTCGGGCGTCGCGATCCTCACCACCGCGGGCATCATCGCCTCGCTGCTGGCCGAGTCGATCCGCTTCTTCTCCTTCATCAGTCCGATCGACTTCTTCTTCGGCACCTCGTGGAGCCCTGGCTTCTCGACCACCGGCAACGAGGCGCACGGCGAATACGGCATGATCCCGCTGGTGTGGGGTACGCTGATGATCGCCGCGATCGCCATGCTGGTGTCGCTGCCGATCGGCCTGATGACGGCCGTCTATCTCTCCCAGTACGCGGCGCCGAGACTGCGCGACACGGTGAAGCCGGTCATCGAGATCCTCGCCGGTATTCCCACCATCGTCTACGGCTTCTTCGCGCTGGTCACCGTCGGCCCGTTCTTCTCCAATGTCGGCGCGCTGATCGGCCTCGACATCCGCGCCACCAGCGCATTCACCGCGGGCGTGGTCATGGGCATTATGATCATCCCGTTCATCTCGTCGCTGTCCGATGACATCCTGCGCCAGGTGCCGCGCGCCATGCGCGACGGCTCGCTCGGGCTTGGCGCCACCAAGTCGGAAACCATCCGCCAGGTCATCCTGCCGGCGGCGCTGCCGGGCATCGTCGGCGCCTTCCTGCTCGCGGTCTCGCGCGCCATCGGCGAGACGATGATCGTGGTGCTGGCCGCCGGCAACAGCCCCTACCTGCGATTCAATCCGTTCGAGCCCGTCAGCACGGTGACGGTCACCATCGTCAAGCAGCTCACCGGCGACACCGACTTCGCCTCGCCGCAGTCGCTCGTCGCCTTCGCGCTCGGCCTCACCCTCTTTGTGATGACGCTCATCCTCAACGTGGTCGCGCTGCAGATCGTGCGCCGCTACCGGGAGCAGTACGAATAGCCATGGCCGATCATTTCGCAGCGGTTCTCAATCCGCCTTCCGACGGTTCGGCCGAGCGCCTGGCGCGCATCCGCGCCGGGCTGAAGTCGCGCCATGCCCGCGAGTGGCGTTTCCGCGCCTACGGCATCGCCGCCACGGCGGCCGCCATCGCCTTCGTGGTCATCCTGTTCGCCATGATCTTCGCCAAGGGCCTGCCCGCCTTCTGGCAGGCCAAGATGGACCTCGACGTGTTCTTCGACCCGGCGATCGTCAAGGTCGAGCCGAAGCCGGTGCAGCAGGAAGGCCAGTCCGCCGCCGACTACCGCAAGGCCGTGCTCGACTGGGAGCGCGCCGTGACGCTGGTCAACTGGAACCGCGTGATCGAGGCGGCGGTGCGCGCCAAGGCGCCGGGCTTCCAGATCGACACGCGGCAGGTCCTGACCGTCGTGGAAACCAACGAGCGTTTCGTGCTGCGCGACATGTTCGTGGAGAATCCGGGCCTGCTCGGCCAGACCGTGCCGGTGCGCATGCTCGCCTCGGCCAATGTCGACAACTGGCTCAAGGGCACCATCGACCGCAGCCTGCCCGACGCCCAGCAGCAGCTGCGCGACCAGGCCCGCGGGCTGGCCGACCAGCTCTATGCCGACGGCACGATCGGCATGCGCTTCGCCTGGAACATCTTCGTCAACGTCGACTCGCGCTCGGCGCCCGCCGCGGCCGGCCTTGCCGGGGCCTTCGTCGGCTCGCTCTACATGATGCTCGTCGTCATCCTGCTGTCGGTGCCGATCGGCGTCATGGCGGCCATTTACCTCGAGGAATTCGCTTCGAAGGGCCGGATCACCGATTTCATCGAGGTCAACATCAACAACCTCGCCGCCGTGCCGTCCATCGTCTTCGGCGTCTTCGGCGCGGCCGTGTTCATCAACTGGTTCCACCTGCCGCTGTCGGCCCCCATTGTCGGCGGGCTCGTGCTCACCCTGATGACGCTGCCCACCATCATCATCGCCACCCGCGCCTCGCTGCGCGCCGTGCCCCCTTCGCTCAGGGCAGCCGCGCTCGGCCTCGGCGCCTCGCGCACGCAGATGGTGTTCCACCACGTCCTGCCGGTCACCTTTCCCGGCATCATGACGGCCACCATCATCGGCGTGGCGCATGCCATCGGCGAGACCGCGCCGCTGCTGCTGATCGGCATGAACGCCTTCGTCGCTTCTGTCCCTGCCACCCCGTTCGACCAGTCGGCGGCGCTGCCGGTGCAGATCTATCTCTGGCAGGGCAACGAGAACCGCAACTTCTTCGAGGCCCGCACCTCGGCCGCCATCATCGTGCTGCTGGCCTTGATGCTGAGCCTCAACGCGATGGCCATCTACCTTCGCCGCAGACTTGAGAGGCGCATGTGACCGACCTGTCGACAAGCGAAACGAAACCGGAGACGATCCCCATGCACATGACATCCGGGAGCGCCATCATCGAGAGCTCAGAACTGGGCAAAGGGAAGACGGTCCGCACGCCGGACAAGGAAAACCGCCCCGTCCGCGTCAAGGCGCGCGACGTGTCGGTGTTCTATGGCCCGAAGCAGGCGCTGTTCGACGTCTCCATCGACATACCCGCCAAGGCGGTCACCGCCTTCATCGGCCCGTCCGGCTGTGGCAAGTCCACCTTCCTGCGCTGCCTGAACCGCATGAACGACACCATCGAGGGCTGCCGCGTCACCGGCCAGATCGAGCTCGACGGCAGCGACATCCACGACCGCGACCTCGACGTGGTGGAGCTGCGCGCCCGCGTCGGCATGGTGTTCCAGAAACCGAACCCGTTTCCCAAGTCGATCTTCGAGAATGTCGCCTACGGCCCGAAGATCCACGGCCTGGCCCGGTCCAAGTCGGAGCTGGAAGGCATCGTCGAATCGAGCCTCAGGCGCGCTTCGCTGTGGGAGGAGGTCAAGGACCGCCTGCACGAGCCCGGCACCGGTCTCTCCGGCGGCCAGCAGCAGCGCCTGTGCATCGCCCGCGCCATCGCCGTCTCGCCCGAAGTGATCCTGATGGACGAACCCTGCTCGGCGCTCGACCCCATCGCCACGGCCAAGATCGAGGAGCTGATCGACGAGCTGAAGCAGAACTTCACGATCGTCATCGTGACCCACTCCATGCAGCAGGCTGCCCGCGTGTCGCAGCGCACGGCTTTCTTCCATCTGGGCAACCTGGTCGAGGAGGGTCCGACGGACACGATCTTCACCAGCCCGAAGGAGAAGCGCACGCAGGACTACATCACCGGCCGGTTCGGCTGATCGCGGCGGCACGGAGAACACTGACATGAGCGAACATATCGTCACGTCGTTCGACCAGGAGCTCGGCCATATCGACCGGCTGATCCGCGACATGAGCGACCAGGCCGCCTCGATGATGCAGTCGGCGACCCGCTCGCTGACGACATCCGACAACGCGCTCGCCCAGCGCGTCGTGTCCGAGGACGTCATCATGGACGCCCGCCAGCGCGAGCTGGACGAAGCGGCGATCACGCTCATCGCCAAGCGCCAGCCCATGGCGCAGGACCTCCGCGCCGTGGTGGGCGCGCTGCGCATGGGCGCCGACCTCGAGCGCATCGGCGATCTCGCCAAGAACATCGCAAAGCGCGTCGGGGCCGTCGGCCAGACGCCAACGCCCAAGCAGCTCGCCGCGTCGATCGAATCCATGTCCGACCTCGTGCTCGGCCAGGTGCGCGGCGTGGTCGACCACTACGTCGCTCGCGACGCCGAGGCGCTGAAGCAGCTCAGGATCGACGACCAGCAGATCGACATCCGCTACACTTCCGTGTTCCGCGAGCTGCTGACCTACATGATGGAGGATCCGCGCAACATCACGGCATGCACGCATCTGCTCTTCTGCGCCAAGAACCTGGAGCGCATCGGCGACCACGTCACCAACATCGCCGAGAACGCCTATTACGTCGTCACGGGCCAGCAGCTTCCGGCGCACCGCCCGAAGACGGACGAGACGGCGATGGCGCTTGCGGAGTAGAACAGCGGAATGATCGCACCCAAGATCATGGTGGTGGAGGACGAGGAGCCGCTCGCCGTCCTGCTCAAATACAACCTGGAAGCCGAGGGCTATCAGGTCGAGACCATCGAGCGCGGCGACGAGGCGGAACTGCGCCTGCAGGAAAATGTGCCGGACCTGCTCGTGCTCGACTGGATGGTGCCGGCCATCTCGGGCATCGAACTGTGCCGCCGTCTGCGCCAGCGCACCGAGACCCAGCGCCTGCCGATCATCATGCTGACGGCCCGCGGCGAGGAGAGCGACCGCGTGCGCGGCCTGCAGACCGGCGCCGACGACTATCTGGTCAAGCCGTTCTCGACGCCGGAGTTCATCGCCCGCGTGCGCGCGCTGCTGCGCCGCGCCAAGCCCGAGGTGCTTTCCTCCGTGCTCAAGGTCGGCGACATCCTGCTCGACCGGGAGTCGCATCGCGTTTACCGCAAGAAGAGCGAGATCAGGCTCGGGCCCACCGAGTTCCGCCTGCTCGAATTCATGATGCAGCATCCCGGCCGGGTGTTCTCGCGCAGCCAGCTGCTCGACAATGTCTGGGGCGAGACGATCTATATCGACGAGCGCACCGTCGACGTGCATGTCGGCCGCCTGCGCAAGGCGGTCAACACCGGCCGCCAGCCCGACGTCATCCGCACCGTCCGCGGCGCGGGATATGCGATCAACGAGAGCTGAGTGCGGGCGTGGCGCC
>JAHBYZ010000035.1 GCA_019635695.1 Rhizobiaceae bacterium
ATCGCAGCCGCCATCGCAAAGGTGCGGTTGCAGGAGGCTGCCGACCGGCGCGTCGGCACCTACTCACGAGGCATGCGCCAGCGGCTCGGCATCGCGGAACTGCTGATGCGGGACTGCAAGGTCGCCATTCTCGACGAACCGACCTCGGGCCTCGATCCGCAGTCCACGCAGGATCTGCTTGAACTGATCCAGCAGCTGAGCCGCGACGGCATGACGATCCTTCTGTCCTCACACATGCTCGATGTTGTGCAGTCGATCTGCCACCGCGTCGCGCTGTTCAACAAGGGACGGGTGGGGTTCATCGGCACGGTCGAGGAACTCGCCGCCAGGATCGGCGGCGGCGCGTTCATTGTCGACGTCGAGGCGGACGGGATCGATCTGGAGCGAGCGGCAATTTCGACCGACGGGATCAAGGCAGTCCGCTCCGCCAAATCCGGCCGCTGGGAGGTGGATGCCACGAGCGACGTCCGCCCCGAACTTGCCCGGCTCGTCGTGCAGGGCGGCGGGTCGCTCAGAAATCTCGACCTGCGTCGCGCCCGCCTCGACCAGGCCTACAACCGCTATTTCAGGGAGGTCGCCAATGCGGCGTGAAGGTTCTCCGCTGAGGGGCGTCGGCACCGTGGCGCTCAAGGAGGCGGCCGATCACATGACGAGTGCCCGCATGCACCTGATCATGCTGCTCGTGCTGCTGACGGCGATCGGCGCCGTTTACGGCGCCATCGACCGTATCCGCGACACCACCGCCGAGGACCCCTACCTGTTCCTGAAGCTGTTCACGGTGGCGCAGGAGCCGCTGCCCTCCTTCGGAGCCTTCCTCGGCTTCCTGTTGCCGCTGGTAGCGATCGCGCTCGGCTTCGATGCGATCAACGGCGAGTTCAACCGCCGCACCATGAGCCGGCTGCTTGCCCAGCCCATCTATCGCGACGCGGTGCTGTTCGGGAAATTCCTGGGCGGGCTTCTCGTCATCGGCATCGCGCTGCTGACGCTCTGGCTGCTGATGGTCGGCCTCGGCATCCTGTTCCTCGGTCTGCCGCCGTCGGGTGCGGACGTCGTGCGGGGCATGTCGTGGCTCGTTTCCACGCTTGCCTATGCAGGCGTGTGGCTGGCGCTGGCGATCGCCTTCTCCACCGTCATGCGCTCGCCGGCCACCTCGGCGCTTGCGGCTCTGTCGCTGTGGCTTGTGCTTACCGTCTTCTGGGGCATGATTGCGCCGCTGCTGGCGGGAATCCTTGCCCCGATAGACCAGCTCGATCCCATGACGATCCTCGCCCAGTTCGAATGGCAGCAGGCGATCGCGCGCCTGTCGCCGCAGACGCTCTACGGCGAGGTGACCGCCATGCTGCTCGATCCCGCCGCGCGCTCGGTCGGGCCGCTGTTCATGCACCAGCTGCAGGGCGCGGTGATCGGCGCGCCGCTGCCGACGCTGCAGAGCCTGCTGATCGTCTGGCCGCAGCTCTCCGGTCTCGTGGCGGCCATGCTTATCCTGTTCACGCTGGCCTATGTCGTGTTCCAGCGCCAGGAGGTGCGGGCATGAGCGTTTGCCATCTGCCTGCGGTCTGCCCCGCATCACCGCTTCAGTCATCCACGGAAGGATCGTTCCATGCAGCACGTTCGCTTTGAAGAACCCGTCACCGTCCTGGTCGGCTTGGGCTCGCCGTCACGGATCGACAGCGTGATGGAGGCATACGCACTGCTCAAGGAGTGGCCAGCCGCTGGCCGCGCCAGCGGGCACACCGTCGTGCTCAACGCATGCCGGGCCTCACTTGCCGGCGAGATCGACGCGGAGACGGTTCGCGCGATGCTGGTTGCTTTTGCACGGCGCAACGATGTGCTCATGCCCGACATGACCGAGCTCGCGCCCGGTTTGGCTGGTTCCGAGGCATACGGGAAAAGGTTGGTAGGCCTGCCCAGCAGCCTCTGACCAAAAGAACTCGGCCGAATTCTACCGCATAGGCTGAAGGCGTCTATATTCCGCTTAACGGGCGATCAAGAGTTGCATTCGGAATCGGGGAATGGCGGCTTCCTCGATATTTCGGCCAAGACCGGACGGTCTCCTCACGGCCCCAAAGCCGCCAGTCTGTATGTCAGGCTGTGCCGTCTTCAAACCGAATGCCAGAACTCCGAGTTAGATCGATTCGCGCTTCGAAGCCGTCATGTGCTCCTGCGCGTGGTGAGCTGAGCTGGAGACGACGGTCCAAGCGATCTGCGATGGTGCTTACGATCGACAGTCCTATCCCGCTTCCGTGGCCGATGCTTCCGTTTCGCTCGAAGCGCCTGGTGAGCACCTCCAGCCTTTCCGGGGATATGAGCGGCCCCGCATTCCCGACTGAGAGTTCTCCACTCGCTGACAGGGAAACCTCGACCGGGGAATCCTTGCCGCCATGCTGGAGCGCGTTATCGATGAGGTTGCGGCACAGGATTCCAACCGTATCGGGGTCAATCGGCGACAGGACCGGTGTGTCCGGAAGTGACAGAACGATGCGTTCCTGCTGTCCGGTGCGGTTCATGTCGTGCACGACTACGGATACCGCATCACGCAGGTCACTGTCGGCGTCGAGCGTCAGCCGCCCACCTTCCGCCCGGGCCAGCTGCATCAGCCGTTCGGAACGCGCAATCAGGCGCTTGAGCGCAGCCTCGATGTCAGAGGCGCGCTGCGCTGTAAGGGGCTCCGCGGTTTCCTTGCGTATACGCTGCGCCTGGGCGATCGCGCCGGCGAGCGGGGTGCGCAATTCATGCGCAGTATTGGTTGCGAGGCTCCGTTCGGCATCGAATGCGGACAGTAGCCTTGCGAGCAAGGCATTCATGGTATCGGCCAGTGGCGCGACTTCACTCGGGAGGCCTTCGGCGGAGATCGAGGTGAGGTCCTTTTCGCTGCGTCTCTCCAGCTGTTCGCGAAACCTGCGTAGCGGCCGCGTGCCCTGTCGCACCGCAAAGATGATCGCGCCAAAGGCAGCCGGTATGACCAGGAGCACCGGGAGCCCTAGAACCATCTGCATCTCGCGAATGATGGTAGACTGGTCGGACAGCGGCTGCGCGACGGTGATGATGACGGTGCCCTGTAATGCCTCCTCGCTGTAGAGCCGATAGCGCCCGGTCGTTCGAAAGCCAGGACCGTCATAGGGGGGGAAGGCGGAGAGATCGGCAGCATGGGATTGCAGCAGGACCGCGCCGCGTTCGTTGCGCACGACGTAGGTGAACAGTTCCTCGTGGCTGCGGATCGTCGCGAGTCTCTGGGTGGCCGCGTCGCCTTCCTCGCGACCGACGATGTCGAGCACCGCCAGCGGCAGCAGGCGCTGCGCCGTCTCCTGCAGCGAGGAATCGAAAACCTCCTCGATTTCGTGGCGAAGCAGCAGTGCCGTTACCCACGCGGCGCCAACCCAGATGGCCAGCATGACGGCGCCCAGCGTGAGCAGGAGCCTTCCCTGCAAGCTGCGCGGCAGTTTCATGCCCTGGCCAGCCGATAGCCGAGGCCGCGCTCGGTCTCGATGAGATCCGGTCCAAGCTTCTTTCGGAGGCGGCTGATATGGACCTCGATCGTGTTGCTCTCGACCTCGGAATCGAAATCGTAGAGCTTCTCCTCCAGTTGGGATTTCGAAAGCAGCTGACCGGGGCGGGTAAGGAATGCGTCCAGCAGGGCCCATTCGCGCGCCGTCAGCTGCACCGCCGTTCCCTCGCGCCGGATGCTTCGGCGTGCGATATCGATTTCCAGCGGACCGATGTGGATGATCGGGTTGGGATTGCCGGAATAGCGGCGCGCGACCGAACCGATCCGCGCGGAAAGCTCGTCCAGATCGAATGGCTTGACGAGGTAGTCGTCGGCTCCGGCCTTCAGCCCTTCGATCCGATCGGAGACCTGGTCGAGGGCCGTCAGGATGATGACGGGGGTGACGTTGCCCGCGCTACGCAAAGATCTCAGGAAGACGATGCCGCGACCGTCCGGCAGCATGAGGTCGAGAAGGACGAGATCGTGCGCCGCGCCGGCCATTGCGTCGCGAGCCGCGTCGAGGCGCGTCACCCAGTCGACCGAATGCCCGTCACTGGAAAGCTGGTCGCGCACCGCCGCACCCAGCACAGCATCGTCCTCGACCAACAGCGTGCGCATCTCATGCCTTCATTCGAAATCGAACTGTATCATCATCGCTGATCCTGACGACTTGCTGAAGCAGCATGAGGCCGCGCTTCAGGCAAGCGTCAGCTTGTTCTTCCAATATAAGGAAAGTCACCCCGGCCGGAGTCATGTGTCATGCGCCTCGCCCTGACAATTCTCGCGTCGCTCGTCGCCCTGCCGGTTTGCAGCGCGCGGGCCGACGACGACTGCTTCGTTCCCATGGCCGACTGGAAGCCGCGTGAGGCGGTGGCCGCGATGGCGGCTGAGCTTGGCTGGACCGTGCGCCGGATCAAGATCGACGACGGCTGCTACGAGATCATCGGAACCGACGCCGAGGGCCGGCGGATGGAAGCGACGGTCAATCCCGCGACCCTCGAGCTGATTAAGATCGAAGCGGACGATGACCACCGTGACGACGGAGCCCACCACAAAGGGCGACGAGAAGACAGGTAGCGCGGCTTCATCAAGCCGAAACCGGATTGACAAGGCCCCGCCACCCCGGCGGGGCCTTCTGCTTTCTGGCCGCTTGCTGACGGGAAGCTGAAGCAGAAAGTCCGGACGCGTCAGCGAGCGATCAGAGGGAGGCTCCACAAGAGGCCAGCAGAAAAGGAGACTGCCATGAAGAAGACCTTCGCAATCCTCGTCGCCTCGACCGCTGTGGCCATCGGCGCCGGCATTCCAGCATGGAGCGGCATGCACCGCGCCGAGCATGCGTCGGCGAGGACCGATGATGACGGCATTCTGAAGCTCGCCAGCGATGACCGCCTTGATCGGGATCACGGAAGAAGGGCGCGCAGCGACGACGATGACCACCGCTACGGGGACGATGGCCATGACGACGATGACGACGATGACGACGGATACGGCCGGAGGACATCGACCAACCCCGCGCCGGCGGGAACCGTCGCACCTCCCGCCAATGGCCTGTTCTGCAGCGGCGCCGCTCCCAAGGTCAAGCTGAACTGACGGGCTGATCGTGAAGCACCTCGGAGAATCATCATGAAGAAGATCCTGGCCGCACTGGTCCTAACGACCGCGCTCACGCTTCCCGGCGTGGCGCTGGCTCGTCCCGTGACCCTGACGACGACGCTGAAGAGCTACGGTGGCGACGGCGCCTACCTCGCCATCTACGTCACCGACGCCAAGGGCGCCTATGCCGGCACCATGTGGATGGCGGGCGGCAAGGCGAAGTATTACGAGCACCTGGCCGACTGGTACCGCGCCACGGGCGGCAATGCGGCGGAAATCAACGGAATCACTGGGGCCAGCGTCGGGGCCGGGCGCACCCTGGAGATCACGCTCGACCTCGCCGACGCGCTTTTTGATGCGGGCTACACACTGCACGTCGATGCTGCCGTGGAGGACATGCGCGACAGTCCCAACGACGTCTCGGTGCCGTTGACGTCGGTGAATGCCGGGCAGGCGGTCCAGGGCCGCCGTTACGTCGCCAGCCTCGCCTACGCGATGTGAGGCTGTCATGACTCGGCTGCTCCATCGCTGGCCCGGCCTCGTCGGCCTTGCGTTGCTGGCGCTGCTTGCGCTCAGCGGCGCGGCACTCTCGATCTTCCCCGCGGCGGAGATGATTTCTTCGCCGCAGGCCGATCCGGCTGCAAGCGTCGCGGAACTCGCAACAAGGATTCAATCGGCAATTCCAGGCGTCGAGCAGATCAGGCGTTCGCCGTCTGGCCGCATCACCGCCTTCTGGTTCGACAAGGGTACCCCGGGCTCGGCGGTGATTGACCCGGAGACCGGACAAGCGGTCGGGTCGGCCGATCCGAACCAGGTCGAACGCTGGCTGACGAACCTGCACCGCTCGCTCTTCCTGGACGACACGGGACGCCTCGTTTCGGCGGCGGGCGCTGCTTCCATGCTTCTGCTGTCCGTCTCGGGAATCCTGCTGGTGGCGCGGCGCACCGGTGGTTGGCGGCGCTGGCTCTCGCCGCTGCGCGGCCCGCTTGCCGGGCGCATCCATGTCGAACTCGCGCGTGCCGCAGTTCTGGGCCTGCTTCTTTCTTCGGCAACCGCGCTCTGGATGACAGCCTCCACCTTCAGCCTTCTTCCTGACGGGCCAGCAGCGCTGGATCAGTCCGCCGCGAGCGGCAAGAAGGGCGCAGCGCTCTCCGCAATGCCGCTGCTCGCGGCTACGCCGATCGACGACCTGCGCGAACTCACCTTCCCGTACCCCGACGATGCTACCGACGTCTTCACGCTCAAAACCGACAGCGGAACGGGTGCCATCGACCAGGGCACCGGGCAGACGCTCGCCTGGGTCGACCTGACCGCCTGGGAGCGCGCTACGGAAACCGTCTACATGCTCCACACGGGTCGCGGCGCGTCTCTGCTGGGGCTGCTGCTGGGCGTGATGGCGCTCGCGGTACCGGTGATGGGTGCTACGGGCCTTGTCGTCTGGACCTCTGCGCCGCGCGGTCGCCCGTCGATTAAGGGCATTGCCTCTCCGTCCGGCGCGGATCTCGTTGTACTCGTCGGCAGCGAGGGTGGCAGTACCTGGGGCTTTGCCGCGACGCTTCATGCGGCGCTGACCAAGGCCGGCAAGCGTGTTCATGTCGCGCCAATGTCAGCCTTCGCGCCCCGCCGAACACGGGCCGCGCAACACTACATCGTGCTCGCTGCGACCTACGGGAACGGTGACGCACCGGCTTCCGCACGGGGATTTCTCGATCGCCTTCATGAGCTTCGAACCGCGCCGTCCGCGCCAGTCGCGGTGCTCGGGTTCGGTGACCGGAGCTTCCCGCATTTTTGCTCTTACGCCAAGGCGGTCGATGCCGCGGCGCGTGCGAAGGGGTGGACGAGCCTTCTGGAGTTCGACGCCGTCGACCGCCAGTCGCCGCAGGAGTTCGCGCGGTGGGGCCGTACACTGGGGCAGGCTCTCGGCATCCCGCTGGAACTGGACCACCAGCCGGTCGCACCCCGGACGACCGGATTGACGCTGGTTTCGCGCCGCGACTACGGCCAGGACGTGCAGGCGCCGACCGCGATCCTGCGCTTCGCCCTGCCGCGCCTCGGATTTCTGCAACGCCTGTTGGGGCGCGGCTTCGCCCGTTTCGAGGCGGGGGATCTCATCGGCATTCTCACGCAAGGCTCCCCCGTGCCGCGGTTCTATTCTCTGGCATCCGGCAGCCGCGACGGGTTCCTCGAAATCGTGGTCCGCAAACATGCCGGCGGCGTTTGCTCCGGGATGCTGACCGGTCTTCATCCAGGCCAGTCTGTCGAAGCCTTCCTGCGGCGCAATCCGACTTTCCATCCGCCGCGCGGTCGGAAGCCGCTTATCCTGATCGGAGCCGGCACCGGTATCGGACCTCTTGCGGGCTTCGTCCGCGCCAACGATCGGTTGCGGCCCATGCACCTGTTTTTCGGGATGCGGCATCGCGATAGCGACTTCCTCTACGAGGAAGAACTGGCGCACTGGTCTTCCGAAGGTCGACTGGCGAGCCTGGCAACCGCCTGCTCGCGGGGCTCGCATCCGCGCTACATCCAGCACGTCATTGCGCGGGAAAGCGCGGCCCTAGCGGCGGCGATCGGGGCTGGAGCGCACGTCATGGTCTGCGGCGGGCGCGAGATGGCTTCCGGTGTGGCAGAGACTCTTGCCGCGATCCTGGAGCCCATGGGCCTCTCGCCGGCGCGGCTCAAGGCGGAGGGACGCTATGTCGAAGATGTCTACTGATCCTGTGCGACACGCGCTGAGCGGCCCGACCATGGGCACGCGCTGGTCGGCGCGGTTCTGGGCGAAGCCCGGGTTCGATGTAGCCCAAATCCGCTCCGGCTTGCAGGCTGCCGTCGATGAAGTCGATGCGCAGATGTCGATCTGGAAGACCGACAGCGCTCTGATGCGGCTGAACCGCGCCCCGGTCGGTGAGGCGGTGCCGATACCCGCGATGCTCAAACAGGTCCTGCAACTCGGCGTGGCCATTGGCAAGGCATCCGGCAGTGCATTCGACATGGGCGTGGGCGACGCCGTATCGGCCTGGGGGTTCGGGCCCGCCAGCGCTTCCCTGGATTCAATCCGCGCAGCGATGTCGGCACGCCGCATGTCGGCAGTCGAAGCCCTCGTGTTCGGCCATGGAACCGTGACGAAGCGTACTGCGATCATGCTCGATCTAAATGGGATCGCGAAAGGGTTCGGAGTGGATCGCCTAGCCGAAACGCTGTCGGCTCTCGGCGTCCGCGACGCTCTGGTTGGGATCGACGGCGAGATGCGTGCCTTGGGCGGTCGACCGGACGGGCAACCATGGACGGTCGCGGTGGAAAAGCCCGATCCGGATCGTCGCGCCCCCCATTCGGTCCTCGCCTTGAGCGACTGCGCGGTGGCCACCTCCGGCGACTATCGCCACTTTATCAGCGTTCGGGGACGGCGGCTCTCGCACACGATAGATCCGCAGCGCGGTGCGCCGCTGCTCGAGCCACCTGCATCAGTTACTGTGATCGCGCCTTCATGCGCACTGGCAGACGCCTGGGCCACCGCGCTCATGGTTCTCGGACCCGACGATGGAAGTAGCTTGGCGCGAACCGTCGGCCTCGAAGCCTTGTTCCTGCTGCGCGACGAACGCGATACGGTTCGTGGACGGGGCGTAGGCAATTCATTCGAGCACGCCGCCTAGGAGCGACTTTGGGATGGAACTTTCCGTAGGTGACAGGGTGAAGACGGCGCTTCTGGCTGTGGCGGTGGTCGGCCTTCTGGGAGGTCTCGTCCTGGCCTACGTGATGGATAGGGCGGACCTTGCTTCGACCACATGGATGATCGGTGTCGTCCCCGTCCTCGCCGCGCTGCTGGTCGAGATCCTGCGCAGCCTCACGCGAGGCGAAGTCGGATTGGATATTGTCGCGGCGCTGTCGATGACGGCGGCCCTCCTGTTCGGCGAGACGCTGGCCGCCGCGGTTGTCGCGGTCATGTATTCCGGCGGCACATTCCTCGAAAGCTTTGCCGAGGGCCGCGCCCGGCGGGAAATGCGCGATCTTCTTTCGCGCGTGCCGCGCACGGCGACACGGCACGAGGACGGCCGCCTGGAAGAGGTGCCGCTCGCTCAGATCGCCCCCGGAGACCGGCTTCTGATTCGGCAGGGCGACATCATCCCCGTGGATGGCACGATCGCGTCTGCGTCCGCGTTTCTCGACACCTCGGCGCTGACGGGCGAATCCCTACCGGTCAAGCTCGCCGTCGGGGGAGAAGCCATGAGCGGCTCGACCAATGCGGGCGATGCCTTCGATCTACTTGCCACGAGGGAGGCGCGCGACAGCACCTATGCGGGCATAGTACGGCTAGTCAAACAGGCCCAGTCATCCAAGGCTCCCATGTCTCGGCTCGCCGATCGCTGGTCGCTCGGCTTCCTGCTCGTGACCGTAGCGATCGCGTTCGCTGCCTGGTGGTTCACCAACGATCCTATTCGGGCGGTTGCGGTGCTGGTGGTGGCAACGCCGTGTCCCCTGATCCTGGCAGTGCCGGTGGCGCTGGTGGCAGGCCTCTCACGCGCAGCCCATTATGGTGTGCTCATCAAGGGGGCCGGGCCGCTGGAGGCCATGGCCCGTGCGCGCACGCTCATTCTCGACAAGACCGGCACGCTGACCGACGGCAGACCGCGGATCGTTTCGATCGATACTCATGACGGTATCGAGGGGGATGAGCTGCTGCGGCTTGCTGCCGCTCTCGACCAGGCTACAAAACATCCCGTGGCGCAGGCAATTGTTGCCGGCGCTCGCGAGCGCGGATTGACGCTGCCCGTCCCCCAAGAGGTCGGGGAGACGCCTGGTGAAGGGCTGACCGGGATGGTCGAGGGCCACAGAGTGATCGTTGGCGGACATGGCTTCGTGGTGGGACAGGTCGATGCCAGGGCCGCCGACCATCCGGCGCTGTCAGCTGGCTCAGTGCTGGTGGCGGTCGGGATCGACGGGAAGCTTGCGGGCCACATGGTCATGGCCGATCCACTGCGCGACGGCACGCATGACATGCTGTCGGGACTGCGCCGACGGGGGGTCGACCGCATCCTCCTGGCTACCGGAGATAGGCAAGAGGTTGCGCAGCGGGTGACCGTCGGCTTGGGCCTTGACGGCATACGCGCCGGACTTTCGCCGGATCAAAAGGTTCTTCTGATCCTGTCGGAGCGCAAGCGCGGTCCGGTGATGATGGTCGGCGATGGGGTGAATGACGCTCCCGCCCTGGCCGCCGCCGACATCGGCGTGGCCATGGGGGCGCGCGGGGCAGCCGCCTCCGCTGAAGCAGCCGATGTCGTACTGCTCGTTGACAGGGTGGACAGGCTCGGGGCAGGCGTCGAGATCGCCCACGGAGCACGGCGGATCGCCCTCGAAAGCGTCGTCGCCGGCATCGGACTTTCGGTCATGGGCATGCTCGCCGCCGCCTTCGGCTACCTCACTCCCGTCCAGGGCGCGTTGATCCAGGAAGCCATCGACATCGCCGTCATCCTCAACGCGCTGCGCGCGCTTCGAATCCAACCCGCCGGAGTTGGGTCGATGCATCCGAGTGACGGCACACTTCTAACTCAGGAAGGGGTCAAGAGATGAGCCGCCTCTCGCATTCCGAAGTCCACATGGTCCATAGAATCGGGTGGCTGCGCGCCGCGGTGCTTGGGGCGAATGACGGTCTCGTATCGACCTCGAGCCTCGTTGTGGGCGTAGCGGCAGCGGGGTCAGAGTCGACAGAAATTCTGATCGCGGGCTTCGCCGGCCTCGTTGCGGGCGCAATGTCCATGGCAGCCGGTGAATACGTGTCGGTGAGTTCGCAGACCGACGCCGAGAATGCGGACCTCGCTCGCGAACGGCGGGAACTGGCGGACACGCCGGATGCCGAACTGGAAGAGCTGACCCAGATCTATATTCAGCGCGGCCTCGATCGCGATCTCGCGGGCCAGGTTGCCGCCCAGCTTACGGCAGGGGACGCGCTGGCCGCCCACGCCCGCGACGAACTTGGCATCTCTGAAACCGTGGCCGCGCGGCCAGTCCAGGCAGCGCTGGTGTCTGCATTGACCTTCGCGGCGGGTGCTGTCGTTCCCGTCCTGGTTGCAATGGCCACTCCTGCCGACAAGACGAGCATAGTCGTCGCGGGATCGACGATCCTTGCTCTGGCGGTTCTTGGCGGCCTTGGAGCCAGAGCAGGCGGAGCCGGAGTGTTGCGTGGCTCGCTTCGAGTCACTTTCTGGGGCGCACTCGCCATGGGTGTCACCGCGGCAGTCGGCGCGCTCTTCGGCGTGAGCGTGGCATGACGCCAAAGCCGTTGTGCACTGCCCTCCAAGGTTTCCGCATACTCTCCAGACGTTGTGGCATTCTCGTGCACCTAAACCAGACGGGCCAGTGCACCGCGGCGTCTTCGCCGCCCAGTCTCTACAACAGACGCGCACCGCTTCCGAATTCGCTATCGTGCGAATTGGGCAACAGGCTTTGATGGGTTTCGGCTGACCCGATGGACCACACTATTGCAAGACTGGGGCTGGCTCTGGCGATTGGCCTTCTTGTGGGTCTGGAGCGCGGATGGCGTGAGCGTGACGCTGCTGACAGGAGCCGTACGGCCGGCATTCGCACCTTCGGCCTGTCGGGGCTGCTGGGCGGCATCTTTGCCGCGCTCGCAGCCACCTTGGACTCAAGCGCCGTATTGATCGCCGGTTTCTTCGGCTTCGCGGCGATATTCGCCTGGTTCTCCGCGCACGAAGCCGAGCATGATCAGAACTTCAGTGTGACGGGTGTCGTGGCAGCATTGTGCGTCTTCGCGCTCGGCGCGCTCGCCGTTGTCGGCGATCAACTCGTCGCTGCGGCAGGCGGTGCCACGCTCGCAGCTGTCCTGGCCAGCCGGGAGATGCTTCATGGACTTCTGCGTCGCCTGACCTGGATCGAACTGCGCTCGGCCATTGTCCTTGCAGCGATGACCGCGATCGTCTTGCCCCTCCTTCCGGACAGAACCGTGGATCCCTGGGGCGGGCTCAACCCGTTCGAGATCTGGTTCTTCACCGTCATCGTCGCGGCGATATCCTTCGGTGGCTATGTCGCGGTGCGCTTGCTGGGCGAGACGCGCGGATTGCTCGTCGGATCGATCGCCGGCGCCGTTGTTTCGTCTACCGCGGTCACCGTCGCACTGGCACGTATGGCCAGAGCGGAAGCCAACGCGACGCCGCTGGTGGGCGGGGCAGCGCTTGCGGCGCTGGTATCCGTCCTGCGGGTCTGCGCCATCGTTGCGCTGCTCGCACCGCAGGTCATCGCGTATATGATCGCGCCCGCGATCGCCGGGGGATTCGTTCTTGCCGTGGCTGGCGTCTTGCTCCTGTGTCGAAGCGGCGTGCACGATGCCGGCGACCGGCCCGGACGCAATCCGTTCGAACTTGGAGCCCTCCTGGTCTTTGCCGCTGCGTTCGCACTTGTTTCTACCGTG
Source organism: Rhizobiaceae bacterium (assembly GCA_019635695.1). Taxonomy (GTDB): domain Bacteria; phylum Pseudomonadota; class Alphaproteobacteria; order Rhizobiales; family Rhizobiaceae; genus RCIO01. The sequence continues at coordinate 12,495 of JAHBYZ010000035.1, forward strand.
AGTGCGGCGCTCTCAAGCCGCTTTGGCGAGAGCGGGCTCTTGGCCACGACTGCCGTTTCCGGCGCGTTCGACGTCGATGTGGCCGTCCTCAGCGCGCTTCGACTTGTCGAGGGTGGAACGGCCGTAGCGCTCGTGGGGCAAGCCGTGCTTGTTGCGCTTGCCACGAATGCCGTGGGACGTCTCTTCCTCGCGTTTCTCGCCGGTCCGGCGCGTTTTACGCTCCCGCTCGCTGCAATCACGGCATGCGCGGCCGCGGCGGCACTTGCGGCTTTCCTGTGGCTCCCCTTCGCTTGAGAGTGAGACCGAGGCCCTTCACCGCACGACTGACTTGGCAGTATTCTCCACAGTTTATTGTCCGCTACGAGCGCCTCAGAACGGTGACTTCTCTTTTCTTTTGCCTAAACCGGACAGTCAGCAGATGGCCCCGCATAAGCAGAGATTCGGACGCGTTCCGAAAGGTGGGTTTCGGGCCGCAGGCAAGCCAACCGAAGCGACTGAAATAAGGTCGGAGGCAGAACGGCAGCTTACCGCGGGGCGATCCCAAAACCGGACAGTCTGCTTACGGCCCCAAACCCGCCACCGACAGGTTAGCACGAAAATCCCCGAGGAAGGAACCCGCGGGGCACAATGCGATGGCTATGGGGATTTCGAACTGCGGCCGATGTCGGCGTTGGCGCGACCGGCGCTGGGAAGCGCGATGGTGGATGCAGACGGGCCGCATCGTTGCGCCTCCGCGCGGTGTTGGTGGCCCGGAACTGGTCCGAGGAGACCTATGTCGGCGTCAGCGACTGCCGTCGCCGCGCGCGGTTCCGTTGCCGGAGGCGGGGCGCCCGTGGCTAGGCCTGACCGTGCCATGCCGGGTCATGGAGCAGTCTCCCGGTTCGTCGCCGACGCGTGCGTGGCGGTCCTCGCGGCTGCCTCCAGCGCTCGAACGTCTCGATGATGATCATGCGTCCGCCACAGCACGGGCATGGCGGGCGGAAGACCTCCGGTTCGCCTGGTGTGTCGGCATCAGGCGGCGCGGCGACATCCAGGAGTTCTCGGGCGAGCGCGAGGCTGGCCTTGCGGGCGGAGCCGGCGAGCAGACCGTAGTGCCGGATGCGATGGAAGCCGCGCGGAAGGACGTGGATCAGGAAGCGGCGGATGAACTCGTCTGCCGAAAGCGTCATGACCTGCTGCCGGTCGGCACCGTCGCGGCGGTAGTCCTTGTAGCGGAAGGTGACGCGGTGCTCATCGAAGGCGATCAGGCGGCTGTTCGAGATCGCCACCCTGTGGGTGTAGCGCGACAGGTAGGCAAGCACCGCCTCCGGCCCGGCGAACGGCGCCTTTGCATAGACGACCCATCGCTTACTCCGGACGGGAGCAAGGTGGCGCAGGAAGACGCCTCGCTCGGCCAGGTGCGCCAGCGATCTGAAGAAGGCGAGCCGCCCGGTCTCGTGCAGAGCGATCAGCCGCGTGAGGAAGAGCCGTCGGAACAGCTTGCCTAGCACGCGCACCGGAAGCAGGAAGGCTGGGCGTGACGGGATCCAGCGGCTTCCGTCCGGCGCGATGCCGCCACCCGGCACGATCATGTGGACATGCGGATGATGCGTCATTGCCGATCCCCATGTATGGAGCACGGCGGTGATGCCGATGCGCGCGCCGAGGTGCCTGGGATCGGCCGCGATGGTCAGCATCGTCTCCGACGCCGCCCTGAACAGCAGATCATAGACGAGCGCCTGGTTCTGGAAGGCGATGTCGGCGACTTCGGCCGGCAGCGTGAACACGACGTGGAAGTAACCGACCGGCAGGAGGTCGGCCTCGCGCTCGGCAAGCCACGCCCTGCCGCCGCGCCCTGGCACTTCGGGCAGTGCCGGTTGCGGCAGGAGTTGTAGGCGATGCGCCACTGGCCGCAGTCCTCGCAGGCTTCGACGTGACCGCCGAGAGCCGCGGTGCGGCAGTTCTCGATCGCCGACATGACCTTGAGCTGGGCGAGGCTCAGGTGCCCTGCATGGGCGGCCCTGTACGCAGACCCTGCCGCGCGCCGGCGACCTGACCGAGGCGCGCACGTTCAGCCGCCCGGCAGACTCTCCCCGGCCTAAACAGGCCGAGCTTGTCGAGCGGTCAGACCGTGCGCAATCGCGTCCTGGTCGCGACCTTGGCGTAGAGCGCGGTGTTGTTGAGCTTGGCGTGTCCGAGCAGCACCTGGATGATCCGGATGTCGGTGCCGTCCTCCAGCAGGTGCGTCGCGAAGCTGTGGCGCAGCGTGTGCGGCCCGACCCGCTTGGCAATGTCGGCGGCCCGGGCCGCCTCGACGACGATGCGATAGAGCTGCCGCGTGCTGATCGGCTTCATCGCGTGCTGTCCGGGGAACAGCCAGCCGTCGCGGTGCATCACGCCTTGCTGGCGCCCGACCCTCCACCACTGACGCAGCAGCGTCAGCAGATCCTCGGAGAGCATGGCATTGCGATAGCGCCCGCCCTTGCCGCGTTCGACGCGCAGCAGCATGCGCTCGCTGTCGACGTCGGCGACCTTCAGCATCGACACCTCGGCGACGCGCAGGCCAGCACCATAGGCGACCGACAATGCGGCCTGGTGCTTGAGGCACGTGGTGGCATTGAGCAGGCGGGCCACCTCGTCGCGGCTCAGCACCACTGGCAGCTTGCGCGGGTGCGCCAGACGAACGAGCCGGCGCGCCGGATCCGGGCGATCGAGTGTCTGGGTGAAGAAGAAGCGCAGCGCCGACACGATGCTGTTCATCGTCGGCACAGGAACGCCATCCTCCTGCTGCTCGATCTGGAACCGGCGCAGGTCGTCGGCGGTCGCTGTGTCTGGGGAACGCCCAAGGAATGTGGCTAGACGTCCGATATCGCGGAGATAGTTGCGCTGCGTCTCCCCTGAGAAACGCCGCATGTTCATGTCGTCGATCAGCCGCTGGCGCAGCGGGCTGATGGGTGCATCGGGAACCGGATGGTTCATGGCCTGGTTCCTTGTTGAAGAAGCCCGTCATGCTCTGCCGCTGCCAGACGACGCTCAATGCGAGCAAGTGACTCCCGGCCTGTGTCCTCTTCATAAAACCGGACCGTCCGGACACGGCCCGTTTGCAGCCGGTTCGAAGCAAGGCTGATTGGTAGAAGCTAACCCGGAATAACCCTCGCGATCATGGCGAGCATGCGCTCGTGGTGTGCGATCTCGTCCTCCATGATTGTGCGGTGCCGATCGTCGGGATCGTCGATCAGCATTTGTCGCAGCTCCGCGAGTTCCTGCTGGATCTCGGCCTTGCGGACGCGCAGTTCATCCCAGGTTGCCTTCTCATGAGGCGTCATAGGTCCGGTGACGCGGATGGTGCCGGTCCGCATGTCGACCACGATGTCGTCGGGATGGGGCAGTGGCTGCGGTGCCTCGATGCCGAGGCGCCGGCAGCGCTCGATCTCGCGCTCCCATTCGACCTTGTATGTCAGCGCCATCCCGAACCAGTCGTCATGCAGCCGCTTGTTGGCGGTCTCGGTGGAAGCGAGCAATTGCGTGAACAGACGCTGCGATCGCTGGCTGCCCTTGGCGGCGTTGACGGCAAGCGAGCGCACGACCGCCTGGGCCATGGGGATGATGACCGCGCCGCGGACGTCGCCAACGCTGACGCTCCGATAGGCTTCCTCGAGGGTGATCGACTTCAGGCGCTCCTCATTGAGGGCCGGAAGGCTGGCGCGCTTCTTCGAGCCTTTCGGGCGGCCCTTGGGATTGCCGGACTTGCCTTTCTGGAAGCGGGTGGCTTCTGGCGGTCTGGTATAGCCCACCTCGTAGCCGGGAGAGGGCAACGCCGCAGGTTCCGGTCTGGCGGAGAAGGGTTGCAGGTTCTTGGGTTGGCGGCTCATCGGGCGCTGCCCTTGTGAGGCCATGGCACGGAGATCACGGGGTCTGCGGGGTCCACGATGCGGTACTCTATCGTCGTGACCGGCTTGTGCTGTTTAGACGGCGCATCGCGCTCGAGCTGCTCCATCAGCCGCACAACCAGTGCCGCGGCGCGTGCGTCGCCCTTGATGGCCCGCGCGACCAGCGACTTGAACAGCGCCATGCGCTGCTCGATCACCCGCGTCGTGCCGCCCTCGCTGATCGATACGGGTGCGGCGAGTGCCTGCTCGAGCAGCGACTTCGCCGACCGCGATCCCTTCGGCCGGCTCTTCGGGTTGCCGGAGCGACCCTTGCGGAATCGAGTGGCGCGCGGCGGCCTGCCGTAGCCGACATCGTAACTGGCAACCGCGCCTCGTCCGCGCGGCTCTTCTGCGTCGTCACCCACGCCGTTCATTCAGCAGCCTCCCTACGAGAGGAGACCACCGGCGCCGCGGCGATGCCGCAGGCAACCTGCTCAGCCTCGTCCTTGGCATATGTCTCCCAGCGCCGGATTATGCGGTCGCAGTAGACGGGGTCGAGTTCGACCAGGTAGGCGCGCCTTCCCGTCTTGTGCGCGGCGATCACGGTTGATCCGGAACCGCCGAAGAGGTCGAGCACGACGTCGCCGCGGCCCGAGCAGTCCTTGATGGCATCGGCGATCATCTGCACCGGCTTCACCGTCAGGTGCAATTGCAGCTCGTCCATGCGGCCGGCCTTCAGCGTGTTGACGCCCCGGTACTGCCAGACATTGGTGCAGTAGCGGCCGTGCTGGCCAAGCTCGAAGGCGTTGATGTGGGGAGCCGTACCCTTCTTGAAGGCGAACACCAGCTCGTGGCGCGAGCGGTAGGGCGTGCCCATGCCGCCATTGTCCTTCACCCACACGATCAGGTTCTTGAGTTCGGCGCCGCGTTTCGAGACGCCGGCTGAAATCCGATCCTTCCACCGCGATGGCGGCGATATCGTAGGCACGCCGCTGGTACCCGAGGTAATCTTCGCGAGGGAGGCTGAAATGTGCTTCGCCTCGATCGCCCCCGTGATCAACTTTGGCGCCGGAATGGCTCCGGCTGTCATCCACTTTGGCCCCGGAAGCATGAACGACGAGTATTATAAGGACGGGCTGCATGACCTCATTGAGGCAACATTAGCCGACGCCATCGCCGGAGTTTCAACGGCGCGTACCTGCAACTGCGGCTCGGCTCTCGAAGGCGGCTTCCACGGCGAACCGCCGAAGTGGCTGAAAAGGAGAAGTCGCGCTGCCTGACCAGGACAAACGACACCTGGCGGTTCGTCGTGGTCGCCGTTTGATGGCGCGGCATGAACTTCGGCGCAGAGAGGCGTCCGAGGCCGTCGCGATAGCGTCAGGTCGCAGCACTCGGCGATCGCTGCGACTTGACGCTTGCGGATTGCACCCGCCGATTCAAAGAGCGTACGGCGACGTGGCTGGACCGACCGCAAGCGTCACGTGCGGGCGACGGCGGCTTCCTGATCGGCACAGTCGGGATGGCGGCTGGCGATCTCGCCAGCCGCGGTTCGCTCCAATGCCGCCGCTCATCGACCCTAGGCACCGCGCATCGGCGGCGGCAGATTGAGCATGCGAACCAGTTCGCGCTGATTTGCGGTGTCGGTTTTGCGCAGCACGCTGGCGATATGCGTACGCAACGTGTTTTCCGACAGGCGCAGTTCCGCCCCGATTTCTGCCAACGAGCGGCCCGCTGCGAGCGACACGGAGAGACGCGCCTCGGCCGGTGTCAGTCCGAACACGATGCGCAGTCGCTCCGTATTGAATGGCGGCTCGGCGTCCTCTGAACGCAGAGTTACCAGCACATGGTCCGGATGCCAGGCCAGGCGGAGCGGAAGCGGGGTGACCATCGCGAACAGTCGCCTGCCGTCCGCGGCGGTCAGGGCCATGGCCCCACCCGTCCCGCCAAGGGCGGTCTCCGCTACTACCGCAGCAAGTTTCCTGGACTGGCCTGCCTCCGGTGCACCGATCCCATGCCGCGACGCCGCCAGTACGATACGGTCTTCGGCTTCAAGGCAGCGCGCGGCCGCGTTCGCGAATATGACGCGACCGGTGGCGTCGCAGACTACGCAACCGAATGCGAACGCCTCCAGCACTGCGATGCCGATGTCCGAATAATCGAGACCGCCCAGCCGGCGGCGCAATTGAAGCGCCCTTCGAAGGTGTGGAAGCACATGCTGAAGTCGCCTGACGCTGCCGTCGCTGAAGTCCCGGTTCCGCGCGCCGCGGTGGACACCGATTTCGAGCGCATAGTCGGAGGCGATAGAAACCTGCGGAGTTCCCATGATCCGGACGGTGTCGAACACCCTCAGGAAGTCCGAGTAGAATTCTGTCCGCTGAAATTCCTGGTCCGACATGTAGTCTTTCACGCGGGTGATGTGAAACAGTCCGCGTTCGCGAGCGATGGGAGTGCATGGGTTCAGCCGATGGTAGTGCGCCGCGTAGCGCGGCAATGCCTCATCGGAAAGGCCGTGGCACACCGCCTCCGTCGACCCATCGGCGGCGCGAAGAGAAAGATGCGTGCTGCCGCCGTCGGCGAGTTCGGTCAGAGTCGCCGCAATGCTCAGCAACCCGCCGGGCGCGAGGGCCGCGTCGTAAATATCGCCGACGGCCTTATCCCATCGACTTTCATGCGCCATGCTGAACACACCTGGGCGCGGCACTGCCCGAAAGCTGTCTGGATGCAAGTCGCTTGCAGCTTCAACGCATTGCGCGCCTCCGTTTCGAGGCGACCCGGGCAGAATAGCAGAACCGTCGATGCGAGAAAATCGAAGTCGCCTCATTGGTTTCAGTGATGACGTGCGCGTCAGATTGAAAAAGAATGCAGAAGCCGCGTCGCGCCCTTTGCACGAAATGATGTCGTCGCTGCGGTCGGCATGTCTTGCGCGCATGCTGCGCGGAGAAACAGGGTACCGCATCGATGTTTCCGGCAGGACTGGTCATCGCTCTGCATTGCTCCGGCGCTGGCGCCGGGCAGTGGCGTTCCCTTGGTGAACTCCTCGGTTCTGAGTTTCCGCTGGCGGCGCCCGAGCACTATGGTTGCGACCGATCGGGCTCGTGGTCAGGGACACATGCTTTCTCGCTGGCCGACGAGGCGGTGCGCACGATCGAACTCATCGACCGCGGCATGGAAAGAATCCACCTTGTAGGTCATTCCTATGGAGGCGGCGTCGCACTCCATGTCGCTTTGATGCGTCCTCATCGCATCGCCAGCCTCTCCCTCTATGAACCGTCCGCCTTTCATCTCCTGAGGCAAATGGGCGACAGGGGCCGCGATGGATTCGCCGAGATTGCCGCTGTCGCGCGTGCCACCGGTGAATGCATCCTGTGCGGCGACCATGCCGCAGCCGCGAAACTCTTCGTCGACTACTGGGGTGGTCGCGGCGCATGGGCAACGATGCGGCCTTCGGTGCAGTCGGACCTTATACGCTGGGCGCCGAAGGCGCCTCTCGACTTTCGCGCGCTGATCGAGGAGCCGACGGCCATCGAAGCCTATAGTCAACTGCGGATGCCGACGCTTGTCATCCGCGGCGAGCATGCGCCGCTTCCAACGGGCGCGCTCGCCGAAGAATTGCCGTCGCTGATGCCCTGCGTGCGCACTTCCGTCATTCCCGGCGCCGGTCACATGGGTCCAATGACGCACGTATCCGCTGTGAATGAGCTGATTGCCGCGCATATTCGCACGAGCGCCGCTGCTGACCGTGTATCGGAATCCGCGCAGCCGGCATCCAACGTTCCGGACGGCGATGGACTCCGCGCGAATCCAATAGCCGCCACCGGGCGAAACTACGATATGGCCTCCCGATCCGTACCGTCAGCCCTTGCGGCGTCAGGACATGGAGAGCGCCAGAGCGACGCCGGTCGTGATCGCGCCGATCGGTACGGATCTTGCAACGCATGATGGACAAGACGACCGGCATCGGCGCCAAGATACGGGAACGAATTCACACTGGCGCCATCTGGAGGCGCGGCACGGCGGCCAGCTTCGCCGCGGAGGTTGGATACGGGGGAAACTGATGGGTTGGTATGCCGTAGGCGCTTCCGCGGCGATAACGCGGCCATCATGAGGACGCTCGTCAACGGGCTGACCGCCTTCCTGGTGCCGATGGAGGTAGCCGAGGGATGGGCCAGGACCGACATCGCCGGCATCAACTCCTTCGGTCTGATCGGGTTGGCGGTGGGCAGCGTCGCCATGGGCTTCGTGACCGCGCGGCTCAGCATCCGCGGCGTCTGCGTCCTTGCCGCCTCGGCGACCGGGTTGTGCCTGATCCTGGCATCACAGGCAGGTTCGCCGTGGGTACTTTACGTGCTGTTCTTTCTGGCCGGCGCGCTTGGCGGCGGCACGGTTTTCGCGCCGATCTTCGCATATGTCGGCAACTGGTTTCCAAAGGCCGCCGGACTGGCGATCGGCTTCGCCGCCGCAGGGCAGGCGGTAGGGCAGGGCGGCGTGCCCTTCCTGGCGGCCTACCTGATAGAGTCGTTCGGGTGGCGTGGCGCAATGCTTCTGCTCGGATGCGGAACTCTGGTGTTGCTGGTGCCGCTCGCGCTGGGAATGCGGCAGGCTCCTGCAGGCGCGACCGTGTCGGTGGGCGCCGCGCAGCTTCCTGCATCTGTTACGGTGCCCTTTCTCGGCGCGGCGGTGTTTCTTTGCTGCACCTGCATGGCGGTTCCGCTCATGCACCTCATGCCGCTGATACAAAGCTATTGCATCTCTTCCACCGATGCCGGCGGCGTCATGTTCGCGATGCTTATCGCAGCCATCGGCGGGCGCATCGCCTACGGCAAACTCTGCGACCTGATCGGATCCTTGCGCTCCTGGTTCGTGGCCTCCGCACTTCAGACGATCGGTGTGCTGGCTTTCACGCTATTCGCCAGCCTTCAAGGCTTTATGCTCTTCGCCATCGTCTACGGCTTTGCGTATGCGGGCGTGATGACCTCTCTCCTCGTTGCCACGCGGGCGTTGACTCCGGCGCATAACAAGGCGCGCTGGATGGGTATCGTGCTCTCCTTCGCCTGGCTCGGCCACGCCTTCGGCGGGTTTCAGGGGGCCTTCTCCTACGATCTCACGGCGGGTTACGGCACGGGGTTCGCCGTGGGCGCGTTCGCGGGCGCAGGCAATCTGGTTCTTGTCGGCATTCTCACCTGGCTGACAAGGCCCGCTGCGCGTCCGCCGGCCTTGGCCGTCTAGTCCCGGACCGGTCCGGGGCTGTCACACTGCCCTATTTGTGGCGTTCTGACTCTGCCAGCAACGCCGCAAACAGATCGGACCTGTGCAGCATGCCAACGACGCTGCTTTCGTGCAGGACCGGATACACGCGATGCGTGCGTGCCAGAAACTCCTCGGCGGCGGAAACGAGGTCGAGATCAACCGTCAGCACCTGCAGTTTCGTGCTCATATGGTCCTCAACGGTGCCACTCCACTGCTGATAATAGCTGGAATTGAGCATCGGTCGGAAGCAGTCCTTTTCCGTCAGTATGCCGACCGGTGCGCCGCGACCGTCGGTCACCATGGCGGCCGCGGCGCCACGTCGGACCAGCATCGCTACCGCCTCCCTGATCGGCGTTGCAGGCGTCAGCTGCGGAAAGTCGGTTTGCATGATGTCTCGGACGCGGATGGCGGCGTTCATCGGGAGTGCATCTCCGGCTCATGTGGGCACCCGTGGCATCGGGTTCCACCGATGCAGGCGAGCCCGTCGCAACTTCTCCGAGGCGCGCCGCGACCGAGAATAAGACCGACGCCAAGTCCGAGCGCGGCGAGGCAGACGATGACGATTGCGAGGAGCGGTTCCATGACCGGTCTCAGCCCCGAAAGCGCTCGAGATCGCCAGTTGCGACCTCCCGCAGGCCGTCGCCCGCCCGGAAAAGGAAGAGCGCGGTGATGCCGCGCCGGCGTGCGAGTTCCGGTCCGGCGATACCGGCCGCCATGAGGGCGGTTGCCCAGCCGTCGGCCTCGCGCGCGCTCCGCATCAGCACCGAAACGGATGCAAGTGAGCTTTCCACCGGCTCATGTGTGACGGGGTCGATGATGTGGCTGTATCGCCTCGAGCCGATGTCGTATCCGTTCGCGCGATCCCCGGATGTCGCGACCGCGAAGCCCTCGAGCCTGAGCACCGCCGCGATACCCGTGGCGAGCGGTCTGGGATCTTCGACGCCGACCGCCCACGAACGGCCGGCGGGATGTCTCCCCCGCGCCGCCAGTTCGCCGCCGAGACTGACAAGAAAATCGTCGCAGCCGGCATCGTGCAGCAACCCTACAATGCGATCCAGGGCGTGGCCCTTTGCGATGCCGCAGAGGTCGACCGTTACCGACGGTTCTGACCTTGCGAGATGACCGTTGCCGGCGCCGAGCGTCTGCCAGCCGCGCGCCGGCGTGGCGCCGCTTGTTATCGGACCGAAACCCCACCGCGCCACGAGGGGGCCGACCGTCGGGTCGAAGTGACCATCGCTGTCCCTTGCAATCGACAGCGCGGAAGCGGTCACGTCGGCGATTTCCGCCGTCACGGCCATTTCGCGTTTCCCACCCGCGTTGAAGCGGGCCAGCACCGCGTTGGTTCGCCACGGCGAGAACGCAAGGTCGAGCTCTTCCAGAAGCGTCTCCACGAGCGCTTGCAGGCCGGCAGTGTCGGTCGACGAAGGTAGCGAGACGAACCAGTCGGTACCGAAGGCGCGGCCGTTCAGCGAGACGGTCGGCGGCGCGGCCCTCGTGACCGCCGGCATGAGCGCGGCGGCGCCTGACGCGCCGGTCAGCGCCACGAACCGACGGCGGTTCAACCTAAGATGACGAAGGCGCATGTCTCAGGCTCCGAAATCGTCATTGAAAATGGAATGCGGCTCGACGCCGAGCCGGTCGAGCGTGGCCAGCACCGCCGAAATCATCACGGGCGGTCCACAGAGGTAGTATTCGCAATCTTCCGGAGCGGGGTGGGTGGCCATCACTTTACGCACCACGTCGTGGATAAAACCCCTCGCGCCGGTCCAGCGGTCGGCCGGCGCCGGGTCTGACAGCGCCGGAGTCCAGCTGAAGTTCGGATGGCTTGCCGCGATCTCCTCGAACTCGTCGACATAGAACAGGTCTGCGATCGTGCGCGCGCCGTAGAAGTACGTCATCTTTCGCGACGTGCCGAGGTCGACCTGTTCGTGGATCATCGCCCGCAGGGGCGCCATTCCTACGCCACCGCCGATGAAGATCATTTCGCGCTGGGTCGGCTGGACGTGAAAATCCCCGAACGGTCCGCCTGTTTCGACCAGGTCGCCGGGCTTGCGCGAAAACAGCCAGGACGAGACGACGCCCGGCGCGATGTCGCGCTCACGGCCAGCGGGTGGCACGGCCAGCCTGATGTTGAATACGGCCGAACCTGCGTCGCCAGGGCGGCTGGCGATCGAGTAGGCGCGCGTGACCGGCTTGTCGGAGGCCGCTCCCAGGGTCTGCCAGCCCGCTACGCGCCAGGCGCGCTCATGCGCCGGGTCAACCTCGACCGCCGAGAATTCAAGCGAATAGGCCGGCGCCGTCAACTGTGCGAAGCCGCCCGCGCGGAAGCGGAAGTCGCGACCCTCCGGGAGTTCCAGCACCAACTCGCGGATCAGCGGCGCAAGCATCCTGTTCGACAGGACACGGCAGGGAAAGGACTCCGCCGCAAGCACGTCGGCGGCCACCGCGACATCGACCGAACCGCGCAACTTTGTCTGGCATGCAAGCCTGACGTGATTTCGGCGATCCGCCGGTGACAGGATGCCGGCCTCGGTTGCCTGGAGGTCGCCAAGCCCCTCGCCATGCACCGCCACACGGCACAGGCCGCAGGTGCCACTGCCGCCGCACGCGGCAGGTACGCCGATGCCCGCACCATGCAGCACCGCCAGCAGCTGGTCGCCGCGCTGCGCTTCGACGCGCTTGCCGCCATTGATCGTGACATCGACCGCCCCCTGAGGGACGAGACTGCCGCGCGCCACGATCAGCGCCACGGTCAGCGCCACGACGAGCAGGACAACGAATGCGGAGCCCAGCGCGATTTCGTTCATTGCGCGGCCATCTGCGCGAACGACGAGAAACCAAGCGACATCATTCCCGCCAGCACGAAGGATATTCCCAAGCCGCGCAGTCCGGAGGGCAGGTCGGCATAGGCGAGCCGTGTGCGGATCGCCCCGAGCATCACCACGGCGAGCGCGAAGCCCGCGCCGCTGCCCACGCCGTAGACGGTTGCCTCGACGAAATCGTAGCGGCGCTCAACCATGAACAGGCTGCCGCCGAGGATCGCGCACTGGATGGCGAGCAGTGGCAGGAACGCGCCGAACGACGCGTGAAGCCGCGGCAGGAACCGCTCCATGACCATCTCCAGCAGCTGAACGCTCGCAGCCACGGTGCCGATGAAGGTGAGCAGGGAGAGGTAGGACAGGTCCACGTCGGGCATGCCTGCCCAGCGCCACGCGCCAGGCGCCAGCACGCCGTTGTAGATGGCCTGGTTGAGTGGAACGGTGACCCCCATCACGACGGTTATCGCAATGCCGAGACCCAGCGCGGTTTCGGTGCGCCTTGACAGCGCCAAGAAGGTGCAGAGCCCGAGGAAATAGGTCAAAGGCATGTTCTCGGCGAACATGGCCCGCAGAAACAGCGCGCCGATGTCGCCCATCAGCGCGCCTCCCCGGTATCGGTAGGCCCCCGCGAGTACGGCGGGAATTCGGGCGCTTCCGCCTGTTCCGGCCAGATGCTGCGCAACGCCCAGATAAGCCCGCCGAGCAGGAAGAAGGCGCTCGGCGCCAGCAGCATGAGGCCGAGCGGCGTAAACCAGCCGCCGCTTTCGGCCAGCGGCAACACCTGCATCCCGAGCAGCTTGCCCATGCCGAACAATTCGCGGCAGGCGCCGACCAGGACCAGCACGAGGCCGTAGCCGAGACCGCTGCCGAGCGCATCGACCATGGAGCGCAGCGGCGGATTCGAGCGGGCGAAAGACTCCGTGCGCCCGAGCACGATGCAGTTGGTCGCGATCAGGCTTACGAAAACCGACAGACGCTGGCTGAGCTCGAAGAACCAGGCCTTGAGGACCTGGTCGATCACGATGACGATCGACGCGATGATGATGATCTGGATTATCAGGCGGATAGCGCTCGGAATGTGGCGGCGTATCAGGCTTATGACGCCTGCGGCCACGACAACGACAACTGTCAGCGACGCCGCCATCGTGAGCGCTGTGTCCAGTGACGTCGTAACAGCTAGGGCGGAGCAAATGCCGAGGATTTGCAGGGTGACCGGGTTCTGCCGGATCAGCGGTGCAGAAAGTGTGCTCCAGAGACTTTCGCTGGAAGCCATGGCCTAGAATTCCCCGCGGCGGATCGCGGCCATGAGCGGACCGTAACCCTTCTGCCCGACCCAGAAGCGAACCATCTGGCCGATCGCGTTGCTGGTGCGGGTCGCGCCGGTGATCCCGTCGACCTCGAACTCGGTGCGAGCCGAACCGCGAACGACGGAGAAGCGATACGTTCCGCTATCGTCGAAGAGCTGCTTTCCCGCGAAATTCTGCTGCCAGAGCGGCTCTTCGATGCGGGCGCCGAGACCCGGCGTCTCGGATTGCTCGGTCACGGCGATGCCGGCCAGAGTGCGCATGTCTCCTTGCAGTGCCAGAAGCGCCTGGATGCGGCCCGCATATCCGGTTCCGACGACCGGCAGGATGACAAGCGACACTGCGTCCCCGCTCCTCAGCAGGTAGATCTGCGCATAGTCGGGCCGGTTTCCGATGCCGGCGACGTCGTCGGCCGGCGCGAGCGAGGTCCAGTTTGCCGGATCGGAAAGTGCGGCCTCCAATGTCTCCGGCGTCACGTCGGCGGCGGCCGCCCCGGCATCGAGATCGACGACAAGGGTCGAAAGTGCATCGCCGCCCGCTTCGGCGATCAGGTCCGACATGCCCGGGACCGCGGCGATCAGGGCCTCCAGCCGCGCCTGTTGCTCGGCCGCCCTGTTCTGCGCCTGGATCGGCCGCAGGACGACGGTTGCCCCCGTGACCAGCACCGCGCAAATGGCGGAGACGAGGAAAGCCACGATCAGCGTCTTGGCGCGGCCGTCGTTCGGCGTTGCCAGGAAGCGCCGCCAGAGCGAAACTGGGTTGAGGTCAGCCAACGCGTTTACTCCGTGCAAGCCATATGCGCAGGGCAATTTCGTCGAGCAAAGGCGCGGCCAGTGTCACAAGAAGGGCCGCGGAGATGGCGGCCTGGACGGGCGCGGCGCCATGCCATCCGGCCGCGAACATCAGCACCAGCGCACCGTAGAGAAGCCCGTAGAGCCAACGGCCGAGCCCGGTAGCCGCGGCGGTGACGGGATCACACACCAGCAGTACCAGCACAACCGCGGCCGCCGTGAAGGCCGGAATCGTGAGCAAACCTTGCCACCAGCCGAGCAGAAGCAGCGCGATCGCGCCGGCGATGACGCGCACCGACATGACCCCGACCGCCGTGCCGATCGCGGCCACGGCCGCGACCGACCAGCCAAGTTGCACTGGCAGGACGGGCCATGGCGCTGCAGCGAAGCCGAAACCAAGGAAAGCGATCGCAACCGTTGCCGGGTTGACGACATTGCGGCCCCAGCCGCCGAAGGCAAGCTCGCCCGCGATGACGCCAAAGCTGATGCCCAGCAGCATGGCGAACGGACCGATGTCGGTGGGCGCGAGAACCGCGATCGCCAGTGCGGTGATAGCCCCGGCGAAGGACGGCGGCTGCGCACGCGCCACCATGAAGACCAGATGCCACGCACCCGCGGCAACCAGCACAAAGAGGAGCCGAAACGCGCCGGACATGCCCGTCGCAAGAAGCCAAGTGACCGCCAGCGGCAAGATGGCAGCCAGCAGCAGGAGCGCTACCGTCTCGCGATCCCAGATGCCGCGCTTCACGCCACCCCCTCCACTTCGATGCGGTCAAGCATCGCCCTCAGCATGGATGCCAGGCGCGGCGTCGCGCCGGTCATGGAGTCGGCCAGTGCCAGATCTTCCTCCACGAGCGAAAGGGCTCCGAGCCGGACGGCGGTCTCGGCATCGTTGGCAGCCAGCGCCCTGACCAGCGGGGCGGCCGGCAGCATGCTGGCGAAGGCCTGGTCGAGCGCCGCGGTCGGAATGATCGGCAAAGGTCTGCCGGAGCGTCTCAGTGCAGTTGCAAACCAGTGCGGGCGCGGGGCGATGCCGGGCATCTTCACCGCCGCGAGTTGCCGTGCCAAGGTAGTGAGCCAACGGCTCTCGACGCCGTCGATCTCTGACCCCGAGAGCAGGCGGTGCGGGCCGGGCTTCACGATGTCGAAGCACAGTGCTCGCAGGTCCGCACCCGGCTGGCAGCGCACGAGCATGGACTCGCGCAACGCATCTCCCGTCATGGAGACGAGTTTCGTTTCCGGAACGAGTCCAGTGCTCAGGAACGCACCGATACCGGCGACATCCTCGGCGTGAATGTCCCACACCGGATGCTCGACAGTGGCGGGACATCGTCGGGCGATCTGTAGTCCGGGCAAGCCGCGAGGATGGGCGGGCGCGACATCGACGACCACGGCTTTCCCGAAATTCACGGCAGGTCCGGCCCGCATGGAGCCGGCGTCGCGGCACAGGAGCAGCGGCCCCGAGGTCAGCGTCGAAATTGCCGCCATGCCGCGCTCGAAGTCTTCCTCTCTTCCCGCCAACGCGAGCGCCGGGGGCGAAGCGCCGGGGCGGGTATCGGCCGCCATCACCACGATGGCAGCCGGGACCTCGCCGGGAAGTGGGAATCGACCGAAAGGCCGGGACCGAAGCAGAGGCCACAGTCCCGACGACAGCAGTGCCGCACGGATCTCTGCAGGATTCGCGCCCGAGCGCAACGCCGCAACATCGTAGGTGCGACGCCCGTTGCCGGACGCGTGAAAGAACACCACCTGCGAGAGCCGCTTACCCGGCCCCAAATCAACCGACGCGACTTCACCGGCGACGGGCGCGACAAGCATCAATTCGTTATGTCGGCGCGAACGCAACACGGGCGCACCCTGTTCGACGCGCGCGCCGGCATCGACGAGCATGTCGACGCGGAAATCGTCTTCCTCGCGTGCGCAGAGCGCGGACTGATCGGTGATGTGAACCGGGATCGTGTCGGCCGCCTGCGAATGGGTAGTGCCATACGCCATCGATCGTTCCATCGTCTCGTCCAGTCGCCGAACCTCCGCCCCGTCCGGTGGCGGCGCGGTGATCGTTGTCGATGCCACGATACGCTGTTAGCCTGCCGCTGACAAAGGCCGGAACCAAGCACGCAGCGAGGCCCGATGCGCCGCCTACTGATCCCGATCGCAGCGCTTTGCGTCGCCCTTCCGGCCATCGTGGCGCTCCTGCAAGATACGCGCGAGGGCGCGGCCCAAACGGCGACTGAAGCTCCGGCCCCCATTTATGTCATGCCGAAGAGCGGCCCGTTCGCGCCCGAGCAGATAGCTATCCCGCAGAGCGAGTATATCGCCGCCTGGGCGCGGTCCGGCCACTCCGACGCATCATCCGTCTCGTTCTCCTACTGGAACCAGGCCGGCAGCATCCCGCCAGTCTGCGCCGTATGCCACTCCGGAATGGGGTTCCGCTCCTTCCACGGGCTGGATGGGAGCGCGCCCGGGCTTCCAGCGAAGCCGGTTCCAGTTGGCGGCGTCGTCGATTGCGAGACCTGTCACAATGCAGGGCTGGCCGCGATTACGACGATCGCCATGCCGAACGGCATCAGCCACCCGGTCAGCGGAGGCGAAGCCTCCTGCATGACCTGCCATCAGGGGCGCGCCGCCGGCGCTACCGTCAGCCGGGCGACCGACGGCAAGGGTGAGGATGTCCCTGACCCGACGCTTAGCTTTATCAACCCGCACTATTCGACGGCCGCCGCGACCTCGCTGGGCGGCTACGGAGGCATGGGCTATCAATATCCTGGAAAGCAGTATTCAGGTCGTTTCCTGCACGCTCGCCCTGTGTCGAACTGCGCGTCTTGCCATGACCCGCACAGCCTTGCCGTGGCTGAACAAACCTGTTTGACATGCCACCAGTCCGGCAACGCCGAAGAGATACGCATCTCGCGCATAAGTTTTGACGGGAGCGGCGACACCAACAAGGGCATTCGCGCCGACATCGACGCCAACGCACGACGGCTGGGGGCAATTCTGGGCGAATACGCCGCGAAAGTCGCGGGCGTTCCCATGTTCTACGACGGTAGCCGCCACCCCTACTTTTTCGCCGATGCCAACGGTGACGGCGTCGCCGACCTGATCGACGGAAAGCCCGTTGCGTTTGCGGCCTGGACGCCGCGCATGCTCAAGGCGGCGTACAACTGGAAGTTCGTGGCCTCGGATCCTGGCATCCACGTGCATAATCCGCACTATGCCCTCGAACTCATCTACGACTCCCTGCAAGATCTGGCAGGGCCGCTGGGTACCGATTTTGCGGGCCTGAACCTCGTCCGGTAACCTGTGAATACCTATTCCTGAGCGATCGTCACCGTGAGTTGGTCGCCAACTGCGGGTCCCGGATAAATCCGGCCAAGATCCTCAGGTGCCGGTCGTCGGATCATCCGGGTTCGGATCAGGCAGGATGTCGTGATCGTCGAGCGCACCGGACTGGTCGCCGTCCATCGGAACTAACCGGGGTCGTCGTCCAGCGCGGGGTCGGTGGCGCCCGCCGCGTCCTCGAATCCTGCATCGAGGATGCCGGGATCGAACCCGTCCCCGGCCGTCAGCGGCGCTTGCGCGCCTACGGGCAAGTGCATATCGGATCGCCTCGGCGAGACGGATGGTGGCGGAAAATCGCGCGAGCTGTGCTGTCACCCAGAAATGCAGGTCCTCCACGAGTGGTCAGGATTGGCCATCACGTGCTGCCATCCCTTCGGCTGGTGACTGACCGCGGATCGCGGCTTCGTTGGCGTATTGTTTCTCGATCCGCTGAATAGCCCCGATCGCGATCGGCGCGTTGTCTGCTTACCACGACGATCTCATAGAACCTGCGTAGGGCATGAGCCGAAGCGGCGGCAAGCACCGCATTTCCCCGCGCCGGGAGTCGCTTGAAGCCAGCGTAGCCGTTGACGCGCGGCGCGTCCTTGAACCTCGCCAGATACGTTGCCGGACGCTAGCGCTCTCCTGTTCTCTCTGTTCAAATAAAACCTTCTCCCAGATCTGGCCTGTGCGGTTCCCTGATACTTCGGACAGGGAATATGCCGCCTAAGCAGCTGAAAATGCATGCATATTTTCAGGGTGTCGAGGCGTTCTGTTGTTAAGACCGCGTGAATTCGCTGTATTCGGCGGGTTAGCAGGGATTTCGGCACACGGGGACGTGTTGGCTCGGGACTGCCCTCACCACCAAGTTTTTTCATATCTCATGGCAGTTTGCCTCGCTCGCGCCTCCGAAGGGGCGGGCGAAAGCCCGGGC
>JAHBYZ010000036.1 GCA_019635695.1 Rhizobiaceae bacterium
CTCGCCGCAGGCCACGAGGTGGATGAAGGCAAGCATGTTGGTGATGACCTTGATCACCGAGGCGCTGCCCAGCGGCCCCATGTGCAGCACCTTGCCGCCCATGGCCTCGAAGGCCGGGCGGTGCGCCTCGAAGAGCGCCGCGTCGCCGCCCACCAGCACCGTGATCTGCCCCGCCGCGGCGCGATGGACGCCGCCGGTGACCGGAGCCTCCAGCATGACGACGCCCTTCGCCTCGGCGAGCTTCACCAGGCGCCCGACGTCGTGGCGGTCGCTGGTCGACATGTCGATCCACACGAGGCCGTCGTGCGCGCCCTCGAGGATGCCATTCCGGCCCTCGACCACCGCGTCGACGGCGGCGGGCGAGGGCAGACAGGTGATGACGGCATCGCAGGTCCGCGCCACCTCGGCGGGCGTTTCGGCCCAGTGCGCGCCGCGCGCGATGAGGTCCTTGGCGACCTCCTTGTGGAGATCGTTGACGGTCAGCTCGAAACCCTCGCGCAGCAGGCTGCCGGCGAGGAAGGCGCCGAGATTGCCAAGTCCGATGAACCCGTAACGCATGTCCCCAGATCCCTCGTGCAAACCCATTGGAAGGGTCATGGTCCGGCCTGGCCGGACCATCCATGTTGTGACCTTACCATCCGCACCGCAGTGACGTGTGGCACAGGTCACGCGGTCACAGCATGGGTCCTCCGGTCAAGCCGGAGGACGACAAACCAAAGACCTCAGGCAAAATCCGCGGGAAAGTCCCGCATCTCGAGGTGCAGCGCCTCGTCCGTGTAGGGATGGGCCTCGGCCACCGCCTCGTCGAGCTCGACGCCCAGGCCCGGCTCGTCGGACGGGATGACGAACCCCTCCTCCCAGCGCATGGGCTTCTTCAGGATCTCGGCGTGGAAGCCGCCCCAGGTCTGGATGCTCTCGAGGATGAGGAAGTTGGGGCTGCAGGCCGCAAGCTGGGCATTGGCCGCGCCCTCGATCGGGCCGCAGTAGAGGTGGGGCGCGATCGAGGCATAGTGGGCCTCGGCCATGCCGGCGATCTTCTTGGCCTCCAGCAGGCCGCCGACGCGGCCCAGCGCCATCTGCAGGATGGAGGCCGCGCCGGTCTGCAGCACGCGGGCGAACTCGTATTTGGTGGCGAGCCGCTCGCCGGCCGCGACGGGAATCGAGGTGGCACGCGCCACCTTGGCCATCTCCTCGGGCATCTCGGGCGGCACCGGCTCCTCGAACCACAGCGGGTCGTAGGGCTCGAGCTTCTTCGCAAGGCGGATGGCGCCCGAGGTCGTGAACTGGCCATGGGTACCGAAGAGCAGGTCGGCCTTGGTGCCGACCGCCTCCCTGAGGCGCTTCACGAAACGCTCCGAGAGCTCCAGCCGCTCCAGCGAGGGCTGGCGCGGGTCGAAGGCGGAGAAGGGCCCGGCCGGATCGAACTTCACCGCGGTGAAACCCTGCTTCACGTATTTCGCCGCCCGCTCGGCCGAGAGGTCGGGGTCGGCGTAGACATCCGTCCGGTCACCATCCTCGGGATAGATGTAGGTGTAGCTGCGCAGGCGCTCGTGGACCCGGCCGCCCAGCAGCTCGTGGACCGGCTTGTCGACCGCCTTGCCGACGATGTCCCAGCAGGCCATCTCGAGGCCCGAGAGGACGCCGATCAGGCTGAGCTCGGGGCGCATGCTGTAGCCGCGGCCATAGACGTTGCGCCACATCGTCTCGATGCGGAACGGGTCCATGCCGACGACGTGGCGCTGGGCCACGTCCTCGACCATCTGCGCCACGACATGGGGCGAGAAGGTCGCGGCATAGACCTCGCCGAACCCCTCGATCCCGTTGTCGGTGGTGAGCTTCACGAACAGGAAGTAGGCGCCGCCGAAATGCGGCGGCGGATTGCCCACCACCCAGGTCTTCACGTCGGTGATCTTCACGGCGCCCTCCCCTCGGATGCCAGCAATGAAGCGGAAGCGGTCACCGGGCGCAAGGGCGCTGCCTCGGTCGTGCGGGCTCCGCGTGGATGGCCCGGGGTCCGCCCTCCTTGCGGATCGGGAGGTGGCGCACTAGGTTACATGTAACCGATGGAGACCAGCGATGGCGACACCGCCCAAGCGACTCAGCTCCCGCGACAAGGTCCGCACCCACCGCGAGCGCATGCGCGCACGCGGGCTGCGTCCCTTGCAGATCTGGGTGCCGGAGACACGAACGGCGGCCTTTCGCGAGGCCGCCCATCGCCAATCCCTGGCGGTGGCAAGGAGCAGCCAGGCAGGCGAGGACCAGGCATTCATCGACGCCATCACCGCGACCGACGAGGCATGAAACGCGGCGAGGTCTGGACGGTCTCGGCCGGCGGCTACGCCGGCAAGCCACGGCCGGCCCTGATCCTGCAGAGCGACCGCTTCGACGCCACGGCATCGGTCACGCTCTGCGTCTTCACCAGCGACGAGACCGAAGCCCCGCTGTTCCGGCTCGAGATCGAAGCCGGTGACGACAACGGCCTTCGCACCGCGTCGCGGCTGATGGTCGACAAGATCACGACAGTGCCCCGCGAACGGCTGGGCCGCCGGATCGGCGCGCTGGCCGAAAGCGACATGCGCCGCGTGGAGCAGGCGATCCTCGTGTTTCTCGGGATCGCCTGACCCCTGTCGGGTTATGCCATCGCCCGCGCGCGGCCGGCGCCGGAGCGGGAGCGGCCGTTGCGCTGGCCACCGCCCGGGCGACCGGCGCCCGACGGCTTGCCCGAGCGCTGGGGGCGCTGGGGACGGCCGCCCTGGCGGGGCGGGGGCGGCGTCTTGCCGTTGGCGTGATCGGTGGCGATGCGCTCGGCGTGGAAGGGGTGGTCGCCGTCGATGGCGATCTTCTGCCGCGTCGTCTTCTCGATGTCCTTGAGATAGGCGAGCTCGTCATGGCCGCAGAACGACAGCGCCACGCCATCGGCGCCGGCGCGCGCGGTGCGGCCGATACGGTGGACGTAGCTCTCGGGCTCGTTGGGCAGGTCGTAGTTGATGATGTGGGTGATGCCGTCGATGTCGATGCCGCGGGCGGCGATGTCGGTGGCGACGAGGATGCGCACGGTGCCGTCGCGAAAGCCGTTGAGCGCCTTCTGGCGAGCGTTCTGCGACTTGTTGCCGTGAATGACCGCCGCTTCGTGTCCGTCGCGGCCGAGGTCGCGGGTTACCCGGTCGGCGCCATGCTTGGTGCGAGCGAAGACGATGACGCGGCTCATCGCCGGGTTGGCCAGCATGTCGGACAGGAGCTTGCGCTTCTGCTTGAGACGGGCGAGCACGATGGACTGGGAGATTTCGCCGGCGGTGGTGCCCTGGGGGGCGGCCTCGACGCGGACGGGATCGCGCAGCAGCGTGCGCGCCAGTTCCTCGATCTCGGTCGGCATGGTGGCGGAGAACATGGCGGTCTGGCGTGCCGGATGCGTCGCCTTGGCTATGCGGCGCACGTCAGGGAGAAAACCCATGTCGAGCATGCGGTCGGCCTCGTCGAGCACCAGCCAGGTGGTCTCCGACAGGTCGACGTCGCGCTCGCGCACGAGGTCCATCAGGCGGCCGGGCGTGGCGACCAGCACGTCGACGCCGGGCTGCAGGCGCTTGACCTGCGTGTTGCGCGACACGCCGCCGAGCACCAGCGCGGTGGATACGTGGGCGCCCTTCGACAGCAGCCTGAAGGTCTCCTCGATCTGGACGGCGAGCTCGCGGGTCGGCGCGAGCACCAGCGCACGCGCCGTGCGCGGCTTGCGGCGGGAGCCGAGACCGATGATCTTCGACAGGATCGGCAGCGCGAATGCGGCGGTCTTGCCGGATCCGGTCTGGGCCACGCCCAGCACGTCGCGGGCAGCCAGGTGCGGCGGGATGGCGGCGATCTGGATCGGCTTCGGCTCCGTCAGTCCCGCCTGCTCGGTGGCTTTGAGCAGGACGCCGGAGATGCCGAGCGCGGCGAAGCCGGAATCTTCATTCTGGTCCGGCACGGTGTTGTTTTCGTTCTTCAATTCATACTCTTCTCGGCGCACGCCCTCACAGGCTGCGCACATGTGGACGCTGCGGGGCGCAACCCGCGCGTGGACGATTCGGTGAAACGACGAGGCGGGCGGCCTGTGCCGCCGGGCTGCGCTGTCGGCCGTCCGCGTCATGCGGACGGGCTTGTCCGCCCGGTCCGAACCTTCGGCGGGCGAAACAGACGCAACCAGTTCCTTCGGAAAAGCCGGACGTGCCGGCCCATGCGCCTTGTGCCGCGCATATGGGGGAGTTTGCGGCGGAATGCAAGCGAATGTTGCGGCGCAGCATACATCTGCGCCCCGCGAGCAAGCCGGCGGCCGGCTATCGGGCCGCCTTCGCCAGTTCCTGCATCTTCAGCACGGTGTTCCAGTTGCGCGCCGTGGTGACGACGCCGAGCGTGCGGTCGATGATCGGCGGGGTCTTTGAGGGACCGAAGCCGTCCGGCGCGTGGAAATACATGAACGTGCCGGAAACGTGCAGGCTCTCGCTCGGCTGCTTGCGTGCCTTCAAGGCTTCCACCGCTTCAGGCTTCGGCTCTGCCGACAGGGCAAACAGGTGGATCGACGTCGGCACCTTCACCGCTTCCGCAAAGGGGTTCGCCGCGATCGCGCGCGCCCAGTCCCTTTCCGCAACCAGCAGGATGTCTTTCTCGAAACCCATCTCGCGCCTGCACACATCGGCGATCAGTTTCGTTGCCTTGTCGCGCGCAAGCGACGTCTTCGCCACGGCGTTGCCGCTGTTGATGTAGGTCGACACGTTCTCGAAGCCGGCGGCCGTCAGCACCTCGCGCAGTTGCTTGACGGGAAGCTGCGTGGCGCCACCGACGCCGCGGAACAGTACGATGAAGACGGTCATGGCGTTCCCGTGGGTCGGCCACGTCGCTATTGCATATTGGCGCTGGCGCGGCCACTGTCCGCGCCCGAAAGACAGGGGGTTTCGTGCAGTATCAAGCCGTCCGAGCGGCACTCCACGTCGCCTCGGTTTTCGCGATCTATCTTTCTTTGGCGATGCTGATCCCGGCCGCGGTCGACCTTTACTACGGCAATCGCGACTGGCAGGTCTTCGCCTTCTCCGCGCTGTTCACGGGCGGGCTGGGGCTTGCCGTGGCCATGGCTACGCAGGGCCGCCCGCCGGCGTTTTCGACCCGGTTCGGCTTTCTCGTGGTCAATCTGCTGTGGTTGACCACCTGTGCGGTCGGCGCGGTGCCGCTCTACGCGTCGTCCTCGCTCGACATCTCGCTGGCGGACGCCTTCTTCGAATCGGTGTCGGGAATCACGACCACCGGCGGCTCGGTGCTCACGGGGCTGGATGGCATGGCTCCGGGCATCCTGATGTGGCGGGCGCTGTTGAACTGGATGGGCGGGCTGGGCGTCATCGCCTTCGGCGTCTTCATCCTGCCGCTGCTCAACATCGGCGGCGTTTCCTACTTCCGCATCGAGTCGTCCTCGACGGACGACCGGCCCTTTGCGCGGTTCTCCACCTACACCTATGCGATGATCGCCATCTATGCGGGGCTGACAAGCTTGTGCGCGTTTCTGTACGCCGCGGCCGGCATGGGAGGTTTCAACGCGCTCACGCATGCCATGTCGACGCTGGCGACCGGAGGCTTCGCAAACCACGACAATTCCTTCGGCTACTATGCCGACAACCCGCTGGTGCTGTGGATCGGCACCGTGTTCATGGCGATCGGCGGTCTCCCGTTCACGATCCTGATCCTGTTTCTGGCGCGAGGCCGGCTCGACGCGCTCGGCGATCCTCAGATCCGCGTGTTCCTGACCTATCTCGCGGCGTTCTCGCTTGCGGTGGCGATCTATCATCGTCTCTCGGACGACGTTCCGTTCTTCGAGGCGCTCACCCACGCGACATTCAACCTGACCTCGATCATCACGACGACGGGCTTCGCCAGCCAGGACTACGGGAGCTGGGGTCCGTTCGCGGTCACCTGCGCGTTCGTGGCGACCTTCCTCGGCGGCTGCTCGGGCTCGACCACCGGCGGGATCAAGGCCTATCGCCTGCTCGTTCTCTTCGAGCTGCTCTATAACGGCCTGCGAAGGCTCATTTATCCAAACACGGTGCTGTCGGTGCGCTACGGCGACCGTGTCGTGGACGACGCCACGCAGCGCGCGGTGGTGTTGTTCGTCGCAGCTTTCTTCGTGCTGTGGCTCATGCTTTCGATCCTGGTCTCGGCGACGGGCGTGGACATCATCTCGTCGATCACCGGCGTGCTGTCGTCGCTTACCAACGTTGGACCGGGCCTTGGGCCGGTCATTGGCCCGGTGGGCAGCTACGCGCCGCTCCCAGATGCCGCCAAATGGCTGCTGGCGCTCGCCATGCTGTTGGGACGGCTGGAGATTCTGGCGGTTCTGGTCATTTTCACGCCGGTGTTCTGGCGTCGTTAGACATAGCTGGCGAAGAGCGTGGCGTGTTGCACCTCTAACGGCTATCCATGCGCTGGCTTGCGTCTTGGGGCTTAGATGGTGCGCGTGCGTCTCTTCTTGCTGATGGTGCTGGGCATGCTGGCAGGCTGCGCCAGCGATATCCCGCACGACATGCTTGCCGAAACCGGCCGGCAGGATCTCGCGGCGCCCCAGGCCGTCCACCGCGTCTACGTCGCAACAACGCGGGCGCGGACAGGTTCCGGCGGCGAGGTTTTCGGCGGTGGCCGCTCCACCGCGCTCGGCTACGCGCGCGTCGACGTCGCGGTGCCGCAGGGACACAAGCCGGGCGAGCTTGCCCGGCCGAAATCCGGCAATGCCGATCCGCGCGTGCATTTCATGGCGCGCGAGGTGGCGCTTTACCCCGACCGCGGCGTCGCACAGGCCGATCTTGCCGCCGCGATTGCCGCACATGGCGGCCGGGTGATGGTGTTCGTTCACGGCTACCGCACGCATTTCGACGACGCGGTCTACCGCTTCACGCAGATCGTCCAGGATTCCGGCTACAGCGGCGTGCCGCTGCTTTTCACCTGGGCGTCGTCGGGCAAGACGATGGACTATATCTACGACCGCGACAGCGCGATGTCGGCGCGCGACCAGCTGGAGACCACGTTGCGGCTGGCGGCGGCAAGTGGCGCGAAGCGCATCGACATCGTCGGCCATTCCATGGGCGGATGGCTCACCATGGAGGTGCTGCGCCAGATGGCAATCGGCGGCGACAATGTGCTGGCGGAGCGCGCCGGCGACGTGGCGCTCGCATCCCCGGACATCGACGTCGACGTGTTCCGCGCCCAGATGGCGCGGGTCAAACGGCCGGGGCGACCGATCTTCGTCATCACGTCCGCCGACGACAAGGCGCTGCGACTGTCCTCTCGCATTGCCGGAAACATGCCGCGTGTCGGCGACGATCCCAACGACGCGGAAATCGCCCGCATGGGGGTGATCGTGGTCGACGTCACCAGGCTCAAGGCGGGCGATCCCAACAACCACGCCAAGTTCGCCGACAACCCGGCGCTGGTGCGCCTGATCGGCGAATACATTGAGGCGCCGGAGCAGTTCGCCGGCAGCAGCGAGGACATCACGCGCAAGGTGCGCCAGATTGCCGGCCTGCCGGAACAGGGCGGCCAGGCCGGCATCGTCTTCACCTCGCCGGAGCGTGTGATCGCCACGACCGGAGTCGGGGCAACGCCCCTGCCGCTTCCGCGCCCGAATTGAGGCGGCTTCCGCGCCGGTCACATTGACGCCGGTTTTGTGGCGCCGTTAGCCAGCGGCCCGCCCTGCAGAGATTCGCCCCGCGGCGACTGTGCGGCTTGCCGAGGGGACGAAGGTGTGATGCGTTTGACGAAACTGCTCGCCGTCGCTGCGCTGGCTGTCGCGCTGGCGGGGTGTACCGCGAGTGTGCGCGAGGTGATGCAGGCGGAGGCGCCGACCGCGCAGCCCGTCGCGCCGGGTTACGCGTTCCACCGCATCTTCGTGGCCACGACGCGGGGCCGCGCCGAAGACGCCAAGGCCCGTGAGGCCTTCGGCGGCGATCGTTCGGCCCGCGCCGCATTCGCCTATGTCGACGTATCCGTACCGCCGTCGCACAAGCCCGGCGAACTGTCGCGACCCCGCACCGGCAAGGACAATCCCGAGAAGCACCTAACCACCCGCGAGATCGGCTCCTATCCGAACCCCGCCTCGCTGCAGGCCGCGCTTGCCAACGACGCGGCGGCCAAGGGCGGCCGCGCGCTGGTTTTCGTCCACGGCTTCAACACGTCGTTCGACGAGGCGGTGTACCGGCTGGCGCAGCTGGTCCACGATTCGGATTATCGCGGCACGCCTCTGCTGTTCACATGGGCGTCGGCGGGCAAGGCGTCGAGCTACCTCTACGACCGCGAGAGCGCGACCGCCGCGCGCGACGCTCTGGAGGGCACGCTGCGACTGGCGGCGGCGAGCGGCGCGTCGCGCGTCGATATCATAGCGCACTCGATGGGCAGCTGGGTCACCATGGAGGCATTGCGGCAGATGGCGATCGCCGGAGACGCGACGCTGGGCGGCAAGCTCGGCGACGTGGTGCTGGCCTCGCCGGACATCGACGTCGACGTGTTCAAGAGCCAGATGGCGCGCATCGGCAAGCCCCGCTCGCCCTACATCGTGCTGCTGTCGGAGGACGATCGGGCGCTTCGCGTATCGTCCATCGTCGCCGGCAACCAGCCGCGGCTCGGCGACTACAAGAAGGCGTCGGACCTTGCCGACTACGGCGTTTCGGTCATCGACATGTCGAAGCAGAAGGGCAACACCGGCTCCAACCACCACAAATTCGCGGAGAACACGCTGCTGCTGCGCCTGCTTGGCCAGCGCATGTCGGATCCGTCTTCGTTCGACGGCGGCGAGCGGACGATCACCGATCGCATCAGCGACTACGCGAAGGGCCTGAACGACCAGATGACCAGAGCGACGAATTCGGCGCTGTCGGCGCCGACCACGCGGGTCGAGCGAGCCGCGCTGAACTAGCTCAGTCGTAGCGCTCGAAACGCAGCACGCCGGCGACGCGGTTGCGGCCGCTGTCGCTCGGATGGGCGATGCCGTCATTCACCTGGACCGCCTCGAAGTCGAACGGGCTGACGCCAGCCAGGCAGGCGACGTTGACGCCGTATTCGCGCGGGTTCGAGCGGCGGCGGTGGTGGGTGTAGATGCCGCAGCGCGAGCAGAAGAAATGCCGCGCCGTACCGGTGTTGAACCGGTACTCGGTGAGCAGGTCCTCTCCCGCGACGATCTCCACCCCGTCGGCCGCCGCCGAGACCGCCACCGCGCCGCGCATGCGGCAATAGGAGCAGGTGCAGCGGCGGGCGGAATGCAGGCCGTCGGCGAGGCGGACGTGGAAGCGCACGCCGCCGCAATGGCAGGCGCCGTCGATTTCGCTGATGTCGGTATCCAGCGCCATCTCGTTGCCCTTAGAGGAACAGATCCACCTTCTCGAACTTCGTGACGTCGATGATGCCGGCGTCGGAAATTCGAAGCTCCGGGATGACCACCAGCGCCAGCAGTGAGTGCTGCATGTAGGCGTTGTTGAGCGTGCAGCCCATCTTGCGCATGGCGTCCGTCAGCTCGGCCGCCTTCCTGGCCACGACCTCGGCGCGTTCGTCGGACATCAGGCCGGCGATCGGCATCTCGACCAGCGCCAGCTGCTTGCCCTTCGACACCATGACGACGCCGCCGCCGACCTTGCCGAGGATGTTGGCGGCGATCGCCATGTCCTTCTTGTTGGTGCCGACGACGATGATGTGATGGCTGTCGTGCGCGACGGTGGAGGCCATCGCGCAGTCCTTGAGGTAGCCGAAGCCGCTGACGAAACCGTTGGTCACCGCGCCGGTGCCGCGATGCCGCTCGACCAAAGCGATCTGGCAGACGTCGTTGCGGCGGTCCATCTCAACCAGCCCGTCGCGCACCGAAAGGTCGGCCTCCAGCGCGCGGGTCGGCGCCTGGTTCTCGACCACGCCGATGACGCGCACCCGCACCTCGTTGGCACCCTTGGGCGCCTTGATGTCGAAATCGCCGGCCGCAAGCGTCTTGCCGAGTTTCACGGTCTTCTTGGCCTTCGCGGGATAGGCATAGGCCGCGATTTCGGTCGAAAGCTTGCCGTCCCTGGCGTAGCGCACGCCGCGTGCGTAGACCTCGTCGATCCTCAGTGCCGGCAGGTCTGAGACGATCAGGAAATCCGCCCGGCGGCCGGGCGTGATAGAGCCCAGTTCGCGTTCGAGACCGAAGTGCTGCGCGGTGTTGATCGTCGCCATCTGGATCGCGGTGATCGGTTTCAGGCCCTGCGCAATGGCGTGCCGCACTACGCGGTCCATATGGCCCTCGTTGACCAGCGTGCCGGAATGGCTGTCGTCGGTGCACAGGATGAAGTTGCGTGGATCGAGCCCGCTCTCGGTGACCGCCTTGATCTGCGTGGCCACGTCGTACCAGGCGGAGCCGAGCCGCAACATGGCGCGCATGCCCTGTCGCACGCGCGCGATTGCGTCAGCAGCGCGGGTGCCCTCGTGGTCGTCGGCCGGGCCGCCGGCGACGTAGCCGTGAAACGGCAGGCCGAGGTCCGGCGACGCATAATGGCCGCCGACCGTCTTGCCGGCGCGCATCGTCGCGGCCACGCCGCCGACCATGGTCGGGTCGTTGGCGACGACGCCGGGAAAATTCATCACTTCGCCCAGGCCGATGATGTTCGGCCAGGTCATGGCTTCGGCGACGTCCTTCGGCGTGATCTCCGCGCCTGCCTGCTCCAGGCCCGGAGCGGACGGCACACAGGATGGCATCTGGACGAAGACGTTGACGGGCATGGCGGCGGCCTCGTCATGCATCAGCCGCACACCCTCCAGCCCGAGCACGTTGGCGATCTCGTGCGGGTCGATGAACATGCTTGTGGTGCCGTGCGGGATGACCGCGCGGCAAAACTCGGTCACCGTCACCATGCCGCTCTCGACATGCATGTGGCCGTCGCAGAGACCAGGCACGAGATAGCGGCCGGCGGCGTCCACGACCTTGGTGCCCTTGCCGATGGCGTGGGAGGCGTCCGGGCCGCAATAGGCGAAGCGGCCTTCGCAGATCGCAAGGTCGGTGGCGGGTATGATCTCGCCGGAATGGACGTTCACCCAGCGCCCGTTTCGGACCACGAGGTCGGCCGGACGGCGTCCCGTCGCCACGTCGACAAGCAGCGGCGCGACCTCGTGCCAAGCCCTCATTTTCCGGGCCTTCGGTGCCGCCGCCTTGCGCGCCTTCGCCATCATGTTCTCCGTGATTTGCCGCGACTGTGCCAAGCCGCGCGGCTTTTGGCCAGAGAGTACACGGCCCGGGCCGGGCGGCGATTGTGTCGCTGCCGCGCGGCTCTATACTTGCGGCCATGACGACCGCCGCTCCCTCCCCGCCCGTGCACAGCCCGAGGCTGCGCAACTGGCTCGTGGCCGGCGCGGTATTTGCGGCGGTGGCGGCGGCCATCATCGCGTTCGGCACGCCCTATGCCAAACGCAGCGAGATGGCCGAGGCGGCGGCGCGCGGCGAGGCGACGCTGCGGCTCGCCGTGACGGCGCTGCGCGGCCACATGCGCCGCTACGAGGCGTTGCCGCCGCTGATCGCCGACGACGACGACATCAAGGAACTGCTGGCGCAGCCGAGCGAAGAGCGCCGGGCGGCGATGAACGCCTATCTCAAGGACCTCAACACCGTCCTCGAATCGTCCGACCTCTATGTGATGCTGCCCGACGGCGACACCATCGCGGCGAGCAACCACGACACGCCGACAAGCTTCGTCGGCGAGAATTTCTCCTACCGCCCCTATTTCCTCGATGCCATCGCCGGCGGCCAGGGTCGCTTCTTTGCGCTCGGCACCACGTCGCTCAAGCGCGGCTATTATTTCTCCGCACCTGTTCGAAGCAACGGCGCGATAACCGGTGTGGTCGTCGTCAAGGTCGACATCGAGCCGATAGAAGCCGCATGGCAGGGCGCGGAGGGCGATTTCATCGTCACCGATCCCGAGGGCATCATCTTCATGTCCGGCCGGCCCGAGTGGCTCTATTCCGGCCTGCTGCCGCTGACGCAGGAGCGGCTGGCGCGCACTGCCGTGTCGCGCCGCTACGCCAATGCCGAGCTGCGCGAGCTTCCCATCGTCGCGGAAGGCCCGGCCTACGGGCAGGACACGATGACACTGCGCACCCCGCAGGGGCGCCGCGAATTGATGGTGCTGAAGGAGCAGATGCCCGAGGCGGGATGGACGGTGAAGCTGCTGGTCGACACGGCGGCAATCCACGCCCAGGCGCATACCAAGGTCGCCGGCGCGCTGCTCCTGCTGCTGATTGCCACGCTGGCGCTGGCCATCGTCATGCAGCGGCGCGGGCGGCTGGCCGAGCGCATGGCGCTGCAGCGCGCGGCGCGCGAGGATCTGGAGCAGCGCGTCGCCGCCCGAACGGCCGACCTCGCCAACGTCAACCGCCGGCTGGAAACAGAGGTGGCCGAGCGCACGGCGACAGAGGCGCAACTGCGCCAGACTCAGGCTGATCTCGTGCAGGCCGGCAAGCTCGCCGCGCTCGGGCAGATGGCGGCGGCGCTGAGCCACGAATTCAACCAGCCGCTGACGGCCGTGCGCACCTTCGCCGACAACGCCGCCACGCTGATCGAGCGCGGGCGCAGCGACGAGGCGCGCGAAACGGTCGGGCGCATATCCAGCCTGACGGAGCGCATGGCGTCGATCGCCCGGCACCTTCGCAATTTCGCACGCAAGCCCAACGAGCGTCTCGGGCCGGTGCCGGTGGCCGAGGCCGTGCGCGACACGCTAGAGATCGTCGGCTGGCGGCTCAAGGCGGCCGACGCGACGCTTCATATCGATCTCGGTGAGACGGCGCCCGTGGTGATGGCGGGCGCGGTGCGACTGCAACAGGTTCTGGTCAACCTCATCTCCAATGCGGCTGACGCGGTGGAGGGGCTTCCAGACCGCCGGATCGATCTCGCGGCGCGCGTCGACGGCGACAAGGTCACCATCACCGTTCGCGATCGCGGCCCGGGCGTGTCACAGGCAATCGCCGGCCGCATCTTCGACCCCTTCTTCTCGACCAAAGGCGTCGGCAAGGGGCTCGGCCTCGGCCTGTCGATTTCCTACAATATCGCCAGCGACTTCGGCGGGCGGCTGACCGTTGCGAACCATCCCGAAGGCGGCGCCGTCTTCTCGCTGACGCTGGATGCCGCGACCGTGCTGGCGGAGGCGGCGGAGTGAGCCGCGGAAAGGTGCTGCTCGTCGACGACGAGGAAGCGCTGCGGGTCTCGTTCTCACAGTCGCTCGACCTCGCCGGCTTCGCGGTCGAGGCGCATGCGGCAGCGGAAGCTGTGCTCGACGCCGTCGGCTACGGGTTCGACGGCGTGGTCGTCTCCGATATCCGCATGCCCGGTATGGACGGCATGACTCTGATGGGCAAAGTCCGCGAGATCGACCCGGACATTCCGGTCATTCTCGTCACTGGCCACGCGGACGTGCAGCTTGCCGTGCGGGCGATGCGCGAGGGCGCCTATGATTTCGTCGAGAAGCCGTTCAAGCCGCAGGCGCTGGCCGACATCGTCGCGCGCGCCTGCGACCGGCGCTCTCTGGTGCTCGAGAACCGAAGGCTGCGCGCGGCCGCCGGCAGGCGCGACGATTTCGAGGCGCGGCTGCCCGGCCGCGTGCAGGCGATGGTCGACCTGCGCTACCGGCTGCGCGCCCTGGCGGCGACCGACGCGGACGTGCTCATCATCGGCGACACGGGCACCGGCAAGGAGGTAGCGGCGCGCGCCCTCCACGACGCCAGCGCCCGCGCCAGCCGCCCGCTGGTCGCCATCAATTGCGCCGCGCTGCCGGAGAACCTGATCGAGAGCGAGTTGTTCGGCCACGAGGCCGGCGCGTTTCCCGGCGCGATGCGGCCGCGCTACGGCAAGTTCGAGCACGCGCGCGGCGGCACCATCCTGCTCGACGAGATCGGTTCGATGCCGCTGCCGCTGCAGGCGCGGCTGCTGCGCGTCATCGAGGAACGCGTCATCACGCGGCTGGGCTCCAACGAGGCCGTGCCGCTCGACGTGCGCTTCATCGCCCTGTCGAAGGCCGATCTGGAGGCGGAAGCGGCAGCGGGGCGATTCAGGGCCGACCTGCTCTATCGGCTGAACGTCGTCACCCTGCGGTTGCCGCCGCTGGCGCAGCGGCACGAGGACATCCCCCTGCTCTTCCTCCAGCTCGTCAGCGAGGCCGCGGCGCGCTATCATCGCGGCGGTATTGAGGTGCCTGCGGAAGTGCTCGCATCCGTCGAGGCGCGTGCGTGGCCGGGAAACGTGCGTGAACTGCGCAATGCCGCGGATCGTTTCGTCCTTGGTCTCGGGGCCGTGTCGGACGAGGAGTTGCGGTCTGCCGTCCCAGGTCGCGGTTCGTTGTCCGAACGAGTGGCCGCCTTCGAAAAATCGGTGATCGCGCAGGCCGTCGCGGCGTCGGGCGGTGTGCTGAAGCCGGTCTACGAAGGTCTCGGCATGTCACGAAAGACGCTGTACGAGAAAATGCAGAAGCACGGGCTTGGCCGCGGCAGCGAGCAGGACTGACGAGACCGCGGCGGGTGGAAAGCGAAACACTTGCCGGGTCGAATGTTACCTTTTCCACCCATTGGCCTGCCTATTCCGCGACGTTTGCCGCATCGCTGCGCCTCGCCGCATTGAAACCGCTGCACTGAAGGTCCCTGATCGGCACAGGTCGCCGGCCGTGGCCGGAACCAGAAGCAAGAATATCGTCCGGGAGGACCCCATGAAGAAGCTTTTCGCGGCGCTCGCCGCAGCCGCCGCCATTGGCATGACGGCATCCTACGCCCAGGCGCAGGACTATCCGACGCGCAACATCACCGTCGTCGTGCCGTTCGCGGCGGGCGGCCCGACCGATACGGTCACGCGCCTCGTGGCGGAAGCCATGTCGAAGGATCTCGGCCAGCAGGTCATCGTCGAGAACGTCGGCGGCGCCGGCGGCACGCTCGGCGCCAAGCAGGTCGCCGATGCGGAGAATGACGGCTACACGCTGCTGCTGCACCACATCGGCATGGCGACGTCGGACACGCTCTATCGCAACCTGCCCTACAAGACGCTGGAAGCGTTCGAGTATGTCGGTCTCGTCACCGAGGTGCCGATGACGCTGCTCGGCCGCAAGGATCTGGAGCCGAACGATCTCAAGGGCCTTATCGAATACGCCAAGGCCAACAAGGACAAGATCACGGTGGCCAACGCCGGCATCGGCGCCGCCTCGCACCTGTGCGGCATGCTGTTCATGTCGTCGATCGAGACCCCGCTCGTGACCGTCCCTTACAAGGGCACCGGCCCGGCGATGACCGACCTGCTCGGCGGCCAGGTCGACATCATGTGCGACCAGACGACCAACACGACCAAGCAGATCCAGGGCGGCACGGTGAAGGCATACGCGGTTACCTCGCCGGCCCGACTCAACGTCTTGCCGGACCTGCCGACCGTCGCCGAGAGCGGCCTGCCGAACATGCAAGTGGCGATCTGGCATGGCATCTATGCGCCGAAGGGCACCGATGCGAAGATCACCGAGCGGCTGTCGAAGTCGCTGCAGGTGGCGCTCAAGGATCCCAACGTGATCGCCCGCTTCGCCGAACTCGGCACCGTGCCGTCGCCCGAGGCCGACGCTACGCCGGCCGCGCTTAAGGCCAAGCTCGAGTCCGAGATCGCCCGCTGGAAGCCCGTGATCGACGCTGCCGGCCAGTACGCCGACTGATCGACGGGCGAGGAATACCTCCGGGGGCCGGCTGGCGAGCTCCAAAGTCGACCGGCCTTACAAGGGGAGCGGGCGCCGTCGCGAGAGGAACGCGGCGGCGCCCAAAATTTCAGGGCGCCTGACCTGGCGCCTGTCGGGGGAGGAAAACCGTGAAGCCTTTCACCATCGACCGGACAAACGGTCTTGCCGGAGCGTTGTTCGTGCTGGTCGGTCTCTTCTTCGGCGCGCAGGCACTCAATCTGCCGATCGGCACGGCATTCCGCATGGGGCCCGGCTATTTCCCGCTGGTGCTTTCGGGCCTGCTGATCCTGCTTGGCGGCTTCATCATCGGCAGCGCTGTGAACACGCAGAGCGAGGAGATTGGCAGCTTTCCCCTGCGCGGCATGGTGCTGATCCTCGGCGCGCCGATCCTGTTCGGCATCTTCGTGCGCGGGCTCGGCTTCATCCCGTCGATCTTCATCACCGCCTTCGTTGCCAGCTTCGCATCGCGCAAGATGACCGTGCCGCTGGCGGCAATCATCGCCGTGGCGCTGACGGTCTTCGCCGCGCTGGTGTTCCTCTACGGTCTCGAGCTGCCATTCAGGCCTGTCGGCCCCTGGCTCGGCGTTCGCTGAGGAGACAGCCATGGACCTGATAAACAATCTTCAGCTCGGCTTCGCCACGGCGACGACGCTGACCAACCTGTTCTTCTGCCTGATCGGCGTGCTGCTCGGCACGCTGATCGGCGTGCTGCCCGGCATCGGCGCCACCGCCACCATCGCCATGCTCCTGCCGATCACCTTCCAGATCGGCGACCCGGTGTCGTCGCTGATCATGCTCGCCGGTATCTACTACGGCGCCCAGTATGGCGGTTCGACCACGGCGATCCTCATCAACATGCCGGGGGAATCGTCGTCCGCGGTGACGGCGATCGACGGCTACCAGATGGCCAAGCGCGGTCGCGCTGGCGCCGCGCTGGCGATCGCGGCCATCGGCTCCTTCTTTGCA
Organism: Rhizobiaceae bacterium; assembly: GCA_019635695.1. Classification (GTDB taxonomy): domain Bacteria; phylum Pseudomonadota; class Alphaproteobacteria; order Rhizobiales; family Rhizobiaceae; genus RCIO01. Next base: position 16,668 of record JAHBYZ010000036.1, read on the forward strand.
GGCACCGTGTCGACCTTCCTCGTCGCGCTGCTGGCGCCGCCGCTGACCGTCATTGCGCTGAAGTTCGGGCCGCCGGAATATTTCTCGCTCATGGTCGTCGGCCTCGTCTCGTCCATCGCGCTGGCTCACGGCTCGATCGTCAAGGCGCTGGCCATGGTCGTGTTCGGCCTGCTCCTGGGGCTGGTCGGCACCGACATCTACACCGGCACGCCGCGCTTCAATCTAGGCATCCGCGAGTATTCCGACGGGCTGAACTTCGTCGCACTGGCGGTTGGCCTCTTCGGCATCGCCGAGATCCTGCGCAACCTGGAGAACGAGTCGACTCGCGAAGTGATGGTGAAGAAGGTGACCAACCTCTTTCCAACGCGCGAGGACTGGAAGCGCATGACGCCGCCGGTGCTGCGCGGCACGGTGCTCGGCTCGGCGCTGGGCGTGCTGCCGGGGGGCGGCGCCATCCTCGCCTCCTTCGCCTCCTACACGCTGGAAAAGCGGGTCGCGAAGGATGCAAGTGAGTTCGGCAAGGGCGCCATCGAGGGCGTCGCCGGGCCGGAAAGCGCCAACAACGCGGCCGCTCAGACCTCATTCATCCCGCTGCTGACGCTCGGCATCCCCGCCAATCCGGTGATGGCGCTGATGATCGGCGCCATGATCATCCAGGGCATCGTACCCGGCCCCAACGTCGCCACGGAGCAGCCGGCGCTGTTCTGGGGCATCATCGCGTCGATGTGGATCGGCAATCTGATGCTGGTCGTGCTGAACCTGCCGCTGATCGGGCTGTGGGTGAAGCTGTTGACGGTGCCCTACTACGTCCTGTTTCCGGCAATCATGACGTTTTGCGCCATCGGCGTGTACAGCGTGAACAACAACGCCTACGACCTCTACGCTGTCGCGTTCTTCGGCCTGATCGGCTACGTGCTGGTCAAGCTGCGCTGCGAGCCGGCGCCGCTGCTGCTCGGCTTCGTGCTGGGGCCACTGCTGGAGGAGAACCTGCGCCGGGCGATGATCATCTCGCGCGGCGATCCGTCGGTTTTCGTCACCCGGCCGATTAGCGCCGTGCTGCTGGCGGCTGCCCTCGCCGTGCTGGTCGTCGTGCTCCTGCCTTCGGTGAAGAAGAAGCGCGAGGAAGTTTTCGTCGAGGAAAGCTGAAGCTTGCGCCGGGCGAGCGCAATGCCCGCCCGGCAGCGCATTTCCGTCAGCCGCGCCGAACCAGCCCGATCAGCACCAGCAGGATGACCGCGCCGATGGTCGAGTGCAGGATGGCGGCAATCCAGCCTGTGCCCAGCGAGACGCCGATTGCCGGAAACAGCCAGCTGGCGATCAGCGCGCCGACGATGCCGACGACGATGTTGCCGATGAGTCCGAAGCCGAAGCCTTTGACGATCAGGCCCGCAAGCCAGCCGGCAACCGCACCCACGATCAGAAGAACAATGATGCTTTCAATACCCATGAGACTCTCTCCCTCCTCATGATGGGAGGTCCATGGAAGCAGAGGATTGCACTTTAGTCGAGTGCGCGGACGCGGACGGCGCCCGCCGGCTCAAGCGCGACGCAAGGTCGCCAGCCGCCCCGCAATCTCTCCTGCCCGCTGCGCCGTCGTCCTGATCTCAAGGTCGACGCCGCCGTCCTCGCGGTCGACGCGCTGGACGACTGTGCCGGAGCGGTAGAGCCAGTCGGTCAGATGCAGCTCGGACGGCTGCAGACTGACCTCCGTCACCAAGGACATGCCGGAGAGCTTCGTCTCGATCAGCGTGACCAGTTCGGCCACGCCCTCGCCGGTTGCGGCGGACAGAGCGATCGGCGGAATGCTGGCATCCTTTGCGCCGTCGAGCAGATGGTGCCGCGCCGCCTCGTCGAGCATGTCGATCTTGTTCCACGCCTCGATGACGTGCGCCGGATCGGTGGCGTCGACATCGAGATCCGCCAGAATCTTCACCACGTCCTGCGCCTGCGCCTGCGCATCGGGGTCGGAAATGTCGCGCAGATGGATCACGAGGTCGGCCTCGACCACCTCCTCCAGCGTGGCGCGGAAGGCGGCGACGAGGTGCGTCGGCAGATCCGAGATGAAGCCGACCGTGTCGGACAGGATGATCTCGGTCCCGAGCGGCAGCTTCAGCCGGCGCAGCGTCGGGTCGAGCGTGGCGAACAGCATGTCCTCGGCGAGCACGCTGGCGCCCGTCAGCCGGTTGAACAGCGTCGACTTGCCCGCATTCGTGTAGCCGACGATGGAGACGATCGGATACGGCACTTTGCGCCGCTTGGAGCGGTGCAACTCGCGGGTGCGCTTGACGCCTTCAAGCTCGCGCTTGAGCTTGAGGATGCGCTCCTGCAGCAGCCGGCGGTCGGCCTCGATCTGCGTCTCGCCGGGGCCGCCCATGAAGCCGCCACCGCCGCGCTGGCGCTCAAGATGGGTCCACGAGCGCACGAGCCGGCCGCGCTGATATTCCAGATGCGCGAGTTCGACCTGCAGCGTGCCTTCCTTGGTGCGGGCGCGGCGGCCGAAGATCTCGAGTATCAGCCCGGTGCGGTCGAGCACCTTGGCGTTGAGTTCCTTCTCGAGATTGCGCTGCTGTACGGGCGTGAGCGCATGGTCGACGATGAACAGCTCGGCGCAGTTCTCCTTGCCGGCCGCGGCGAGTTCCGCGACCTTGCCGGAGCCAAGCAGCGTGGCCGGGCGCGGATCGGCCAGCATGACGATCTCGGAATGGACGATTTCGAGGTCGATGGCACGGGTCAGGCCCAGCGCCTCCTCCAGCCGCGCCTGCGGGCTGCGAAGCGGCGCAACCGCGCCCTCGCCGCGCGGATGGCCCTTCAGCACCGGCACCACGACGACGGCGCGCCCCGTGGCGCCGGCGCTTTCGCCGCTGCCGGGAGTTTCAGCCCTGCGTTTCTTGTCGAGCGATGAAGCGTCGCGCTTCAATGAAAGGCCCTAGTCCTTGGCTTCCTCGCCATCGAACATCTGCACGGGCTGGCTGGGCATGATGGTCGAGATCGCGTGCTTGTAGACAAGCTGCGAATGGCCGTCGCGCCTCAGCAGAACGCAGAAATTGTCGAACGACGTTACCACGCCGGTCAATTTCACGCCGTTGATGAGGAAGATGGTGAGAGGAATCTTGCTCTTGCGAACCGAATTCAGGAACAGGTCCTGAAGGTTTTGCTGCCGTTCCGCCATTTTTCTTGTCTTTCGCCAGGCCCCTGCGGATTGACGTCCACTAGCACCTCCCAGCGCGCGGAAGTCAACCTATCTGGCCGCCCGGTCCTCTTCCCCAACGGTACGAAACCGCGACAACGGGCGCCCCTCGGCAAAAGCGGTTATCAGGCCGGCCTTTTTTCCGCAACGTCAAAAAAGGCCGCGCGCAGGGAAAGGGCGATCGAGCCGGGATGACCGTTTGCGATGGCTGAACCGTCTATCTTGACCACTGGCATCACGACCACCGTCGCGGCCGTGATGAAGGCTTCGCGGGCGCTCTTGGCCTCGTCGACAGTGAAGCCGCGCTCCTCGATTCGAAGGCCGAGCTTCCTCGCCACCTCGAAAAGCGTGGTGCGGGTGATGCCGCGCAGGATGCCGTGCTCGGCCGGGCGGGTGACCAGAACGCCGTCCCTGGTCACGATCCACGCATTGGTGGAGCCGCCCTCCTTCACAGTGCCGTCCGGGTCGACGAACCACGCTTCAGCCGCCCCTGCCTCGCGCGCCTTCTGCTTGGCGAGCACGTTGGGAAGCAGCCCGACCGTCTTGATGTCGACGCGGTCCCACCGGTTTTCGGGAACCGTGATCACCTCGATGCCCTTTTCCGCGCGGGCGTTCAGCGCCACCGGGTCGGAGCGCTTCGACGTAACCACCATTGCGGGGCGCACCGGCTTTGCCGGGAAGAAGTGGTCGCGCGGGGCGACGCCGCGCGTCACCTGCAGGTAGACAAGGCCATTGCGGACGCGGTTGCGGCGCACCACTTCGGCTAGCACATGCTCCATGGCGCCGCGCGTCATCGGCCAGGCGATGGATAGCTCGCCAAGCGAGCGGCCGAGCCGGTCGAGGTGCCGGGTCATGTCGACGATGTTGCCCCTGGCAACCTCGCATACCTCGTAGACACCATCGGCAAACTGGTAGCCGCGATCCTCGATATGCACCACGGCGTCGCGGTGCGGAACGTAGCGGCCGTTGACGTAGGCGATGCGGGACAAGTGTCTTCCCCCTCGGAAGCAAGAAAGCGGCGCCTCGCGCGCCTAGAAAAACTCAAGGCTGACGCGGAACATCTGTTCGACCTGCTTCACCGTGTCGGCGAGCGCGAACATGACGACGCGGTCCTTCGGCTTGATGCGCATGTTGCCGTCGGGCTTGATCATCTCGCCGTCGCGGTACACCGCGCCGATGCGCATGCCGCCCGGCAGGTCGAGGTCTCTCAAGGGCTGCCCCACGAGCGGGGATGTCTCCAGCGCCTCGGCCTCGATCACCTCGGCCGCGCCGCCCTGTATGGAATGCACGGCGCGGATGCGGCCACGACGCACATATTGCAGCACCTTGGAGATCGTCACATTGCGCGGGTTCACGTGGGCGTCGATGCCCAGGGTGCGGGTGAAGTCGCGATAGGCCGGGTTGTTGATGAGCGCCAGGTTCGACTTGCAGCCGAGCTGCTTCGACATCACCGAAGCGAGGATGTTGACCTGGTCGTCATTGGTGAGCGCGACCATCAGGTCGGCGCTCTGGATGTCCGCTTCCATGAGCAGCTTCTGGTCGAGCGCGCTGCCGTGCAGCACGACAGTCCTGCGCAACTCGTCGGCAATGGCCACCGCGCGCTCGCGCTCGCGCTCGATCAGCTTGACGTTGATGCGCGCCTGCCGCGCCTCGATGGCGCGGGCGACGTAAAGGCCGATATTGCCGCCGCCGGCGATGATGATGCGAGAGGCTTCCGGCTCGTCATGGCCGAAGAGGCCCAGCGTGCGGCGCACTTGGTCCTTGGCGGTCACCACATAGGCAAGGTCGCCGGCGACGAGCTGATCCACGGAGTGGGGGACGAAAAGCCGGCCGTTGCGCGAAACGGCGACCACGGTCGACTGGAGATCCGGAAACAGCTCCGACAATTGCGCCAGCGGCGTGTTGATGACGGGGCAGTCCTCCAGGCACTCGATGGCGACGAGCACAATCTTGGAATCGGCGAAGCGCACGACATCGGTGGCTCCCGGCAGCGCGATGCGCCGCAGCACCATGTCGCCGACCTCGACCTCCGGCGAAATCACCACGTCGATGGGCAGGTTCTCGCGCGAGAACAGGTCGCCATAGTGCGGCTGGAGATAGGTCTGCGCCCGGATGCGCGCGATCTTGGTCGGCACGTTGAAGAGCGCGTGCGCCACCTCGCAGGCGACCATGTTGATCTCGTCGTAGAGCGTGACGGCGATCAGCATGTCGGCCTGCTGGGCGCCGGCGCGCTCCAGCACGTCGGGATGGGCACCGTGGCCGACGAAGCCGTGGACGTCGAGATTGTCGCGGACGGAGCGGATCAGCTCAGGCGCGGTGTCGATGACGGTGACGTCGTTCTTCTCGGCGGCGAGTTTTTCGGCAATGCCGTAGCCGACCTGACCGGCCCCGCAAATGATGACCTTCACGCCAAGTTCCCCTCAGACGCCCAGCGACTTCAGCTTGCGGTGCAGCGCCGAACGCTCCATGCCGATGAATTCGGCCGTACGCGAGATGTTGCCGCCGAAGCGGTTGATCTGCGCTATCAGATATTCCTTCTCGAACAGTTCGCGCGCCTCGCGCAGCGGCAGCGCCATGATGTGCTGATCCGACTGGCTGGGGGCGCGCGGCATCACGTCGCCGATTTCAGACGGCAGCAGATCGGCGGTTATGGGCGATTCCGGCTCGTCGCCGCGGGCCAGGATCATCAGCCGCTCGATGTTGTTGCGCAACTGGCGGATGTTGCCGGGCCAATTGTGCGCCTGCAGCACGGCGAGGGCGTCGTCGCCCAGCCGTCGCATGCGGATGCCGGCGGTTTGCGCCACCTGCCGCATGTAGTGGTCGACAAGGAAGGGTATGTCCTCGCGCCGCTCCGACAGACCCGGCACCATGACGGGCACCACGGCCAGCCGATGGTAGAGGTCCTCGCGGAAACGGCCCTGCTTGATGAGGTTATCGAGGTTGTAGGCGCTGGACGAGATGATGCGCACGTCGACCTTGACGCGCTTGGTGCCCCCTACCCGCTCGAACTGCTGGTCGACCAGCACGCGCAGGATCTTGCTCTGCGTCTCGCGCGGCATGTCGCCGACCTCGTCGAGGTAGAGGATGCCGCGGTGTGCTTCCTCCAGAGCGCCGACCTTGCGCTCCGAGCCGTTGGCCTCGGTGCCGAACAGCTCGATCTCCATGCGCTCCGGGGTGATCGTGGCGGCATTGACCGCCACGAACGGGCCGGAGGCACGCGAGGAGGCCGAGTGGATCGCCCGGGCGACCATCTCCTTGCCGGAGCCGGACGGTCCCAAGATCATGATGCGGCTGTTGGTCGGCGCCACGCGCTCGATGGTCTGGCGCAACTGGTTCATCGAATGCGACGTGCCGATCAGGTCGAAATTGTCGCCGCCGCTGCGCTTCTTCAGGTCCGACACCTCGCGTTTCAGCTTGGACGTCTCAAGCGCGCGCTCGCAGATCAGGATCAGCCGGTCGGCCTTGAACGGTTTCTCGATGAAGTCGTAGGCGCCGCGGCGGATCGCCGACACGGCCGTCTCTATGGTGCCGTGGCCGGAGATCATCACGACCGGCAGATCGGGGTGCAGCTTCTTGATCTCGTCGAGCAGCGCCAGCCCGTCGAGCTTCGATCCCTGCAACCAGATGTCGAGGAAGACCAGCCGGGGCACGCGGCCGGCGATGGCGGCGAGCGCCGCATCGCTATCGCCAGCCGTGCGGGTTTCGTGGCCTTCGTCCCCGAGAATGCCGGCGACGAGGTCGCGGATGTCCTCCTCGTCATCGACGATCAGAATGTCAGACGCCATTTGCTACCTTCAATGCTTCTTCTTGCCCCGCCGCCCCGCCTTGCCCGCCAGAACCGTCCCGCGAGCCCCGAACGGGCTCCTTCTCCGCCGCCACCGCGGGGAAAACCATCCTGATCAACGCGCCGCGCCCGCCATGGAAGGCGGCGGGCGCATCGTGCAGCTCAAGCCGCCCGCCGTGGTCCTCGACGATCTTCTTGACGATCGCGAGACCAAGGCCGGTGCCCTTCTCGCGGGTCGTCATATAGGGCTCGAGCAGCCGCTGGCGATTCTCGCGCGGCAGGCCCTTGCCGTTGTCCATGACATCGACCACCAGCGAGCCGTCATGCTGCCGGGCGCGGATGCGGATGACGCCGGGTTTTCCGGCAAGCGGTCCGTCCGGGCGCTCGGCCGCCTCGATCGCCTCGGTGGCGTTCTTGATGACGTTGCCGAAGGCTTGCCCCAGCAGCCGGCTGTCGAACGTGCCCATCAGCCTGTCGCTGCCGAAATCGCGTTCGAACTTGATGTCGGCGCGGCTGATCTCGACGAGGAAGGAGGCCTCGCGCAACGGCTCGCGTAGGTCGAGCAACTGCATCTCGGGCTTCGGCATGCGGGCGAAGGCGGAGAACTCGTCGACCATGCGGCCGATGTCGCCGACCTGGCGGATGATCGTGTCGGTGCACTGGTCGAAGACCTCTCGGTCCTCGACGATGACCTTGCCGAAGCGGCGGCGGATGCGCTCGGCCGAGAGCTGGATCGGCGTGAGCGGATTCTTGATCTCGTGGGCGATGCGGCGCGCCACGTCGGCCCAGGCCGAAGATCGCTGCGCCTGCACGAGGTCGGTGATGTCGTCGATCGTCACGACATAGGCCTTGTTTTCAGCCGCCTTGCTGTCGGGGTCTCCCTGCTCGAGAGTCACCTGCACGTTGTAGGTGCGCTCGGCGGTGCGACGGTAGAACGTCACCTGTTCACGGTGGACCGGGCGACCGCTTGCGACCGCCGTGGCGAACACCGCGCCGATCTCCGGCAGCAGCGTGCGGATGTCCTGCCCGATGCAGGATTTTTCCGACACGCCGAGCATGGTCTCGGCCGAGCGGTTGACGATGGTCACCGTGCCTTCCGGGTCGACGCCGATCACTCCGGCCGTCACACCGGCCAGCACGGCTTCGGTGAAGCGGCGGCGGTCGTCGATCACGTCGCGGGCCGAGATCAGCTGGTTGCGCTGCGTTTTCAGCTGCCGGATCATGCGGTTGAAGGTGTCTGACAGCGAAGCCATGTCGCCGTCTCGCGCCTCGACCGGCACGGCGACGTCGAGGTTGCCGGTCGACACCTCGCCCGCCGCGCCGATCAGCTGGCGAATCGGCTGCACGAGCCGGTCGGCTATCGTGATGCCGGTCCAGATCGCCGACAGCACGACGATCAGCGTCAGGCCCGTATAGACGACGGCGAAAGCAAGCTGCGTCGGCAGCCGGTTGCCTTCCAGTTCGCGGTATTCGTCGGTGTTGGCGCGCACCAGCTGGCGGGCGCGTATCACCTCCGCATCGATCTCCTGCACCGTGTAGAGGAACAGCCCGGAATACTCGCGCAGCTTGATGACCGCGCCCACGATGTTGCGTGAGCGCGGGTCGATCAGGATCGGCTGGCCCTCCGCATCGGCGCGCGTAATCGCCTCCGGCAAAGGTTCCGGGATCTGCATGCCGGGCGGAATCGCGGTCGCCATGATCTGCGAACCGTCGGCGCGCACGAGCGAGGCGAAGGCCAGCGATCGTCCGGTGACCTGCGTGTTCAGGAAGTCGCGAAAGCCGTTGCGGTCGAGATTGAACAGGGGCCGCACCTGCTCGAGGTCATAGGCCATCGAAAGCGTGGTGCCCTGCAGGTTGCGGCCGTTTTCGGCGACATAGGCTTCGGCAATCGACAGCGACGAGTTGATGATGACCTTGGTGCGGATGTCGAACCAGCGGTCGAGCCCGACGTCGAGAGTCACCGACGCGATGATGGCGATGACGATGGCTGGAATGGCCGCCACCAGCGAAAACATTGTGACGATGCGCACATGCAGGCGCGAGGCGGCGCGTCCGCGCCTGCGAGCCAGCCAGATGCGCCAGGCTTCGCGGGCAATGAGACCGACCAGCACCGCGACGAAGGCGAGATTGATGCCGATGACGATCAGCGTCACCCGCTCGGTCGGCAGGACCGGCGTGAGACCCAGCAGAATGGCGAAGGAGATCGCGGCTGTTACCAGCGCCGCGGCGATGACCGCGGGACCCGCCCATGCGAGCAGCCGCCGCCCGGCCGGCATCCCGATCTCCTCCGCGGAGCGACTCGGCAAGGATTCGACTGCCATGCTTCCAGCTTAGACCAACGCTTCCGTTGCATCTATGCAACGCAATGTGGCTTTCTTGCAACGAACGCCGAAACGACAGGCTCTCAGTTGTGTTTCGAGGCGCGATACACGTTCACACCGAGCTCGCGAATCTTCTTGCGCAACGTGTTGCGGTTGACGCCAAGCAGCTCTGCCGCGCGGATCTGGTTGCCCCGCGTTGCGGTCATCGAGGCGAGCACCAACGGATATTCGACCTCGGCAAGAATGCGCTGATAGAGGCCGGGCGGTGGCAATTCTGCGCCGAAGGAGGCGAAATAGCGCTGGAGGAAATGCTCGACCGCCTGCCCGATCGACAGGTCCGCGGGCAGCGAATCGAGCGCTACTGCCGGCGCCGGCGCGCCGGCGGTGCGCAGCTCGGCCTCGATAACCTCCTGGCTCAGTTCTTCCTGTGGATAGAGAGCCGCAAGCCGGCGCACGAGGTTCTCCAGTTCGCGCACATTGCCTGGCCAGCGGTAGGCCTGCAGCGCCGCCAAGGCGTCGGGGTGGAGCGGCATGGGCGCCTTGCCCAGGCGCTCGCAGGCGCGGCGGATGAAATGGTCCGCCAGCACGCCCAAGTCTTCCGACCGCTCCCGCAACGAGGGCAGCTCGATGTGGAGGATGTTGAGGCGGTAGTAGAGGTCTTCCCGGAACGCGCCCTGCTCCGCCCGCTCCCGCAGTTGCTTGTTGGTGGCCGTGATGACCCGGGCATCCACGGGCCGCTCTTCGGCCGAGCCCAGGCGGCGCACTTTGCGTTCCTGCAGGGCGCGGAGCAGCTTCACCTGGAGCGGCAAGGGCATCTCGCCGATCTCATCCAGGAAGAGGATGCCCCCTTCCGCTTCCTCGAAGAGGCCGCGCTTGGTGGCCGTCGCGCCGGTGAAGGCGCCCTTCTCGAAGCCGAAGAGCTCGCTCTCCAGCAGGTTCTCCGGCAGCGCGCCGCAGTTCACCGCGATGAAGGGCCCGTTGCCGCGATCCGAGTAGCGGTGGATGAGCCGCGCGACGACTTCCTTGCCCGTGCCGCTTTCGCCCGTGAGCAGGACGGTGCTGTCGGCCCGCGCCACCTTGCCGACGAGGGCCTGGATCTTCCGCATGGTCTGGCCCACGCCCACCAGCTCGCCGACCAGCTCGGGCTCGCCCTCGGCGGTGGGAGCTTCCGCCTCCGCCAACAGGCCTTTCAGCGTGGCGATGAGGTCCTCGTTGCGGAAGGGCTTGGTGATGAAGTCCACGGCGCCGAGGTTGAGCGCCTGCACCGTCGTCTCCGTCGTGGCGTAGGCCGTCATGATGACCACCGGCAACGCCAAGCCCCGCTCCTTCATCCAGGTGAGCAGCTCGATGCCCGAGCCGTCCTTCAACCGCAGGTCGCTGAGCACGCCGTCGTAGCCGCCGGTCTCCAGCGCGGCGCGGGCTTCCTTCAGCCCCGCCACCGCCGTGCAGCGGAAGCCCTGCTGGGCCAGGGTCAGGTCCAGCACTTCGCGGAGGCCCTGTTCGTCCTCGAGCAGCAGGATGTGGTGGGTTCGGGTTGGCATCAGCCAGATCAGTATGCCCCGGAGCCCGCCGGAATTGACGCCGCCCGCCTCCGGGCCGGACCATGACCGGATGCGCTTTCTCCTGAGCCGGACCGATGCCCTGGGCGACCTCGTGGTGTCCTTGACGGTGATGGCGCGGATCCTCGAACGGGATCCTGACGCTGAGATCCACTGGTTGGTGACGCCCACCACCGCGCCGGTGCTGGAACAGGTGCCCGGCATCGCGGGCATCCACCTGCGTGCGCCGGGCCAGGATCTGGTGGCGCTGATGCAGAACTTCAAACCCGACGCGGTGCTCAACCTGGGCCACCGGGACCGGGAAGTGCTCCCCGCC
>JAHBYZ010000037.1 GCA_019635695.1 Rhizobiaceae bacterium
CCTATGCGCCGCCGCGTTACGTTCATCAATACGGTAGAGCCGATGCATCATCGCGGCGCCCAAGTGCTTTTTGCCGCGGCCGAATGGCGGCATGACGTGGTGTTGGTGAGGAGAAGTGGCGACGACGACGTGGCTCGAAAACGCGATGCCGCCGGTCACCTGAAAGCGACTGGCCGCCACCCCTGTCGTCGCTTCGGTTGATGAACCTCTACGGCGCGACCGAAACCGCTTCACCGAAAACTGTCTAAAATGCCGCCCGACGAGATCGCCGGTCGCGGAGACAGACTCGGCCGCGTCGCTCCCGGCGGTAAGGCCGTCCTTGCCGCGTAATGCAAATGGCAAGGTGCTTAAGCATGAGTTCCGGGCACTTGTGGGATAGATCTCTCCAACGGCTCGGCGCGGCTGCGCAGTCCCGACGGAGATCGTATTTTTGAGCCACGTGCAGCCTGGATCGCCGGCAAGAAGCGCTGCTCAGTTCGGCTTTGTTGGGGTGCCCGCATCCGAAAATGCAGGGCGTCGTACCGCACATGGTTGGGCACAAGCAACTGTATCGATTCAAAGATATGGTCGGAGCGAGAGGATTCGAACCTCCGACCCCCTGATCCCAAATCAGTCAGCCGCATTGCGGAAAGCGGTTTGATATCAAAGCTTAGCGAGTTTTCAGCTTGTCAGTTCGGGAGTTTGTTCGGGAACCGATGGTCTGATTTTGTAGCGCCTCCATGTCTGCCGCTACCTCCTCGTCAAGCACATGCGCATACCGGGCAGCGGACTTGAGATCGGCGTGGTTAAGTGCCTTTTGAACCGTCTTCAAGTTGCCAGTCTTCCTGAGAAGTCTTGTTCCGACATCGTGACGGATATCGTGAAAGCGAAAGTCCACGACACCAGATGCCCTCCGAATTCGCTTCGACTGCGACTTCACACCTCTGTAAGTCAACGGATATCGCTTCCCTCTCTCGCGTGTCGTACCGATGTATTGGTTGCCTCCGTCGTACTTTCGAGTGCGTTTGGCCTGATATGTAAAAACCCACTCGCTGTGGTGGCCTCGCAGCGGCGGTTGAGGGCAGGGCGCCGCGTGAGGACGAGATTTTTGGCATCGGCTCGGGGAAACTGCGCTCCACGGCATCAGCCGACAAGGCCGACATAGATAACTGCGCCTCCTTCCTGAGGCACATGCGAAATCACTATGCGCGCGGGGGCTATTCGCCCGAACACACCGAAAGGTCGGTTCGCGAATCTGCTTACACACTCGGAAAGATATGGAAGGACGCCCTCGCGGCCTATAGCCAAGACGTCGATGAAGCGGCGCCGCGAGCACTTGCTGATGCCGCCTATCGTGCAAGCCTCAAAGCGCAAATCAGTCCGCCCTGTGGTCAGCTTCCGACCCGAGCCTGATCAGCGTTAGGCGCATCTGTAGAAACGTTTCTACAGCCGGAAGCGAGATAGCAGCCCGGAAACGTCTTGGCTGCCTTGATCTGAAACAAGGTCTCAAAGGAACCCGCTGGTACAATTGATCCTTGCTTTTGGAGCGTAGGGCATGCAGGCAATTCCATATCGGCGCGCGCATGCCGGCGCCATAGCGATGGTGTTGCTTTCATCGTTGTTAGCAGGATGCGTCACTGCATCCAGATGCAATACGGCCTGTAACCCCGAAGAACGCGTTCCCGCCGGTCTCGTCAGGCTAGCTGAGAAGAAGGCAGAACCGCTTTCGCGCGCTGCTGATAAGGTTCATTTCCGCGCCGGCCGTCTTTATGGCAACCACGAGGCTGCCGAGTATCTGATGGCGCAGATGCAGCCCGGCGACGTGCTCGCGGTCTCAAATCGTGGAACGTTGGCAGCCAAGCTCATTCCGGGCTTTTTCACCCATACGGCCGCCTATGTCGGAAACGAACGCCAATTGCGGAGCCTCGGCCTATGGACCGATCCCGCGGTCGTGCCGCACCATGACGCTATCCGCGCCGGACGTGTGATCATCGAGGCCGTCAATAACGGTGTCGTCTTGTCCCTCCCAAATGCCGTTTTCGATACGGACAGGATCGTTGTGGCTCGCCCGGGCGGGGCCGATGGCGGCTCTCCAGAGCAACGGCGCGCCGCAGTCGCCGCACTGCTATCGAGAATGGGCACGCCTTTCGATTTCCACTTCGATGCATCGACCGACGACGAGCTCTTTTGCGTCGAGTTCCTGCAGTGCTCGATTCCTGCGCTGAGGCTGCCGGTCGAGACTGTCTATGGTCGCCCGACGATCAAGCCCGTCGCGCTGGCCGAGGCCGTCTTCGAAGATCGCTCTAACCTCGCCTTCGTCGCCTATCTAAAGGGTCCAGGGCGTTTCGAGCGACGAACTGCTGTCCGAATTGGCCGAGGCGCGGCAAGGAGTCCTGAGCGCGCCGGTTGCGATGGCGCTTCCACGACGCGTTCGTCCGCCTCGGCTCGCCGCTGACGCTGGGCAGGGCCTGATGCGAACGAAGCGAACTGAATTTGCCGAACCGACGAAAGATCGAAAACCTTGCGGTTCCTGACCATCATTTGCGCCTTGTCGTTGTCCCTCTCGGTCGCGTCTGCGGAACCGGTAGCCAGGCCGCTGACGCACGCACGATTGCATGCCGGCCCTACGATTGCGGTGTTCGGGGCATTGCGGACTCCCAGTCGGTTTCTGCTCATCCCGGCCGATCTGCTGACCGGCCAAATCAGCTTCGAGAACGCACAGTTCACCTCCGTGATCGTAAGCGCGCCGCTTGCTGCTTTTTCGGTGCCGCTGCCGGGCGGCAAGCGTCGGCTCGACGGTTTCGAGGTTAGTGCCGAGATGCAGGTCCTCAAACACTTCAGCCTTGAGAGCAGCTGGGAGATGACCGGCGCTCTTGTGCTGCGCAGTGGCGAGATCCCGCTAGGCCGGCGTGCGAGCTTCAATCTTGCCTGGGGCAATGGCCTATCCTACGCGTTCAGCCCTCCAAGACTTGAACTCGGCCCGGGACGGCTGCCCGGCGCCGATACACCGCAACTGCTCTGGCACATGTCCGCCGAAGCGGAATTCGCGGCTGCGGCGTCGCCCGGCTACAGCGGCTTCATGCGTATCCATCACCGTTCTGGCGTCTTCGGCCTCATCGCGCCGGAGTGGTCCGGGTCCAACTACCTTGGGATCGGGTTGCGCTACCGCTACCGCTGACGGACCGGCAGTTGATCCGCGTCAAGGCGTTATCCTGCCCGCGGCGCTTATAGTAACCGAAACACGATGTGCACCGGTCACTCGGAGGATTTCATGCGACGAATACTCATTGCACTGGCAGCGCTGACAACTATCGCTGCGCCATCGATGGCTGGCGACTGCGACGGCAAGGTCGTCAAGGTGAAGCCGATCAGCCAATACAATCATGCGACCGGCACCGGCTTCCTGGCCGTGCGTAGCGGTCCCGGCAGCAATTTCCAGCAGATCGGCGAACTCTATCTCGGGGATCGAGCTTCCGTCTGGGACAAGAGCGGAAACTGGCTTGCGGTCACCTGCGTGAGCGGCCGATGCAGGAACCCGTTGTGGGGACAACCGAGCCCGCAGGGATGGGCGCACAAGAGCTATCTGCAGCTGTCCGGCGTGTGTCCGCGCTGAATGCACCCGATGCGGAACGCCAGTTTCCGGGACGAGGCCGGCGAGAGATGCGTCCGTGTTGATCCCCGTCAAGGCATCGCTCCGAGGAGAATGACAGCTTAGGCCGATCAATATCGGAGGCTGACATGGGACTGGTGAACGACAAGGTGGCATTGGTGACCGGTGCCGGCGCGGGCATCGGCCGCGCGACGGCGATCAAATTCGCTGCGGAGGGCGCGCGGGTCATCGTCAGCGACATCGATTCGAAGGGCGGTGAGGAAACCGCCGACATGATCGGCGCAGCCGGCGGTGAAGCGAAATTCGTCAAGACCGATGTATCGCGAGCCGCCGATGTCGAAGCACTCGTCGCGGGTATTGCCGCAACCTATGGCCGGCTAGACTGCGCCTGCAACAATGCGGGCATCGAGGGGCGCGTCGCGACTTTAATCGAACAGAACGAGGCCGATTTCGACAGGGTGCTGGGCGTCAACGCGCGTGGCGTCTTCCTGTGCATGAAGGCGGAAATACCGCTCATGCTCAAGGGTGGCGGCGGCGCGATCGTCAATCTCGCCTCGGTCGCCGGCCTGATCGGCTTTCCCGGCCTTTCGCCCTACGTGGCCTCCAAGCACGCCGTGAACGGACTGACCAAGAATGCCGCGCTGGAATATGGAAAGCAGGGCATCCGGGTGAATTCCGTGTGTCCTGGCGGTATCGACACGCGCATGCTCGATTCGCTGGCCGAGCAGGCCTCGGGCGGAGCGATGACCACCGCCCAGATGATGGATCCTCTGCATCCGATCGGGCGCATCGGCACGGCCGAAGAAGTGGCGGAACTGATCGTCTGGCTTTGTTCGCCGAGGGCCGGCTTCGTGACGGGCGCGAATGTTCCCGTCGACGGCGGATATGTCGCGCAGTAGCGCGCGATCTTCCCATCCTAAGGCGCTGGCCGCTTGCGGCCCGCGCGTTGCCTCAGGATGGCGACGAGCTCGAGCGTGACCGCAACGATCGCCGGTCCGAGCACGATGCCTGTGGCGCCGAATAGCAGGATGCCGCCGACGGCGCCGACGAAGGCTACCAGCGTGTGCAGGCGCAGCCGGTTGCCCACCAGCATCGGGTAGAGAAGGTTGTCGATGGTGGCGATGATCAGGCCACCCCACGCCGCAAGCAGGACGGCGCTAAGCCACTCGCTGCTGAGGGCGAGGATGATGGCGGCGGGGACCCACACGACGAACGCCCCGAGCATCGGGATGATGGCGAGCAGTCCCATCAGCAGCCCCCAGAACACGGGCGTGGGGAGATCCAGCCACCAGAACATCAGGCCTCCCAGGGTACCCTGGATGACGCCGACAGTGACGAACCCGAACAGGGATGCGCGCACGGTCTCGGAGAAGCGCCTGACAACGCGCATGGTCTCGGCTGACCGCAAAGGCGAGTAGGCAACCAGCGTGGCGAGTCCCTGCCGCCGGTCGCGGAGGAGATAGAATAGTATATAGAACGCGAGCACGATTCCGATCGTCTCGTGGACCGAACCCCGAAACAGATTGCCGCCGCTGCGAGTGAGCCATTCGGCAAGTGTTTCCAGCAGGCCCGCCGCCTCGAAACGCTGCTCGGCCCAGTCCGCGGCCGCCAGTAGCCACGTCATGCCTTCCAGCGTTTCGCGCCAGTCTAGCGTGGCAACAAGCCGCTCGAGCGTGGCGGCGCCGGCGGCCGCTTCCCGCAGCAGTTGTTGAACCACCAGCGCCAACGGTGTCGCTACGATGATCGCGGCGCCTGCCGACGTCAGCAGCGTGGCGAAGCCGGGCCTGCCCACGCGGGTTGCGACGTGCCGATGGACCGGCGCCAGGATAACGGCGAGCATGAGCGCCCAAGTGAATGCCGACAGAAACGGGAGTGCGAGCCTGTAGATCAGGTAGAATCCAATTCCCGTAGCACCTGCAAGAAGCGCCAGCCGAACAGTGGCCAACTCCACGTGAAAGTCGCTTGCGCACGCAGCCGCGGCGGAGACACGGGGCGAGTTTGGCGCGCTTTGCTTCGACATGCGTCACTCCCAAACCTGGCCGCCGATCAGACGGGTCCGATCCCGAATGCAAGATATGCCACATAGGCGACATAGGCGGCCACGAAGACCGCGGCCTCGATCCGGTTGAGCCGAAAACCGGTCCAGCCGAAGAACACTAGCACCCCCGTCGCGGCCAGCAGAACCCATATGTCCAGTTGCGCGATTTCCGGAGGCATCCCGAAAGGCGCAGCGATCGCGGATGCGCCGAGGATGAACAGGATGTTGAAGATGTTGGAGCCGACGACGTTGCCGTAGGCGATGTCTGTCTGCCTTTGCAATGCGGCGACGAGGCTGGTTGTCATCTCGGGCAGGGAGGTCCCGACTGCAACGATGGTCAGGCCAATGATGGTTTCGGGAACACCCAGCACAAACGCCAGATCCGTCGCGCCGCGTACCAGCAAGACTGATCCCGCCACCAGCGCGACGATTCCCGTAGCTGCCACCGCCGCTGCCGGTAAGGGCCGCGACGGCCAACCCTGCGACCGCTCGCCCAAGGCTTCCCCCGCCCGCTGCGAGAGCCCGCGCGGCCTCCGCTCGCCGTGAGCGACATGCGTCACATACAAGGCAAGTGCTACGAGCATTGCCGCACCCACCAGTCTGCCGACGCTGCCTGCCAGCGCCAGGGCAACCAGCACAGCCGCACTGGCCGCGAGCCAGAACGCGTCCCGGCCGAAACCATCGGGACTGACATGGATAGGGGCCATAAGCCCGGCAATGCCGAGGATCAGCAGGATGTTGGCGATATTGGATCCGATGATGTTGCCGACCGCGATACCGGCCGAACCCTGCAGGGCCGCAGTGACGCTGGTTACCAGCTCCGGGGACGAGGTCCCGAAGCCCACCAATGTCAACCCAATGAGCAGCGGCGAAAGCCCAAGGCTCCTCGCCAGCGCCACTGCGCCCCGCACAAGCAAATTGCCGCCACCTGCCAGCAGGACCAGGCCGCCAATGATTGCGAGATAAGTGTCCATCGGGCGGCAAACGTCGGTTCGTGTGCAATGGTCGCCATGTCCCACGGCCGTCGCAACGAGACCTTGACGTGCATCAATGCCGATTGCAGCGGCGGCCGGTAGAAGGGGCAACATCAGGAAATTCAGCTCAGGAGAACGGATATGACCCTTCGCCGACGCGATTTTCTCGTTGCCGGTGGCGGCGCGGCCGCCGCGATGGCGATTGCGGCTACCGCGCAAGCCCAGACCGCTCCGGCACAGTCCGTGACCGACCTCGCCGCCTACCAGGCGCTCGACCGGGAGGAACGCATCAGCGTCATCAATCTGCGCGAGATCGAGGCCGAGGCTGCGAAGATCCTGCCGGCGGAGAGCCACGCGTTCATTTCCAGCGGGTCCGGCGACGAATGGACGATGCGCCAGAACGAGGCCTCCTTCGACGACTGGATCATCGAGCCGGACTATCTGTCGGGCACGCCGCGCCAGCCGGACACCTCGGCCACGCTGCTCGGCAACAGATTGACCCTGCCGGTCATCACGGCGCCTATGGGCGGGCACGGCCGCGCCCACGCGCGCAAGGAGCTTCCGACGATCGAAGGCACCAACGCTTTCGGTACGCTCTACACCAGCACGACCGTTTCAAACCTCTCGCTGGAGGAGATCGCGGCGGCAGGGACGGGCGCCAAATGGTTCCAGATCTACTTCCCTCAGGACCGCGGGTTCGCGCGCGAGCAACTCCAGCGCGCCAAGGCCGCCGGCTACACGGCCATCATCATCACCATCGACAGCACGACCTTCTCCAACCGCGAGCGGCCGATCAGGCTCGGCATCAGCGCGCCGGATCTGGGCGTCGGCAACGTGCCGCAGACGCCCGGCATCGACGCTTCGGCCGCCCGCGTGATGAAGGCCGATCTCGACTGGGCCGATGTGGAGTTCTGCGCGACCGAAACCGGGTTGCCGGTGCTGGTGAAGGGCGTACTGACGCCGAAGCTGGCTGCCGAGTGTGTGACGCGCGGCGTGGCGGGCGTATGGGTGTCGAACCACGGCGGACGCGGCATCGACCGGCTGGCGCCGGCGATCACTGCCCTGCCGCGCATTGCCGATGCGGTGGCCGGCGCGGTGCCGATCGTCATCGACAGCGGCTTCCGCCGCGGTCAGGACGTGTTCACGGCGCTGGCGCTCGGAGCGGACGCGGTCGCGCTTGGGCGGCCGATCCTCTACGGTCTGGCGCTGGGTGGGTCGCAAGGTGTGCAGGCGGTCTACAACCGGCTCCGGACCGAGTTGCAGATGGTCATGCAGCTCGCCGGTACGGCAACTGTCTCTGCCATCCGGCCCGACCACGTCCGGCTGCTGCGCGAGCTCTGAGATCGCGGCGGGGCGGCGCAACGCCGCCCCGCCGCCGAATTCACGGCACCTGCATGCCGAACGAATGGCAGTCGTCGCAATGGCTCACCGACTGCTTGTGGATGTTGTGGCAGGTCGCGCAGGCCAGTTCGCCCATGTGCGACTGGTGCGGGTTGGGCTGCTGGGGCGTCTTCACGGCGAGTTCGGCATAGGTGCCGTGGCAGGCGATGCATTTCGCTTCCTCCACCGGCTCGCTGAACGCCGCCTCCCCGTGGCAGGCGGTGCAGGCGAGCCCCTTCTCCGAGTGAACGTCGATGAGCAGCCGGTGCGACGCTGCCTGCGCCATGGCGCTGGTTACGATACCCGACAAATGGAGTTCGAGCGCGGCGACGGTGTCGTCCGCAACGGAGCCCGCGCGATGGGTGCCGTCGCCCGCGAATGAGAGGACACCCGCCGCGGCGACGATGGCGGCAAGTGCTGCTGAGACTATGCGCAGTTTCATTGGCGTCTCCGGCTGTTTGGAGTGGCTGGCGGCAGGAAAGCACTCCCTTGAGCAGGAGAAAAGTGCCCCCTCCCAGCCGACATGCTTCCATGATCCGCCTTGTTGGTTTTTGATCTCACTCAATTCGCCGAGCGACGAGGACGGCTAGCGTTCGCGCCTTGCATTGCGGCGACAGCTTGAGGGCGTGATTTGCAGTCGGCACGACAGATCAGGATCAGGCAGGGCCGTGACCTCAGGCTGGCCGGCGCGCCGCGCCAAGCGCTGAGGGAAGTGGGCCGGGTCGACACCGTCGCGCTGATGGGCCACGATTTTCCCGGCATCCGGCCGGAGTTCAGGGTCGCCCCCGGCGACCGCGTGAAGACGGGGCAGACGCTGTTCGTGGATCGGCGGCGGGCGAGGATCGCATTTGCCGCGCCGGCGGCCGGTGTCGTCGAGGCGATCAACCGCGGTCAGCGGCGCGCGCTGGATTCGCTGATCATCCGCATCGATGGCGGGGCGGCGGAGCCCTTCGGGACCCCGGAGGCAGGCAATGCCGAGGCCCTGCGCGGCCTGCTGCTCTCCAGCGGGCTGTGGACGTCGTTCGCGATGCGTCCGTTCGGCCGCATTCCAGATCCCGATGCCGAGCCCGGCGCCATCTTCGTCACGGCGATCGATACCTCGCCGCTGGCTGCCGATCCGCGCGTCGCGATCGACATGGATGCCGACGCCTTCCGCCGCGGGCTGGCCGCGCTGCCGATGCTGACCGCCGGGCCGGTGTTCGTATGCCGTGGGCCGGGCGAACCCATTGCCGGCGTCCTTGGCGAACGCATCAACGAAGTCGCCTTCTCCGGCCCGCACCCGGCTGGACTGGCAGGCACGCATATCCATCACCTCGCGCCGGCGGGCCCGTCGCAAGCGGTCTGGACCATCGGCTATCAGGACGTGATCGCGATCGGTACGCTCCTTCAGACGGGGCGGCTGCCGACACATCGCGTTGTCGCACTCGCCGGCCCGGGGATGCGCGAGCCCGCGCTGGCGCGGCTTCCCCCGGGTTCCTCGCTCGACGACGCGCTCTATGGCCAGCTTTCCTCCGGCGACATGCGGCTCATCTCCGGCTCGGTGCTCACGGGACGCGAGTCGGCCTTCCTCAGCCGCTATCACAATCAGGTCACCGTGCTCCCGCGGGCGCAGGGACGATACCGGCCCGGCGCCGCCGCCTGGCTGCGCGCCGCCTTTTCGGGCGTGCCCGACGCAGCGATCATCCCGCGCGAGGACTTCGAGCGGGTGCTGCCCTTCGACATCCTTCCCGTGCCGCTGCTGCGCGCCCTTTCGATTGGTGACGCCGAGACGGCGCGCGACCTCGGCTGCCTGGAACTGGTCGAGGAGGATCTCGCGCTTCTGTCGCATGTCTGCACCACCGGCACTGACTATGGCGCGCTGCTGCGCTTTGTGCTCGACCAGCTTGAGGCGGAGGGCTGATGGACACCCGCGTCGATTTCCCGCAGGCCTCGCTGGCGGCGCGCAGCCGTGCCTCGCACCTGCCGCGACGATGGACGAGCGACCGCGTCACCAGCCTCTTCATGCTGGCGCTGGCATTGCCGCTGGCGGCGGCCCTCTACGAGGATACGGCGTCGATGCTGCCGGTGCTCGGCGGCGCGCTGGTCGTGGCGCTCGGCTGGACGCTGCTGTTCGCGCGGCTTCGCGGCAAGGCGATGAACTGGCACGCCGTGCCTACGGCGATCCTGTTTGCCCTTCTGGCGCCAGCCGAGTTGCCACTGTGGCAGGTGCTGCTGGCGCTCAGCTTCGGGCTCGTGTTCGGCGAGCAGGTCTTCGGCGGGCGCGGCTATTCCTTCCTAAATCCCACGGTGACCGCGCTCGCCTTCCTGTATTTCTCGTTTCCCGCGGCGTCGGCGGGCACGGTGGGCTCTCAGCTGGTCGCCCTCGCCGTCATTCCCGGTGCGCTGCTGCTGCTCGCGACAGGGCTGGTCTCGTGGCGCATCCTCACCGGTTTCGCGGCGGGGCTCGCGGGCTGGATTGCAGTCAGGGGCATGGGGGTTCCGGGGATCGAGCTGCTCACCCCTGCGCTGGTGCTGGGCGCGGTGCATCTGGTCGCCGATCCGGTCAGCGCGGCCGCCACCAATACGGGCCGCGTCGTCCATGGCCTGCTTGTGGGCGCGCTGGTCGTGATCCTCGGCGCGGCCGGCAACGGTATCGGCGCGACCCCGGCGATCGTCTTCGCCGCGCTGCTCGGCAGCATCTTCGCGCCACTGATCGACGGCCTCGTCATCCATCTCAACGTCAGGCGCAGGAGGCGCAGGTCATGGCCGACCTCAATCCGCTGAGCTGGTGGCGGCGCTTCCTCGCGCTGCCCAACGACAGCAGCGTGAAGACCTTTCTCGTCGCGTTCATGGTTGCGTCGGTCTCGGCCGTCGCGGTGGCGGTGACCGCCGTCAGCCTGAGGCCGCTGCAGGACGCCAATGTCGCGCGCGAGCGCGAGCAGCGCATGGCCGAGATGCTCGCCTCCGTGCCGGGCCTCGCCGATATCATCGGCGATGTCGATGCCGACGCTCTGGAGACGCGCATCGTCGACCTGGACAGCGGAGGCTTTGCCGAGGACATCGACCCGGCGACCTTCGACATTGCGGCGGCGTCCGCGGACCCCGAGCGCTCCACCACGCTCGACCCGGCCGACGACGTCGCCGGTATCGGCCGCCGACCCGACATGATGCCTGCCTATCTGGTGCGCAGCGATGACAAGCTGCTGCTGGCGATCCTGCCGGGCTATGCCGCAGGCTACCAGTCGACCATCCGCGCCTATGTGGCACTTGAGGGCGACCTCAACACCATCGCAGCCGTCTCCATCTACGAACAGGGCGAGACCCCCGGCCTCGGCACCCGCATCACCGATCCGGCGTGGCAGGCGCAGTGGGCCGGTAAGCGCGTCGCCGACGACACTGGCGAGATCAAGCTGCAGGTCGTGCGCGGCGGCAGCGGCAGCGAATTCGAGGTGGACGCCATCACTGGCGCAACCCGCTCGTCCATGGGCGTCTCCAATCTCGTGCGCTTCTGGCTCGGCGATCTCGGCTTCGGGCCGTTTCTCGCCAGGCTGCGCGACGGAAAGGTCTGAGCGCGATGTTGCCGACACTGCGCCACCTCACTGAACCGATAGTCGACGGCAATCCCGTCACTCTGCAGATCCTCGGCATCTGCTCGGCGCTCGCCGTCACCACGTCCCTTTCCACCGCGCTGACGATGAGCGTGGCGCTGACCGTGACGGCGGGAGCAGCCTCGCTTCTGGTCAGCACCTTGCGCAGGCATATCCCGTCGTCGATCCGCCTGATCGTACAGATCACGATCATCGCGTCGCTGGTCATCGTTATCGACCAGGTGCTTCGCGCCTACGCCTACGGGATGAGCCAGCGGCTCTCGATATTCGTCGGCCTCATCATCACAAACTGCGTCGTGCTTGGCCGGGCGGAGGGCTTCGCCATGCGCAACCCGCCGCTGCCGTCGCTGCTGGACGGGCTCGGCAACGGGATCGGCTACAGCGCGATCCTGCTCATCGTCGGCACGATCCGCGAACTCCTCGGCGCCGGCAGCCTGTTCGGCTACGCAGTGCTGCCGACGGTGGCGGCGGGTGGGTGGTTCCAGCCCCTCGGCCTGATGCTGCTTGCTCCCAGCGCCTTCTTCATCATCGCCTTGCTGATCTGGCTGATCCGGTCGTGGAAACCGGAACAGGTCGAGCAGCCGGAGTTCCGACTGCGCACCGGCCCCGACGGGGGGCAGGCATGATCGAACTGTTCCAGCGCTCGGTGCTCGAGGAGAACCTCGCGCTCGTCTTCTTCCTCGGCATGTGCACCTTCCTTGCAGTGTCGAAGCGCTTCGAGACCGCGCTCGGGCTTGGCGCGGCGATGATCGTCGTGCAGACGGTGACCGTGCCGGTGAACTGGCTCGTGCAGTCGTTCCTGCTCAGCGAAGGCGCCTGGGCATGGGCGGGGCTGCCGGAGGTTGATCTCACCTTCCTGCGCTTCCTCGTGTTCATCGGCGTCATCTCGGCAGTCGTGCAGATCCTGGAAATGACGCTCGACCGCTATGTACCCGCGCTGCACCGCGTGCTCGGCATCTTCCTGCCGCTGCTTGCGGTCCAGTGCGCCATCCTTGGCGGCAGCCTGTTCATGGTCGAGCGCCGCTACGACTTCGGCGAGAGCGTGGTCTACGGTTTCGGCAGCGGTGTCGGCTGGGCGCTTGCGATCGTGGCGTTCTCGGCCATCCGCGAGCGGCTGCGCTACTCGGACATCCCTGCCGGTCTGCAAGGGCTGGGCGCCGCCTTCATCGTCACCGGCATCATGTCGATGGGCTTCTCCGCCTTCGTCGGGGTGCGGCTTCCATGAACGCTACGGGCATGAACGAAATCGTCCTCGGCGCCGTGCTGTTCGTGGCCATCGTGCTGATCCTGTCGTCGGTGGTGGTGGCGGCGCGCGCGCTGCTGCTGCCGACCGACGCCGTCCGCATCCGGGTCAACGGGTGCGAGGCGGTGGCCGGCAAGACCGGCATGAAGCTGCTGGAGATCCTGTCGGACGGTGGCGTGCCGGTGCCGGCGGCCTGCGGCGGCAAGGGCACCTGTGGCCAGTGCCGCGTCACCGTGCGCGAAGGGGCCGGACAGCCGTTGCCGACCGAGGCGGCGCGCCTGACACGCGGCGAGATGCGCGAGGGCGTCAGGCTCGCCTGCCAGGTCACCGTGCGCAACGATCTCGATGTCGGCGTCGACGAGGCCGTTCTCGGCGCGCGCAACTGGCGCTGCCGCGTCGCGTCGACACGGATGCTCTCGCCGCTGATCCGCGAGATCGTCTTCGCACTCCCGGAGGGCGAGACGCTGGATTTTCGCGCCGGTGCCTACGTTCAGGTCAACGCGCCGGCGCACGAGTTGCGATATGCGGATTTTGACATCGCCGACGAATACGCCGCGACATGGGACCGGCTTGGGCTGCGCGGGCTGGTTTCACGCAGCACGGGCACCAACGCGCGGGCCTACTCGGTCGCCAACCGGCCGCAGGACCAGCTGGAGATCGTGCTTCTGGTGCGGCTGGCACTGCCGCCGCCTACCGTTCGCGCCGCGCCGCCCGGCATCGTCTCGTCCTGGCTCTTCGGCCTGAAGACCGGCGACGAGGCCGACCTCGCCGGGCCGTATGGCGATTTCGCCGCACGGCAGGGCGAGCGCGAGATGGTGTTCATAGGCGGCGGCGTGGGCATGGCGCCGCTGAGGGCGATCATCTTCTACCAGCTCGAACGCGTGGGCACGGCTCGCCGCATGAGCTTCTGGTACGGCGCGCGGTGCAAGGCCGACCTGTTCTACGAGGACGAGTTCCACGACCTCGCAGCGCGACATCCCAATTTCTCCTGGGTTCCCGCCCTGTCGGAACCGGCGCCGGGCGACCAGTGGCGGGGCGCGACAGGGTTCATCCACGACGTGGTGCTCAGGCAGTACCTCACGGAGCACCCCGCCCCCGAGAACTGCGAATATTACCTTTGCGGCCCGCAGCTGATGATCACCGCGGTGCTCGCCATGCTGGACGAGGTCGGCGTCGACCCCGAAAGCATCTTCTTCGACGATTTCGGAGGCTGAGAAACGATGATAACGCGACGCGGACTGATGGTTACAGCGGGAAGCGCGCTGCTCGCCTCGGCCGTGACCTCATTGGCCGGCACCGCACCTATCGTGTTGAGCGGGCCGGCATTCGGCGCGGGCTGGACGTTTGCCGCCGCCGGCCCATTCGACGAGGGAGCGCTGCGGCGCGCGTTCGACGCGGTAATCGCCTCGGTCGACGCCTCGACGTCGCCATTTCGCAGCGACAGCGAGGTCGCGCGCTTCAACCGCGCAGACACCATCGGGTGGCAACCGCTGTCGCCGGCGACGTGCGCGGTGTTGGACGAGGCGCTGCGCGTCGCGCAACTGACCGGCGGCGTGTTCAATCCGACCGTGGGGCCGGTCGTCGGGCGCTACGGCTTCGGTCCGATCATCGAGGGCGAGCCGGGAAGTCCGCAGGACATCGTTCTGGGCAATGGGGAAGCGAGGAAACGCCGCGCCAGTCTTTCGCTCGACTTGTGCGGCATCGCCAAGGGCCATGCGCTCGACCGGATGGCCGATGCCTGCAGGGAACTGGGCCTGACGGATTTCTTAGTCGAACTCGGCGGCGAGGTGTTCGCCACCGGCCGCCATCCTTCAGGCCGGCACTGGCAGGTCGGCGTAGAAAGCCCGACCGTCGGCGGCGCGTTTCAGCGGATCGTGGCTCTCGACGGCACCAGCCTCGCGACCTCCGGCAACCGGGTCAACGCCTACCGCTGGGGCGGGAAGGGCTACACTCACATCATCGATCCGTCGACCGGCATGCCCGCGGACTCGGCGCTCGGTTCGGTGACCGTCGCGGCCGGCACCGCAATGCGGGCGGACGCTCTGGCGACCGCGCTCTACGCGATGGGGCCGGAACGCGGCCCGGCCTTCGCGCGCGGGGCCGGGGTGCGGGCGCTGTTCATCCTGACGGACGGGACGGAGATCGCCACCGACGGTTTCGAAGAGCTGATCCACTAGGGAGGAATGAATGGCAACGCTGCCCCTTGCTTTCTGCCTCATCGGACTCTCGCTGGCAGGGTTGGCCGCCGGCCTGTTCTTCGGCCGGCCGCCGGTCAAGGGTTCCTGCGGCGGCCTCGCCGCGCTCGACGGGACCGCCTGCGCTGTGTGCGGGCGCGAGGAAGGGTGCGGACGATGAAGGCCAAGCCGCGCATTGCCGATTTCATGGCGACCGAACTTGTCACGCTGACGCCCGAGACAGAGATCAACCGGGCGATGAAGACGCTCCTCGACGAACGGGTATCGGGCGCGCCGGTGTTGGACGCCAAGGGGCAGCTGGTGGGACTGCTCTCCAAGAAGGACTGCCTCAGGGCAGTATTGTCGTCCAGCTACTACCAGGAGTGGGGCGGCACGGTCGCCGACTACATGTCCTCGCCTGTCGAGACGCTGGAGGCCGATCTGGAACTCGTACAGGCGGCGGAGAAGTTCCTGGCAAGCCATTTCCGGCTGTTCCCGGTGATGCGCGACGGCCGGCTGGCGGGGCAGATCAGCCGGACGGACGTGCTGCGCGGCCTGACCGAGAACTGGCTCTGATCGAGCCGCGCCGCCGATTGACCGAAGTCAAGGCCGACGTCGGTGACGCTGCTACGGTTCCATACGAAGTCGAACACCGCTCCGGGACCGGTCGCCGAAGTCGGCCATCGGATCGTGGCAGCGATTGAAGGGAGATGCAGATGATACGTCGGATTCTCGTCGCACTCGATGGATCCCCTTCCAGTGCCGCTGCTAGCGCCGTCGCCCTGCGGCTCGCGGGGCGCTACAAGGCTGGCATTTATGCACTCGGCATCCTCGACGCGGATTTCATCCAGCGCCCGCAGCCGGTGCCCGTCGGAGCCATGTCCTACAAGCACGCGCTTGATCTCAAACTGCTGACGGATGCCGCACAGCGTGTCGCGGCCGTACTGGACGACTTTTCTTCCCGGGCGCGGAAAGCGGGAGTCGATCATGTTTCCGAGCATGTGAAGGGTGATGCCCGCTCGGCGATCGAAGCTGCGGCAACCGGCTGCGACATGATCGTGGTCGGCAAGACAAGCCTCTATTCGGCCGATGGCGAGATCTCGTCGATGCCGATCGCAATCGAGAAGCTGCTGCGCAACGGTGTCCGGCCGTTGCTGGTGGTGCCGGACAGGCAGATGGTTGGCGATACCGGTCGCGAGCTATCGCCAGTCGTGGTCGCTTTCGACGGCAGTGTCGTATCCTCGCGCGCACTGCATCTGTTCGCATTGCTTGGGCTGGGTCGGGGCAGGCAGGTGAACGTGCTGACACAGAACGACGGCTCGACGAAAAACGCCGAGGCGGCAGCAACCCAGGCATGCAAGTTCCTTCGCGCGCACGGCCTTAGACGCGTGCGCGCGATCGGCCTCGGCGACCAGGAGGCGGGCAAGCCCGCCGAGTCGATCCTCGGCACCGCGAAGTCCATCGATGCGAGCATGATCGTCATGGGCGCCTATGGGCATCGAGGCATGCAGGAGATGTTCGGATCCTGCACGAGATCGGTGCTGTCGGGTCTGCAGACGCCGCTGTTCATGTACCACTGACCGCCCACCCTGTAGTCGGGCCGAGAGAGGCAGCGTCGATGAAGATGATAGCCGCGCTGGTTGCGATCCTCGTCCTGGCGGGCGGGAGCCAAGCCGACGACATCGTCGAGATCGGTCGGCAGATTGCCGAATTCAACTGTTCGGAATGCCACGCCGTCGGCACGGACGACGAGAGCAGGCATCCCGAAGCACCGCCCTTCCGACATCTGTCGCAGCGCTACCCGCTCGACGCGTTGGAGGAGGCGTTCGCCGAAGGCATCTATGTCGGCCATCCGGACATGCCGACGTTCGAGGCGACCCCTGACCAACTCGCCGCGCTGCTGGCGTATCTCGCCACGATCCAGATGACACCGTAGGCCGCAAACTGGCGCTAAGCCGCATCGACTGGCCAGGATCAGGCACGCTCAAGCGCTGTCTCGATCGCCCTGACGTCGTGGTCGGTCAGGTTCTTGGGGACGTCGCCGACCAGCTTTGCGACGAGCGCGTCGTGGAAATGCCGGCGCATCTCGCCCAGCGTTCGCGGATCGGCGATAACGATCAACTGCTCGATATCGCCGGATAGCGCCTGCCGGTTGAGGTAGCTCGCGGCAGCAGCGGCGAAATTGTCTTCGTGCAGACGCGCTTTGTCGGGGTTGGCGGTGGAACTACGGTGACGCGTGCCCGATCCCTGATTGCCGATCTCGAGATCGGGATCTGGCATGGCGACAAGCTCGATCCGCGGCTCGTGGCCCTTGTTGCGGAACAGGCGGAGCGTCTGTCCATCCGCAACCGCAACGACTGTCCTGTTGGGTATGATCATCTGAGAAACCTCTTTCCAGTTCGCGGATCACGTGGGTACGCACAAGCAAACTGTCCGGAATTTGACGTTTTGCTTGTCTCCCGGAGCAGGAGTTGCCGCCTTGATCCGGATCAAGGTTGGTGCCGTCGAGCGCGCCTAGGTTTTCTAAACGCCTACCTTGGAGAGTGACATGGCTCACATTGTCGTACTCGGCGCCGGTCTCGGCGGCACGATCATGGCCTACGAACTGCGAGACGCTGTTGGCAAGGAGCATAAGGTGTCCGTGGTCAGCATGGGCACGCGCTACTCGTTCGTGCCGTCCAATCCCTGGGTAGGGGTCGGCTGGCGCGAGCGCGAGGCCGTGGAGGTCGACCTTGACAAGGTCATGGGCAAGCGCGGAATCGCGCTCCATCCGCAGGGCGCCAGCAAGGTTCATGCGGCCGAGAAGCGTATCGAGCTGAATGGCGGCGGCGAAATCGTCTACGACTACCTCGTCATCGCCACCGGTCCCGAGCTGGCCTTCGACGAGATCGAAGGTTTCGGCCCGGGGGCGAACACCAGCTCCGTGTGCCACATCGACCATGCGGTCGATTCCAAGGCCGCGTTCGATCGTCTGGTCGAAAACCCCGGACCCGTGGTCATCGGCGCGGTGCAGGGCGCGTCCTGCTTCGGCCCAGCCTACGAATTCGCTTTCATCCTTGACAAGGCGCTGCGTGACGCCAGGGTGCGCGATCGCGTGCCGATGACCTTCGTTACCTCCGAGCCGTATATCGGGCATCTCGGCCTTGACGGCGTCGGCGACACCAAGTCGCTGCTCGAGAGCGAGCTGCGCAATCATCACATCAAGTGGATCTGCAATGCGCGCGTTGACAAGGTGACGTCCGACAGGGTTCACGTCTCCGAAATCGCCGAGGACGGGAGTATTGCCCGTACCCACGAAGTCCCGCAGGTCTTCACGATGATGCTGCCGGCGTTTCGCGGCGTGGCGGCGGTGCGCGGCATTGAGGGGCTGACCAACCCGCGCGGCTTCGTGCTGGTCGACAAGCACCAGCGAAACCCGAAATTTCCGGAGGTCTTTGCCGTTGGCGTGTGTGTCGCCATCCCGCCGATGGGCAAGACCCCGGTGCCGGTCGGTGTGCCCAAGACGGGTTTTATGATCGAGTCCATGGTGACCGCGACCGCGCACAACATCGCGCGGCTGGTCGAAGGCAAGGAGCCGGATGCGGAAGGCACATGGAATGCCGTGTGCCTCGCCGATTTCGGCGATTCCGGCATCGCATTTATCGCGCAGCCGCAGATCCCGCCGCGCAACGTCAACTGGTCGGCCTCTGGAAAATGGGTTCATGCGGCCAAGGTCGGTTTCGAGAAGTACTTCCTGCACAAGATCCGCACCGGCCAGTCCGAGCCCTTCTACGAGCGTCTTGCGTTGAAGGCGCTCGGGATCGACAAACTGAAGGAAGTTCGCTTCGACCAGTGAAGCAGGAGAACGCGCCGCAAGCGCGGATGGAACGGCAGTGACCAGGTCCCCCTTTCGCAGCATCATGATCGCGATCGCCTCCGTCCTTGTGGCTGAGCTTCCCGCGAACGCCGAAGACGATCTCGAGAGCGCTTTCCGTGGCAAGCGGCTGGCGGAAGCGAATTGTGCCGGCTGCCACGCCATCGCGCAATTTGACGAGAGCACGCTTGGCGCAGCGCCGCCGCTGCGCGAGATCGGCAGCCGGTTTTCGCCGAAGGAACTGCGCGATATGCTGAGCGGAAAGGTGTTCCGGGAGCATGCCATGATGCCAGACTTCGAACCCGACCACCAGCAGGCGGCCGACCTGGCGAACTACATCTTGAGCATTTCCGACAACCGGAGCGAGGCGCATGCGAAGCCAAGTCGTCGTTTGCACCGCATGTAGTGCGGCGAACAGGCTGCCGGACGGCAAGCCGGCATCGGCCGCCAAATGCGGTCGCTGCGGCGTTCAGCTGTTTGCAGGCAAGCCAACCGACGTGTCCGCCACAGCGCTGGATGCTCAGGTCGCGCGAGGCAGCGTCCCCGTACTCGTCGATGTGTGGGCGCCTTGGTGCGGGCCGTGCCGCATGATGGCGCCGGCCTATGAGACGGCGGCGCGCGAGCTCGAGCCGGACTTCCGCGTGCTGAAGCTGAATTCAGAAGTCGAGCAAGGCGCGGCGAGCAGGCTGGGCATACGGGGCATTCCGACCATGATCCTGTTCAGCGATGGCCGCGAGGCCGCGCGCGTCTCTGGCGCCATGACGACGCCGAGCCAGATCGTCGCCTGGGCAAGAGCGCAGCTGGCCGCAGCCGGCAAGGCCGCATGATCGAGGAGCAGGCTGGGCGGCTTGGGCTGGCGCTGGCCATCGGCCTGCTCGTCGGCCTGGAGCGCGGCTGGCGCGAGCGCGACGAGCCAGACCACAGCCGCACCGCAGGCCTGCGCACCTATGGCATCTCCAGCCTGTTCGGCGGCCTGCTGGCGACATTGGGGGGCGCGACGGGCTCCTCGCTTGTCCTAGCCGCCGGACTGGCCGTCTTTGCGGCCATCTTCGCGGCATACAAGCTGCGCGAAGCCATCGCCGACGACGACTACAGCGTGACCGGGGTCATTGCCGGCCTGTGCGTATTTGCACTCGGCGCGCTGGCGGTGGCGGGCGACTATCGTCTCGCTGCCGGCGCAGGCGTCGCGCTGACCGCTCTGCTGGCCAGCCGCGAGGCTCTGCACAGCCTACTACGGCGGATGACCTGGGAGGAGCTTCGCGCCGCCCTGGTGCTTGCCGCGATGACGGCGATCGTGCTGCCCGTGTTGCCGGATCGTCCGATCGATCCGTGGGGCGGCGTCAACCCGCGCGAGATCTGGCTCTTCACCATCCTGGTCGCGGCGCTTTCGTTCGCCGGGTACGTCGCGATACGCGTGTTCGACCGCAGCCGCGGTCTCCTGATCGGCTCTCTGCTCGGCGCAATCGTGTCATCCACGGCTGTCACCGTGGCGCTGGCGCGCCGCGTCGGTGAGTCCCCGTCGGCGATGGCGGGCGCGGCGTCGATGGCAGCCGCGGTGTCCGTGCTTCGCGTGCAGGTCATCGTTGCGATCACGGCGCCACAGGTGTTGCCGTACGTCGTCCTGCCCGGGCTTGCCGCGGCGTTGGTGTTCCTCGCGGCGGGCTGGATGCTCGTATTCCAGCGCAACAACGACGCCATGAGCGAGGCGGGGCTGTCGAACCCGTTCGACCTTGGTCCGTTGCTTGCCTTTGCCGCCGCCTTCGCAGTGATCGCCGGGGCCAGCGCCTATCTGAGGGGACAACTGGGTGACGCCGGCATGCTGACGACGTCGGTCGTGGCCGGCGTTTTCGATGTCGACGTTGCGGTCCTCACTGCCGTGCGGCAGGAAGGGGAGCTCGCAACGGCCGGTGATGCGGTCTTGCTTGCGCTCCTTGCCAACGCGGCTGGCCGCGCAGCGCTCGGCAGCCTCGCCGGCCGGTGGAGGTTCGCCGTGCGCTATTGCGCCAGCAGTGCGGCCGCCGCGCTGGCAGGGGCGATCGCCTACCTCGCCTAGCGACCGGCCAGGAGTCCGGCAAACCGGTAAATGCCCAATGCGGAAAGAGGGCGCCCGGAGTCTGTCCAGGCACTGCCTCAAAGCAGCGACGCGGCTGAGCTCTCGCTCGCCTCAATGGCCTATCGTGATGCGGTTATCGACCGTGCGCACGCCGGGGGCCGTCCTGCCGCAGGTCGCTGTCGAACATGTCGAATCTCCTACTGACGTTGAACGATGATCCAGGTGCCAGAAGAGGGTGGGGAAGCCGCTGCGCGCTGACGGCCGTCAATCACCCCGCTCTTTTGTTCGAGGTCGTCGCGGTGTATTTTTCGCTGATTTGATGCGACGGCAAGGTAAACTGCAGAAACCTGATGACCCAGCTAGATGCTACCTGGGGTGGGCGATTCCTCAGGGGGCTGGATCTCCGCGAGATTGGCCCGCCAACCCGTTACGCCTTTGCCGCCGTTACGGTGCTGATCGCGTTAATCGTGCAGTATGCGCTCCAGAGCCTTTGGAGCGTCCCCACGATATTCATCGTCTTTGCGCCGGCGATCATGCTGGCTGCGGTAGCGGGCGGGCGCGGCCCCGGTCTGCTGAGCGTCGTGCTCTCGGTAGCCGGCGCATACGTTCTGCTTCGCTTGAACCGGACCATAACTGACATCCCATGGCTTGGCCTGATCATCTTCGCGGTCATCGGGGTGACGATGGCCTGGTTGTGCGAGGTGCTGCGCTCCGCGTTCGTTACAATGGCCGGCACCGAACGCGAACTTCGAATCCGCGAGGCGCACCTCACCTCGATCCTGAACACAGTGCCGGACGCCACCATCGTGATCGATCGGCAGGGTACGATCATCTCATTCAACGCCGCTGCGGTGCGGCAGTTCGGATACCGGGAGGAAGAGGTGGTCGGAAAGAACGTGCGGATGTTGATGCCGGAACCGTACCAGCGCGAGCACGACGGCTACATGAAGCGCTACCTGACCACCGGAGAGCGCCGGATCATCGGCGTCGACCGCGTCGTCGTCGGTTCGCGCAAGGACGGCTCGACGTTCCCGATGAAGCTGGCGGTCGGCGAAATGCGTTCCGGCGACAGCCTGTTCTTCACAGGCTTCGTCCGCGACCTGACGGAGCGCGAGGAATCGGAAGCGCGGCTGCAGGAAATTCAGGGTGAGCTAGCGCGGCTGGCCCGGCTCAACGAGCTCGGCGAAATGGCCTCGACCCTGGCGCACGAGCTCAACCAGCCTTTGTCCACCATCGCCAACTACTCGCAGGGCGGCGTGAGGATGCTGCGCGATGCGCCGGAACCGATCTCCGTGCGGCTGCGCGAGGCACTTGGCGAGATCGCGGCTCAGTCGCTGCGCGCAGGGCAGATCATCAGGCATTTGCGCGAATTTGTGATGCGTGGTGAGACCGAGCAGGCTCCGGAAGACATCCGCAAGCTGGTGGAAGAGGCCGGTGCGCTGGCGCTGGTCGGGTCGCGCGAGCAGGGCGTGCGCACCGTGTTCGAGTTCGCACCGGGAGCGGACATGGTGGTTGCGGACCGCGTGCAGATCCAGCAGGTGCTCACCAACCTCATGCGCAACGCGATGGAGGCGATGCTCAACGTTCAGCGCCGGGAACTCACCGTCAGCACGCGCCCCGATGGTGAATTCGTCGCAATAGAGGTGGCCGACACCGGTCCGGGAATACCGGACGAGATCGCCGAGCGGCTGTTCAGGCCGTTTGTGACGACCAAGTCCGGCGGCATGGGGATCGGACTGTCGATCTCGCGACGAATCATCCAGTCACACGGCGGCGACATCACGGTAACAAGGAACGGGAACGGAGGAGCGACCTTCCGCTTCACGCTGCCGGCCCACGCGGAGAGCAGACAATGACGGGTGACTACGTTGTCCATATCGTGGACGACGAGGAGCCGGTACGCAAATCACTGGCGTTCCTGCTGACCGTCGAGGGCTTTGCCGTGCGGCTGCACGAGTCCGCGACGGCTTTCCTCGAATTCGCGCCATCCATCAGGCGGGCCTGCCTCGTCACCGACCTGCGTATGCCCGACATCGACGGCGTCGAACTGCTGCGACGGCTGCGCGACAAGGGCGTCCGAATGCCGGCCATTGTCATTTCCGGCCATGGGGACGTCCCGATGGCTGTGGCCGCGATGAAGGCCGGTGCGGTCGACTTCATCGAGAAGCCTTTCGAGGACCAGGTGCTGATCGACAGCATCAGGCGGGCGGTCGAACTGATCGCCGATGATCCCGGAGCCGACGTTCAGGAGTTCAGCCGACGGCTCTCTACGCTCACCGATCGTGAGCGCGAGGTAATGTCGGGCATAGTTGCGGGTCTGCCGAACAAGTCCATCGCCTACGATCTCGACATCTCCCCACGCACCGTGGAGGTCCATCGCGCGAGCATCATGTCCAAGATGAGCGCCCGCAACCTACCTGAGCTGGTGCGTATGGCGATCGCGCTGAACCTCCTCCACCAGTGAACCGCCCAAAGGTCGGCCCGCGTATTTGACGCAGCGCAAGGCCGCCTCAGTCGATCAAGGATAGGGACTCACCTTGCGATGTTGCCACGTGGGCGACAGCGAAGGTGAAAGCTTGACGAAGGATGGCGATGTGCTGGTGATTGCGCCAGACGGGCAGCTGAGGCGTTCGATCGCCTTTCTGCTGGAGGCGGAGGGCTACCGCATCTCTTCCCACGCTACCGTGCCGATGCAGGCCGGGTACCCAGCCGCAGGCAGATGCGCAGTGATCGACGAGGATGCGCTGACCGACGGCGAGGGCCTGTGGCCGCGCCTGCAGCGCCTCGCATCCTCGTTCGTCATGCTGTCCAGCGGCTTGCTTGTACCACGACCGCACTTCCTCATGCATTCTGTCGAGAAGCCCCTCCTGGGGCAGAGCCTGGTCGAAGCCGTCGAGGCAGCGATCCGCGGCATCGGCGACGGCTCTAGGTAGTTTCCCGTAGGGACATAACCGGATTCATGGGCGCGGCGAATTGCGCGAAGCATCTCCCCGACACCGAAGGGAGATCGCCATGTCCGCAGCCGCCCTGTTTGCCCCTCTTGCTCCGCGAAATCGCGAAGATGCCGCGCGCCCTGCGCCGGCTGAACTGCCCACGATGTACTCGGCAGGAGCGGAAATCTATGCGCAGGGCGATCGTGCCGACCGCCTATATCGCGTCGCGTTCGGCGCGGTGCGCGTCTACCGCCTGCTCGCCGACGGGCGCCGCCAGATCTGCGCCTTCTACCTGCCTGGCGAGGTCTTCGGTTTCGAGGTCGATGGCCGGCATCATTTCTTCGCCGAAGCCGCGTGTGCGAGCGGGATCGCCGCGATCCGCCAGGTGTCTTCGGACGAAGCGAGCCGCGAGCATCTCGAGAGCGCGTTGCGCTCGCTGGTGCGGGCGCAGGAGCATCTGCTGGTCGTCGGGCGGCAGAACGCCCTTGAGCGCATCGCCGCGTTCCTCGTGGATATGGCGGAGCGCCAGGGTGATCTCGCCCAGTTCGATCTGCCCATGTCGCGCTCGGATATCGGGGACTACCTAGGGCTGACCATTGAGACCGTATCGCGCGTCTTCTCGAAGCTGCGGGCACAGGGCGTCATCAGGCTCCTGGGCATCCGCTCGGTCGAAATGGCCAAGCCAGGAGTGCTGCGCGCGCTGTGCGAGTAGCGGCCGAATGAGGCAAGGGGCGCGCAGCCGTCATATTCGCGCGGCGTGCGCACTGAAGATTGACACGCATCAACGCCTCCGCCGCCCTTCGATCCGAAGATCAGGTTGTGCGGGAGCGCTGCGGGAGAGATGACATGAAGAACCAGATCACGGTCCAGAACCTCGAGACCCGCTCGGGCCTGCGACTGGAAGTCCGCCCCGTCGGGCCCGCCGACGAAGAAATCCTCGCGGACTTCTTCGCCAACGTCACTCCGCAAGATCTGCGCTTCCGCTTCCTGGGCGGCATGCGCGAGGTCAGCCATGAGCGCTTGATGGACATGGTACGCGTCGATCACGTCACGAAGGAGACCTTTGTTGCCACCGTCGAGGGCGGCATGACGGTCGCCGCCGTCGCGATGCTCGCTTGCGACGCAGAGTTGGAGCGGGGAGAGATCGCCATTTCGGTGCGCAGCGGCTTCAAGCATCTCGGCGTTGGCTGGGAGATGCTGCGTCACGTCGTGCAAAGCGCCAAGGCGATGGGTGTCCGGTCCATCGAGTGCGTCGAAAGCCGCGAGAACCACGAAGCGATCGAGCTGGAGCGCGAACAGGGCTTCTCCGCTGAGGCCGATCCCGAGGACCCGACGTTCGTGATCCTGCGCCAGGAGCTGAGGCGGGCCTGACCGCCCTTCGCCTTCAGCGGAGCTAAGGACTCGGCGTGCGTTCGTTGTGCCAGCGTCAAGAGGGTTTTCGGTAGACGTCGCTGAAATATACGTATTTCCGCGATTGGAATGCCTTGAACGTTGCAGACCCCACAGTGCCAGCGAAGTTGCGGGCGATCCCGCCTAACGGCCAGGGTACATGCTTATCGACAAGTGCGCGACGTCGCGCGTCATCGACGATCAAGGCGCGAACCACCTGCTCGGTGATGTCGTCCTGCCTGACGATTTCGAACCCCGCCGCCTTGAATACGTTTCGGGTATCGGTCACCTCGTGATCGTAGCGGAAGTCGGTGATCATCATGAGCCCGCCCGGCCGCAACACGCGAAAGGTGTGCGTGACGAAGTCACCGAAACCCTGGTAGCGATGCGACGATTCGACGTTGATGACGCAATCGAAGGTTTCGTCGGAAAATTGCAGCCCCTCCGCCGTGCCGACGGAGAAGGTCAGGCCCTCTAGCTGGTAGTGGTCCGAGCAGAATTGGATCGCCGCTGCTGAAGGGTCAACGCCGTGCGAAAGCAGCGGTCGCACTTTGGAGTGCAGCAGCGCGAGGCCTCCACCGCGTCCACAGCCTACTTCGAGCACGCGCTTGCCGGAGAGGTCGAAGTCCCGCGTTGCGCGAAGGTAGAGGTTGCTGCTGCAGTCGACGCCTGACTGCGCCGAGCCATCGTCAAGATAGCCGAAATTCATCAGCTTGATTTCGCCCTCTCGATCAACACGCGAGACGTAGTTGTAGAGCGCGGAAAAGAGCATCTCGCGGATCGGCATCATGCCTCCAGGCCATAGACGATATCGCGTATCGCGTGCGCCGCAGCCTGATGGTCGCCGTAGTCGCGCAGCGTTTGCCAGGAGATCGGCGACCCGATTACCACGCCGACGCTGGTGCCTCTCTTTGCGAAAGTCTCGCGCGGCAGGAGCGACATCTCGACATTTGTCTCTATCCCCAGGAGGCGGCGTAGCAGGTGTGTGGCGTAGAACAGAGGCGAGTTCCGGCCGAGGAAGTGCACCGGGACGATATCGCGTCGGGATAGGATTGCGTATTTAACGAAGCTCCTGTGCCACTCGCGATCACGAACCTTCCAGTTTCGCACGCGCGACACTTCCCCCGCGGGGAAATGTGTTATGGGCAGATCGGATCTGTAGAGCGCGAGAATGCGAGCAGCGTCTTCGCGCGGCGTTCGGCCGTGCACGTTGGCGGTGACAACACTGCCGTTCAGGTTCTCGATCAGGTTGAAAGCGTCGTTTGCAATCGCCCGGAAGCATCCATAGCGCTTGGCGACAATAGCGGTCAGGATGAGGCCATCGACGACGCCAAAAGGATGGTTCGCCACGAACACGCAACGTCCCGTGGATGGCAACTGGTCCTCGCCGACGATGCGCACGTCGATGCGCAGTTCTGCCAGGACGGCATTGAGGAACTCCTGCGCTGGCAATTCTTCGAGCTTCGCGAGGATTGCGTTGGCCTGCCCCTCGCAGAGATAGCGTTCCAGTGCTCCGGTGGGCTCGCGCGCTATCGCCCTCAGCAAGGCCGACCCGGAGTTCTTCATGGCGACGCGAGCGTCGATTCTCTTCAGCGCCATCTCGATGATTCGGCCCCAGCCGTGTTGCGTCGGCGTCACCGGGACGGTGCAGCGATCCCTTCATTGCATCTCGCGCGCTTACGCGACTTGAGCGCGATCAAACTCTTCTCATTAAGCAGTCCTGGAGGCTGCAGCAGCCGTCAGGTTGCGGAATCTGCCGGCTTGCGCGCGATCCTGTAAACTCGTGCTGGCCAGACGTTGGCAAGCACCCGCCGTCTCGGGATCCCTTCCAGCCCCAATGCATCGAGAAGCTGCTTCCTGACTGGGCAGCGGCTCGAATAGGTGAACTGAAACAGGCCTGCCTCGGGTGCCATGTAAGCGAAGGCTGCAGAGAGGATTTCGGTGACCTTTGCAGGCGGCATGCTCAGCAGCGGTAAGCCGCTCACGGCAGCACCGAAGGGCCTGTCGGAATCGGGAAGCCGGCGGCCGATCTCGGCAGCATCCGCATGAACAAGCGTCGCGAGAGGATAGCGGGCTGCAAGGAGCTCCGCGAATCGAGGGTTGCTTTCGACAAGCACCAGGTCGCTTTCCTCAATGCCGCGCCGCAACAGCGCCTCTGTGAACACTCCGGTACCGGGTCCAAGTTCAAGCACCCGCGTCC
>JAHBYZ010000038.1 GCA_019635695.1 Rhizobiaceae bacterium
CCTCACAATCCTCGAAAACTGCACGCTGGCGCCGATCTGGGTGCGCAAGATCCCGAAGAAGCAGGCCGAGGAGACGGCCATGCACTTTCTCAAGCGCGTCAAGATTCCCGAGCAGGCGAACAAGTACCCCGGCCAGCTCTCCGGCGGCCAGCAGCAGCGCGTCGCCATCGCCCGCTCGCTGTGCATGAACCCGCGCATCATGCTGTTCGACGAGCCGACCTCGGCGCTCGATCCCGAGATGATCAAGGAAGTGCTCGAGACGATGGTCGGCTTAGCGGAAGAGGGCATGACCATGCTGTGCGTCACCCACGAGATGGGCTTCGCCCGCCAGGTCGCCAACCGCGTTATCTTCATGGATCAGGGCCAGATCGTCGAGCAGAACACGCCCGACGAATTCTTCGACAATCCCAAGCATGAGCGGACCAAGTTGTTTCTTAGCCAGATTCTACATTGAGAGAAGAAGTATTGTGAGCATGCACCCAAGGCGAGGCCGGTTTGAATCTGGCGCGCGCTGAGCACTGGTTCGCGGCGGCGAGCCGGCTCACCCGGAATGTGCATGGCTGCTTGCGGCAACAGGGCTGAACAAGGTGCGCCTGCAGAAGATCGCTGGCGTGCGCTATCTGACTTCATACAGCGCCTTGCGGCGGCGACGGCTCTCTCGGAGGAATCGAACGGGCCGGCACTGCGCCGGGCCCTCGGCTCTCGGGACGGCGGCGACGCGATTGCGGATACAGTCATGCCTGAAGTGGACGCGGCCTCACCAGCAGGCAGGACGGCGACCCTGGAGCCGCACGGTGTGCTCGCTCAGCTGCGAGGCGATCGATCTTGCTGCCGGTCAAATCCTGCTGCGCGACGACCGCGATCCTGACGAACTGGTCGCCCGCGTCTGTTGCCGCAACAATGACGGGGACGAGCGTCTCGAATTCGACCGCATCGAACTCGTCGACGGCCGGCCTACACCGCACGTGGCTTCGTTTCGACTCGAAGCCGAAAGGATCGCGTCGACCCTGGCGCTGGTGGAAGCGTCGTCGGCGCAGGTGCCCGCCCGAAGCCGGACGACATCTGCGTGATAGGATGGCGGCGGAATGTACGCGCCGCCTGGCCGATCGCGCAGACCCACATGAAGAAACACAGCGGGGTTCCGCCAATGGCGGAACGTGATCCGGCATTCCCAATGCCTGGCGATCCGTCGGAGTATCGATTGTGCGGCGCGACGCCGGTTGACGACGGCGCCGGCGACGCCCTATCGATCGCACACTCTTAGATCTTCCCGGTTAGCTTTGCCGGGAACGGGAGATCGAACGACATGAGGACGGCCTCGACACGAATAGCCCGCTGAAGCCTGGCTGCACTTGCAGCCGGCGAGCTTACGCTATTCCTCGAGGAGTTCCGACATGTCATTCACGCAGAAATTCTACACCGCCGACACGCATTTTGGTCACCAGCTGATGCTGGCCGACGTCGCGACCGCACGCCCGTTTCCACATGTGCAGGCGATGGACGAGGCTCTGATCGACAACTGGAACGCGGTCGTGCGTCCAAACGACCTCGTCTACCATCTTGGTGACTTTGCCTTTGGCCTCGCTGACGCGGCGCGCGTGCGGCATATCTTCGAACGCCTGAACGGCCGCAAGCGGCTCATTCTGGGCAACCACGATTTCATCAAGCAGGGAGTCGTCCATCCGGCCATCGCTGGCCTCGGGTGGGATGCGGCGCCGTCGCCGCTGGTCGAGACCAATGACGAGGGCGAGCGCGTCGTGCTGTGCCACTATGCCCTGCGCACCTGGCCGGGGGTCCGGAAGGGAGCCTGGCATTTCTACGGCCACAACCACGGCGCGTTGCCCGGGGTAGGGCGGAGCCGCGACGTCGGCGTGGATTGTCCCGATACCGGCTTTGCGCCATGCACCTTCAAGCAACTGACGGCGGCGATGCGGCACGATCCGATCGTCGTCGCCGAGGATCCGGAATTCGCCCCGTGACCAGGCTGTGGGTGATTTCCGATCTGCATCTCGACCACAGCCCGCTAGACGGGCGCAGTCCCATAGTGCCCGATGCGGATGTTGCTGTCGTCGCCGGCGATCTGGGCGGCGGCGGGATCGGATCGTCTATCAATTGGCTGACCAAACATGTCCTGCCGCACATGCCGGTCGTGTTCGTACCGGGCAACCATGAGTTCTACGGCACGGACATGATCGATGAGCTGAAGCATCTGCGCCTGGCGAAACTCTCCGGACGCCTGCCGACCGGACTGCACGTTCTCGATTGCGATACAGCCGATGTCGCAGGCGTGCGCTTCATCGGCTGCACGCTATGGACCGACTTCCGCCTGGGCTGCGGCGACGGCGATCAGGTGGCTCAGGCGAAGTACGACGCGCGTTACCACATCAACGACTACCGTGCGATCCGTCGTGGCATGGAACGGCTGACCCCCGAGCACACCAGCCGGCTTCACACGCAGCATCGCGGCTGGCTGACCGACCTTCTCGCCGAACCGGGACTGCGGCAGCTGCCATACGTGGTCGTGACGCATCACGCGCCAAGTCCCTGGTCGGTCGACATCCGCTATCGCGACTCTGCGCTCAACGGGAGCTTTGTCAGCGACATGGATGAATTGCTGCAGGCGATGGGTCCTGACCTTTGGATCCACGGGCACGTTCACGACAGCTTCGACTACGTCGTCGGCGATACGCGCGTCGTCTGCAATCCGCGGGGCTACGGCACCGAGAACCACCTGTTCGACCCACAGCTTGTCGTCGAGGTCGGACCACAATTGCGGCTGAGGTGCTGACAGAAGCTTTAGCGACACAGCCGCACCGCGGCCTACTGCAAGCGCTCGCTTCCCAATGCGAGCAGACCGAGGCTGCGCAGGATGCGGACGCCGGTCCAGTGCCGTGGACCTGCCGAATACCGCGTCAGCAGCACGCGGCCGATCTGCTCGTCGCTCTGAGCGCCACCGAGATCACGGTGCCAATGCGTGCGTGCATAGGACGCGAGCAGCTGCGCGTCGGTAAGCTCCTCGCCGAGTGTTTCCGAAGGTGCGATGGCCACCGGCAAGAGCTCTTCGGACCTGTCAGTTTGACCTGTAGGACGGGTCGCCGTCAGGGTCCGGGAGTCCGAGGTCGCGAAACACGTTTCCGCTGCCCCACGGTGCGATGGGCTCCAGCCAGCCCCTCGCAATCTCGAGAAATCGCCGCGTCTCGTCGATCGCCTGTTCATAAGCATCAATGCGCGCCTCCAGCAACGCGCGCGGACTGCTGTCGCAAGGACGCCACTCTTCGCCCAGGACATTCAGCGTGACCATCCCGTCCGGCATCCGGACCAGCGCCATTGCGTGGTCGCATTCCAGGCCCGGCCA
Organism: Rhizobiaceae bacterium; assembly: GCA_019635695.1. Classification (GTDB taxonomy): domain Bacteria; phylum Pseudomonadota; class Alphaproteobacteria; order Rhizobiales; family Rhizobiaceae; genus RCIO01. The sequence continues at coordinate 3,356 of JAHBYZ010000038.1, forward strand.
CAGCATCGGCACCAGCTCCAGCAGCTCCGCCGCTTCCGGCAGCTCCCAGCGGTATGCTTCCTGGACACTTCCGCGCTGGCTCGCAGACATGTCAGCCATCAGCATCGTTGGCCTCATAGTGTTTGTCGCACCGCGTCACATGCAAGCCGCCTGAGCGTCGCAGTGAGCCCGGTCGACCGCAGACCTCGCATGTCCGCGCACTCTCGGACTCCGCTTTCTCGGCGGCAGCGATAAGTCCGCCATAGATCTCAGTTTCGCGTGTCAGCGGATCAACGCGATACGATAGCGACAGCAATCCCCATTTTTCCCGCGCCCGGACGCGCGTCAAACGGGTCGCCGTCGGCAATGCCGCCTGCGCCTCGTCAAGGAAGCGGGCGACAAGCGGTAGCCAGCCGACCCGGCACGTGATCGACAGCATGGCGTCCGGATGCATGGCGCGCAGATGGCCCCATCGCGCAAGCTCTGTGGCTTCGACTGGTTGGGACGACCGCGTATTGAGATACTCCCTCATGTCAGCGGCTTTCGTCGCATAGCTTGACCATGGTCCGGCCAGTACCGCCGCGGATACCGGCATCACCATCTGCCGCAGCGCCGTATGACGCGAAGGGCTTTTTGTCCGCCTGCGCCTCCAGGCCAGCACCGCTTCGGCGATGCGCGGATCCTCGTGCGCCAGGTCGCCGATGATGTCGCAGGCGTCCATCAGCGGCTCGCCTTCGCCACGGCCAATTGCTGGCGCAGATGGCCCATCTCGACCAAGACCGAAAGCAGCTGCGCTTTCGTTGTCCTGAGCTCGGCTTCGAGTTCATCGGCGCGCCGGGCGTCGATCTCGGCAATCTGGAGGCGCCTCGCCACGTAGGCGTCGTAGATCGCCTGCTGGCGGTCCTCGCGGGCCTGCCGGACAGCCTCCATCGCCTTGGCATGACCGGTCCACAAAAGAGCGCCGACCGTAAGCCCCACGCCGGTCGCCTGAAGTCCGATCTTGTATCCGCTGTCGCCGCTCATCGCTGCCTCCTGCCCTTGTTCGGGGCAGTATCCCTGGCAGGATCCAGGAAGGATCTACAGCGCCTGTTCAGATCCGAATGATCCCCAGTCTGCGCTTTGCCCGGTGCCCTGCCCCGAGGCGGCACATCTTCCGTAACGTCGCTCTGCCGGCCAACGCTTTGTTAAAGCGCGACTTCCTACACCTTCCGCGAGAGCAGGCACGGGGTAGGGGCATGCGGGTATTTTCGACGTTTTCCGGCATAAGCGCGGCATCCGCCGCCTGGAAACCTCTCGGCTGGAAGTTCGTCGGCTATGCCGAGGTGAACCCGTTCGCCTGCGCCGTCCTTGCCGCGCGCTGTGGCGCCACCCGTCCCAAATACATGCCGCAAGCCGAGCAGGCCTACCTTCGCGACGAGATGTGGGCGCTGATCGACCGGCTGAGCGCCCTGGAGGGTACGCGGCGCGGACTGCTGCAGCGCTACGCGGTGGCTGACGAGCATGTCGATCACATCGCCGAGGATTTCGCCCATTTGAGCTACGAGCGGCTCTTCGATGATTTCGGTGAGCATGCCGAAAAGGAGCTGGTAAAACGCCGAAACCTGCTCTCGATGCATCGTCGGACACGCTACGAAGCCTGCGGCACCGTGCCGAATTTCGGGGACATCTGGTCGATCACCGATGACGACCTGGAGGCGCTCGGACCTATCGACATCCTCGAGGGCGGTTCCCCTTGCCAGGCCTTTTCGATCGCCGGCAAGAAGGCCGGAACCGTGGATTTCCGTGGCGCGACGATGCTTGCCTATCTCGACCTGGTCGAACGGATGCGTCGCATCAACGGCTTGCGGTGGGTTTTGTGGGAAAATGTAGGAGATGTCCTCAATGATAGGGGAAACGGTTTCGGACACCTGCTTGGACGGCTCGTCGCCAAGGGCGGCCGCGCAGTCGGACACGACGGCATTCGATACGCCAATGCCGGTTATGTATCGGGGCCAGACGGTTCGGTTGCCTGGCGACTCCTCAGTTCGCAACGTTTCGGCCGGCCCCAGCGACGCGACAGGGTATTTGCTCTGGCACATGTTGGAGTGGAATCTTCCCGACGAGATCCTCGCGAAGTCCTCTTCGAGCCCTGCGGAGATCGACCGCCTGTTGCGGGAGCGCGAGAACCACGCGAAGAAGCCGCTCAGTCCATTTCTGGCCGACGCATTGAACTCGTGCCGGAAGACGAGCGTCTAGTCGCCTTCATGGCCGGCCAGAGCGCCGATGCCCACTCGATTGCAGAGTCGCGTCTCCTCTCGCCGACCTTGCGCTCATCGAAATCCGGATCGAACAGCATTCCGCGCGTCGCCTACGCCATTCCTTCCGACAAACCGGGCGCGGCCCGTTACATCGTACGCAAGATGCTGCCCATCGAGGCAGAGCGACTTCAGGGGTTCCTCGACGGCTGGACCGACGTTGCCGTCAACGGCGAGCCCATGTCGGACGTCGAGCGTCACGCCTGTCTTGGCAACTCGATGACAGTCGACGTCATGCGCTGGATCGGCGAGCGCATCGCCGGCGCCCAGCAGGCCGACGCCGTGGCTGAGGCGGCATAGGGCAGGGGCATACAGCGGGCGATCGTTGCCGCCGAGCGAGGCCGCGATCGCGATTTGTCTGTCGATCATGACTGCGGCAACGCGGTCACCCAACTTTCAGCGCCTCTTCGACCTGCCTGCGTTGTTCGACCTCTTCGGGCGAACCGAGGACCACGTAACCTAGCCACGGACGACCGCGCATCAGGAAGTCTGGCGCTGCCCTGCGGCAGAACGCGCGGCCATTGCTCACCACCCATTTGACGCGGATAGCGGGAGCTGGCCGCGGGATGATTGTCGGCGGACCGGCAAGTGGTATCTGCCTGCGCCTCGCCGAATAGTGCCAGTCCCTGCCGCGTACTCCACGTCCGCGCTCAGCCATCGGCCGGCTCCGTTGCAAGGTCCCACATCGCGTCGCGACGCCGGCACAGCCACTCATAGGCGTCGCAACTGGTGAAGGTTGGCCAGATGCGGCCGTCGCGGGGACCGGTCGTGTCGGCAAGCTGCGACAGCGTAAAGTCGCTTTCGCCGCCGCAGATTTCTGCGTCAGCGAAGAATTCACTTTGATCGACCAGGGTCCATCGGACGAGGGTGGACAGCGCCTGCTCCAGTCGGGCGGCCGCCCCGGCATCGTCGTGGACATGACTTTCGGCGGCATCCGCCACCAACTCGGGCTGACGCTCGAGCAGGTCGGCAAGGGCGAGCGCGCAGATGCTGTCGTCGACCTGGCACCAGAATCCGCTGCCGTCCCAGACGAAGCCCGGCAGCGTGTCGTCCCTCCAGCCGCCGATGCTGACGCTGCCTCCCACGACGTCGACGCAGAGCTTCAGCGGATAGCCGCGTCGAACAGCGCCGATGGGCTTGCCGGTTCCCGCGGTCGCCTGCCGCAGCCGGCGTCCTTCACTGCGTGATGCTTCGAACATCCTGGCGAATACGGATCGATCGTTGGCGTCTCGGAATGGATTGACCTTGATGCCCTGCACGCTCATGCCTCCTGCGCCGTCCGAGATGGCGCTCCTTCGTCACCCTTCGCCAACGCAGAGGCGCGCGTCGGTGCGCTGCCATCCGCGGTGGGCAGCTTGCCCAGGGCAGCGCTCAACCGGCTGACCGCTGCCGGTCACGGTCGACCGAGGTCGCGGTGTCGCCAAGGAGCTCAGGTTGTCCTTCGAACAGGTCGACAATGGCCCTCAGTGATCGATCCGGCATGACGTCGGCGAGCAGTCCGCCGCCGGTGAAGAGCAGGAACGACGGATCGTGCCTGATCGTGCTGGTCAGCAGGACCGACCCATCGACGCGCGCAACGCGGATCACGAATTCCTCATCCGGCTCGGCAAGTGCGCTGACCGGCATATCGCGGCCTGCGTGATCGATCAGGCATTGCAGGCGCATCGCCTCGGCGCGGGCACCGGCCGCGATCATAGTGCGCAGCTGTTCGTCCCTCACCGGATCTGTCTTCTTCTTCATCATCATGGCCCTCATGGCTCAAAGGTCGCCGCGACCGGCGGCCTGTAACTGATGGTTTGATGAGGCGGCCGCGGCGTCAACGCCAGCGGCGAGGAAACCTGCATCCGGAATACGAAACGCGGTTTCGACAGCTCCGATCGAGACACGATGCGCGCCGACCGTTGCGCGCATCCAGGACTGCAACTGAAGCCAGACCAGGCTCACTTGCCCGACCTCGGCCGCCTCGGCGATGGCTTTGCTCCGCTGCGGGGCGGTTCAGCTGCCCAGGCGATGAAGGGATGGTGGAACTCATCAACCCAGCGGTTCACGATCGCCAGGATGTATCGCGCATCGCCCAGCAGCGGCTCGTCACCGCGACCATGGTATTGATCGCATCGGACGAGTTCATCCAGTTCGCGATCAAGCCGTTCGCGACAAGCCAGCAAGCGCTTGTACCGATCGTTTTCCGGATCTTCCGGCTCAGGGTCAACCGCGGCGGGCGCCGGCAGCATCCCGAGTTCCTCGAGGGCACGACAGGTCGCGACATAGAGGTGCAGGCGACGGTTGCGCAGGACGTCGTGCTGCCTGCCGACCGTATCGAGCGCGTTTCTGGTATGGTGCAGTTCGCTCTCGGCGGAAAAATACTCATCGGCAGTCTGCGCCATACGGCGCAGCTCGTCGATCGCGGTCGCTTTCTCATCGGCTGATCCGCCAGCTGCGCTGTCGATGAGCTCATCGACGCAGCCGCTCCAGGTTGGCAGTCGATCATTCTCCGCGATCGCCGGCTCGCTGTCGGTAAGCGAAATTGCGATGGACACGGTCTTGCTCCTCGTTGTTCGTCTGATCTGTCGTAATTGCGAAGACGCCTCGCGGCGCAGGCAACCGATAGCGTCTGTGTGGGTGCCGACGTCCCGGCTTTCTGAGAGCTGTTCCGGGCGCAAATCGGCCCGACAATGTCAGTCGCCGAGGCGTTTGCCCCATTCCCAGGTGTCGGCCTCGCGCCCGACCCGGATCGAGTGCCAGAAGTCGCCGTCGCCATAGGCTGCGAGATGCTGGCCCTTGGTATGCCGCACGGTCGGACCGAGCGCGTAAACGATACCCTTGGCGTCGCGGCAAAAGGCCATGGCATGGACTTCGTGGGTGCCGCCGACCAGCACGCTTTCGGCTTCGGTTCTCTCCGCCTTTGCCGGCCGCCCACGTGCCGGAACGATCAGGATGTCACCCTGTCGGATGCCGGCCATGAGCTGTGCGTCGGTTACGCCCCACATCCAGCGCTGCGCGGCGCGTATGGGGGCGACGGGATCGGTTCCGTCCTTGCGGATCGCCGCATGGATCGCATGCGCGGAAACCGGATGCCGGAAGAGCGCCTTCGTCTCCTCGTTGCGTCCGATCAGGACGTAGTCCTTGTGAACATTGGCGTAGCCATTCTGGTAGCGCCGGAAGAAATGGCGGATCTGGACGATCGCGACGGCCTGCTCGGGGTCGTAGCCGTAGAGGTCGATGTTGAGGCTGTCGCCGCGCATCCCGGTGTCGAAAATGGCGAACCTTGCGGGGAGGATTTCCTCGAAGCCGGCGACGATGCGCTCAGCCGCCATGCGCTCGCCGCTCGCAAGCTCGATCTCCTGGGTCGCTCCGTAAGCACCCCGCCGCGCGGTTGCGACAAATGGTGCTCCCTCAAGGTCTGACACATGCTGCACGATCCAAACTCCACTACGCGAAACCAGACCGGCCGAACTCGCCGCGCCCTCTGACAAAAATGCTGTGGCGTCTTTGGCGATCGTGCAACCCGGCAAATCGATGCCGGGTGATCTCCCAACGTCAGGTCGAAGTCAGTGGAACAGAAACCGAAGGTTAGGCCAGCAAAGGTCTTGCATTCCCGACGGCCGCATCGGCAGACTTTCGCTCCGAAAGCGCTTTGGCCGTGGTGGCCGCAGCTCGTCTCCGCCTTAGTGAAACCACCTCACCGTTCTCCGTTCGGGGATGTGCTTGCCAAAGCCGATCCCACTGCAACGAGCACGTGGCAGACGCGGCCCCCTAAACGACGTAAGCCGCTCGATATTCCGCTTCGACCGGCGCAGGCGGCTAAGCGGCCACAGTTCCTGGAAGGCCCCACAACAGACCGTGGCCCTCTTCGATTTCACGTCTGGCCGCATATCTGCGCCTGACGTGGATAAGGAGGTCATCCTCGGGAATGTCACCTAGCGCAACGTCGTCGCCAAAGTTGTGCTTCGTCAGGTCACGCGCCGTCTCGCCATGCCAGACATCGAGAATAGCGCCCAGGACCGCAAGTGCGTCGGCGACCGGCTCACCCTGGGCAATCCGCTCCGCCTCTTCGAGGACCTCGTCGAACGAGACGTTGCCGCCTGGGCCGGTCTCGAACCCGAATATGCGCCCGTCCGGTTCAAGACTCACCAGGAGATGGTCATATCGGTGTGCACGTCGCTCGGCGTATTCGAATGCGGTGCTGGGGTAAACCTGCATGGGACGTCGCAAATCCTGCCAGCGGTAGAGCAGGTGGGCCGGCCTGGATGGATCGTGGCCCTCGCGCAATTGCGCCGCATGCGCCGGCGAAAGACGGAATTCTTGCTGCTTCATCGCCAGCAGCTCCAGGAGGGCCGCGACAATCCGCCAGGCGTCTGGCGAGGAGCACCGCGCCGCCTCGAATAGGCGTTCGACGGTGACGGTCGCGCTCGCGTACAGAGCTTCGATCGTTCCGTCCTCTTCAATGGAAATCACCACAGCGTCCCCAAGGTCTTTTGCGTGCTGTACGGCGTCAACGTAATAGACGCCGTGCGCCGCGAGCGGTGCGTCCGGCCGGCGGAGGCCGGAAACCTCGTAGACGACGCAGCCGCGGCGCTCGTTGGGGATTGCTTCGCGTACGCGAGTAGCGGCAGGTCGGCTCAGCCTGTGCCAGCCGGTCTCATCGAGCTCGCGGAAGAAGTCGGCATCCGTCGCCGTCATTTGGGCAGCGCTGGCGAAGACAACGCGCTGGCGGCTTCGGTGCAGCAGTTCCTCCTTGGCCGGGAGCGGGGCTGGCTTCCTCGGCAAAGTGACGGTTGGCTCCATTGTTGCCTCTCGAGATGCTGATACGAATAAGTGTCATGCAACAGCGTCTGGTCGATCCGATCGGAGCGCAAGGGGCGTTGGCATCATCAGCGGCGAAACCGCGCAACCGTCACAACGAGCACTCCCCTTGCTCGCGATTCGGGAAGCTGGAGTAATGGGGGGAGACATGATCCGGTCACCGCGCAGTCGTTCCCACGCGAAACCGCTGCCGGCGCGGGTCATTCGAGACCAGGCGGTACGACGTGTCCGAACCGGCCCACGCGCCTGATGATGACGGCCCGCGCTTCTTTGCCTTCGTAGCCCGCCCGCCGCAGCCGCTGCATGGCGTCGCGAAGGATTCGGCCGAGGGCTGCCGTATCCAGCGCGGGATCCTCAGCGGCCTCACCCACATAGGCTGCGACGGCGGCCGCCACTGCGATATCCACCGCGGACGCCTCTGGCCGGCCTGCACCGGCCAGTCGACGCCGGTAGCGGACCTGCCGCAGCCGCTGTGTCTCTCCTGGCCTCGATCGCTTGCGCGGCATGGTGTTGCCTCCGGCCTTCCCGTCACTACGTGCCGTCACAACGAGACAGGCGTGCCATGCAAGCGACAACGCGTCCGAAGAGGTCCAGGTCGACGCCACCGAACGGTGTCAGTCGCAGATCGAGATAAGTCGCGGGCAATGCGGTCCAGACGGGATCGACGTTTGCGCACGCTGCGCCGGCCCGCGCTGACCTCATCACTGTGCGGACCGGCCGGGACGGTTATCCCGCTTCGTTTTCGCCTGTGATGCGCACACCGGATACAGGAACACCCATCACGCATGGTGGCCAGGCACGCGCACGCTTGCATTCCGTCACGCAAGATGAGCCTGCCTGCACTGCCCATTTCTGGCCCGGTCAACGCGATTGCTACCGGATACAGGGGGACTGCTGATTACGCGCGCGAGGACGCTTGCGCGCCCTGCACGGGACTGCCGCTTGACAGGTCTGACGGGCAAGCGGCTGCGTTGCCGGCGTGGTCGTCCTGACCGCCTTGCCGCGCACAAGGCCGTCCAGCACCAGCCTCGCCATCGGGCGAGCAACGCGGTCGCGTCCGATCCTCAAGCCTTCGCGGGTGAGCTGGAGCCAGACCATTCTGGCGCCGTAGACATGCAGCGTCGGACCCTCCCCGAATTCAATGGCCTGGCTGACGCTGCTGCTCCTTGACCCTCGTTCGTGCCGCTGCGGCTTAGAACGGCGCGATCCTTTAACGGACCATATGGTCAGCAAATGCCTCGTTTATGATCCATACTAATACTATGGACTTGACATCGCAGACCCAGTGATGCTTTGGTTCATTAGTCGATCACAAATGGCCTTTGTGGACTCCGTATGGACCGAATATGAAGCCTGAATCGAGAGCTTACTCTTCCTACAGCCGCGATGCTCTGACGCTCCTAGCGCAGATTATCCGGCGTGCGCGGATCGAGCGTAAGCTGACCACCCAGGAGCTGGCCGACCGCGCCGGCATTTCGCGCGGCCTCGTCCAGAGGATCGAGCGTGGCGATCCCGGCTGCGCAATAGGCGCAGTGTTCGAGACCGCTGCAATCGTCGGGGTGCGTCTCTTCGATGCCGATCAGCCAACGATGGCAGCTCATCTTTCCGCAAACAGCGCAACCCTTGCCTTGCTGCCCAAATCGGTGCGCCGCTCAAGAGGAAGCGTGAAGGATGACTTCTGAGGAGGGCCATCCCGAAGCCTATGTATGGACCTGGCTGCCGGGACAGACCGAGCCTGTGGTTGCCGGTCGCCTCGTCAGGGATGGCGACATCTACCTGTTCAACTACGGCCGGAGTTATCTTGGGCGAGACGACGCGATCTCGCTCTATGAGCCGGAGCTTCCGTTGCGCGCGGGTGTTCTACCGGGGATGCCAGGCCTGTCGATGCCCAGCTGTCTGCGTGATGCCGCTCCGGATGCGTGGGGGCGCCGGGTCATCATCAATCGTCGGTCCGGATCAACGGCTGATTCCGACAGCACTTCCGAACTCGATGAACTCACCTACCTGCTGGAATCGGGATCCGACAGGGTTGGTGCCCTCGATTTCCAGGTATCGGCATCGAAATATATTCCGCGTTCAGCGTCCGCCGCCCCCTTGGAGGAACTCCTGAATGCTGCGCGGCTGGTGGAGGGAGGCGTTCCGCTCACTCCCGAACTGGATGCCGCGCTGCTGCACGGGAGCTCCATCGGTGGCGCGAGACCGAAGGCCCTGATTGACGACGGCAATGAGAAATACATCGCGAAGTTTTCCTCACAGGCCGATGTTTACAGCGTCGTGAAGGCGGAGTTCATCGCGATGCGGCTGGCGGTCCTCGTCGGCATCGATGCGGCACCCGTCAAGCTGGCACGTGCCGCAGGCAAGGATGTCTTGCTGATCCGACGGTTCGATCGCAGGAGACTGGATGCCGGCTGGGAGCGCTTCGCGTTGGTCTCGGCCCTGACCCTGCTGGGCCTCGACGAGATGATGGCTCGCTATGCCAGCTATCAGGAACTGGCGACGATCATCCGGCATCGCTTCACCGATCCCAAGCCGACTTTGCGGGAGCTGTTCTGCCGCCTCGTATTCAATGTCCTGTGCGGCAATACCGATGACCATGCGCGCAATCATGCCGCCTTCTGGAATGGCAGCGCGCTATCGCTGACACCGGCCTACGACATATGCCCCCAAGGCCGGACAGGCCGAGAGGCCAGCCAGGCTATGTTGATCGATGGCGACCGGCGCTCCAGCCAACTCACGGTGTGTCTGGCTGCCGCTACCAGCTTCCTATTGTCTCGGGAGGAGGCAATGGCCATCGCCGCGGCGCAGATTTCGACCATCAAGGAGAAATGGCAGGCAGTGTGCGACGAGGCTTCGTTAAGCCGCGTCGACAAGGAACTGTTCTGGCGACGGCAGTTTCTCAATCCATTCGCTTTCGACGGTGCCCCGGAAACTCTGGGCCAACTCGCTAACTAGCTTTGACAGCCACTGCTGCGGTCCAATTCTCTGCACCGCCGAAAGGCACAGTGGCCTTTTCACGACCGCGCTGCGCAAGGCTGCGGTGATGTCACCGCAATGCCCACCGGCAATAGTTACTATCCCGCATTGCTTTCATCTGCGATGAGCACGCCGTGATGCCGGAGCGCTGCATTCTGCATGGGGGTCAGTCATGCGCACGCTGGCATTCCGTCACGCAAGACTAGCCGGTCGGCCGCGTCCATCTCTGGCCCGGTCAACACGATTGCTGACGGATACAAGGAGACTGCCGGATAGCGCGCGCGAGGGCCTCCGGCGACGCCAGCGGCTTGTAGCCGAGCGATGAGTGCGGCCATCTGTATTGGCAGTAGCGTCGCCATGCCTCGATGATGACCTTTGCCTCGGCGAGGCTATAGAAGATCTCCCGTTGAGCAGGTTCAGCGCGGCGCCCGCCGGCTGGACAAAACTCCTCGACACCCTTCGCGCCATGTCGAAGGGAAAAATGTTCGAGGAGGAGCACTACGAGCGCCCGGAAACCACGGTGTCCGTCTTCGCGCATGACATCGTCTGGGATTTGGCCTGGCCGTTCGGCTATGACGAGGATGCGCGTCCGAAGGCGGCACTCGAGCGTATGCGCGAGGCCGGCTCGGTACCCCTGCAGATCGACCCTGACGGCGGCTCGCCGTCCACCGACACCGCCACCGCTCCGACCGTGCTGGAAGTTTGCGCCGGAGCGGGCGGCCAGGCGATTGGCCTTCACGCGGCCGGCTTCCACCATGTCGGGCTGGTCGAGATCGATGCCGACGCGGCGCAGACAATGCGGCACAACCGGCCGCAATGGCCGGTCATCGAAGCGGACCTGCGCGGTCTCGACCTGTCGGCGCTCAAGGGCGTCGACCTGCTTGCCGGCGGGGTGCCCTGCCAGCCTTATTCGGCCGCCGGAGAACGCCTCGGCGCCCATGACGAGCGCGACCTCTTCCCGGAGGCGCTGCGTCTCGTCCGCGAACTTGAGCCCAGGGCCGTGATGCTGGAGAACGTCACCGGCACGCAGACTGTCGGCAATGCGGTCAACAGGCTGCGGATCCTGTCCGAACTGTCAGCGCTCGGCTACGATGCCGAATGGCGCATTCTCAACGGTCCCGACTTCGGCCTGCCGCAGAAACGCCGGCGCGCCATTCTCGTCGCCTTCAAGCCCGGCATCATGCACCGGTTCCGCTGGCCGTCACCGCTGGAAAGACGCGCACCGACCGTCGGCGAGGCCCTGTACGATCTGATGGCGGCGAATGGCTGGAAGCATGTCGATGCGTGGAAGGAGCGCGCGAACGGCTACGCTCCCACGTTGATCGGCGGCAGCCAGAAGAAGCTCGGCATCGATCTGGCCCAGCCCAAGTCGCGCGAGAGCTGGCTCAGGATCGGCGTCGACGCGAATGGCCGCACAAGAAGGGCTCCGGAGCCTGATGCTCCCGCGGACCATACGCCGAAGCTCACCCTCGAGATGATGGCGCGTCTGCAGGATTTTCCGAGGGACTGGCAGTTCCAGGGCAGTGACCTGCAGCAGTTCCGGCAGATCGCAAACGCCTTCCCGCCCGCCATGGCGCAGTCGGTGGGTCTTGCCATCATGCGCGCCCTGAACGGATCGGAGATCCATCTCGGCGAAGCGCTGGGGAAGCCACGGGAGCGCAAACCAAGTCTCAACCTCGCAGCTGTTCGGGCGCGACATCCAGTGGACGATGTTGAGCTAACCCGATAACGCGCGCAGCGCGTAACCGCCCGTTGCTCAACCCGCCCTACGGCGTAGCACAAACGGACGAGGCTCTAATCGCCACTGGATGACAGTTCAATGGCAGATCAGTTCTGATGATTAAGTGTCCAGCCCTGACAAGACCGCGTCGGCGGCGATGGCGTCCACGGGCGGCAGGTCAATACCTCACTCGTTTACGTGCATGGGCTCGGGCAGGACGAGGCGACGGGCGAACTCGCCTTCAGCATCATTCGGGTGGGTGACGTTTCCGACCCCATCACGGTCCAGCGGCAGCTGACCGGCGATGGGGTCAACGCCGCTTCTGCAGCGGACTTCGCGGCGGCACCGCGCTTTCGGGTGAGGTGACTTTTGCCGCGCTTACGATGGAAGACATGCAGAACAACACGGATTTCCAGAACAACGTACGAAGGGTCTCTTTCAGCCTTGCTGCCGACGGGATCGACGAACGCCCCGAGGGCTACAAGTTCATGCTCACGGACGCGAGCGATACCGCTATCCTCCGCACAAGCGAGATTTTTGGTACGGTTCTCGACGGTTCGGACAGCGGTGGCGGGAACGGTGGTCGCGGTGGTGACCGCCGACAACGCTAACCTTGCCGGCGGTGACGAGCTTTCCTTCTCGCCTGGAAAGCGCCCTCGCGGAGCTTCCTTCTGATTTCCCCAAAGTAGGATTCATCCGCGCGCGTCAGGGGCTGCTTCGCGGACACGAGCAGCCGCCGGTTGGCTCAGCTTGTGCCAGCCGGTATCATCGAACTCGCGCCAGGCGTTGAAGCCGATTTCGGGTGCACTGGAGCGCGGGGGAAAAATCGTGCGACGGTGGCTTTGCGGTATGAGTTCGGACGCGCTCGTGGCCGAAACCTGTTCCGTCGTCTGCGTGTGCACGAGATCCATGAATGCCCCCTCAAGCGCACAGGCGTGCCGACTGAGATGGCCGAGCGCACGAAGCCCCTGGAGCACGAGGGCCGCGAACTGTGTCAACGGAGGCCGTGAACCACATCTCAAACCAAATTAATAGGTTCTGAGCCTAGCGGCCTGACTCAAATCGTTTGCCGCCATGCTTGCGTGCCATAGGTGAAAGTCGTGCGATTGCCTCTTCTAGAGAATATCTGTGACCGAATGCTTCATTTGGGCCCGCTGCAACGGCGGCAGCAACAACTCCACGTCGCACGTCAATCATGTCGGCGAGCCTGAGCTGCAATATATCGGGGAAAAGAGCGAAGCGATCGATATGATGGGCTTTCACCCAAGCGTCATCATCTCTCAATCTCGCTCTTGTGATACATATAATTCCAGTGCTATAATTTATATCGAGCCAGATACTTAGACCATTACTGTTCAAGCCAATAGGGCGATCAACGCCGCCGTCCAGCTCGATCTCCGACCGAAGCTGCGCACCAAGCAACCGAGCGCCTTCGCAAACCTTCCAATAGAGATCCAAATTCACCAAGGCACTCCGTACTCGGTTAAAGATGACAATCGATCAAGTGATAATTCTGAGGCGTATATCGGTCCGTGGCAAGGTCATTTCACATGAAATGAGCGCAAAGATTGCGCACTTGCCAGCCTCCTCTCTCGAGGTTTTTTGTCAAGGTGCTCAATCTTCTTTAACGTAGTTGACGACTCGTAACCTACCGTGCGTCAGCGGTCATCGCGTCGAACCCGTAAATCCAGTCGAGGTCGGCGGCGAGCTGCTCCGGCTTGCGCCGCGCCAGCACCATGTTGCGGCCTAGCCGCACGAACCCGCCGGCGTTCCACATCCATTTGTTGAACCGCCCGCGCTTGGCGACCTGCTCCACCCGCGGCCGCCGCGCCGCTTCGTAAGCCTCCAGCGCCCCCGTCAGGTCGCCCGGTCTTGCCGCGACGAGCTCGGCCAGCGTCACCGCGTCCTCGATCGCCATTGCCGCGCCCTGTGCGCCGTAGGGCGGCATCGCGTGCGCCGCGTCGCCGATCAGCGCCGCGCCCTGTCGCGCCGTCCACGCCAGTCCGGCCGGCACTTCGTGGATCGGCCAGAACGTCCACGGCCCTGCATCCTTGACGATCGTGCCGAGCGGCCCGCGCACGCCGCGCATGGCGGCTTCCAGCGGCGCCGGGTCGGCCGGGCCCTTGGCGAGCGGGTTCCAGCTGCCCTTGGCGATCGCCACGAGGTTGAGCGCGCTGCCGCCCCGCACGGGATAGGCGACGAGATGGAAGCGCGGATCGAGGAACACGCTCACCTGGTCGGCCGGCATGATCTCCGCAAGTGCCGCGCCGGCGCGGCTGTCGCGGCGCAGCGTCGCGCGCCACGCCACCTCGCCGGTGAAGCGCTCGGAATGGTGTCCGCTGCCGATCGCCCGCACCGACGACCACACGCCGTCGGCTCCGACTAGCAGCAAGGGCATCGATTCGCTGATCGCCCCGCCGCGGTCGACCGACACCGTCACCCCGCGCGCATGCAGCGCAGCGTCGCTCACGCGCGCGCCGGTGGCGATCTCGATATCCGGATCGCGCGCCGCGCGCGCCTTCAGTGCGCTCTGCAAGTCGGCGCGGTGGACCACCAGATACGGCGCGCCCCAGCGCTTTTCGGCCGCCTCGCCCAGCGGCACCTCGGCGATCCGGCGCTGCCGCCTGGCGTCATGCAGCGCGATCCGCTCGGGCCGCACGGCCGCCGGCAGGAAATATTCGGTCACGCCCAGCCGGTCGAGCAGCCGCGTCGCGTTGGGGGAGAGCTGGATGCCCGCGCCGGCCTCGGCCAGTTCCGGCGCCTGCTCGAACACGCGCACCGCAAAGCCGCGACGCGCGAAAGCGATCGCCGCCGTCAGCCCCGCTATGCCGGCTCCGGCAATGACGATCTGGCGCGGCCGGGAAACATCCATGGCCGCATCCGCCCGTCAGGCGGCCTTGTCGATGAAGAGTGCGCCCGCCGGTATCGTCTCGTCGCCGTGCAGGGCAGGGTCGTACACATAGAGCGTCGAGCAATAGGGGCAGACCTTCTCGCCGTCCGCGCCCATGTCGAGGAAGACGTGCGGATGGTCGAACGGCGCGCTGGCGCCGGTGCACATGAATTCCTTCACTGCGATGGCGATGCGCGCATGTCCTGCGTCGTTCTGGAAGTGCGGAATGAGATGGTCGGCCATCGCGGGTCCCCGTCGTGGCGGCCTCGACGCCGCCAGACCGGGGTTTGCAGCATGGCCGGGCGCTTGGCAAGCATGTTATCAAACTGTCGCAAAACCTTGCCACAGACGAGCCTGCGCCAGTGCATCCTGCATCCGAACGGGTAAACCGATGAACGACATGAAGCCGGTTACGGCGGAAACCGCCGCGCCTTTCGCCGCCACGCGGGGCGAGCTGTCGGCCGACCGTTTCGTCAACCGCGAGTTTTCCTGGCTCCAGTTCAACCGCCGCGTGCTCGAGCAGTCCCGCTTCGCCAGCCATCCGCTGCTTGAGCGCGTGCGTTTCCTCGCGATCTCGGCGACAAATCTCGACGAGTTCTTCATGGTGCGCGTCGCCGGCCTCGCCGGACAGGTGCGCGAGGGCATCACCACCCGCAGCGCCGACGGCCGCACGCCGCAGGAGCAGCTCGACCACATACTGGTCGAGGTGGGGCATCTGCAGGTCGAGCAGCAGGAGAGTTTCTCCCAGCTTCTGGACATGCTGGGCAAGGAGAACATCGAGATCGTCCGCCCCGACGCGCTGGTCAAGGACGACAGGCGCTGGCTGGACAGCTATTTCGCCGAATCGGTCTTTCCGGTGCTGACCCCGCTCTCCATCGACCCGGCGCATCCGTTTCCATTCATCCCCAACCTCGGCTTCACTATCGCGCTGACCTTGCGCCACAAGGCGACGAAGGAAGAGATGACGGCGCTGCTGCGCCTGCCGCCTTCGCTGCGCCGTTTCGTCCAGCTGCCGGAGCGCAAGGGCTGCGTGCGGCTCATCGCGCTCGAGGAGGTCGTCGGCCTCAACATCGGCCGTCTTTTCCCCGGCTATGAACTGCAGGGCTCCGGCACGTTCCGCATCATCCGCGACTCCGACATAGAGGTGGAGGAGGAGGCGGAGGATCTCGTGCGCCTGTTCGAGACGGCGCTGAAGCGCCGTCGGCGAGGCCAGGTCATCCGCATCGAGTTCGATTCGGGCATGCCTGAGGCGCTGCGCGAGTTCGTTGCCGGCGAGCTCGGCGTTGCATCCGCCCGCATCAGCGTGCTGTCCGGTCCGCTGGCGTTGAGCCAGATTTCCGAGATCGTCGCCCTGCCGCGCGACGACCTGAAATTCGTGCCATACAATCCGCGTTTCCCCGAGCGCATCCGCGACCGGGGAGGAGACTGCTTCGCCGCCATCCGCGAAAAGGACATCGTCGTCCACCACCCCTACGAATCCTTCGACGTGGTGGTGCAGTTCCTGCGCCAGGCGGCGATGGACCCCGAGGTCGTCGCCATCAAGCAGACGCTCTACCGCACCTCCAACGACAGCCCGATCGTGCGTGCGCTCATCGACGCGGCCGAGGCCGGCAAGTCGGTTACCGCGCTGGTCGAGCTCAAGGCCCGCTTCGACGAGGAGGCCAATATCCGCTGGGCGCGCGATCTGGAGCGCGCCGGCGTGCAGGTGGTCTTCGGCTTCATCGAGCTGAAGACCCACGCCAAGATGTCGCTGGTCGTGCGCCGCGAGGACCAGAAGCTGCGCTCCTACGTGCACCTGGGCACCGGCAACTACCATCCGATCACCGCGCGCATCTACACCGATCTCTCCTTCTTCACCTGCGATCCCGACATCGCGCGCGACGTCGCCCAGGTGTTCAACTTCATCACCGGCTATGCCGAGCCGACTGACGAGATGCGCCTCGCCATCTCGCCCTTCACGCTGCGCAAGCGCATCCTCGACCATATCGCCGGCGAGATCGTCCATGCCCGCGCCGGACGTCCGGCGCAGATCTGGATGAAGATGAACTCGCTGGTCGACCCGCAGATCATCGACGCGCTCTACGAGGCAAGTTCCGCCGGCGTGGAGATCGACATCGTCGTGCGCGGCATATGCTGCCTGCGCCCCGGCGTGCCCGGCCTGTCGGAGAACATCCGCGCCAGGTCCATCGTCGGCCGCTTCCTTGAGCACAGCCGCATCTTCTGCTTCGGCAACGGCCAGGGCCTGCCGTCGAACGGGGCCATCGTCTACATCGGCTCGGCCGACATGATGCCGCGCAACCTCGACCGCCGCGTCGAGACGCTGGTGCCGATCACCAACCCGACTGTGCATGACCAGGTGCTGGACCAGATCATGCTCGGCAATCTCATGGACAACCAGCAGAGCTTTGAAGTATTGCCCGACGGCACCTCGCGGCGGATCGTTCCGGACGAGGGCGAGGAGCCGTTCAACGCGCAGGAGTACTTCATGACGAACCCGAGCCTGTCCGGCCGCGGCGATGCTCTGAAGAACAACGCGCCGAAGCGGATTTCCCGCCAGGGCCGGAAGAAGAAGGCCGCGGCGACCCCCGCCGCATGAGCCCCCTTCTTACATGATAGGCGATACGCAGGGCCGGCTGCAGGACCGGCGGCCGCTGTCGGTGATCGACATCGGCTCCAACTCCATCCGCCTCGTCATCTACGAGGGCATTGCCCGCTCGCCCACCGTGCTCTTCAACGAGAAGATGCTTGCCGGGCTGGGCCGCGGCATCGTCTCCACCGGCAGGCTCGACCCCGAGGCCGTCACGCGCTCCATGGCCGAGTTCCGCCGCTTCCGCGCTTTGTCCGAGCAGGCCGGGGCCGATCCGCTCTACGTTATTGCCACCGCAGCCGCGCGCGAGGCCGAGAACGGTCCCGATTTCATCCGCCGCGCCGAGGACGTTCTGGGCACCGGGGTCCGCGTGCTCTCGGGCCGCGAGGAGGCGTATTATTCGGCGCTCGGCGTCATCTCCGGCTTTCACCCGGCCGATGGCATCGCCGGCGACCTCGGCGGCGGCTCGCTGGAGCTGATCGACGTCGCCGGCGAAAAGATCGGGGAAGGCATCACGCTGCCGCTTGGCGGCCTGCGGCTTCAGGACCTGACCAAGAATTCCACCGCCGAGGCCGCCAAGGTGGCGCGCCGCGAGCTGAAGCGCGCCGATTTCCTCGAAGGCGGGGCAGGGCGCACCTTTTACGCCGTCGGCGGCACGTGGCGAAACCTCGCCCGCCTCCACATGAACGCGATCGGCTATCCGCTCAATGTCATGCATCATTACGAGATGAGCGTGTCCGGCTCGGCCGCCTTCCTGGCCCAGGTCGCCAATGGCGAGATGGACCGCATCAAGGGCATCGAGCGCATCTCCAAGAGCCGCCGCGCGCTTCTGCCCTACGGCGCCGTCGTTCTGCAGGAGATCGTGCGGGCGATGAAGCCCGCCCGCATCATCGTCTCGGCGCTCGGCGTGCGCGAGGGTTTCCTCTACGAACTGCTCGACAAGGAGCGGCAGGCGCAGGATCCGCTGCTGTCGGCGGCCGACGAGCTTGCCGTGCTGCGCTCCCGCTCGGCCACCCATGCGCGCGAGCTCGCCCGCTGGACCGGCGAGACGCTGGCTGCGCTCGGCATCGCCGAGACCGCCGACGAGGCGCGTTACCGCGAGGCGGCCTGCCTGCTCGCCGACATCGGCTGGCGCGCCCATCCCGAATATCGCGGCACACAGTCGCTCAACATCATCGCCCATGCCTCCTTCATCGGCGTCGACCATCCCGGCCGCGCTTTCATGGCGCTGGTTAACCTGTTCCGCCATGAAGGCATCTACGACGACGTCGTCTCGCCCGAGATGCGTGCGCTGGTCACGCCGCAATATCTCGAGCGCGCCAAGCTCATCGGCGCGCTGATGCGCGTCGTCTACCTGCTGTCGGCCTCCATGCCCGGCATCATCCCCAACCTGCGCTGGGAAAAGCGCGGCGACCGCGCCTTCACGCTTACCATCCCGGCCGACAAGGCCGGCCTCGCAGGTGAGCGCCCCGAAGGCCGCATGGCCACGCTCGCCAAGGTCGCGGGCATGGACCTGAAGCTCGCGGTAGCGGGCTGAGGCGGCGGGAAATACCCCTTTCACCACGCTTCGCGTGGCCCCTTCCCCCCGTAAACGGGGGAAGACACGGGTCGCGGCCGGCCTCGACGGTGGATCCTCCCCCGTTTACGGGGGAGGGGGACCGCCGAAGGCGGTGGAGGGGGTGTTTCTACTCGCGCCGCCTACGCCGCGCCCCGCATCCCACGCCGTCCCGCCCGAAACGCCCGCACCGCCTCGCCGAAAGCCTCGAACAGCGCCCGGTTGATCGGGTTCACCTGCGGGTCGTATTCCGCATGCCACTGAACCCCGAGCGCAAACGCCTTGGCGCCCTCGATGCGGATCGCCTCGACGGTGGAATCCTCCGCCGTGCCCTCGATCAGCACGCGGCTGCCGGGGTCAAGAATGCCCTGACCGTGCAGCGAGTTCACGCGGATGCGGTCGCGGCCGAGGATGCGCGCGAAGTCGCCGTCCTTCGTCAGCGTCACCTCGTGCCGATCCGCAAAGACCACGGTCGGGTCGGGATGGATCTCGCCGTTCTCCAGCCGCGGCATGCGATGGTTCATGCGGCCCGGAATCTCGCGAATCTCGGGATGCAGCGAGCCGCCATAGGCGACGTTCATCTCCTGGAAGCCGCGGCAGATGCCGAAGATCGGCACGCCCTCGGCCACGCAGGCCTGCACCAGCGGCAGCGCCACCGCGTCGCGATCCTCATCATATGGCTCGTGCTTGGCGTTCGGCTCGGTGTTGAAATGGCGCGGATGCACGTTGGCCCGCGCGCCGGTCAGCACCACACCGTCGACGACGTCGAGTAGCTCGCGAATGTCGGTCAGCTTGGGGTCGCCCGAAAAAACGAGAGGCAGCGCGTTGGCCACCTCGGCCACCGCCGCCATGTTGCGCTCGCCCACCGCCTGGACGAGGAACCTGTTCTCGATCCGGTGGCTGTTGCCGATGATCCCGACGACCGGTCTGCCCATGCCCATCCCGCTTCGCTTGGCCGGCTCCTCCCGGGCCCGCCCCCTCTACCAGCCCTTAGGCCTACTCCGCCGCTTGCCTTGTCTCGAACACGGCGATCTTGCGCTTCTCGAACTTGAGCGCGATCTCGCCGCGCACCAGTCTCAGCGCCTTCTCGCCGAACACCTCGCGCCGCCAGCCGGCCAGCGCCTCCACATCAGCCTTCTCGCCCTCCGAGGCGATGCGGTCGATGTCGTCGCTCGACGCCAGCACCTTCGGCGCCACGCCTTCGTCCTCGGCCACCAGCTTCAGCAGCACCTTGAGCAGCTCCGCCGCGGCGTTGCTGCCTTCGGCCGGCTGCGCTTGGCGCGGCAGTTTCGGCAGCTCCTCGCGCGGAATGGCGAGCGCCCGGTTCACCGCCGCCAGCAGGCCGGCGGCCGATGCCGACCGTTCCCAGCCTTTCGGGGTCGAACGCAGCCGCCCCAGCGCGTCGGCGTCCCTGGGTGCCTGCTGGGCCACCTCGTAGATCGCGTCGTCCTTGATGATGCGGCCGCGCGGCACGTTGCGTTCGCGCGCCTCGCGTTCGCGCCACGCCGCCACTTCCTTGATGATGGCGAGCTCCACCGGCTTGCGCACGCGCAGCTTCAGCCGCTTCCACGCGTCGTCGGGGTGCTGGTCGTAGGTGCCGCGCGCCGTCAGCACCTCCATTTCCTCGTTCAGCCAGTGGGCGCGGTTCTCGCGTTCCAGCTCGGCCGCGAGATGCCGGTACACGTCGATCAGGTGGGTGACGTCGGCCAGCGCATATTCGAGCTGCTGTTGCGACAGTGGCCGCCGGCGCCAGTCGGTGAAGCGGCTCGACTTGTCGAGTCGCGTGCCGGTCACCTTCTGCACCAGCTGGTCGTAGGACACGCTCTCACCGAAGCCGCAGACCATTGCGGCGACCTGCGTGTCGAACACGGGATGCGGAATGAGGCCGCCGAGATTGAACATGATCTCGATGTCCTGCCGGGCGGCATGGAACACCTTCAGCACCTTCTCGTTGGCCATCAGTTCGAACACAGGCTTCAGGTCGATGCCGGCCGCCAGCGGGTCGATCAGCACGGCAAGGTCCGGCGAGGCGATCTGCACCAGGCACAGCTCCGGCCAGAACGTGGTCTCGCGAATGAACTCCGTGTCCACAGTCACGAACTCGGACCGGGAAAGCGTCGCGACGGCCTCTTCGAGCTCGCGCTGGGTAGTGATCAGGTGCATCACGACTGTTTAGCGGATTTCGCCGCCGGTTGAACCCCGTCGCCAGCCTTTTGTGCCTTGCCCTTGGTCGGCGGCGCGCGGCGCGCCAGCCGGGCAAAGATCAGCGAGGTCCGCAGCAGCGCGACGAAGCGGCCGCGCTGGTCGCTGGGAACCGAGCCGCGCGCCCCCATCCGCCAGATGATGATGATGACCATGCCGACATAGACCGCCGCCGAGAACAGGAACAGCGAGTGCGGGCCCGCCACCGCCATGACGTTGGCGGCCGCGAACGGGCCCACCACCGCGCCGATCGAGTAGAACAGCATCAGCCCGGCATTGAGCAGGACGAACTCGTTCGGTTTCGCGCGGTCGTTGGCGTGAGCCGCCGACAGCGGATAGAGCGGCATCGCGAACGACCCGAACATGAACACGAGAAGGAAGTTCGTGAGCCGGTCGCTGCCGGCGAAAAGGAACAGCGCCAGCGCCGAGGCCAGTGCCAGGAGCGTGGTGACGAGCAGCACGGCACGGCGGTCGAAGCGGTCCGAAAGATAGCCGAGCGGATACTGGACCAGCGCGCTCCCGATGATCGAGACGCTCATGAACGTCGCCACGTCGGTCACGCTCATGCCGATTTCCTCGGCATAGACCGGGCTCATCGTGCGAAACGCGCTGTTGCTCAGGCCTACGGCCATGCAGCCTGCCGCGGCGAGCGGCGAGATCAGCCAGGCGCGCTTCAGGTCGAGCTTCACGTCTTCCGGCGGCTTCGGATTGGAGCGGTCGCCCAGCGATACCGGCACCAGCGATATCGTGGTCATGATCGCCATGACCAGGAAGATCTCGAACCCCTGCGCGCCCACCAGCGGGATCAGGAACTGCGAGCCGGTGACGCAGGTGATGTCGATGACGCGGTAGACGGCCAGTATCTGCGCGCGGTCGCGGTTCTCGACGCCGCTGTTCAGCCAGGCTTCCATCACCGTGAACAGCCCGGCGAAACAGAAGCCCGAGAGGAAGCGCACGATCGTCCACATCACCGGATCGATGAACATCGGCAGGAGCATCGTTCCCGCCGCCGCGAGCGCGGCCAGCGCCGCGAAGGTGCGGATATGACCGACCGCCCGCATGATCTGCACGATGAAGATGCAGCCGATCAGGAATCCGGCGAAGTAGGCGGTGCCGATGAAGCCGATGGTGGCGGCAGAGAACCCCTCCTGCGCGCCGCGCAGTGCGATCAGCGTGCCTTGCAGGCCATTGCCGCCAAGCAGGATGCCGGCGGCAATGAGCAGCGGTATGAGCGGGCGTATGGAGGACATGACAACCGTATGACGACTCGACCTGTATACGATTTCCGCCGCCGCCAAGCCATGCGCCATTGTCGGCGGGGCGGGGTGCCAGCGGGAGCTTGGGATGCGCGCGGTTCGGCGCTATATTCACGACAAGGAGAAGTCCGATGAACGCTATCAGCCTGCACCTGCGTCACGACATCCGCGACTGGATTGAGTCCAAGATCGAGAAGGGCGAGTTCGCCTCCGCCGCGGACTATCTTTCCGAACTCGTCGAGCGCGACCGCGAATCCCGTAGCGAGGAGGAGCGGATAGGGGAGATCCGGCAGATGATCGCCGAGTCTGAGGCCAGCGGCGTCAGCGACATGACGCTCGATGACATATTCGAGGCAGCCGTCGCGCAGGCCAAGGCTGCCGGCGTCTACCGTGAGTAGCTATCGCCTCTCGGATCGCGCCAGAGCCGATCTCCAGCGGGTGATTTATCAGAGCATCGATCTTTTCGGAGCTAATCAGGCAATCCGATATCGGGAACAACTTCGTTATCGGTTCCAGCTTCTCGCCGAAAATCCTCGTCTGGGCCGTTTGGCTCCACGTGCTGGCAAGGATGTTCGCCGCCATGAGCACGCGGCCCATGTTATCTTCTACCGCGCCACGGAAGATGGCGTGCTGATCCTCGGCGTGGTCCATGCGCGCCGCATGCGCGGCCTCCGCTTCTGATACTCCCATCCTTGACAAGCCAGCCCTTTGATGCGCTTTTCCGCGCGATTTTTCGGCTGCCCCTTCGAGCGGCCCCTTTGACGATTCCGGAAAGACGATCATGCACCGCTACCGCAGCCACACCTGCGCCGCCCTGAGGAAGTCCGACGCCGGCTCGACCGTGCGCCTGTCCGGCTGGGTCCACCGCGTGCGCGACCATGGCGGCCTGCTCTTCATCGACCTTCGTGACCACTACGGCATCGTCCAGATCGTCGCCGACCCGGATTCGCCCTGTTTCAAGACGGCCGAGACCGTGCGCGGGGAATGGGTCAT
>JAHBYZ010000039.1 GCA_019635695.1 Rhizobiaceae bacterium
CGAATGGATCGTTTCGAACGTGACTGCTTGGCAGCCACAGAGGCGATACGACGTGTGGCACGACCGCGCCGCCTTCCATTTTCTTACTGAGGAGGTAGACCGCACCGCCTATGTCGCGAGGCTGGACGCCGCGCTGTCGGAGGGTGGCCACGCCATCATGGCGACCTTTGCCCTCGGCGGGCCGGAACGTTGCAGCGGGCTGCCTGTCCGGCGCTACAGCCATGAAACCCTAGCCGATACGCTTGGCCCGGGATTCAGGCTCCTCAAGGGAGTGCTCCACGAGCATCGAACTCCATGGGTATCTACGCAGGCATTTCAGTTTAGCGTGCTGGCGAGAGCGCTTGGCGCTGCGCCGGGGTGAGCGTATCGCCTGTGGGAAAGCGAGCTGCCTCGAGTATGCCACATGATGGTCCGCGCCGTCTGGCTCGTCGCCGCTAGTCATGACGGCCGCTAATGCTGTCGAAGCGCTTTGGCTCGCTGACAGAGCGGTGCCGGGAGCGCAGCATTCCTCCCACTAGGCATCGCGCCGCCGTCGCCCGTCCCGCAGTCGCGACTGATGTATGCGGAAATGCCGACGAGCAGTTCCCGATTCCCGCCGTCGGCATGAGCAAGCTTGCCTGCCGCTTCTGACGCGAGGAGATCGACTGTCCGACCGACCCGCGCGCAGGCATGCTGACCGTCGCACCGAACAATACCTTGACCATGTTCAGCCTGACTGCATGCCACGCGCTACGGCATGGGTGTCGGTGCGGGATGGTGGCGCTATCGTGGACTTGAAACGCGAATAGCTGCGCTGGACACCACCTGACGCCATGGTTGGGCGGCAGGGAAAGCTCGTGCCTTTTTGACCCGGACGGGACAATAATGATCTATCTATTGCGTTTTATCGCAATCGTTTTTATATGAGTCAAAGCGAATTGGCCGTAGCGGCCGAGCATGCAGGAGAGACACATGAAACAGATTTCCGACAAGCTCTTCATTGCCCCGCAACTCACCGCGGCCGACATCCGGGTGGCCAGGGCGAATGGCATTGCGGCCATCATTAACAACCGCCCGGACAACGAGGAAGCGGGTCAGCCAAGCGCATCCGAGAACTGTCGGACGGCCGAGGCGGCGGGGCTCGGCTACACGCATATTCCGGTCGTGCCGGGCCAGATCAACAAGGACCATGTCATCAATTTCCAGCTGGCGCTGAAAAGGGCGGATGGGCCGGTGCTCGCCTATTGCAAGACCGGCACACGCTCGGCGACACTCCACGCGATCGGTGAAGTGCTCGACGGGCGTATGGCCCGCAGCGAGATCGTGCCTCTCGGCCAGCGCCTCGGCGTCGACCTGTCAGGCGCCGTCAAATGGCTCGATGCCAACCAAGCCCGTCTCGAAAGCACCGTGCCCGACGTGAAGGCGTTCTTCGACAACCGCACCTTCTCGGTGCAATATGTCGTCTCCGATCCGGCCACCAAGCAGTGCGCCATCATCGATCCGGTGCTTGATTTCGACGAAAAGTCGGGCGCGACGGCGACGATCAATGCCGACCGCATTCTCGACTACATCGAGAGCAAGGGGCTGACGGTCGAGTGGATTCTCGACACCCATCCTCATGCCGACCATTTCTCCGCCGCGCGATATCTCAAGGACAAGACCGGCGCGCCAACCGCCATTGGCGAGAAAGTCGTCGAAGTGCAGAAGCTCTGGAAGGGTTTTTACAACTGGCCTGACTTTCCGGCAGACGGCTCGCAGTGGGACAAGCGTTTTGCCGAGGGCGAGCGCTTCAAGGTCGGGACGATCGATGCGAAAGTGTTGTTTTCGCCCGGCCATACACTCGCCTCCATCACGTATGTGATCGGCGATGCGGCCTTCGTCCACGACACGCTGTTCATGCCGGACTCAGGGACCGCGCGGGCCGACTTTCCCGGCGGCAGTGCGGCGCGCCTTTGGGATTCGATCCAGCAGATCCTGGCCCTGCCGGACGCAACCCGCATTTTCGTCGGTCATGATTACCAGCCAGAAGGTCGCGCACCGCGATGGGAATCGACCGTCGCGGAGGAGAAGGCAGAGAATACGCACATGTCGAAATGCCGGACGAAAGACGAGTTCGTTGCAGTTCGCGAGAGGCGCGATGCGACCTTGCCCATGCCCAGGCTGATTTTGCACGCTCTGCAGGTGAACATGAATGGCGGTCGCCTGCCAGCACCTGAGGCGAATGGCAAGCGCTATCTCAAATTCCCGCTCGACGTGCTGGAGGGTGCGGCATGGGACTGACCGCCATGGCACGCGAACTGTCGCAAGAGACGGCCGAGATGGTCGAAAATGCCGGCGAGGCGGCGGACTTCCTGAAGAAGCTCGCCCATCCCTCGCGGCTGATGATCGTCTGCGCACTCGTCGATGGCGAGCGCTCGGTGCGCGATCTCGAAGACACGCTCGGCATCCGCCAGCCGGGCCTGTCGCAGCAGATCGCTGAACTGCGCGAGGCTGGCTTCATAGTCGGCCGCAAGGAAGCGAAGCATATGTTCTACCGGCTCGAAGACGGCCGGGTCGCTGAATTCATCTCCATGATGCACTCCATGTTCTGCGCCAAGCCGCGCGAAGGATCGAATCCATGACAGAATTCACCCCACTCGCCTCGCTCATCGGCGGCATGATGATCGGCTTGTCGGCTGTGCTGCTGATGCTGGGGGAAGGCCGCATCGCGGGCATTTCCGGGATAGCAGGCCGCCTGCTGCCGCCCTATCGCGACAGCGCGTTCCTGTCGCGTTTCGGCTTCGTTATCGGCCTCGTTACGGCGCCGATTGCCATGATCGCGGTCGGCGGTGTCGAGGTGAGCCAGACGGTTTCGTCCAACATTCCGCTAATGCTCGGAGCGGGCCTCCTCGTCGGCTTCGGGTCGGTCTGGGGCAATGGCTGCACGTCGGGTCACGGTGTCTGCGGACTCTCGCGACTGTCGACCCGCTCCTTCGTCGCCACCGGCATCTTTATGACGACGGCCATCATCACGGTCTTCCTCATCCGCCACGTCATCGGAGCATGAGCCCATGTCATTCCTCATCAATCTCGCGCTTGGCCTTCTATTCGGCGTCGGCCTCGTCGTCTCCGGCATGTCGGACCCAGCGAAGGTATTGAATTTCCTCGATCTGGCCGGCACCTGGGACCCCTCCCTGGCCTTCGTCATGGGCGGCGCAGTTCTCGTCGCGTTCGTCGGCTACCGACTGGTTCTCGCCCGCGGCGAGCCGATCGCCGGCGACCGTTTCCATCTGCCGACGCGCAACGACATCGACGCGCGCATTCTTGCCGGCCCGGCGCTCTTCGGTATCGGCTGGGGGCTTGGCGGTTTTTGCCCGGGTCCAGCGCTGACCGCGCTTGGGCTCGGCGCGACCGGAACCTTCGCCTTCATCCCCGCCATGATCCTCGGCATGTGGGCCGCGCGCCTTCTTGGCGAAGGCAGCGCGTCACCCCGTACCGTTTAAAAACGGGCAAGAAACGAAAGATCACGACAATGTACCGGCTGGCAGATTATCTGCCGATCCTCGATTGGGGTCGGCGCTATTCCCGCGCGACCCTGACCAACGACATAGTCGCGGCGATTATCGTTACCATTATGCTGATCCCGCAATCGCTCGCCTATGCGATGTTGGCAGGCCTGCCGGCCGAGATCGGGCTCTACGCCTCGATCTTGCCGCTGGTCGCCTATGCGGCGTTCGGCACCAGCCGGTCGCTTGCCGTGGGTCCGGTGGCCGTCGTCTCCCTGATGACCGCCTCTGCCATCGGCGAGATCGCAGTTCAGGGCACGCCCGCCTATCTCGCTGCTGCTCTGCTGCTCGCCTTCCTGTCCGGCGCTATGCTGATCGCGATGGGCTTGTTCAAGCTGGGCTTTGTCGCGAATTTCCTGAGCCACCCGGTGATTTCCGGCTTCATCACCGCCTCTGGACTGCTGATTGCGGCCGGCCAGCTCAAATATCTGCTTGGCATCCCTGCCGGCGGCCACACCTTGCCGCAGATCGCGACCGGCCTCGTCGAGAATATCGGCTCGATCAATTTGCCGACGCTCGCCATAGGCACGTCGGTGCTGGCATTTCTCTACTTCGTGCGACTGCGCCTCAAGCGCGTCTTAGTCGCGCTCGGCCTTTCGGCGCGCATGGCCGACATCACCACCAAGGCCGGACCGGTTGCGGCCGTTGCCGCGACGATCCTCGCCGTAACGATGCTCGACCTCGGCCCGAAGGGCGTCGCGCTCGTCGGCGCCATCCCGCAAGGCTTGCCCGTCCTTGCTTTGCCTGTCTTCGATCTCGAACTCATCCGCATGCTCGCCGTCCCTGCTCTGCTGATCTCGCTGATCGGCTTCGTGGAATCGGTCTCGGTCGCGCAGACGCTGGCCGCCAAGCGTCGCCAGCGCATCGTGCCGGATCAGGAACTGATCGGGCTTGGCGTGGCCAACATCGCCTCGGCGATCTCGTCCGGCTATCCGGTCACCGGCGGCTTTGCCCGTTCGGTCGTCAATTTCGATGCCGGCGCTGAAACGCCTGCTGCCGGGATCTACACCGCCATCGGCATCGCGCTCGCCACATTGTTCCTCACGCCGCTTCTCGCCAGCCTTCCGCAGGCGACACTTGCCGCAACGATCATCGTCGCTGTCCTTTCGTTGGTGAACGTCGCCGCCATCCGTCGTGTCTGGGCATATTCCAAGGTAGACTTCTCGGCCATGGCCGCGACCATTCTCGGCACGCTGTTTGTCGGCGTGGAGATCGGCGTCGTCATGGGCGTTGTGCTATCGCTGCTGCTCCATCTCTACCGCACTTCGCGCCCGCACATGGCCGTTGTCGGCCAATTGCCAGGCACCGAGCACTTCCGCAATGTCGAGCGCCATCGGGTGGAGACATCGCCCGAAATCCTGTCCCTGCGGGTTGATGAAAGCCTTTATTTCGCCAATACCCGCTATCTGGAAGATCGCATCGCGGCGCTTGTTGCCGAGCGGCCGCAGCTCAAACACGTCGTGCTGATGTGCTCGGCGGTGAACATAATCGATGCCTCGGCGCTCGAAAGCCTTGAGGAGATCAATCATCGCCTGAAGGACGCGGGCATCACTTTCCATCTGTCCGAAGTCAAGGGTCCAGTGATGGACAGGCTGAAGCGGACCCATTTCCTCGAAGGCCTGACTGGCAAGGTATTCCTCAGTCAGTATGACGCGCTGCGATGCCTGGACACAACTGATCGGCCAAGCACTAGATGAACTCAATGCAACCGTGCGGCTCCCCTCACCGCGACCGTCGCAGCCAGCAAGTCAACCGATCCACGAATCCTTAGTATTGACCGTTCGAGCGGTATTTTTGTGTGTCACAAAATGCGTTTTCTGTCCCCTCGAGTGGAAATGAGCCACGGTCTGGTGAAACGTAGCCGAAGGCGAGCGTGCCGTCCGTGTCGGACAGCTCTCGTTGTCGTGCCGATCGGGCGTTGCCCTCGAGGCCTGTGAGATGCGCCCAGGCCTTGGCGGGCAGAAGGTGAGGCACTCCTTGTTTGGTACAGATGAGGTGGCCCTGGCTCTTCATTATCGTCTAGGCGAAGCCGTGATAGGTGTTGATCTCGATGCGGAACATCAGTGCGCGCGGCGGCGTGGCGGTCGCCTGTGCAGCGACCCGCGCCACAGTCGCCCGCGCGACACTGAGGAGGAATGCTTGCCCGGGAGGCTCGGACGGGCTGCCGCACCTGGCAATGTTGGGGCGCGGCTCTTCGGCCAGCCTGCGGGCGATCTCTCAAGCCGAGGGGATCGCACTGCTGCCGTTCGGCATCGAACGCGTCGAGCCGGGGACCTGTCGTTCTTTTGAGGCAAACTAGGCCTTTTCGTCGGCAGCGTCTCATGCTACTCACCGCGCGTCGATATATCGAGAAGGGCAGATTTATGGATAAGAAAACGTCACTTGCCGCGTTGGCCGCACTGGGACAGGAAACCCGCCTGGATATTTTCCGCCTCCTTGTGCGCGCGGGGCCAGAAGGGGTTGCAGCGGGTGAGATTGCGACGCGGGTCGGCGCAGTTCAGAACACGACGTCCTCGCATCTCAAGATCCTGACGCATGCGGCGCTCATCCGACCCGAGCGGGATGGCCGAACCGTGCGCTACGTCGCCGACATGACCGGATTCCGTGACCTGCTCGCGTACCTGATGGAAGACTGCTGCAACGGCGCGCCGGAACTCTGCCGTCCAGTCATCAATGCCGTCACCTGCGATTGCTAGGAGCGTTTTCTATGTCCGACAGACTCTACAACGTCCTTTTCCTCTGCACGGGGAACTCCGCCCGTTCCATCCTCGCCGAAGCGATCCTGAGGAATCTCGGCACCGGTCG
Organism: Rhizobiaceae bacterium; assembly: GCA_019635695.1. Lineage (GTDB taxonomy): Bacteria > Pseudomonadota > Alphaproteobacteria > Rhizobiales > Rhizobiaceae > RCIO01. Next base: position 6,330 of record JAHBYZ010000039.1, read on the forward strand.
CTTCAACGCCTTCTCCGCCGGATCGCAGCCCAAAGGCGAAGTGCATCCCTTCGCGCTCGAACTCCTGCAGAACCTGAAGCTGGATGCGTCTTTCGCGCGCTCGAAATCCTGGGAGGAGTTCGCGAGGCCCGGATCGCCTAAGATGGATTTTGTCTTTACCGTCTGCGACAACGCCGCAAACGAAGCCTGCCCGGTCTGGCCCGGACAGCCGATGACAGCGCATTGGGGCATTCCGGATCCCGCAGCCGCTGAAGGCACGGATGCCGAGAAGCACCTGGCTTTCGCGGATGCCTATCGGCAGCTATCGAACCGTATCTCCGCCTTCCTGGCGCTGCCGCTGGCTTCGATCGACCGGATGTCGCTCCAGTCCAGGTTGCGCGAGATCGGAAAGCTCGAAGTCTCGGCGGCCGCAACAGCATGAGACCCGGCATGGACGTGATCATCTACCACAACCCCGAATGCGGGACCTCGCGCAACACGCTTGCGATGATCCGCAATGCAGGAATCGAACCGCATGTTATCGAGTACCTGAAGACACCGCCGACGCGAGAGCTGCTGCGCAAGCTGGTGGAGCGGATGGGCACGTCGCTCCGCAGTATCCTCCGCGTGAAGGACACGCCTTACGGGGAGCTCGGCCTTGGCGATCCCGCCCTGACAGACGAGCAGCTGTTCGATGCGATTGAGAAGCATCCGATTCTGATGAACCGTCCGATCGTCGTCTCGCCGAAAGGCGTGAAGCTTTGCCGTCCGTCCGAGACGGTCCTCGACCTCTTGCCCGCCCAAAAGGGCGCCTTCGCCAAGGAAGACGGCGAGCAGGTGACTGATGCGGCAGGCAACAGGCTCACCTGACAACCACGGGAAATTCCAATGTCGAACGCAACACCTCCGGCACGCCGGCTGTCCTTCCTCGATCGCTACCTCACGGTCTGGATCTTCGCGGCGATGGCGCTCGGCGTCTTCCTCGGAACCGCCTTCGAGACTCTTCCGGCCTCGCTCGACGCCATGTCCGTAGGCACGACGAACATCCCGATCGCCATCGGCTTGATCCTGATGATGTATCCGCCGCTCGCCCGTGTGCGCTACGAGGAGCTGCACCGCGTATTCGCCGACAAGCGCGTGCTGCTCCTGTCGCTGGTCCAGAACTGGATTATCGGTCCAACGCTGATGTTCGGGCTCGCGGTGATCTTCCTGCGCGACCACCCCGAATACATGACGGGCGTGATCCTGATCGGGTTGGCGCGCTGCATCGCGATGGTGCTGGTGTGGAACCAGTTGGCGAAGGGCGACAACCAGTATGTCGCGGGCCTCGTCGCATTCAATTCGATCTTCCAGATCCTGTTCTTCTCGACCTATGCCTGGTTCTTCCTGTCCGTCCTGCCGCCGCTGTTCGGCCTGGAGGGCAGCGTGGTCGGCGTCGGCTTCTGGACGATCACAGAGGCTGTCCTGATCTATCTCGGCATCCCCTTCGCCGCCGGATACCTGACGCGGCGCGTCCTGATCTCCAGCAAGGGGAGCGATTGGTACGAGGGCATCTTCCTGCCCAGGATCAGCCCGATCACGCTTGTTGCGCTGCTCTTCACCATCGTCGCCATGTTCAGCCTGAAGGGCGGCGACGTGATGCGGCTGCCATCGGACGCTCTGCTGATCGCCGTGCCGCTGGTCATCTATTTCGTCGTCCAGTTCGTCATCAGCTTCCTGATGGGCAGGCTGATCGCGGCCGACTATCCGCGCACGACGGCGATTGCCTTCACGGCTGCCGGCAACAATTTCGAGCTTGCCATCGCGGTCGCCATCGCCGCCTTCGGCCTCGCGTCCCCGGTGGCGTTCGCAGCCGTCATCGGGCCACTGGTCGAAGTCCCGGTGCTCGTCCTGCTCGTGCATGTCGCGCTCAGGATGGGCAGGCGCTGGTTTCCCGACACCGCGCCCGATACCATGCCGGCCGCCGCGACGGCCCGGTCATAGGAGAAACACCATGAGGCTACGCGAACTCGATGATCCCGACCATCTGCCGGCGCTCGATGCCCGGTTTGTCGCGGAGCGGCCCGGCCTCGGTCTGGGGCCGGAGGAGCACGCCCCGCGAATCCTGCTGCTTTACGGCTCGTTGCGGCCGCGTTCCTACTCCCGGCTTGCCACCGAGGAAGCTGGGCGCCTGCTGCGCTTCTTCGGTGCCGAGGTGCGGATCTTCGATCCGTTCGACATGCCTTTTCCCGACCAGGTGGCAGGCGACGATCATCCGGCTATCCGGGAACTGCGCGAGCATGCGATCTGGTCGGAGGGAATGGTCTGGTGCAGTCCCGAACGGCACGGTCAGATCACTGGGCTGATGAAGGCGCAGATTGACAATCTGCCATTGAACATGGGCGGCATCCGCCCGACACAGGGTCGGACCCTGGCGGTAATGCAGGTTTCCGGCGGCTCGCAGAGCTTCAATGCCGTGAACACGCTACGGCTGCTCGGCCGCTGGATGCGGATGATCACGATCCCCAACCAGTCGAGCGTCGCCAAGGCCTATCAGGAGTTCGACGAAGACGGACGCATGAAGCCGTCGGTCTATTACGAACGCATCGTCGACGTGATGGAGGAACTGGTCCGATTCACCATTCTCACCCGGCCGCATGCGGCTCGGCTCGTCGACCGCTACTCGGAGAGGAAAGGTGCAGGGAAGACGATCGATGCGGCGACGGATCTTTCCACGATCGCGACCATGCCACAGAAGCGCTCCGCATGAATGAAGGGGATCATGATGTCGTCGTGATCGGAGGAGGGCAGGCGGGCCTCGCCGTTGCCTATTATCTTCGTCGCGCGGGAATCGATTTCCTCATGCTCGATGCCGAAGACCGCCCGGGCGGCGCGTGGCTTCATGCCTGGGACTCGCTTCATCTTTTCTCGCCGGCGACCTACAGCTCGCTTCCCGGCTGGCCGATGCCGCCGAGCCGCTCTGACGGCTTCCCGAGCAGAGACGAGGTGATCGATTACCTGACGCGCTACGAGCAACGCTATGCGTTTCCGATCGAGCGGTCTTGTCACGTCGAAACCGTGGAACGGGACCCCGAACGGCTCTGTCTCCAGTTGAGGAACGGGCGGACCTTCACCGCGAGGGCCGTCGTCAGCGCAACGGGAACGTGGAGCGCACCCTACATTCCCGATCATCCGGGCCGCGAATTGTTCCGCGGCGGTCAGCTCCATTCGGCAGAATATCGCAGTCCCATCCCCTTCGCTGGCAAGCGGGTGCTGGTTGTTGGCGGCGGCAACTCCGGGGCGCAGATCCTCGCCGAGGTCAGCGCGCTCGCAGAGACGGTCTGGGTCACCCTGAAGGACCCTGTCTTCCTGCCAGACGACGTCGACGGGCGCGTCCTGTTCGAACGCGCTAGCGCGCGCGTGCGCGGTGACTTCGACCAGGCTTCAACCACGACCTTGGGTGACATCGTCATGGTCCCGCCGGTGAAAGAAGCGCGCGACCGCGGCGTGCTGAAATCGGTCCGCCCCTTCCTCCGCTTCACGATCGACGGTGTCTTGTGGGCGGACGGAACGGAGACGCATGTCGACGCCGTCCTGTGGTGCACCGGATTCCGTCCGGCGACAGGGCACCTCCGGTCGCTTGGCGTGGTCGGCCCTGATGGACGCATCGAAGTGGTCGATCAACGTGCGGTCGAGGAACCGCGGCTTTGGCTGCAGGGATATGGAAACTGGACGGGTGCCGCGTCAGCAACGTTGATCGGCGCGGGCCGCACGGCCCGGGAACTGGCACCTCGCATCAAGGCTGCCCTTCAGATGCCCGCATCTTTCATCTGAGGAAATAGCGGCGCCCTGCCGGCTCCTCCGGGCCGGTGTCCTGCGTGCGCGACAACGAACTGCGGGCTCGAGATTTTTGTGTCGCCGCATCGCTGCGACCAAGCGACCGGGAACCGTCGGTCACCAGGGATACGGTGCCTACGGCGTTCCAATCCCACGAAACAGCTTCGGGTGCATGCTCGTTCACCGCGAGCCACGGAACGCTTGACGACAGGGTCGATACAGTGGAGAGCATTCGTCAATAACCGCACAGAGAGCGAGGTCCGGTGGATGTTCGAATACCTCGCATGCTATTGCACGTGTGACGTGAAGTTGTTCGGGAGCCTCCCTGTACCGGTCGACGCCGACCCACTCGGTCGGCCTGGTTCCGGTGTCCAACGTGAGGTAGTCTCCAAGCTTGGTATCCGCAGTATCCAGACCTTGGATCACCGCGGCTACGAGACTGGGCGCACCTCGGGCTCTGTGTCGTCGGGCCTCATCGCGCGCTGGGCACGTGACCAGTTACCGATTTTTGCCGGCTGACGCACATGGACCAGTTGATCGCCCAACTCGGCCTCGCACTTGCTATCGGCCTGCTGGTCGGCCTGGAGCGGGGCTGGCGCGAGCGTGACGCGCCCGACCGCAGCCGCACCGCTGGTCTCCGGACGTTTGGGCTGGTTGGTTTGCTCGGTGGAATCTTTGCTGCGCTCTCCGAGGCGCTAGGCTCCGGGGTGCTGATCGCTGGCTTCCTCGGCTTCGCCGCGATCTTCGCGTGGTTCTCGGCGCGCGAAGCCGAGCACGACCAGAACTTCAGCGTGACGGGCGTCGTGGCTGGCCTGATCGTCTTTGCCCTCGGCGCGCTGGCCGTGGTCGGTGACACGCGTACTGCCGCTGCCGGCGGCGCGGCACTCGCCGCCGTCCTCGCCAGCCGGGAGGTGCTGCACGATTTGCTGCGGCGCCTGACTTGGATCGAACTCCGCTCGGCAATGATCCTCGCTGTCATGACGGCCATTGTCTTGCCGTTGCTGCCCGATCGGGCGATCGATCCCTGGGGCGGCTTGAACCCGTTCGAAATCTGGTTCTTCACGGTTGTCATCGCGGCAATTTCCTTTGGCGGTTACGTTGCGGTGCGAGTTCTTGGCCAGACACGTGGCCTGCTCGTCGGTACGCTCGCGGGTGCCGTCGTGTCGTCGACTGCGGTGACGGTGGCATTGGCCCGCATGGCAAAGGCAGAGGGCAATGCGTTGCCGCTCGCCGGGGCCGCGGGGCTCGCAGCGCTGGTCTCGATCCTGCGAGTCTTGGTTATCGTCGCGATAATCGCACCGCAGGTTCTAGGGTGGATCGTGGTGCCCGCGCTCGCCGCCGCGATGGTCCTCGCGGCAAGCGGAGCTGTGTTGCTGGTTCGCAACGGCGTTCATCCGACAAGGGAGAAAGGAGGCGAGCGCAATCCGTTTGAGCTCGCCTCGTTGCTTCTTTTCGCCGCTTCATTTGCGGTCGTCTCAACCGCGAGTGCGGCGCTCGCCAGCCGCTTCGGCGAGGGCGGACTTCTGATGACCTCTGCGGTGTCGGGCGCATTCGATGTCGATGTCGCCGTGTTGAGCGCACTGCGTCTTGTCGAGCAGACGGCAGCCATCAACACCGTGGGCGGAGCGGTGCTGGTGGCGCTCGCCGCAAATGCAATCGGCAGGCTGTTCCTGTCGATCCTTGCCGGCCCCGTCCGCTTCTCTCTGCCGCTTGCCATCATCACGCTGGCCGCGGCCGCGGCGGCCGGTGTCGCTTGCTGGCTCGGGATGGCCGTCTGACAGGATGGGGCGGGCTCCGGCTCAGTTGAGCAGACCATCAACCTCGGCCGTTGACGCGCGCCATGGGGTGATTCAGATCAACATCTTCGGCAATCTTTTGAAGTACACGATGATCGGCGCGCGTCGCACTTGTCGTGCTTAGGAAAGAGGTTGAGTGATGCTCGAATACAAGGTCGAACCCCGCCGGGTGAATGCCCACGGGTCTATCGCAACGGCAAAGACCGCGCAGATCCACCTTGAAACGGATCCCGCTGGTCAAACTGATGCCTTCAACCCCGAAGAACTGATGTTGGTATCGGTCGCATGAGCAGGCTGCACACAGAGAAGCATCTCGTCTCGCGGATCGGATGGTTGCGGGCGGCCGTGCTCGGCGCAAATGACGGCATAGTTTCCACGGCTAGCCTCATCGTCGGCGTTGCCGCCGCGGCACAGGGGACTTCGGAGATCCTAGTCGCGGGAATCGCCGGGCTGGTCGCCGGATCAATGTCGATGGCGGCAGGCGAGTATGTGTCTGTGAGTTCGCAGTCGGACACAGAGCAAGCCGACCTCGCTCGCGAACGGATGGAACTGGAAACACAGCCTGAATTTGAGAAGAATGAACTCGCGCAGATTTACGTCGGACGCGGTTTGTCGGATGAGCTTGCCCAGCAGGTTGCCGCACAGCTGATGGCCAGGGATGCACTTGGCGCCCACGCGAGGGATGAGCTCGGACTCTCCGAGGCGACAACGGCCCGTCCTATCCAGGCGGCATTGACGTCGGCGGCGACCTTCGCCGTCGGCGCGGCGATGCCGCTGGCCATGGTGCTTCTGGCGCCGGCCGCTTCGTTGGTCTGGGCGGTGTCGGCCGCCTCGCTGCTGTTTCTAGCGTTCTTGGGAGCCATCGGCGCAAAGGCGGGCGGAGCCAACGTCATGCGGGCCACATGGCGGGTCACTTTCTGGGGGGCCTTGGCGATGGGGCTCACCGCAGGAATCGGCGCGCTGGTCGGTCAGGCCGTGTGAGCGATGCTGGCGGCGGGCATCGGACCAACAACTGACCTTTGATCGCGAGCGCTAGAGAGCTGAGACCAATTTACCACCGAAGAAACCGCAACACCGAACCGGGCGGCCACCGTCCGGCAGCTATCACCGGAACCAACCGCCGCCACAACACGCTTCCGCAGGTCGTTGGAAAGAGGTGCCGTCATAAGATGCTGGCCTCCTGCCCAGCCACTTGAATCACAAATCCTTCAAGCAGGGAATCCACACGATTCTATAAATCCGTGAACCGCTCTAATCAGTTGAACGATTAGCTTGAACCGATTCCGGCCTAATAGGACATCATCACAGGAACGGGACAGTTTTCGAGTATCGAGCGGGTCATCCCGCCCCATACCGTTTGACGCAGACGCGAATGCACGAATGCACCCATGACCAGAAGTTCCATCTGCTCGCTGGCAAGAAACGAGCGTATCGGCTCGCCCTCGTCGTCGCCCGGCGGATTCGCGACCACCGCGATTTTGGGCTCAATGCCGTAGAGCCTGAGATAGTTGCCTAGCTCATCGGCTGATTGCAGTCCCTCCGATCCCTTGGTGTCCAGAACCGTCGCGATGCTGACCTGATCGGCCATCATCAACAAGTCGATGCTGTCACGAACCGCGCGCGCGGCTCTTGCACTCCCGTCCCAGGCGATGGCCACCTTGGCTGCTATTGGCCGACGCCCTTTCTGGGTTACAAGCACGGGTCGGCCAGTGTCGAAGATCGCGTGCTCGATCGCCGGACGGGCCCAAGAGCGTGATGGCTCGGCCGCCGGAAGGATTGTCAGATCATGAACACGTGCCAATGCGATGAAGCGCTGGTAGCGCCCTTCGAAGGGCGAGTGGGCATGTTCAAGCGCCACAGCCACGTCCTTTTCAGCTGCAAGCTGGCGAACCGACCGCGCGGCCTCTTCAGAGGCCTGTTCGATCCTGTCCTCCTCTTGTTCAATCCAGATCGAGGAGGAGCCAAGCGTCAGCGGGAATGGCTGCAGCAAGTCTGGAGCGAACACGTAGACCGTGAGCGTCGATCGGTAAGCCAAGGCCATGTCCATTGCACGGGTCAACGCCGGAGCTGACGCGGAGCTATCCGCATCTACGCCAACAAGGAGGCTTCGCAGACGGCATGATTCCAAGGCCATGTCCTTCCAGTTCTATCGTTTTGCAGCGCTATCGCTCCTGCATTGAGGCCTGGGCGGCCGAGCTTCAGTCGCCGAGGCTGCTGATATAGGCAAGGATAGCCTGGATCTGTTCCGGTGTTGCAACGAATTCGGGCATGTCGGGATGCCCCGTGGAGATGCCTTCGGCAAATGCTTCCTCGAGCGCATCAATGGGGTAGCGCTGCGAAAGCGTCCTGAATGGTGGGGCGTCGGAATGACTGCTCTCGCTGGTTCGATCCACGGCATGGCAGCGCGCGCAGTTGAGTTCCACCAGCGCCTTTCCCTCGGCAATGTTGTCTGCCCCGGCCGACGTTGCGACAAGCCCGACAAGAATTGCCATTCCGACTATTTTGACCAACCTTTCGGACACTGACCTAGCTCCCTGATCGTGATTTCAGTCTAGTAGCACGAAAGAGTTCTACCTGTTCATTGACAATCACCTTGATAAGCTTCCTGTGTTGATTTCGATCAACGCTCGGAGAAATCGCAGCGGTATCTCAGACGTCGCACGTCCTTGAGCTGTTGTCCAAGTAATCGACACGCAGCGTACAGGAGGTCGACGGACGTACCCAGCAAGATGAACGTGGGACAAAGCTTACCTTAGGGTCGGAAGCGATGGCCTAATTACTGGTCGGTATGCGAGCGTGGAGTGACTTCAGGATGGCAGACGTAAGTGACACCCAACTCGGTCTAATTGACCGCTACTGGCGAGCCGCCAACTACGTATCTGTCGGCCAAATCTACCTGATGGGCAATCCCCTACTTCGAGAGCCTCTTGCGGCCGAACACGTTAAGCCACGGCTCCTCGGCCACTGGGGAACGACACCTGGCCTGAACTTTATCTACGTGCATCTGAACCGCGTCATCAAGGAAAGGGATACGGACGTCCTCTACATCTGCGGGCCCGGCCACGGCGGACCCGCGATGGTGGCGAATACCTATCTTGAAGGCTCCTACAGCGAGATCTATCCGGACATCTCGCAGGACGAGGCCGGACTGCGGAAACTGTTCCGCCAATTTTCGTTTCCTGGCGGTATACCCAGCCATGTCGCCCCGGAGACGCCGGGTTCGATCCACGAAGGCGGCGAACTCGGCTACGCGCTTGTCCATGCCTTCGGCGCCGCTTTCGACAACCCCGACCTCATCGTGGCCTGTGTCGTCGGCGACGGGGAGGCGGAGACGGGACCGCTGGCGGCAGCCTGGCACTCCAACAAGTTCCTCAACCCAAAGGTGGACGGCGCGGTTCTGCCGATCCTCCACCTCAACGGTTACAAGATCGCGAACCCGACCTTGCTGGCGCGGATGGCGGACGCGGAACTCCGGGACCTCTTCCGGGGCTACGGCTACGAACCGCTGTTCGTCGAGGGTCAGGACCCTGTTCCGATGCACCGGGCCATGGCTGATACCCTGGACAGGGCGATGGACAGTATCCGCGAGATCCAGCTGCAGGCCCGCGCTGAAGACTGGTCCGGCGAGCGGCCGCGCTGGCCAATGATTGTCCTGCGCAGCCCGAAAGGCTGGACCGGACCGAAGGAAGTCGACGGGAAGAAGGTCGAGGACTTCTGGCGATCGCACCAGGTCCCGGTATCCAACGCGCGGGGTGATGCCTCCCACCGCCAGATCCTCGAAGACTGGCTGCGCAGTTATCGACCGCAGGAGTTGTTCGATGGCGACGGTCGCCTCCTGCCGGAACTCGCTTTGCTTGCTCCCGACGGTGACAAGCGCATGGGAGCGCTGCCGCATGCCAATGGCGGAGTGTTGAAGAAGGACCTCGTCCTGCCGGACTGGAAGAGCCTCGCCGTCGATGTCCATCGACCAGGCGAAACCATCGCCGAGACGACCCGCTTCATGGGCGCCTATCTGCGCGAGGTGATAAGCCTCAATGCCGAGGCCCGGAATTTCCGTCTCATGGGTCCGGACGAAACCGCCTCGAACAGGCTCGATGCCGTCTTCGAGGTCACGGATCGGGTCTGGATGGAGACGATCGAACCCTATGATGTGCACCTGGCGCGCGAGGGCCGGGTCATGGAGATTCTATCGGAACATCTCTGCCAGGGATGGCTGGAGGGCTATCTGCTGACCGGGCGGCACGGCCTGTTCTCCTGCTACGAAGCTTTCATTCACATCGTCGATTCCATGGTCAATCAGCACGCCAAGTGGCTGAAGGTCACGGCGGAACTGCCCTGGCGCAAGCCCATCGCATCACTGAACTATCTCCTGACGTCCCACGTCTGGCGGCAGGACCACAACGGCTTCAGCCACCAGGATCCGGGGTTCGCCGACTTCGTCGCCAACAAGAAGGCCGACACTGTCCGCCTCTATTTTCCGCCGGATGCCAACACGCTGCTGTGGGTCACCGACCACTGCCTGAGGACCTGGAACCGGATCAACGTGATCACGGCCGGCAAGCAGCCTCAGCCGCAATGGCTCACAGCCGAGCAGGCGGAACGCCATTGCGAGGCGGGCGCCGGGATTTGGAAATGGGCGTGCACATGCCCGGCCGACGAACAGCCTGACGTGGTGATGGCCTGCTGCGGCGACGTGCCGACACTGGAGACACTCGCGGCAGTCGATCTGCTCCGCCGCGAGTTGCCCAGTCTTCGCATCAGAGTGGTCAATGTCGTCGACCTGATGACCCTGCAATCGCACACGACCCACCCGCACGGATTCACGGACGAGGAATTTGACGCGCTCTTTACCAAGGCTAAGCCCGTGATCTTCGCCTACCACGGTTATCCCTACCTCATTCACCGACTGACCTATAAGCGGACCAATCACCACAACTTCCACGTTCACGGCTTTCAGGAGGAAGGCACCACGACCACGCCCTTTGACATGGCGGTCATGAACGAGATCGACCGCTTCCATCTGGCAATGGCCGCGGTGAGGCGTCTGAAGGACCTTGGCGCCGACGGCAACCGGGTGATCGATACCTGCGAGCATTCGCTCGAGGAGCATTCTCGCTATATCCGCGAGCACGGCGAGGACATGCCACAGATCCGGGACTGGAACTGGCCTCCCACGACTGAAGCAAAGGCGGGAAACTGACATGGAACTAACGCTGAGCTTCCACGGCGCCGCGCATGGCGTGACCGGCTCCTGTTACGAGCTTGAGGTGGGCGACCGGCGGCTTCTCATCGACTGCGGAATGTTTCAGGGCTCGAAGTCGGAGAAGGCGCTGAACTATGGCGAGTTCCCGTTCGACCCCGCCACGGTGGACGCAGTCATTCTCACGCACGCCCATATCGACCACAGCGGCCTGCTTCCAAAACTCTTGAAGAAGGGCTTTACAGGGCCGATCCACGCAACGCCTGCTACGATTGACCTTTGTTCCGTCATGCTTCCGGATTCGGCTCACATCCAGGAGATGGAGGTCGAGAACCTCAATCGACGCAACGCCCAGCGGGGGCGTCCGACGGTCTCCCCGATCTACTCACTGTCGGATGTGGCTGCATGCCTGCTGCAGTTTCGTTCGGTCGAATACGCTGCCTGGACGACAATCATGAATGGGGTGCGCGCCCGCTTCTGGAACGCCGGCCATATGCTGGGATCGAGTTCGGTCGAGATTGAAGTGGCCTCCGAGCAAGGTGAGCCCCCGCTTCGCATTCTCTTTTCGGGCGACATCGGCCCCGGCCAAAAGCTCCTGCAGGCTGATCCGGAAGGTCCGCGCGACATCGACTTTCTCATCTGCGAGGCCACCTACGGGGACCGCGATCGACCCGACGTCACCCGTGATGAGCGCAGGCGCCTCCTCGGCCAGGAAGTCATGCACGCCGCCAAGGTCAACGGCCCCTTGATCATCCCGTCCTTCGCGGTCGAGCGGACTCAGGAACTGCTCGTAGATCTGTTCCTGCTCGCGCAGAACAGCGACATTCCCGAGAATCTCTCCATTTTCGTGGATTCACCGCTTGCAACCCGAGCAAGCGCTGTTTTCGGGAAACACGCCGGAGAGATACACGACGGGGATATCCTGAAACGCGCTCTGGCCTCGAAGAATGTGCGCTTCACGGAAACCGTCGATCAGAGCAAGGCGATCAACAAGCTTAACGGACACTACGTGGTCATCGCCGCCAGTGGCATGTGCGATGCCGGGCGGATCCGTCACCACCTGAAAGCGAATCTCTGGAAGAGAAACGCCTCAATCCTCATGGCAGGCTTCCAGGCGCAAGGGACGCTCGGACGGTTGCTTGTGGATGGCGCTTCGCGCGTGCGCATCCAGGGTGAGGAGATCAAGGTGAGAGCCCGCATCAGCCAGTTTGACCTCTATTCGGGCCACGCGGATGCCAGCGAACTGGTGTCCTGGGTTAAGGACCGCGTTCCGGTAAGGCATGCAATCTTCCTGACCCATGGCGAGGAAGATGGCCTGAATGGGCTGAAGGGCCGGTTAGGGGCCGCCCTGCCGGAAATCTCTGTAATCCTCCCGTTGATCGACGACGCATTCCAGATCGGACAGAAGGGCGCGCGACAGGTTGACTTGAACAAGCCACTTCGTCTGAAGCCCGAGAGCGTCGCCCGGCTGGACTGGCACAATGACCTGTCCAAATTCCTGATCGAGGTCAGCGAAACCGTGACTGCTGCCGCCGACGAAAAAAGCCGCGCGGTCATCATCCGTCGCCTACGGCGAGCCTTGGAGGCAGACCAGGAGTGAGCCTCCGGTCCCAATACCACCGGTGCCGTCGCAGTGCTGGCGCGCAACCGCACCGAGCCTTGTTGTACTACTTGTGCGTTGTCGGACCGCGGATATCGGCAAGAAACGCGGTCATCGGTTCAGATGTGAACCAGTTCACCGGTCCCTGCCGCCTCTATCCCGGCCGCGTTGGCCTCGTCGGTATCGATGTGTACTTCGGTGAACGCGTTGGCGCCCACGCGGACCAGGGTGCGGCCGAAGGTAAGGCTGCGATCCTCGTCGCCCACCCTTATGTCGACATAGTCGCCGTCCTGAATGCCTAGCCGCGCGGCATCGGCAGGATTCGTGTGGATGTGCCTGGCTGCGATAATCAGCCCGTCCGTGGCGATGCTTCCCGCCGGCCCCAGGATCGTCACCTGCGGTGTTCCCTCCAGCTCGCCGCTGTCGCGCACGGGCACGTCGATGCCGAGCGCAAAACTGTCGGTGCGGGATACCTCGATCTGCGTACGCTCCCGCAACGGTCCGAGGATCGCGACGCGCTCCAGTCTTCCCTTGGGCCCGACGAGTGTTACCCGTTCCCCTGCAGCCCAGTGTCCCGGCTGTCGCAGCCGTATCGCCTGATCGAGCATGTAGCCCTTGCCGAACAAATCATCCACCGCCTCGCGGGACAGGTGGACGTGCCTGGCCGACACCGCAATCGGCAGACGTAGCTCCCCACCGGACCTGCCGCCCGCGAGTGCTGCCGCCGTCTCGCGCGCGATCATCAACTGCTCGGCTGTCTCGGTGACGAAGACGCGGACCCGCGAACCGTAGGCCTGGATCTGTGGCGCTGCACGGTGCGACAGGTTCACGGCCATGTTGCGGTCATGGTCGAGCTGCAGGCCCATGAAATCCAGCCCGTCGCAAATGCGTCGGCGCATCGAGGGAGAGTTCTCGCCGATGCCCCCGGTGAAGACGACCGCGTCTAGTCCGCCCATGGCGGCCGCGTAGGCACCTACATATTTCCTGGCGCGGTATGCGTAGATCTCGATTGCCAACTGGGCCTGGGGGTCGCCCTTGGCAGCCCTGTCCTCGATGTCGCGCATGTCAGACGAGCCTGCCAGCCCCTTCAGCCCGCTGTCTTCGTAAAGAGCGTCCTCGATGTCCTGCACGGACAGCCCCAGCCTGCGGGACAGGAAGCCGAATGCGCCCGGGTCAACGTCTCCGGAGCGCGTCCCCATCACCAGCCCTTCGAGCGGTGTCATCCCCATCGAACTGTCCATGCTCTGCCCGCGGTTGACGGCGCAGACGCTGGCTCCGTTGCCGAGATGGACGCTGACAAGCTGGAGATCGGAAATCGGCCGGCCGATCTCCAGCGCCGCCCGCATTGCCACGTATTTGTGGGACGTCCCATGGAAGCCGTATCGGCGCAACCCCGCCTCCCGCCAGGCCGCCGGCACGGCGTAGGTCGTTGCGGAGGGAGGATTAGTCAGGTGGAAGGCCGTGTCGAACACCGCGACCTGAGGCAGGTTCGGCCACAGCCCGCGGCATAGCCGAACGGCTTCCAGGTTTGCCGGATTGTGCAGGGGAGCAAGCGGCGTCAACGCCGCGATGGCCTCGACCGTTTCGTCGTCGAGCAGCGTCGGCGCGGAGAATCGTGAGCCGCCATGAACGATCCGGTGTCCAATCGCATCGATCGAGTCCAGGTCAAACCGCTTCAGCGCGTCCGGTACGCCCTTCAGCGCGTCGCTGGGACTGGCGAACGCCGCCGCGCCGCGTTCGTCCGTCTCGCCGTGCCGGAAGCGGTATTCGCAGCTTCCGTTCTGGAAGCGTTCGTAGGAACCCTTGAACAACTCGCGTGTGTCATCACCTGCACTGAAGACGCCGAACTTCAGGCTCGAGCTCCCCGCGTTTAGAACAAGTACTAGCATCCCGTTCCCTGCTGCTTTCCGTCGCGTTGCGTTCTAGTATGCCGACAGGCCTATGGATGTCTCGCTGTCATTTCAAGCTTCTGGTTGCGCCTCGACAACGACTATCGCAGCGCAGGCGCTTATCATGGCTCGTGGACGCCTAGGCGGCGATATTGCCCAGCCCTGCCGCTGGGACACCACGGAGGACGTAGCATGTACAAACACATCCTGATCTCGACCGATGGATCCGAAGTCGCGCAGAAGGGGGTGGACCATGGGCTTTCGCTTGCCAAGAGCCTCGCCGCGCGGGTTACCGTCATCACCGTCACGGAGCCGTTCCCCTACTACGCGGCGGCCTCGTCGGCTGGATGGGCGCCGCTACCGATTGATATCTCCGGCTACGAAGAGGGACAGAAGGATCTCGCGGACAAGTTGCTCGCCGGCGTGAAGGAAGCCGCCACCAAACTCGGTGTCGAAGCATCGATCCTGTACGTACCGAACTCGCGGCCTGCCGAGGCGATTGTGGAAACAGCCCGAACGCAGGGTTGCAGTCTGATCGTCATGTCCTCGCATGGCCGGCGTGGACTTGGCCGGATGTTGCTGGGAAGCCAGACTGCGGAAGTGCTTGCCCATAGCCCCGTGCCCGTGCTCGTTGTCCGCTGAAGCCAAAGATAGCCGAAGAAGGACCGTCAACATGAAGATCCGCTCTTTCCTGCCTCTCCTTACCTATCCGGACGCGAGCAGCGAGGCTTCCATCCGCAATGCTGCCGCGCTGGCGAGTCTGGCCAGCGCGGAACTGCACGTGGTCGCTCTGGAGGCGGATATCCCTCCGGTCACCAGCGCGCTTTCCCGCGTATTGATGAACCTGCCGGAGGTCATCCGCAACGCGGAGACACTGAGCGCACAGGCAGGAGCAAAGCTCATGGATATCGCCCGCGGGAAAGCCGAGGCAAGCGGACTGCCGGTGACCGTCGGAACGCTAAAGGCCGCGCCTGCGCTTCTTGGCGAAGTCGCCGCATACGAGGCGCGCTACTTCGATCTCGCACTGGTTGGCTGGAGTTCCGGAAACCCGGGAATTCAGATGCTGGCGGAGGCAGTGATTTTCGGCTCGGGACGTCCGACGATCATCGTGCCCGAAGGTGCAGAGGCTAGCGGGATCAGCCGCATCGCGATCGCCTGGGACGGCAGCCGGGTGGCTGCGCGGGCTCTTGCGGATGCGACCCGTCTGCTGGAACGCGCCGAGGAGATGCATGTCATCACGGTGACGGATGAGAAACCGTTGGCAGACAAAGCAGCGGGCGACCGTCTTGCAGAAGGTCTCCGGCAGGCAGGCGTGAAGGCCAGCTTCTCGCCTATCCGGGCCGAGGACTGCCCCATAGCGGAAACCTTGCAGCGGCACGCCCTAGAGTTGGACGCTCAACTGCTCGTCATGGGCGGGTACGGCCATTCCAGGCTGCGGGACTTCGTGCTCGGCGGCGCCACGGCAGGTGTGCTGCGCGATCTTCGGATGCCCATCTTGCTTTCGCACTGAACGCGGCGTCTGGCGGTGGCGAGTTCGGTTGGAGAGGCTGCGGCAATGGCGTTGCGGCCGCCCGGAAGCCTAGCCTGTTTGCCGCGGAATCTTCCGCCGATAAGACTGGCGTCGAAGAGCGGGCGCGGACAAGGCATGTCCTGAATTGCTTGCCGACGCGGACTTCTCCTGGCGATCCTGCCGCATCGGCGCCGCCAGCAGGCGCAGGCCGTTCAGGACGACAAGCACGGTGCCACCTTCATGGCCGATGACTGCAAGCGGCAGGGGGAGGTCGAAGAAAAGGCCGCCGGTGACCAAGACTGCCATGGCAAACAGCGCGAAAGCCAGATTCTGCCGGATGATTGTTGCGGTGCGGCGTGCCAGGTCATGGGCTGCCGCAAGCTGGCCCATTTCCTCCGAAAGCAGCGCAACATCTGCTGCCTGCAGCGCGACATCCGAGCCCGCGGCGCCCATGGCGATCCCGACATCCGCTCGTGCCAGCGCGGCCGCATCGTTGACCCCATCTCCAACGAACGCGACCTTACCCGAAGCCGCGAATTCTCCGACCATGCGGACCTTGTCCTCGGGCAGCATGTCAGCATGTATCTCCTCCGGACGGAGACCTAGCTCCAGGCCGATCCTGACGGCAACCGGCCGACGGTCTCCCGTCATCATCACGATCCGCTTCACGCCGCTGTCCCGTAGGGCAGCAAGCGCAGCTGCGGAGGTTGGACGCACCCCGTCAGCAACGGTGACGGCACCAAGCACCGTCGAACCCTTTCCGAGGTAGATGACGGTTTGGCTGTCTGCTGCGAGGACCTCGAGTGCCGGATCGTCGACCGAGGCTCCCATCTCCGACACGAGACGCGGATTGCCGGCCCAGATCAGGCCTTCTGCGTGTTCACCAACGATGCCGGCGCTCGGCCTGGTGTTCACGTTCAACACGTCCGCCGCGACGACGGATCGGCGCGCCGCCTCCTGCCTGATGGCGGCCGCGCTGTGATGTTCGGATTGCGCCTCGATTCCTGCCAGGAGGGAAAGGAACACCTCTTCGTCGCCGTCGAGCGCCACCACGCGGGTCACCACCGCCTTGCCGGTGGTCAGGGTGCCGGTCTTGTCGAAGGCGAATGTGTCGACCGCCGCCAGCGTTTCAAGCGCGGCGCCACCCTTGAAGAGCACGCCTCCACGGGCCGCCGCCGACAAGGCCGAAAGGATCGCCGCGGGAACCGATATGACGATGGCGCAGGGGCTGGCGGCGACCAGCAGTGTCGCGGATCGATAGAGGGCATCCTCCCAGTCGCGCCCGAGCCAGTAGAAGGCGGCGAAGGCGAGCGCTGCCCCCGCCATGACCGCGACCGTATAGCGCTGGCCGAACCATGCGCTGAACTGTTCCGAAGGGGCTTTGGCTGCCTGCGCTTCCGTCACCAGCGCGATCATGCGGGCGACGGTGCTGTCTTCGATGGTCTTCGTGACCGCGACCTCGAGAACGCCGTCCAGATTGACGGTCGCCTCGAACACCTGCGCGCCCGGATCCTTTGCCACAGGCATGGATTCGCCGGTGATGCTTGCCTCGTCCAGAGAGCCGCGACCGCTGCTGATGATCCCGTCGGCGGGAACGCGGGCGCCCGGTCGCAGCACCACGACGTCGCCGACTTCGAGCTCGATGGCGGGAACCTCGGCGACGGTGCCATCCGCTTTTTTTCTCAGTGCTGTTTCCGGCCGCAACGCCATCAGGGATTCGACGGCACGGCGGGCACGGCCGAGGGCCTGTTGTTCCAGGGTTGTGGAAACGCTGAACAGGGTCAACAGAACCGCACCCTCGAAAGGCGCGCCAACGGCCGCTGCGGCGACCGCCGCCACAACCATCAGAAGATCGATGTCAAGGATTTGCTCCTTCCACAAGGTCTCGAGGGCACGCCAAGCGGCCGGTAGGCCACCGGCGAGATAGACGAGGCAAAGCCCGGCGAGCGAGGATCTATCAGCAACAACCCCTGTGAGTGGCCAAAGGGCGGCTACGGCCAGGAGCATGCCCAGAACGGTCAACACCGTTAGGATCACCGGAGTGTCGAACGTGAACCGTCTTTGCATCAAATCTCACTTTCAACCAACTCAATTGTGATCCGCGCATCCAGCTCTACAGATTAAGACGATGACCTTCTTCTATCCCTAAGACAACTGCTTACGGCCCGATGTCAAACCAATCAGTCCCGCCCACATCGCAGTTGGTTGTTCATGCGTTGGCACCCGGGCATAGCAAGACGGTGTTGTCTACCAATCTGAACGGCTCACTGTCAGCGTGCCGCGCGTGTGGCCTCGTTTGTCCATGTTTGGCAAGTCCGTCCCAACTGCGCTTCCGCGCTGCCGCTGATCTCCGTCGCCTTGGGAAGCGTCGATCGGGCAGCTTTATGGAAGACATCAGTCGTGGGCGGCTGCCCCCAACGATCCGTGGTCTCGTCGTCCGCAGCGCGGCTTGAGAGTCGATCATGCCCTGGCAATCGCGGCCTCGATCTTAGCTACCGTGTGCCCGGTGAGGTCCTTGGCGAGTTCACCAACGAGCTTCAACCTGATCGCGTCGTGAAAATGGCGGCGCATTTCTCCGAGCGTCCGCGAGTCGGCTATTACAAATAGCGACGCAATGCTGCCCGTGATCGCCTGGTGATTGAGATAGGAGGCTGCCTCAGCAGCGAAATTGTCTTCATCCAGCCGCCTGTCGTCCGGATTGGCCGAAACGCTCCGGTGACGCGCCCCCGAGCCCGTATTGTCCGCGTCGATCTCCGGAGCGTCCAGCGCGACCAGCCTGATGTTAGGCTCGACGCCCTTGTTGCGAAACAGGCGCAGTTCCTTCCGTCGGCGACGGCTACTGTCGTGTCGTTTGGGAGGATCATTTCCAGCTCCTGCTTCTCGAAGAGGTCTTGCTATAGATCTTTATGCGATATCATGAGGCATCTCGGTCGCTTGGTCGAGAGCGGCGTATGTCCGCATCCGATTGCCTTTCCGATCTCGCGAAGCCGGAAGCCATGACTTGAGTCAAGGAGATGCCGGGGAAGTGGATTCGCGTCATTGGGGC
>JAHBYZ010000004.1 GCA_019635695.1 Rhizobiaceae bacterium
GGGCGGGCGCGTGGCTGCGCTGATCGTGGACCTGAGCGGGCCACGCATGCGCGTTGACGCTGGTTGTGGGGCCGCATGACGTCCGAATATGCCGAACGCCGCCTGAAGATGGTCGATGGCCAGCTTCGCACGACCGACGTCAACGATGCCGCTCTTCTTGAGGCCATCTTTGCCGTGCCGCGCGAGGAATTCGTGCCGCGGGCCAAGCGCGAACTCGCCTATATAGACGAGGATCTCGAGCTTGCCGCCAGCGGCCCGGAGCCACGCTACCTGATGGAACCGTCGCCCTTCGCCAAGCTGGTCAAGCTGGCCGCGCCGCGCGTTGGCGAGGTGGTGCTCGATGTCGGCTGCGCCAGCGGCTATTCCGCCGCGGTGCTGTCGCGCATGGCGTCCTCCGTCGTGGCGCTGGAATCGGATCCGGTGCTCGCGCAAACCGCGACCGAGACCCTGTCGCGGCTCGGCTTCGACAACGTCGCGGTGGTCACCGGGGCGCTGCAGGCCGGTTGGGCGCCGGAGGCGCCATACGATGTCATCGTCGTCGGCGGCGCGGTGGACGACGTTCCGCAGGCTCTTCTCGATCAGTTGCGCGTCGGCGGCCGGCTGGTCGCGGTGGTCGGCGAGGGCAACGCGGGCTTCGCGTGCCTCTATCTCAAGGACGAAGCCGGGGTCTCGGCGCGCCGCGTCGCCAACGCCGCCGTCAAGCCGCTTCCCGGCTTTCGGCGAGCCCCATCCTTCGCGTTCTGACCGGCCGCGGCGCCTGCCGGCGCAATGCTCCTGCAATGTTGCCTTCATATCCACATCGCAGGGGTTGAGGCACTGGCGCAACACTTCCACAGGCGTTAACTTCTGACATCCCGCCGCCGGGGCGATTGTTTCTTGCGTGACCCGGCATGCCTGTGTAGCCCTTCGCTGGGAGGGTCGGGCCGGTTTTCTGGACCGTGTTCTTTCACGCGTCGGCTGTCAGTCGCCGGCGGGTAATGTACAGCGATTGTGAGGTGGGTGGTGTTCCCAGTCCGTAAGGGTGTCGCCAGGTTTCTGGCGCTTTCAGTCGCGTTGGCACTGGCGGTGCCCGCAAATGCCGCCGAGACGATCTTCGGGGCTCTTTCGAAGTCCTATCGAAACAACTCGACCCTGAATTCCACCCGCGCCGGCGTGCGTGTGACCGATGAGGGCGTCGCCATCGCCAAGTCCGGATACCGGCCGATCATCAGAGGCACAGCGCAGGGCAGCCTGACACGAAATTTCGGCAGCGTCGGCACCACGATTGCGGCCGGCTCCTTCGGAATCGAACTGAATCAGACGATCTTCGACGGCTTCCAGACGACCAACAACGTGCGCGCCGCGGAAGCGCAGGTGCGCGCGGCCAACGAGGGCCTGCGCAATACCGAGCAGAACACGCTGTTCGATGCCGCCGCCGCCTATATGGACGTGATCCGCGATCGCCAGATCGCCTCGTTGCGCGCGAGCAATCTCGAATTCCTCGCCGAACAGGTGCGCGCGGCGAATTCGCGCTTCGAGGTGGGAGAGGGCACCCGCACCGACGTCGCGCAGGCGGAGGCCGGCAGGCAGGCCGCGGTGGCGCAGATGAGCGGCGCGCGGGCGCAGGTTATCGCCAGCTCGGCCCAGTACCGGCAGGTTGTCGGCGAGGAGCCGGGCCAGCTCGGCGGCGCGTCGCCGTTGTCCAAGATGCTGCCGAAGAGCCTTGAGGAGTGCTTCGCGGTTGCTTTGCGCGAGCACCCGGCGATCATAGCGTCGGAACATCTGATCGACGCGCAGGGTTTCGGTGTGAAGGCCGCCGAGGGGGCGCTGCTGCCGAATCTGTCGGCGGGAGCCGGCGTCTCGCACAGCGCCCGCACGAGCAATCCGGGCCTGCCGACGGACGGCTCCTCGAATTCCGCCAATATCGGCCTGTCGCTGACGGTGCCGATCTATCAGGGCGGACGCGTTTCGGCGACCGTGCGCCGCTCCAAGGAATCGCTTGGGCAGGCGCGCATCGACGCCGATGTGAATCGCGACCGCGTGCGCCAGGCCGTTGCCGGCGCCTGGGCTCAGTATGTCGCTTCTCAGGAAGCGGTCGTCGCCAATCGCGAACTCGTCAATGCCGCCCGTCTGGCGCTGAACGGCGTGATCGAGGAGCGCAATGTCGGCCAGCGCACCACGCTCGACGTGCTCAACGCTCAGTCGGACGTGACCAATGCGCAGATCAATCTCGCCAGCGCCGAGCGCGACGTCGTGGTCGCCAGCTACGCCATCCTGTCGGCCATCGGCCGGCTTTCCGCCAAGAGACTCGCGCTCAACGTCGAATTGCATCGCCCCGAGGAACATTACGAGGCGGTCAAGGACAAGTGGTTCGGCTTGCGCACGCCCGACGGTCGCTGAAGCCAGGACGGGTGAAACGCCGCGGACTTGGAATTGGCGCCTTCGGGCACCTTTTTCTTTGTTTATGTATCGCTAATCTGTGCGTAACCTTGCCTCGCACGGCGAGGGGGATTCATCCGCCTGTGCCTATGGTTTAGGCTTCCGGTGATTCGAGGGTCCGGCGCTTCGGGCCCGTGGCGGCGAAAAGGGCGCAGGCGGCATGGCACAGTCGGGTGAGGCGAGGGCGCTGGACATGCGCTCCGCCGGGTCTCAGGGCTCGCGTGAGCCTTCGATGGAAGAAATCCTCGCGTCGATCAAGCGCATCATCGAGGACACGGACAATGTGCGCCGTCCCGCCGAAATGGAGGCCGAAACCGCCGAGGCGGCGCCGGTGCTCGATTTGCCCCCGGCAGACAACGATGCTGCCGACATCGCTGCCTTCCGTGACGGGCTCCAGCAGGAGGTCCCGGCTGCGCGCGACATCGGCGGGTTGACAGCCGGCCCGAATGCGGCGCCGTCGGCGGACGGTTTTCGTCCGGTGCATGCGCCGGCCCCGGCTCACGCATCGGCGCTGCCTCTGCCGGCCGAGCCGCGGCCGGCCGAATCGACTGCTGCCGCCGCGCGGCCGTCGATCATCTCCGACCATGCGGGCCGGCAGGTCGCCGCCGCCTTCGGCGAGCTCAGCGACGCCTTCGCGGCCAGCCGCAAGCGCAGCTTCGACGAGATTGCCGAAGACATGATGCGCCCCATGCTGCAGGACTGGCTCGACAATAATCTGCCGCTGCTGGTCGAGCGCCTTGTGCGCGAGGAGATCGAGCGCGTCGCCCGCGGCGGCGTACGGTAAACTTCGCCGCTCAGTCGAGCGTCAGCACGATCTTGCCGAACACGTCCCGGCTTTCCAGCCGGGCCAGAGCCGCGTCGATACCGTCGAGCCCCGCCACCGTGTCGATGACCGGGTGAACCGCGCCGCTCGCCATGCGCGCCATCGCCCCGCGCAGATTGTCGATGCGGCAGCCGAACGAACCGATGATCCGCAGTTGCTGCTGGAAAAGCTGCATCAGGTTCATGGGAGCCGAAACGCCGGAGGTCGAGCCGCAGGTCACCAGCCGGCCGCCCTTCTTCATCGACAGCATCGAGCCGGCCCAGGTGTCGGCGCCGACATGTTCAAAAACGACATCGACGCCCTTCTTGCCGGTCAGCCTGCGGACCATGCCCTCGAACCGATCTTCGCGGTAGTTGATGACGTGGTCGGCGCCGAGCGCTGCTGCCTTCGCCACCTTGTCGGCCGAGCCGACAGTGGTGATGACTGTGCAGCCGATCGACTTCGCCACCTGAATCGCCGCGGTTCCGATGCCCGAACCGCCCGCGTGGACGAGGATCGTCTCGCCTGGTTCCAGCCGGGCGTTGTCGAACAGCATGTGCTCGACAGTGCCGAAGGTCACCGGCGCCAGCGCGGCGGCCGTGGCGTCCACACCGTCTGGCGCCCGCACGAGCAGCCGAGCCGTCATGTTGGCGAACTCGCGCGCAAAGCCGTCAAGGTGGAAGCCGTGTACCCCTTCGACGTTCTCGCACAGATTGTCGCGGCCTTCCCGGCAGGCGCGGCAATGCCCGCAGGTGCGCGCGCCGTAGATTGCCACCGTGTCGCCGACATTGAGTCCGGTGACACCGTCGCCGAGAGCGGTGACCGTGCCCGAGGCTTCCGCGCCGATGGTCAGCGGAAGCTTGCGCTTGGCGAAGGCCATGCCGCGCCAGCCCCACACGTCGATGTGGTTGAGCGCCACCGCGCGGATGCGCAGCGTGACCTCGCCGACGCCCGGAGGTGGAGGAGGAGCGATGTCGCGGGCTTCGATCCGCCTGTCGGAGACGAGTTGCAGTGCGCGCATGGGGACCGGCGGGTAACTGGATGAGATCGCAGACCGCCTAGACGGGTTCTCGCGCCAGAACAAGGCAGACATTCTGCCCGCCGAACCCGAATGAGTTGGACAACACCGTCGCCACCTCGGCGTCGCGTGCGACGTTCGGCACCACGTCGAGCGGGATCGCCGGATCGGGATTGTCGTGATTGATCGTCGGCGGGATGCGGCCTTCGCGCATTGTCAGCAGGGAAATCACGGCCTCGACCGCGCCGGCGGCCGAAAGCGTGTGGCCGATCATCGACTTGTTGGAGGAGATCGGCAGCTCTCCCATGCGGTTGCCGAACACCGCCGACATGGAGAGGGCCTCCATCTTGTCGTTCTCCGGCGTCGAGGTGCCATGCGCGTTGATGTAGTCGATCTGCTGCGGCTCGATGGCCGCGTCGGCGATAGCCGAGCGCACCGCCGCGATGGCCGGAGAGCCGTCGGGCTTGGAACGCGTGCGGTGGAAGTCGTCGGCCTTGTCGCCGACGCCCATCACCACGCCGAGGATTTTCGCGCCGCGCGCCTTCGCGCTTTGCGGTGTCTCAATCACCAGCGCGGCCGAACCTTCCGCCATGACGAAGCCGTCGCGGTCCCGTGAAAACGGCTTCGAAGCGCGGTGCGGCGCCTCGTTCTGCATCGAAAGCGCAGACAGCAGCGAGAAGCGGATCAGCGATTCGGCGGTTGCAGAGCCGTCGGCGGCGACGGCAAGGGCACGCTCGGTCTCGCCGCGGCGTATCGAGTCGACCGCGAGCTGGATCGCAGTGGCGCCGGACGCACACGCCGTCGACAGCGTGACCGGCAGGCCGCGTGTGCCGAAGCGGTCCATCAGCTTCTGCGCGATGGTGCCGAACTGGGTCGCGTCGAATATGTCCTCGAAGCCACCGGCGCGCCGCGATGCGGCCAACAGCGGCGCATCGGCCTGACCGGCGTTCAGGGTAGCGTTGAGAGCCAGCCGGTGCTGCCACTCGATCTCGACCGGCGGAGCGGCAAGAAATAGCGGTCCGTCGAAATCGCCAGAAATCCCGGCCTGCGCAACCGCCTCTTCCGCCGCCGTCTCCGCCAGCTCGGCCGTCAGCGCGCCGGCGCCGCGGTTGCTGGCAGGGAGGTAGTCGACCATCCCGGCGATTGTGGTCTTGAGGTGGTCGGTCGGAAATCGCTTGATGCGCCGAATCCCCGACTTGCCCGATGTCAGCGCCGCCCAGTTGTCCTGCTTGCCGCTGCCGAGAGAGGTTACAAGCCCCATGCCGGTGACCACCGCCAGCGGCCTTGCCCTGCGCACCTGCACGTTCATGCCCGGCCGTCCCCTTCGGGCACGGCCTCGACCCGGGCCATGCCTTCGCCGCGATGATAGCCGACGGTGGTTGCGAGGATAAGGCCGGCATCGCCGCCGAATATGCCTTCCTCGGCGGCATCCAGCGGAGCCGGCGCGGCGCGTTTCGACGCGGCGATGGCGGCGACGGCCACGGCGAGCGGAAACTGCGCCTCCTTGACATGGCCGAACCGGCTGGTCGCCACGCGCGCGACCATGCCGCCGGCCGCGTCCAGGGCCGCCCGCTCGTCGGTAGTTGGCCCGGTGGCACCCGATGCGCCGGAGACGACCAGCCGCGCTCCGTCGCGCTTCGGATCGACCTGCGCGATCATGCCGGCGAGCCGCCCCGCATATTCCGGCCCGCGCTTCGCGCTGCCCGCGGCCACGCGGCCGAGCCGCGCATAGGCCTTCGCGCCCCGCGCTTTCGCGTGCGCGGTCGCTTCCAGCACGAGGAACACGCCGGCCGAGCCGAGCACGACGCCGCCGCCCGTCGCCACGCCGCGCTGCCACACCGGCAGCCAAGGCCCGCGCAGCAGCCGCCCGCCGACCTCGTAGAGCAGCAGGAATTCCGGATGTTCGCAGTTGAAGGCGCCGCCCACCAGCATGTGGCTGGCCTGACCGGCGGAGATTCGCGCCACCGCCGTCTGCAGCGCCGAGATGCCGGCGGCCTCCTCGCCCATGAAGGTCTGCGACGAGCCGGTGACCTTGTGCACGATCGAGATGTTGCCGGCGAGCAGGTTGGAAAGCTGCGCCAGGAACAGGGTCGGCCGCAGTTCCGTGGTGAGTTTCTCGTTGAGGAGCACGCCGGCATCGGCCACGCGCGGCGCAGCCGCAAGCACGGCGCGGTCGACCGCGTCGTCACGCTCGCCGCCGCCGGCCGCAACGATCATGTCCATCGTCGAGCAGAGCGCCTCGTCGCCTTTCAGCCCGGCATCCTCCAGCGCCAGCCCGGCGGCATAGACGCCGGTGCGCTGCCACGGCTCCATCTGGCGCTGGTCGCCGCGCTTGGGGATCTGCCGGTCCCAGTCAACGGGCGCGAGCGGATGAATGGGGTAGGGGGCGAAACGGCGCGCGTCCACGCGCGGCCGGAAGGCAGGATCGGAAAGAGCCTGCCAATGCGCTTCGACGCCCTCGCCGATGGACGAGACGAGACCGATGCCGGTGATGACGACGTCGCTGGTGTCCATGCGGGGCAGGTATCGCCGAGCCGCTGCCCGGCAGTCAAGCCGCGCTGCTGCCCGTCAGGCGGCTTTCGCCGCCACCAGGCTGTCGATCTGGGAGCACAGGTTGCGCATGACGAAGTAGGTGTCGGCCGACACTTTCCCTTCGTTGACCTCCTGGGTCCAGCGCTCGAGCGGGATCTTGATGCCCATCTCCTTGTCGATGGCAAACACGATGTCGAGGAATTCGAGGCTGTCGATGCCGAGATCGTCGATGGTGTGGCTGTCCATCGAAATCTTGTCGCGCTCCATGCCGATCGTATCGGCGATGATATCGGCAACCCTGTCGAACGTCGTCACGCTATGCCCCTTGGAGATCGGTCTCTTCCGGCAGACTCGCCTCTAGTCGGTCTTGGTCCGCAGGAAAAGCCAAAAATCGTTGCGTGTGAAGAGGTCGCAGGCAATTTCGCCAAGATGTTCGCTGGGTTAGTTAAACCTGATACGTCCCGCAACCTTCAGCGTTTCACCGCCGCGCGCCACGATCAGCGCCTCGGCCTCGCGCGGCGCCACGCCCACCAGGCGCTGCGCCACGTCCTCGTTGAGGACCATGACCAGGTTGGCCGAGTCGGTGTAGCTGCGGATGAATTCGATCAGCGCCAGCGCCTTCTCCTCGTTGCCTTCCGCGTCGCCCGGCAGGAAATCGAGGCGGCCGTCGATCTCGGTTAGCGCATCGCCGAATGCCAGCCGTGCGGTATCCGCACAGCGGCAGTAGCTGCTGGTCAGCACCTTCTCCACCGGCGCCGCCCGCGCCGCGAACAGGGCGCCGATGCGCTTCGCCTGCTGCCGCCCACGATCGGACAGATTGCGCTGGGTGGCACATTTGGCGATGTCGAAATTGGCCGGCTCGCCGGTCCCCGGCGCGTTGGCATGGCGCAGCAGCACCACATGCCCGCCGTCGCGCAGCAATGCCCAGCCAGCCTCCGTCGCGCCGGCGGCGGAGGTGAGGACAAGAAGGAAGAGTGCTGCGAGCAGGCGATGCATGAGGACCATATAGGGACCGGATTGCGGCGCGAAAGGCAACCCGCCGGTGCTTGCGGGGCTTTCGGCGAAGGAATACAGCCCCGCCGATGTCCGCGCTGACCGAATCCACGATCTACATCTTCGGCATAGTTGCGCTCGGCTTTCTGGCGGCATGGAGCGGCGTGCTGAGGGGCCACGGCGAGCAGCTTGCCGAGTTCGCGACCAGCATAGCCGTGCCCGCTTTGCTGTTCCGCACGATGATAACGTCGGATTTCGCCGCATCCGGCCCATGGCTCATCTGGGCCGTCTATTTCGCGGCCGCGGCGGCGAGCTGGGCGCTCGGCCAGGCGCTTGCCTATTTCGTGCTGCGCCGCGACGGCCGCGGCAGCATCATCGCCGGCGTCGCCTCGGGTTTTTCCAATCTCGTGCTGCTTGGCCTTCCCTTCACGCTGGCGGTCTTCGGCCACGAGGGCGTTTCGATCCTGTCGCTCATCGTCGCGGTGCACCTGCCGACCATGCTGGCGGTCTCGATCGTCATGTTCGCGGCCGCCGGCGGCGAAAACGCGCCGCGCGGGCTGGCCGCCGTCCGCGAGTTCGCGGTGACGCTCGCCACCAACGCCATGATCGTCGGCATCGTCGCCGGGCTGGCGTGGCGGCTGACGGGCCTCGACATGCCGGCGCTGCCGATGCGGCTCGTCGACACCTTTGCCGGTGTCGCCGGGCCCCTGGCCCTGTTCGCCATGGGCATGGGCCTCGGCCGCTTCCCGCTGAAAGCCAACTTCGCACAGGCGTTCCTCATGGCTTTGCTGAAGCTCGGCTTCATGCCGGCCGTTGCGCTGGCGCTCGCCGTCGCAGTCGACCTTCCGCCGCTCGTCGCCAAGGTGGTCGTGGTCAGCGCGTCGCTGCCCACCGGGGTCAATCCGTACCTGTTTGCGGTACGCTTCGGCACCGGGCAGGGCCTCGCCTCCAATTCGCTGACCGTCGGTACCCTGCTTGCGGCCTTCAGCACGGCCTTCTGGCTCAGCGTTTCGCAGGCCGTGTTCGGCTGACGGACAACAATCGCGCGCTCCTTGTCATTGATTGAGCCCGGGCCGGGCGGTAGGAAGCTGTCCGCCACCCGCCAGACAACAGCGCCAAGGCCGCGCAGGAGGTTTCCATGCTTTCGAAGTCCAACCCCTATCTGCGCGAGGCGAACCTGATCGGCGGCAAATGGGTGCCGGCGGATTCGGGCAAGACTATCGACGTCACCAACCCGGCCACCGGGCTGAAGCTCGGCACGGTGCCGAAGTCAGGTGCCGCCGAGACGCGCCGCGCCGTCGAGGCCGCCCATGTCGCGTTCCAGACCTTCCGCAAGACCACCGCGCTCGAGCGTTCGAAGCTGCTGCGCAAGCTCGCTGATGCGCTGATGGACAATCAGCAGGCGCTGGCCGAGCTGCTGACCATGGAGCAGGGCAAGTCGCTGACCGAGGCGAAGGGCGAGGTCGCCTCCTCGGCCGCTTATGTCCAGTGGTTCGCCGAGGAGGCGCGGCGCACCTATGGCGACGTGGTGCCTTCGCCCTGGGCCGACCGCCGCATCCTTGTCACCCGCGAGCCGGTCGGCGTCATCGCCGCCATCACCCCGTGGAATTTCCCGTCCTCCATGCTTGCCCGCAAGATCGGCCCGGCGATCGCCGCCGGCTGCACGGCGGTGGTGAAGCCCGCCTCGCAGACGCCCTATTCGGGCCTCGCTTGGGGCGCTCTTGCCGAGGAGGTCGGCATCCCCGCCGGCGTCGTCAATGTGGTGACGGGATCGGCCGCCGAGATCGGCGACGAGCTGACTGCCAACCCGCTGGTCAAGAAGATCACCTTCACCGGCTCGACCGAGGTCGGCAAGGTGCTGATGGCCAAGGCCGCCGGCACGGTGAAGAAAGTCTCGATGGAACTCGGCGGCAACGCGCCCTTCCTCGTCTTCGACGACGCCGATCTCGACCGCGCGGTCGAAGGTGCCATCACGGCGAAATACCGCAATTCCGGCCAGACCTGCGTGTGCACCAACCGCTTCTTCGTGCAGGCCGGCATCTACGACAAGTTCGTGGAAAAGCTGGCTGCGGCATCGAACAGGCTCAAGGTCGGTCCCGGCCTCGACGACGGTGTTCAGCAGGGCCCGCTGATCGACGACAAGGCGGTGGAGAAGGTCGAGGAACTGATCGCCGATGCCACCACCAAGGGCGGCAAGGTTGTCGCCGGCGGCAAGCGCCACAGCCTCGGCGGCTCCTTCTTCGAGCCGACCGTGATTTCCGGCGCGAAGCCCCAGATGCGCTTCATGAAGGAGGAGATCTTCGGGCCGGTCGCTCCGGTATTCAGGTTCGACACCGAGGCGGAGGCCGTCGCGCTCGCCAACGACACGGAATACGGGCTTGCCTGCTATTTCTACACCGGCGACCTCGGCCGTGCCTTCCGCGTCATGGAGGGGCTGAAATACGGGATGGTCGGCGTCAACGAGGGCCTGATCACCACGCCTGAAGCGCCGTTTGGCGGCGTCAAGGAGAGCGGGCTCGGCCGCGAGGGCGGCCATCAGGGCATCGAGGACTACCTCGACACCAAATACGTCTGCATCGGCGGCCTCGGCCTCTAGGCGCATGGCTGCGGCGGCGGAGCCTTTCGGCAAGACCGCGGCGGGCGAAACCGTCCGCCGCGTGCGCATTTCCGCCGGCCGCCTCACCGCTTATGTGCTGACCTACGGCGCGGTCGTGCAGGACTTGCGGCTGGCCGGCCACGAGCCGCCGCTGGTGCTGGGCTTTCCCGATTTCGAGCCCTACGAGACGCACTCGATCTATTACGGCGCGATTGTCGGCCGCTACGCCAACCGCATCGCCCATGGCCGCTTCTCCATCGACGGCGAGCGTTTCCAGGCGACGCCCGGCGCGCGCGGCATCCACACGCTGCACGGCGGCCCCGAGGGCATCGACCGCCGCGTCTGGCAGCTTGCCGATCATGGCGACGATTTCGTCACCCTGACCTTGCGCGACCGCGACGGCGAGATGGGCTTTCCGGGCAATCTCGACATCGCCTGCACCTACCGTATCCTGCCGCCGGGCACACTCGCCATCGAGCTTTCCGCCACCTGCGACCGGCCGACGCTGTGCAACCTCGCCCATCACGGCTGGTTCAACCTCGACGACGGTGGTGCCGGTGACATTTTCAGGCACCGGCTTGTGATCGACGCCGGTGCCTATTTGCCCGTCGACGCCACGCTTATCCCGACGGGACAGGTAGAGCCGGTGGACGGCACCGCCTTCGACTTCCGCGTCGCGCGCACGATCGCAGCAGCGCCCGGTGAGCCACAGGTGGCCTACGATCACAATTGGTGCCTCGCCGCCGCCCGCCGCCCGCTTGCGCGCGCCGCCTGGGTTCAGGGCGCGGCCTCGGGCGTCGAGATGGAGGTCTGGACCACCGAGCCCGGCCTGCAATTCTTCGGCGGCGGCGCGCCCGGACCGGATGTGCCCGGACTGCTAGGCCGACGCTATGGCACCAACGCCGCGATCTGCCTGGAGCCGCAGGTCTGGCCGGACTCCCCCAACCACCCGTGGTTTCCGCAGGCTGTTCTGCGGCCTGGCGAGCAATACCGGCAGCGCAGCGAATACCGTTTCCGCTCCGCCTGACCGGCGCGCTTTTCGTTTCCCGTCAGTCGCGAACCGCCTACACTCCCTCCCGTTGAATCGGAGTGCCGCATGTCCCGTTCGCGTCTCGTCATCGTCGCGCTGATCGCCGTCATCGCCGTGGTGGCCGCCTGGTATCTGATGCGCATGATGGCGCCGCCGCCCTCCGACCTCGATCTCGCGCGCGAAAAACCGTCCGCGGCCGGCCTCTACCATGTCGCCATCGAGCCGGAATTGCAGCCGCTGGAGCAGGGCCGCATGCACAGCTGGATCGTGTCCGTGCAGGCGAATGGCGCGCCGGTCACCGACGCGACGCTGACCGTCGACGGCGGCATGCCGCAGCACGGCCACGGCCTGCCGACGCAGCCGCAGTCGACAGGGCATGTCGGCGAGGGCCGCTATCGCATCGACGGCGTGCGCTTCAACATGGGCGGCTGGTGGGTGCTGAAGATCGGCATCGCGTCGCCTGCGGGCAGCGATACGGCCGAGTTCAACATCATGCTGTGATGCGATGCGCCGGCTCGCGTGGGTTCCGCTCATCCTTGCGCTGCTCGCGGGCTGCAACCCCTCCAGCTTGACCGACGAGGAGAAGCGCGTCGTCGCCTCGCTGTCGCTGGCGGCGCTTCCGCCGGTGCCCGACGATCCGTCGAACCGCTTCGCGGCCAGCCGCGCGGCGGCCGCCTTCGGCGCGACCCTGTTCTTCGACACCGACCTTTCAGCCAATGGCGAGGTGGCGTGTGCGACCTGCCACAAGGTGGACCGCCAGTTCCAGGACGACCTGCCGCTGGCCAAAGGCATCGGCACCACCGACCGCCGCAC
Source organism: Rhizobiaceae bacterium (assembly GCA_019635695.1). Classification (GTDB taxonomy): domain Bacteria; phylum Pseudomonadota; class Alphaproteobacteria; order Rhizobiales; family Rhizobiaceae; genus RCIO01. The sequence continues at coordinate 12,203 of JAHBYZ010000004.1, forward strand.
AATGCCGCTGGCCGGCGTCGCATGGAGCCCGTGGCAGTTCTGGGACGGCAGGAGAGACAGCCTGTGGTCGCAGGCGCTGACCCCGCTGGAGGACGCGCGCGAGCACGGCGCCGACCGCACCATGCTGGCGCAACTGCTCGCCCGCAAGTTCGGCGATCGCTATGCTTCCATCTTCGGCCCGTTGCCCGACCTCTCCGGCCTGCCCGAGCATGCCGGTCCGCGCTCGGATGCGGCGGGGCAGGCGGCATGGGCGGCGATGGACGAGGGCAGGCGGCGCGAGATCGACACGGTTTTCGTCAATCTCGGAAAGGCCATTGCCGCCTTCGAGCGCTCCATCGTGCCCACGCAAACCCGCTTCGACCGCTTCGCCTCGGCATTGGCGAAGGACGAGGAGCCGCAAGGTGACGCCGCCTTCTCCGATCTTGAAGTGGAGGGACTAAAACTCTTCGTCGGCAAGGGGCAGTGCGTGAACTGCCACAACGGCCCCCGCTTCACCGACGACCATTTCCACAACACCGGCGTGCCGGCCGCCCCCGGCCTGCCGCCCGACCGCGGCCGCGCGCAGGCGGTCGCCCAGTTCGATGCCGATCCGTTCAACTGCCTCGGCCCGTACAGCGACGCGGCAGGGAAGTGTGACGAACTGAAATTCGCGCTGCGCGACGGCGAGGAACTGGTTCGCGCCTTCAAGACACCGTCGTTGCGCGGTGTGGCGTCGCGGCCGCCTTACATGCATTCCGGCCAGATCCCGACGCTGCAAGGCGTCATCGACCATTACAGCCATGCGCCCGCTGCGCCGGAGGGGCATAGCGAGGTGCAGGCGGTGATCTTCACCGACCGCGGCCGCGCCGCCCTGATCGCGTTCCTGAAGACGCTCGATCCCTAAGTTGCGTAGACCTATCGGTCCTTGACGGTCTCCATCGCCACGAAAGTCGAGGTGTGCTCGACATGCGGCAACGCTGAAATGCGTTCGCCCAGCACGCGACGGTAGGCGGCGATGTCCTTCGTCCGCACCTTGAGCAGATAGTCGAAGCTCGCCGCGATCATGTGGCACTGTTCGATCTCGGGTACGGTCAGCGCCGCCTTGTTAAAGGCGTCGAGCGCAGCCGAACGCGTGTCCGACAGCGTCACCTGCACGAAGGCGATGTGGCCTTCGCCGATGCGCTCGCGGTCGACGATAGCTGCATAGCCGCGGATGATGCCGTCGCGCTCCAGCCGCCGCACGCGCGCCGCCACCGGCGTCTTCGACAGGCCGACTTCCGCCGCCAGTTCGGCCATGGACAGCCGCGCGTTACGGCCGAGAGCGGCGAGGATGGTGCGGTCGGCGCGGTCCAGATGAACTGCTTCGCTCATGTTTCTGGCTCAAATGCGCTGAAAAGCTTCCATGAATAGGCCCGATTGCACCGCATCTGCGCCCAATTCGGCCCGGCCTGCAAGTGCAGATATGATAGTTTCCGGTTGCCCGCATCCGAGGATCACATGACCGACAAGCTCGCTGCCGCCCGCGCCAGCATCCGCGCCGGCACTTTCGAAGACGAGGCCACCGTGCTCGCCCGCCTGGTGCGGCAGGCCGACCTCTCGGCGGAGGACCGCGCAGCGATCTCCGCCCGTGCGGCCGATCTGGTGCGCGCAGTGCGCGGCTCGTCCGACCCCAAGATCATGGAGGCCTTCCTCGCCGAATACGGCCTGTCGTCAAAGGAAGGCGTGGCGCTGATGTGTCTGGCCGAGGCGCTGCTGCGCGTGCCGGACGCCGAGACGGTGGACGACCTGATCCGCGACAAGATCGCGCCGCACGACTGGTCGGCGCATTCGGGCGAGTCCGGCTCGATCTTCGTCAACGCCTCGACCTGGGCGCTGATGCTGACCGGTCGCGTGCTGGATGAGGGCGAGGGCGGCATCGAACGCACGCTGCGCGGCCTTGTGCGCCGGCTCGGCGAGCCGGTCATCCGCCGCGCGGTGGCGACCGCCATGCGCGAGCTCGGCGACAATTTTGTCCTCGGCAGAACGATGGTTGAGGCGCTGAGGAACGGCCGCCCGATGGTGCGGAAGGGGTATCTGTATTCCTTCGACATGCTCGGCGAGGCGGCGCTGACGGAGGCCGACGCGCAGCGCTACCACCGCTCCTACGCCGACGCGATCCGCGCGCTGGCGGCCGAAGCAGCGACCGACGACATCCGGAAAAATCCCGGCATTTCCGTAAAGCTGTCGGCACTGCACCCGCGCTACGAGGTCTCGCAGGCGTGGACCATGCTGCCCGAGATGACCTCGCGGCTTCTGTCGCTCTGCGAGGCGGCCAAGGCCGCGCGCATCGGTCTCAACATTGACGCCGAGGAGGCGGAGCGGCTGGACCTGTCGCTCGACGTGATCGAGGCGGTGCTGGCGAGCCCCTCGCTTGCCGGCTGGAACGGTTTCGGGGTTGTGGTGCAGGCTTACGGCCGCCGCGCGGCACACGTGCTCGACTGGCTGCATGCGCTGGCCGAAAAGCTCGACCGCAGGATCATGGTGCGCCTCGTCAAAGGTGCCTACTGGGATAGCGAGGTGAAGAAGGCGCAGGCCGCCGGGCTGCCCGGCTACCCCGTCTTCACCCGCAAGACCAATACCGATGTGTCCTACATTGCCAACGCGAAGAAGCTGCTGGCGATGACCGGCCGCATCTATCCGCAGTTCGCCACGCACAACGCCCACACGGTCGCCGCCATCCTCGCCATGGGCGCCGACCGCGACGCCTTCGAGTTCCAGCGCTTGCACGGCATGGGCGAGGCGCTGCACGAGGAGGTGCGCAAGGCGGAAGGGGTGCGCTGCCGCATCTACGCGCCCGTCGGCGCGCATGAGGACCTGCTCGCCTATCTGGTGCGGCGGCTACTGGAGAACGGAGCCAATTCCTCCTTCGTCCACCAGATCGTCGACGAAGACGTGGCGCCGGAAACGATCGCGCGCGATCCATTCGCAGCCGTCGAGGCGCAGGCGTCCGCGCATAATCCTGCAATTCCAGAGCCTTCCGGGATTTTCCTCCCGACGCGGGCCAATTCTCAGGGTTACGACCTTTCCGACCACGCTACGCTGGCGAAGCTCGACGCGTTCACCGCGCCCTTCGCCGCGCCTTATCTCTGGACCGCGCGGCCGCTGACGCCGGCCAAAGGCAAGGGTGCGCGGCACGCGCTGGTCAACCCGGCCAGAACGGCCGAATCGATCGGAACGGTGGTCGAGGCCGACGCCGAGCAGGTGTCCGCTGCCGTTGACCTCGCCGTCGCCGCACAGCCGGCATGGGCAGCACGCGCACCCGCCGAGCGCGCCGCGATCCTGCAGCGCGCCGCCGATCTCTACGAGGCCAATGCGGGTGAGTTCTTCGCGCTGTGCGCCCGCGAGGCAGGCAAGAACCTGTCCGACCGCATCGCCGAACTGCGCGAGGCCGTCGATTTCCTCCATTACTACGCCGCCGAGGCGCCCAAGGCCGAGGCCGGCAGCGAGGCGCGCGGCGTCATCGCCTGTATTTCGCCGTGGAATTTCCCGCTGGCGATCTTCACCGGGCAGATCGCGGCCGCGCTCGCCGCCGGCAATGCCGTAGTGGCAAAACCCGCCGAACAGACGCCGCTGATTGCCTATCGCGCCGTGCAGCTCCTGCACGAGGCCGGCGTCCCGGCCAACGTGCTGCATTTGCTGCCGGGCGACGGACCTGCGGTCGGCGCGCCGCTGACGGCCGATCCGCGCATTGCCGGCGTCTGCTTCACCGGCTCGACCGAGGTGGCCCGCCTCATCGAGCGGCAGCTTGCGAAGACAGCTGCGCCCGACGCCATGCTGATCGCAGAGACGGGCGGGCTGAACGCCATGATCGTCGACTCGACCGCGCTGCCCGAGCAGGCCGTGCGCGACGCCGTCGCCTCCGCCTTTCGCAGCGCCGGCCAGCGCTGCTCGGCGCTGCGCATCCTTTATGTCCAGAAGGATGTCGAGCAGAAGGTCGTGACGATGTTGAAGGGCGCCATGGAGGCGCTCGCCGTCGGCGATCCCTGGCAGCTTTCGACCGATGTCGGGCCGCTCATCGACGACGACGCGCTCAGTTCCATCTCGGACTACTGCGCCGCAATGACTGCGCAAGGCCGGTTGCTGGCGAAGCTGGATACGCCCACCGGCGGCCGCTTCGTGACGCCGCATATCTTCCGGGTCTCCGGTATCGGCGAACTGGAGCGCGAGATATTCGGCCCGGTTCTGCACGTCGCGACTTTCGCGGCGGACCAACTGGACGCCGTGATCGCCGACATCAATGCGCGCGGCTACGGCCTGACCTTTGGTCTGCATACCCGCATCGACGAGCGCGTGCAGCGCGTGCTCGACCAGGTCCACGCCGGCAACATTTACGTCAATCGCAACCAGATCGGCGCGGTCGTCGGCTCGCAGCCCTTCGGCGGTGAGGGCCTTTCCGGCACCGGCCCCAAGGCCGGCGGCCCGCATTATTTGCCGCGTTTCAGGAAGTCGCCGGGCGAAACCGTGGATGCAAGCGCTTCACCCGCCGCGCAGGCAGTCAAGGCGGCATTTCCTGAACCGGGCGACTGGTCGTCACGTGCCGACCGCATCGCCACGTTACGAAAGCTGCTGCGCGGCAAGGCGGCAGACGCCATCGCCGCCGCCGCGTCGCTGGATTTCGGCCCCGTGGACCTGCCGGGCCCGACCGGCGAGGCGAATTCGTTGCTGCTGGTGGCGCGGGGCAACGTGGTCTGCCTGGGACCTTATCCCGAGACACTGCTGGCTCAGGCAGTGCAGGCGCTGGCTGGCGGAAACGCCGTGCTTGCGGTTGCCGCAGGTGCGCGCACTGCGCTGCACGCCCTGCTGGGCAAGGGGTTGCCGCTGGCGGCCGAGGACGGCGAGGCGTCGGAGACGCTGCTGCGCGATCTCACGGTTTCGGTCGTGGCGCTTGCGTCGGATCCGGACAGGCAGCGCGCCGTGAGGCAGGTGCTGGCGTCGCGCGCAGGACCGATCGCGCGGCTCGTCACCGCGCGGATCGACCCTGTCGCCTATGTGCACGAGCGGTCGATATGCGTCGACACGACGGCGGCAGGCGGCAATGCCAGCCTGCTCGCCGCGGCGGAATAGCTCAGGCGCCCTCGACGATCGAGAAGCCTTCGAACTGCGGATGGCCGGTATAGGTCGGCCTGGACGGGCTATCCTTGCCGGCATTTTTGTGCGCATCGCGAAAATTCTGCGATTTGGTCCAGTCGCGGAAATCCTCCTCGCTCGCCCACACGGTGTGCGAGGCGTAGAGCCGGTAGCCTTCCTCCGAGTTCTCGGGGCCCTTGAGCAGGTGAAACTCGCGGAAACCCTTCATCTCGTTCAAGCGGCGGTCGCGGTTCTTCCACACGGCTTCGAAGGCCTCTTCTGAGCCTTTCACGACCTTGAAGCGGTTCATCGCGATGTACATAGCTGTCCCTTTCGATGGCTAGGTTGAACTGAGGTTGCGAACGGGCGCCATCGCGGCGACCTGTTTCGGCACGAGGCGGACGACGTTGCCGGCCAGGAACGAGGGCACGGCAGCAGGATGCGCCGCTGCCGGCTGGCCGGTGTCGCAGTCATTGATTGCCACCACCTGCGGCTCCCGACCCATCGCGGCGCGGCGTTCCAGCAGCGCTCGCAGTTCAGGCCTGAGGCCGTCGCCGCGTGCGGCCGCGATCCGGTCGAATGCAAGGAAGTTCATCGGGACCCTACCGCGTAAAGGCGAGCGGCACGGTGAAGGGCCAGTTGGCACGCCCATCGGGGATTGGCGGAAAGGGGGCGGCGCGCTGCACCGTCTCCAACGCCGCGCGATCGAGCACCGGCGAGCCGGAACTGCGCACGACGCGCACGCCCGAGACGCCGCCGCCGGAGCTTACAGTGAAGGCGACATGCACCTCGCCGCGTATCTTCTGGCGCTTCGCCTCGGCCGGATAGCGCAGCGAGCGGCGCAGCTTGGAAACCACCTTGCCGGGATAGTTGGACGCCGAGGCATTGCCCTCGCGCTTGGCCTTGCCGCGGCTCTCGCCGGCCTCAGCCTGCTCGCCCTCGGTGCGGCCTGCGGCGGTGCCCTTGCGGGCTTCCGCCTGGCTCTGCCCGCCATTGCCCGGCGCCTGCGGCGCCGGCTTCTTCTTCGCCTGCTCGGGCTTCTTCTTCGGTGCCGGCTGGACCTGCGGCTTCAGCGGCTCGTGACGCGGCAGCTCCGGCGCGGGGTCGACCGCCGCGACCTGCACCGGCTCTGCCGCCTTGGTTGGCTCGACCGGGCGCGCCGAGGGCAGGGGCACGGTCTCCAGCGCGGCGACGGTCTCGCTCGCCTGTACCTCTGCCGCGGTGGCTGCCTCGACTGCCTTCACCGGCGAGGAGGGTGCCAGCGCCTCGGTAGGTTCGCGTATCGCAGCATAGGCGGACTGCACCTGTTCGGTCGCCTTCGTCGGCTCCGGCTGCACTGACGGCTCGACCGGCGTGATGGCTGCGGGTCGCATCACCGGCACTGCGGGCTGCACGGGCTCGGCAGGCGCCGCCGTAGCCGTCTGCACCGGCGGCATCTCTACTGGCTGCGCCGTCTCCATGACGGTCGGTACGGCTTCGGGACTGGTTTCCGACGGATCGACGGGCTCGAGGACCGGCATCGCGGTCCCGGCCGCGATGGCGTCCACCGTTGCGTCGCCGACCAGGGCGATCGCCGTCGCGCCGCCGGCGATCTCGGCGGCTTCCTCGCGTCCTGCAAGCAGGGCCGCGACCGCGCCGCCGTGCAGGGCGACGGAAAGGGCGGCAGCGGCCAGGGTGCGCGCCGTTCCCCTCATCGGTGGGACGCTTCCGTCAGCAGCGACGAGGTCAGTATCGAATCGACCGGCACCGGCAGGGCGCCGGCCAGCAGCCATGTTATCAGCGCGACGAAGACGACGTTGACCAGCCGCGTGGCCGCGGCGCGCTGATCGTCGTTGCGGGGGCGCAGAAGCCGCTGCATTTTCAACTCTCCAGTGGAACCGGCGCCTTGGACGATGTTTCCAGCCGCGCCAGGCAGGCGGCGGCGTCCAGCCCCGGGCCTTCGCAGGCCTTGGCGTCGTTGATCAGCACCCGCGATACGCCGGCGCAGTCGAGGCCCGGCAGGTCGAACTGCCGCACGCGCATGCGGCCGGCGGGAAGGTCCTTGAGGTCGAGCACGGTCAGCAGTTCCACGCGCCCGTCCTTGTCGAAGAAGACGAACTCGTAGGCGACCTTGGCCAGGTCGGTGCCAAGGGCGTTCTCGGCCACCAGCGTGACCCGGCAGGCGCTCCCGGCTGCCGCCAGCGAATCGAGCCCGAGCCGCAGTGCGGCCTCCTGCGAGGCCGCGGGAAGCGGCGCCAGAAGCGCCGCCCCCATGAGTGCCACGCCGAAGCGTGTGATCTGCGTTCCTGTGGTCAAGGTCAGTACCCGAACGACTTCGCCAGCGTGATCTTGAAGGTGCGCGCCTTGGACCGGTCGATGGCGAGGTTGGGCCGATAGTCGGCATTGAAGACGTTCTCAACCGAGCCGAGAACCTCGAAGCCGCGCATGAAGCCTTCCTGTGGCTTCCATGAGGCGAAGAGGTCGACCGTCGTCCACGGATCGGCGGAGCCGACCGCGCCCGACGCTACTGGCACCGAATAGGCGCCGGCCTGCGCCACGGTCAGCCGCGCGCCGAAGTCGAGGAAGTAGTCGGGTACGCGGCCGCCAAGCGTCAGCGTGCCGACATTCTGCGGAACCGTCGTCAGCGGCGCGCCAGTCGCCTTGTTCTCGCCGACGACGTGGGCGTAGGCGAGCCGGGCATAGAAATAGTCCGACTCGAACGCGCCTTCCGCCTCGCCGCCGTAGATGCGTGCGGCGTTGACGTTGGTGAAGTAGCCGCGTCCCGCGAAGGCCGGATCGGTGGTGGTCGACGCGATCAGGTTGGTCAGGTCGTTGTAGAAGCCCGTGACCTTGAAGGTCAGTGCGTTGGAGCCGCCGCCGATGTCGTAGGCGCTGGCCACGAAACCGAGCTCGTAGTTGTTCGACAGCTCCTTCTGCAGGCCGAGGCTGACCGTACGCGTCGCCGAGCGGCTGAACAGTTCGTCCAGCGTCGGGAAGCGTTCGGTATGCGCGACCGAACCGAAGATGCCGAAATTCTCGGTGAAGTCGTACATCGCCGCGATCTTCGGCGAGAACGCCACGCCCGACACGACATTCGCGCCGACGATGCCTGCGGCCGGCGACATGTTGTGATAGTCGCCGCGCACGCCCGCAATCAGGGTGAGGCGCTCGTCGAACACATATTCGTTCTGCACGAACACACCGACCTTGGCCTCGGAGCCTTCGGGATGCTGCTGCAGCGCCGCCGCGCCGGTGGGCCGGCCCGCCTTGCGGTTCTGCAGGCTGGCCTGCACGCCGTAGGTAAGGTGGTTCGACCAGCGGTCGCCCAGCCATTCCATCGTGTTGTCGGCCTTCAGCTGGTAGGTCTGGTAGGCGTAGTCGGTGTCGTTGAGAATCGCCGTTCCGCTCGTATCGTTCAGCGGCGGCCGCGGCAGCGGCGGAACGCCCGGATTCCAGCCCGACTGGCTGTTGGCGGTGTTCGAGTAGGTCAGCGCCACGTTGAGATCGAGCCACGGATTGTCCGAAGCGGGGTTTTCGTAGGACAGCACCACGGTGTCGTCGACCACCGTGCGGTCGGTGGTGCCGAACATCGCCTGCGTGCCGCTCTGGGCGTAGTCCTGATCCTGTGCGTCCGAATTCCAGCGCTGGTAGGAGATGCGGATCGCCTGCTCATTGGCGTCGCCGAAGCGGAACGTGCCCTTGGCAAGTCCCGACCATGACTGGAAGTCGGAGCCCGACAGCACGCCGCCATTGGCGAGCCGGAACGCATCCGAGCGGCGGTAGTTGCCGGCAAGCAGCACCTCGGCCTGCTCGCCGAAGCGATGCGCCCAGATCACCGAGCCGAGCGCGCCGTTGCCGTTGCTGGCGTAGCTGCCCTTGAGCTTGATGACGCCGCGCTGGCCTTCGGCAATCAGGTCGGAGGCGTCCTTGGTCTCGAAGCGGATGACGCCGCCGAGCGCGCCGGAGCCGTAGAGCGTCGACGACGCCGGGCCGCGCAGCACTTCAACGCGCTTGTACAGCTCCGGATCGGAGAAGAACGAGCCCATGCGGTACTGCTCGTTGAACTTCGGCGCCCCGTCGACGGTCACCACGATGCGCGAGCCGTCGGCCGAATTGTCTGTGGCGCCGACGCCGCGGATGTTGAAGGCCTCGCCGAAGATGCGGTCGCTGCCGACCATGGTGACGCCCGGAATCTCGCGGAACACATCGCCGGTCGAGGTGGCCTGCTCGCGGTCGATCTCTTCCTGCTCGACAACCGTGACGGCCTGCGGCGTGTCGATGGCGATCTTGTCCTCGCCGGCGCCGACCACGAGGCGCTGCAACACCGTCACGCGGGCTTGCTTCTGCGTCGTCGTCGTTGCCGCCTGTTCCTGCGCGCTTGCCACGCCCGTCATCGCCGTCAATGCCGCGCCGCACGCCAGCACGGCGGCCCTACGAGTTACCAGCCCCATTTCCCCACTCCTGAAGAATCAATGCGCTGGCTGACCGGAGTTGGTTTGCTGGCACCTGTTGAACACGGACCCGGACCCCTGCCATAAACATGACTCGAATACTCCGGTATTGCGGTTCCTACAAAACATGATAATCAGAGTCAACAAAACAGCGCCGCCTGCGACGCACCGTCGCCAGGGCGCCCGTCGAGAGGGAAATCGACCGTGAACAGCCACGAGAGCTTTATCGGACGCCGCTATGTGCCCGTGCCCGAGACCTTGCGCCCGCGCGCTCCGGCGATGCCGCCGCGCACCCTTTCCAGCGAGTCGCTGTTCGAAGGCCGCACCGAGATCTGCATCGATCATGGCGGCTCGGTCTACCGGCTGAAGATCACCCGCCAGGGCAAGCTGATTCTCAACAAGTAGGCCTGTCATGTCGATCGACACACGATCCGCCGCCGCGGACATCCGCCGCGCGCGCGACGAGAACCCGAAGATGCGCGAGCGCGACCTTGCGGCGAAGCTCGGCATTTCGGAGGCCGAGTTCGTCGCCGCCTTCGTCGGCCACGGCGCGACGCGACTCCGCGCCGACGTCGACGCCTTCATCCACGGGGCGGCGGCGCTTGGCGAGGTGCTGGCGCTGACCCGCAACGAGAGTGCCGTCCACGAGAAGATCGGCGTCTACGACAAGCAGGTGACCGGCGAGGGCGCCTCGATGCTGCTCGGCGCCGACATCGACCTGCGCATCTTCCCGAAGCTTTGGGTGCATGCCTTCGCGGTCGAGAAGGCCGACGGGGACGAAGTGCGTCGCAGCATCCAGTTCTTCGATGCGGCCGGCGAGGCAGTGCACAAGCTCCACCTGCGCCCGGCGTCGGACCTCGTCGCCTATGCCGCGCTGGTGGAGCGGTTGCGCCACTACGACCAGTCGGACGCGGTCGCCATCATGCCGTCGCAGTCGACGGTGCGGGTTCCCGCCGCCTTCGAGCGCGAGGAACTGCGTGAACGCTGGCGCGGCATGAGCGACGTGCACCAGTTTCCGGGCATGCTGAGGCAGCTCAAGCTGACCCGCCACGAGGCCGTGCGCGGCGTTGGCGACGACATCGCCTGGATGCTGGACGCTTCCGCGGCGGCCGAGACGCTGCACCGCGCCTCCGCCGGCGACGTGCCTGTCATGTGCTTCGTCGGCAGCCGCGGCTGCATCCAGATCCATTCCGGCCCTGTCAAGGACATCCGGCCCATGGGGCCGTGGATCAACGTGTTGGACGAGACCTTTCACCTGCATTTGCGCACGGACCACATCCGCGAGGTGTGGGCGGTCCGCAAGCCCGTGAAGGAAGGCCACGTCACCTCCGTCGAGGCCTATGGCGCCGACGGCGACTTGATCATCCAGTTCTTCGGCCAGCGCAAGGAAGGCCGTGTCGAGCGCGACGACTGGCGCGCGCTCGCCGAGAGCCTGCCACGCATCGCGCGCACCAGCGCGGCTTGAGCAAGGCCGTCAGGGAGTAGTTTCATGTTCAGTCAGCTTTCCGCGGCCGCCGGCCGCGCTTTCGTCCGTTCGGCCGCTGCGATCGCCGTGCTTGGTATGCTTTCCCCGGTCGCCCAGGCCGTCGAGGCCGATGCTTTTCCCGACGCCAAGCGCGTCGTCGCCGTCGGAGGCTCCATCCTCGAGATCGTCTATGCGCTGGGCGAACAGGGGCGCCTCGTCGCCCGCGATTCGACGGGCCTCTACCCGCCTGAGGCGATGAGCCTGCCGGATGTCGGCTACATGCGCGCGCTGTCGCCGGAGGGCGTGCTGTCAGTAAACCCCGACGCCATCCTTATGCTGGAAGGCAGCGGCCCGCCCGAGGCCGTGGACGTCATCAAGAAGGCGGCGATACCAGTCGCAACAGTGCCGGAGAGTTTCGACAAGGCGGGCATCGTCGCCAAGATCGAGACCGTCGGCCGTGCGCTCGGCGTTGACGCCAAGGCTGCCGAACTCGCCGCGAAGGTCGATGCCGATATCGCGGCCGCATCTGCCGCCGCTGCGGCGCACGAGACCAAGAAGCGCGTGCTCTTCGTGCTCTCCATGCAGGGCGGTCGTCTGCTCGCCTCCGGTTCCGGGACGGCAGCCGACGGCATCGTGGCGCTGGCCGGCGCTGTGAACGCTGTCGAGGGCTTCTCCGGTTACAAGCAGCTTTCGGACGAGGCGGTCTATGCGGCTGCGCCCGACGTGGTGCTGATGATGGACCGCGGCGGCGACCATGGCGCCACCGCCGCCGAGCTGTTCGCCCACCCTGCGCTTGCCGGCACGCCGGCCGGCGAGGCGAAGGCGCTGATCCGCATGGACGGCGCCTATCTGCTCGGCTTCGGTCCGCGCACGGCCGACGCAGTGCGCGACCTGGCCGCTTCGCTCTATGGCGGCCACTGACCGATGGCTATGGAGGCCGTGCCGGCCGCGGGCGACATTGTTTCCGGCCGCGGCGCAGGGGATCGTTCGGGGCGTGCCCGTCTCGTTATTGCGCTGCTCGGCGCGCTGCTGGCGATCATCGCCGTGTTCAGCCTTGCCACTGGCGCGTCCGACGCGTCGGCGTGGGGTGTCATCGTCGACCTCGTGCGCGGCGAGGCTGCCGATTCGGCGCTGTCCCAGCGCGACCGCATCATCGTCTACGACATCCGCCTGCCGCGCATCGCCATGGGCATGCTGATCGGCGCGGCGCTGGCGGTATCCGGCGCCGTGATGCAGGGCCTGTTCCGCAACCCGCTCGCCGATCCGGGCATCGTCGGCGTCGCCTCTGGCTCGGGCCTTGGCGCAATCGCCACCATCGTGCTCGGTCCGACGCTGCTGGCGCCCTTCGTCATGGTGCTCGGCACCTACGCGCTGCCCGTCGCCGCCTTCATCGGCGGCCTTGCCACCACGCTGGTCCTCTACCGCGTCGCCACGCGGCGCGGCCAGACCTCGATCGCCACCATGCTTCTGGCCGGCATCGCCCTCGGCGCCTTGGCCGCCGCGCTCGGCGGACTCCTCATCTTCATCGCCGATGACCGCCAGCTGCGCGACCTGACCTTCTGGCAGCTCGGCTCGCTTGCTGGCGCCACCTGGACCAAGATCCTCGCCGCCGGCCCCATCGTCGGCGCAGCGCTGCTGGCAAGCCCGTTCCTCGCCCGCGGTCTCAACGCTCTGGCGCTCGGTGAAGCGTCTGCGCGCCATCTCGGCGTGCCCGTCCAGCGGTTGAAACATGTCGCCATCGTCACCGTCGCTGCGGCCACCGGCGCCTCGGTGGCGGTATCGGGCGGCATCGGCTTCGTCGGCATCGTCGTGCCGCATCTGCTGCGCCTCGCCATCGGTCCCGACCATCGCTACCTGCTGCCGGCCGCCGCGCTGCTCGGCGCGAGCCTGCTTTTGCTGGCCGACGCCGTCAGCCGCACCATTGTGGCGCCGGCCGAACTGCCGATCGGAATCGTCACCGCCATCGTCGGCGGCCCGTTCTTCCTGTGGGTGCTGCTGCGCCAGCGCGGCATCGTCGATCTCTAGAGGACGCCATGATCGAGGCCCGCGACGTCTCAGTCTCCATTGGCCACAACCGCATCGTGTCGGAGGCGAACCTCGCCGCCCGGCCGGGTGAGGTGACGGCAATCGTCGGTCCGAACGGTTCGGGCAAGACGACGCTGCTCAAGGCGATCTGCGGCGACCTGCCATACACCGGCTCGGTTGCCATCAATGGCCGCGACGTCGCGCGGACGAAGCCGTGGGAGCTTTCCACGCTGCGTGCGGTGCTGCCGCAGGCGACGTCGCTGTCGTTTCCGTTCACCGTGCGCGAGATCGTTCGGCTGGGCACGCTTGGTGGTCGCACAGGCGCGCTGGCCGGCGAGGACGACAGGCTGCCCGAGCGGGCGCTGGCCGCGGTCGACCTTGAAGGGTTCGCCGGGCGGTTCTATCAGGAGTTGTCTGGCGGCGAGCAGCAGCGCGTGCAGCTTGCCCGCGTGCTCTGCCAGGTCTGGGCGCCGGTTCTGGCCGGCGAGCCGCGCTACCTGCTGCTCGACGAGCCCGTCTCCAGCCTCGACATCCGCCACCAGATCGCGATCATGGAGATCGCCCGCAGTTTCGCCGACCGCGGAGGCGGCGTGGTCGCCATCCTTCATGACCTCAACCTCACCGCCATGTTCGCCGACAATGTGCTGGTGATGCACCGGGGCAGGGCCGCGGCGAACGGGGCCCCGCAAGAGGTGCTTTCGGACGACGTACTGGAGGAGGTATTCGGCTGCGCGCTGCGGGTAGGGCTCGCTCCGCGGGGCGTGCCCTTCGTGCTGCCGCAGTCGGTGTTTGCCTAGGAGGCCAGCGCGCGGGGCGCCAGTTCCTCAATGCCAAGCAGGCTGCGCATGGATGGCCGCGCCTTCACGAGATCGTCGATCGTATAGCTCGCCAGCACATCGAAGAATGCGCCCAGCGCTTTGCGCAGCGCTTCGTTCAGGGCGCAGGAGTCGACCAGGGGGCATTCCGCCGCGTCGCTCTCGAAGCACTCCGCCATGGCGAAGTTCTCTTCGGTGACCCGAACGACTTCCAGCAGCGTGATGTCGGTCGCGGCGCGGCCCAGTCGCACGCCGCCATTGCGGCCGCGAACCGTCTCGACCAGCCCATTTTCGACCAGCGGCTGCAGTATCTTGAACAGGAACAGTTCCGACACAGTGTAGGCGGCGGCGATCTCGGGGATGCGGGAGAGTCGCCCGTGGTTGGCCGCGCAATACATCAGGATGCGGATCGCGTAGTTTGTCTGGCGGGTCAGCCGCATGGGAACCTCGTCTCGAATGGCTCCGAATATGGCCGATAGTTTAGAACAATTCCAGAGATTTTCCACCTTATTTTGAGTGATTCATTCAAGTTTTATGCTGCTGCCCTCGGGCCGTCCCCGATTGCGCCGGGGCGCCTGCTTTCCTACCTCAGCGCCATGACGATGCGGCCGTCCGATATCCCATGAATGAGTCCCTGACCCTGAACACCGAGGCCGCCACCGACCGCGCGGCCAAGCTTGCTGCCTTGCGCCGCACCAAGTTCCTCGCGACGGCGGCGCTGGTCGCATGCGTGGCCTTGTTCCTGCTGGCACGGGCGTTCCAGTCGCAGGTGCCAGCCCTCGCCCTTGTCGCAGCCTTCTTCGAGGCGGCGGCGATCGGCGGCATCGCCGACTGGTATGCCGTCGTGGCGCTGTTTCGCCGGCCGCTTGGCCTGCCGATCCCGCACACGGCCATCATCCCGCGCAACCAGGACCGCATAGCCGACAATCTCGGCCGCTTCATCGAGAACAACTTCCTGTCGTCCGAGCCGGTCAGGGCGCGGCTGCGGGAGATCGATTTCGCCGCTCTGGTGGCAGACTGGCTTTCCGATTCGCGCCGGGCTCAAGGGCTTTCCGCCTATGTGGCTAAGATGACGCCCCAGATGCTCGGTGCGGTCGAGGGCTCCGGCCTCTCGTCCTTCGCAACCCAGAAGGTCGGCGAGCAGCTCGATCGAATCCGGCTGGCGCCGCTGGCCGCAGGGCTGCTGTCCACGCTGACCGAGGACGGCCGCCACCAGCGTCTGCTCGACCACCTGCTCGGAATGTTCGGACGCTTCCTTGCCGACGAGCAGGCGCAGGCGACCTTGCGCGACCGCATCCGCGAGGAGCTTCCCACGCTTGCCAATCTGTTCCGCGCCGACGCCTATCTGCTGAAGAAGATCGTCAATTCCGCCGGCGTGCTGGTCGAGGAGGTGAGGGCCGATGCCGAACACCCGATCCGTCGCGAGTTCGACCGCTTCGTCGGCGATTTCGTCGCCGATCTGCGCGATTCGCCCGAGCTTGCGGATCGCGCCGAAAAGCTGAAGCGCGACCTGCTCATGCGGCCGGAGGTCTCTGCCCTTGGCGGGGAACTTTGGACCGGCCTGCGCGCCTATATCGAGGCCGAAGCGTCGGATCCCGACTCACGCCTGCGAGCGCGCCTTGCCGATCTCTTCGTCTCGGCCGGCCGGCAACTGGCGGCCGACGCGGCCGTGCGCGCCGACATGAACGAGGGCTTCGTCGTCGCCATCGCTTCGTTCGTGGAAGCGCGCAAGGGCGAGGTAGCGCGCTTCGTGTCCGACCAGGTCAAGGCGTGGGATCTCGGCCAGTTGGTCGAAGTGCTGGAAATCAATGTCGGCCGCGACCTGCAGTACATTCGCTTCAACGGCATGATCGTCGGCGGCGTCGCCGGCCTGCTGTTGCATGTCGGCGAGCGCCTGCTCTTCCACTGAAGCGGCCTCGCGTCCTAGTCTCGCCGCAGAACGGACCGGGAGGGGACCATGACCGACGCCACGCCGCTTTCGCCTGGCCCGGGACGCACGCGGCAGACGGAGATCTTCGTGACCGGCGCGGGCGGTCGCCGGCCGCTGGTTCCGGTCGCTCCCGCCGCGCTCGAAGCTGCCGCTGCCGCGAAGATGAGCGCGGAGGCCGCCGCCTACGTCATCGGCGGCGCCGGCATGGAATCGACCATGGCCGCAAACCGCGCCGCCTTCGACCGCCGCCGGCTCGTGCCGCGCGTCCTCGCCGATGTGTCGCGCCGGGATCTTTCCGTCGAACTCTTCGGCAGGCGCCACGCAGCGCCGCTGCTGCTCGCGCCGATCGGGGTTCTGGAACTCGCCCATCGCGAAGCCGACCTCGCGGTGGCGCGCGCCGCCGCAACCGAGGGCGTCGGCTATGTCTTTTCCAACCAGGCCTCGGTGCCGATGGAGGATTGCGCCGCCGCGATGGGCACGGCGCCGCGCTGGTTCCAGCTTTATTGGTCGAGCGACGACGATTTCGTCCGCTCGCTGCTGTCGCGCGCGGAGAAAGCCGGCTGCGAGGCGGTCGTGCTGACGCTCGACACGACGCTGCTCGGCTGGCGCCCGCGCGACCTGGATCTCGGCTATCTGCCGTTCCTGCGCGGCATGGGTTTGGCGCAGTACCTCTCCGATCCCGTTTTCCGTGCCGCGCTGCCGGCTTCGCCGCCAGACACGGGCTTCAAACCCAGGGGCGCAGGTATCCTGGCGACCGCCGCAAGTCTCGTGCGCATCGGCCGCCGCCACGGCCTGTCGCTCGGGCGCATGCGCGCCGCTGCTGCGCATTTCACAGCCACCTATTCACGGCCCAACCTGCGCTGGGCGGACGTCGAGCGCCTGCGCGGCATGACGAGGCTGCCGATCCTGCTCAAGGGAGTGCGCCATCCCGACGACGCCCGCCGCGCTGCCGCCGCCGGCGTCGACGGACTGGTGGTCTCCAACCATGGCGGCCGGCAGGTGGACGGCGAGGCTGGCACGCTGGACCTGCTACCGGCCGTCGTGGCGGCCGCCGGCGGCATGCCCGTCTTGCTCGATTCAGGGGTCCGCACGGGCACCGACGTGGCCAGGGCGCTGGCGCTCGGCGCACGCGCCGTGCTGCTCGGCCGGCCCTATGTCTACGGCCTGGCGTTGAGCGGCGAGACCGGCGTCCGCGAGGTGATCCGCAATGTAGTCGCCGAGCTCGATCTCACTCTCGCGCTGTGTGGGATCACATCGGTCGCGGATCTCGGACCGCACATTTTCGCGGACTGAGATTTTTCTCGGCCGCGCTGTCGGCCGGTCACATGCCGCGTCGTCCTCTGGACATCCGGACCGGCACCGTCGGCCCCGGAAAGACCCGAGAGGAGACGCACATGCTGCGCCGGACCCTTCTAGCCCTTGCCGCCGCGACGGCGCTCGTCGCCGCATTGCCAGCAACCCACGCCGAGGAGACAGCCATGAACGCCGAGACCAAGCCAACGCTCGTCAAGAGCGGCCACGTGGCCGCCAACGGACTGAGCTACTATTACGAGATCCATGGGCAGGGCGAGCCGCTGCTGCTGCTCCATGGCGGGCTCGGTTCCATCGACATGTTCGGGCCGGTGCTGCCGGCGCTCGCCGCGGGCCGCAAGGTCATCGCCGTCGACCTGCACGGCCACGGCCGCACGGCGCTCGGCGACCGCAGCATCAATCTGCCGGACATCGGTGACGACCTGGCGGTCGTGCTCGACGGCCTCGGCGAAAGAAAGGTCGACGTGCTCGGCTATTCGTTCGGCGGCGGCGCGGCCTTCCGCCTGGCGGTGCAGCATCCGGACCGCGTGCGCCGGCTGGCGCTGGTTTCGGCGGGTTTTGCCGCCAACGGCTTCTATGCCGAGATGCGGCCGCAGCAGGCTCAGGTCAGCGGCGCGGCGGCCGAGTTCATGCGTGACACGCCGATGTACCGGTCCTACATGGCGGTCGCGCCCAATCCCGAGGAGTTCCCGAAGCTGCTCGACAACATGGGCGCCATGATGCGTAAGGACTACGACTGGTCGGAGGATGCTAAGAAGCTTGCGATGCCTGTGATGATCGTGTTCGGCGACAGCGACATGTACCGGCCCGAGCACATCGTCGAGTTCTACCAGTTGCTCGGCGGCGGCCTGCGCGACGCCGGATGGAACCGCGAAACGATGGCGAAGAACCGGCTGGCGATCATCCCCAACCGTACGCATTACGATATTTTCTTCTCGCAGCCGCTGGTCGAGGCGGTGTTGCCGTTCCTGAACGGCGAGGACAAGCCGAAGGACTGGAACGACGTCGTCAAGGGCGGCTGACCGCGCAGGATGCGCGCCGGCAGCTCCGGCGCGGGTTTATTCCTGCCGGCTTTGCGCTATCGTACGCGCCGCATGTCGTTCCCGGCCTTCCTTCGCGACAACGCCCGCTGGCTGGCTGGCGGGTTCCTGCTCACCTACTTCTCGTCGTTCGGCCAGACCTTCTTTATCTCGCTGTCGGCAGCCGACATCCGCACCGAATACGGCCTGAGCCACGGTCAGTTCGGCACCATCTACATGGTCGCCACGCTCGCCGCGGCGTTCGTGCTGCCGGCGCTCGGCGCCCTCATCGACCGGCACACGATCCGCCGCATGGCGGTGATCGTCATCCCCGTTCTGGCGCTCGCCTGCGTGGCGATGTGGCTCTCCACCAGCCTGCCGCTGCTCGTGTTCGTGATCTTCCTGATGCGCCTGTTCGGGCAGGGCATGATGAACCAGAATGCGTTCACCGCCGCCGGCCGCTGGTTCGTTGCCCGGCGCGGCACGGCGATGGCGGTCACCGCAATCGGCCTCAACGCCGGTGAGGCCACGCTCCCCTTCATTTTCGTGCTGCTCATCGGCGAGGTCGGCTGGCGGGCAAGCTGGCTGGTGGCGGCCGGCGCCCTCGTTTTTGTCGCGCTCCCCCTGATCGCGGCCCTGCTTGCCGTTGAACGCATTCCGGGCGGCCGGGAAACGAGTTCCGCCGCCGGCGCAACGCGCGACTGGACGGCGCGCGAAGTCTCCCGAGATCCCTATTTTTATGTCGCGCTGGCCGGCGTCGTAACGGTCAGCTTCGTCGGCACGTCGGTGTTCTTCCACCAGGTTCATCTGGTCGGATCGCGAGGCTGGTCGCTGGAGGTCTTCGCAGCGTCCTTTACCGTCATGGCGCTGACCACGGTCACCTGTTCGCTGATCTCCGGCCGGCTCGTCGACCGCTTCTCGGCGGTACGCATGATGCCCGCCTTCATACTGCCGCTCGCCATCGGCTGCCTGATTCTCGGGTTCGTGGCGCACCTGTGGGCGGCGTTCGTCTTCATGGCCCTGCTGGGCATCAGCTACGGCTTCGCCAACACGATCTTCGGCGCGTTGTGGCCGGAAGTCTACGGAACCGCTGCGATTGGCGCGATCCGCGGCCGCGCCGTGGCCATCATGGTATTCGCCACGGCGGCCGGTCCAGGCCTCACCGGCTTTCTGCTCGACCGTGGCGTGACCTTGCCGGCGCAGATCGTCGGTATGGGGTTCTACGGCTTCTTCGCCTGCGGGCTGATGGTCGTCGCTTCCCGAGCCTTCCGTGCGCGCCTTGATCGCGGCGCGGCGGCGCGCTAGTCCGCGTCCATGTCATCAGTCAGGGTCCGCTTCGCCCCGTCGCCGACGGGCGCGATCCACATCGGCAATGCGCGCACCGCGCTGTTCAACTGGCTCTTCGCGCGTCAGCGCAATGGCCATTTCACTTTGCGGTTCGACGACACCGATACAGCGCGTTCGACCCGCGCCTTCGCCGACGGCATCGAGCGCGACCTCGAATGGCTCGGCATCGAGCCCGACGCGATGTTCCGTCAGTCGGACCGCCTCGCGTTCTACGAAGCCGCCGCGGCGAAGCTCAAGGCGGCCGGGCTGCTCTATGCCTGCTACGAAACACCGGAGGAGCTGGAACTGCGCCGCAAGGTGCTGCTGTCGCGACGGCTGCCGCCTGTCTACGGCCGCGAGGCTTTGCAGCTGACCGATGCCGACCGCGCGCGGCTGGAAGGCGAGGGCAGGCGGCCGCACTGGCGCTTCCTGCTGCCCAATTTCGATGGCGATCCGGTCGCGCCGCGGCGCACCGAGATACGCTGGGACGATCTTTGCCGCGGACCGCAGCTCGTCGACCTCGCCTCGCTCTCCGACCCGGTGCTGGTGCGCGAGGACGGCAGCTTCCTCTACACCTTCACCTCTGTCGTGGACGACGCCGAGACCGGTGTCACCCACATCATCCGCGGCGAGGATCACGTCACCAACACCGGCGTTCAGACCGCGTTGTTCCGCGCGCTTGGCGCCGAGCCGCCGGCCTTCGGCCACCACAATCTGCTGACGACGGCGACCGGCGAGGGCCTGTCGAAGCGCACCGGCGCGCTCTCGATTGCATCGCTGCGCCAGCAGGGCATCGAACCGATGGCTGTGGCCTCGCTCGCCGTGCTGACGGGCAGTTCGGAAAACGTGTCGGCGGCGCGCGATATGGCAGAACTTGCCGAACGCTTCGATCTCGCGGCGACCTCGAAGGGGGCCGCGAAGTTCGATCCCGCCGACCTGATTGCCCTTAACCGCGCGCTGCTGCGCGATATGCCGTTCGAGGCTGCCGAGGGCCAGCTCGCCGTGCTGGGCGTCTCCGGGCCGACGGCCGAGCCGCTATGGCTTGCCGTTCGAGGCAACCTCGACCGCGTCGCCGACGCAGCGGTCTGGTGGGCCGTGATCCAGGGCAACGGCCCGCGCGACGCGGTTGCGGCCGACGATGTCGATTTCGTCCGTGCCGCCTTTGACCTGCTACCGCCGGAATCGTCAGACAGGCCGTGGGACCGGACCACCTTCAAGGCATGGGTGGAGACAGTGAAGGCCGCCACGGGCCGCGGCGGCAAGGCGCTGTTCCACCCGCTGCGGCTGGCGCTTACCGGATTTCCCGCCGGGCCGGAGCTCGCAGATCTATTGCCGCTTCTGGGTCGGGCAGGAACGCTGGCCCGACGACCCTGACGACCCGTTCGGCAGTGCCGCCATTGATCGAGGCAACCGGCATGGGCTCGGGTTCGGGTTCGGCGAGCAGCTTCTTGAGCGCGGCGACATCGAGGCCGCCTCCGCGATTGGCCGCGGTCTCCGCGTCTTCGGCCATGTCGGGGCGTGCCGCTGGCGACGGTGGCACGATCTCCACCGGCTCGTCGCTGTCCTGATCGAAGCCGGCGACGATCGAATAGTCCTGAGGCACGCCGCAACCGCATTGTGCCGGTCGGGAGAAATTCTGCTTGCGATAGTCGAAGGCGGTCGGCAGGTCGGCATAGGGGGTACCCGTCGCCGCCGACACCATCTGCTCCGACTCCTCGCTGGGCACCCGATGATGGTAAAGCGCCGTCTCCGTCCCTGGGCACATGGCCGCGCACGCCTTGGTGTCGCGATCGAAATCGCCGCGCGTGGAGGAGTAGGAGATCGGGAAATAGTAGCCGTCGCAGGTGCGCACGCACAGCGTGCGGAAGCTGCCGCCGGCCCAGCGCGTGCCGGTTTCCTCGTCGTCCGTGAAGCTGTCGCTGTCCGCCGTGTAGGGGTCTTCGTTGCGGCCGAATAGCCGCTCGAACAGCGTTCCTTCGCGCCGCTCCGCGTCCCTGCCGCGCCCCGCCGTGCGGCCGCCGTCGCGACAGCCGTTCTCGCGCAGCGACGCCAGAATGCGGGCCTGCTCGCGCTTGCTGTCGCCCTGGCCCCCGCCGCCGGCCATACTGCCACGCGTCCGTTCGAGATCGGCGAGGTTGTTTTCCATGCGCCTCAATGTCGACTTCACGCCGCTGCATTCGGCGCGGAAGGAGAAGAAGCCGCAGCCCATGTCACTGAGCTGACCGCGCACGTTCTGGATCTGCCGCTTCTGATCGCCTATCGCCTTGTCGTAGCGGCGCACCTGCCCGCCAGAGGGTTTGCCCGCGGCCGCAAGCTGACCCTCAAGCTGGCGGCAAAGCGCTGCATTGGCGGAGGCTTCCGCGACGCCCAGGGCCAACAGCCCGAGAACGGCCGCAGCCAGCCCCGTCATGCGTCGCGAGATCGCGTTCCCCATCGTGCCCGCCCTGCGAATCCAATGCCTTTGGCACGGATTTCGAGTAGCGCGGTCTTGGTTAACCGGACGTTTACGATGCGGGCGGCTACTCGGCCGCCGAGCGCTGCGCGCGCTGGACCGCGCTGGCCACGGCTATTGCCGTCATGTTCACGATTCCGCGAGACGTGACCGCCGTGGTCAGGATGTGCGCTGGCCGCGCCGCGCCGAGCAGGATCGGCCCGACATGCAGCGCCTCGGTCATCGCAGCCACCGTGGTCAGCGCGATGTTTGCGGAATCGAGGTTGGGGAAGACCAGCAGATTGGCCTCGCCCTTCAGCGCCGAATGCGGCAGCACCCGCCGCCGCAGCTCTTCCGAAAGTGCGGTATCGCCATGCATCTCGCCGTCGGCCATCAGTTCGGGCGCCAGTTCGCGCGTCAGCGCGGCCGCCTGCCGCATCTTCATCGCGCCAGGCGACGCGCGCGAGCCGAAGTCGGAATGCGACAGGAACGCCGCTTTGGGCTCGATGCCGAAGCGCCTGATCTGCTCGGCGGCCAGGATGGTCATCTCCGCCAGTTCTTCCGGCGTAGGGTCGATGGTCACATGCGTGTCGGTCAGGAATGTCACGCCACGCTGCGAGATCAGCATGGACAGCCCCGACAGGTCGCGCACGCCGTAGCGGCGGCCGATGATGATGTCGACGTTGCGCAGGTGCTTCTCGTAGCGCCCTTCGAGGCCGCACAACATGGCATCCGCATCGCCGCGCACAACCGCCAGCGCGCCGATCACCGTCGTGTCGTTGCGCACCATGCCGCGCGCGGCCTCCGGCGTGACCCCGCGCCGGCCGGCGCGCTCGACCAGCAGCTCGACATAGTCGCGGTAGCGCGGGTCGTCCTCGGGATTGACCAGCTCGAAGTCCGCCCCCGGCCGGATGCGCAGGCCGTAGCGCTTGAGGCGCGTCTCCACCACGCTCGGGCGGCCGATCAGGATAGGCTTCGCCAGCCCTTCCTCCAGCACCACCTGCGCGGCGCGCAGCACGCGCTCGTCCTCGCCGTCGGCATAGATCACGCGCTTGGTGCCGGCCGACTTGGCAGCCGAGAAGATCGGCTTCATCACCAGTCCGGAGCGGAAGACGAAGCGCGTCAGCTTCTCGACATAGGCCTCCACGTCGGCGATGGGCCGCTTCGCCACGCCCGTCGCCGCCGCGGCCTCCGCCACCGCCGGCGCGATGCGCAGGATGAGCCGTGGATCGAAGGGCGAAGGGATCAGGTAGTCCGGTCCAAACACCGGCGTCTCGCCCGAATAGGCGCGCGCCGCCACGTCGGAGAATTCTTCACGCGCCAGCGCTGCGATGGCACGCACGGCCGCCTTCTTCATCGGCTCGTTGATGGCCGTGGCGCCGCAGTCGAGCGCTCCGCGGAAGATGTAGGGGAAGCAGATGACGTTGTTGACCTGGTTGGGGAAGTCCGAGCGCCCGGTGCAGATCATCGCGTCCGGCCGTGCCGCGCGCGCCACTTCTGGCATGATCTCCGGCGTCGGGTTCGCCAGCGCCAGCACCAGCGGCCTCGGGCCCATATGCTGGAGCAGTTCCGGCTTGAGCACGCCGGCCGCCGAAAGGCCGAGGAACACGTCGGCGCCGCCGATCACGTCTGCGAGCGTGCGCGCATTGGTGTCCTTGAGGTAGGGCTCCTTCCAGCGGTCCATTTCCTCGACGCGGCCGCGAAAGGCGACGCCGTGACGGTCGGTCAGCCAGATGTTGGCCGGATCTGCGCCGAGCTCGACGAGCAGGTTGAGACAGGCGAGCGCCGCCGCACCGGCCCCGGACGAGACGATCTTCACCTCGGCGAGGTTCTTTCCGGCCAGTTCCAGAGCGTTGAGAACCGCGGCGGCCACGATGATCGCGGTGCCGTGCTGGTCATCGTGGAACACCGGAATGCCCATGCGGGCTTTCAGCTGCTCCTCGACCTCAAAGCACTCCGGCGCCTTGATATCCTCGAGATTGATGCCGCCGAAGGTCGGTTCGAGCGCCGAAATCGTCTCGACCATGCGCTCGATCTGCGGCGCGTCGATTTCGATGTCGAACACGTCGATGCCGGCGAACTTCTTGAACAGGACGGCCTTGCCCTCCATCACCGGCTTGGAGGCGAGCGGGCCGATATTGCCGAGGCCCAGCACGGCGGTGCCGTTGGAGATCACCGCCACGAGATTGGCGCGCGCGGTGTAGTCGGCTGCGGTCTCGGGATCGTCTTGGATGGCGAGGCAGGGGGCTGCAACGCCGGGCGAGTAGGCGAGGGCGAGGTCGCGCTGGTTGCCCAGCGGCTTCGTCGCCCGCACCTCCAGTTTGCCCGGCGCGGGATGGCGATGGAAGAACAGCGCCTGCTGCTCGAGATCCGACAGAATCCGTTCTTCCCTGCCTTCGCTCACCGCTTGTCGCCTCCCGTCAGGCCGTGTGGTGCGCCACCACCTTCTGGCGCTGTTCGCCGAGGCCGGCAATCGACAGCCGCATGGTGTCGCCGGTCTTGAGATAGAGGGGAGGCTTGCGGCCCATGCCGACGCCGGGCGGCGTGCCGGTGGTGATGACGTCGCCGGGCTCCAGCCGCATGAACCGCGAGGTATAGGAGATCAGATGCGCCACGCCGAAGATCATGGTCTTCGTCGAGCCACGCTGCGCCGGCTGGCCGTTGAGGTCCAGTTCCATTGCCAGGTTCTGGACGTCCTTGACCTCGTCCGGGGTCACCAGCCAGGGCCCGAGCGGACCGAAGGTCGGCGCGCTCTTGCCCTTGATCCACTGGCCGCCGCGCTCGATCTGGTATTCGCGTTCCGACATGTCATTGCAGATGGCGTAGCCAAGCACGTGCGACAGCGCTTCGGCCTCGCTCACATATTCGGCCGCCTTGCCGATGACGACGGCGAGTTCCACTTCCCAGTCGCTCTTCACCGAGCCCTTGGGCAGCATGACGTCGTCGTTGGGGCCCTGCAGCGCAGACGGAGCCTTGGAAAAGATGATCGGTTCGGACGGGATCGCGGCGCCGGTTTCCGCCGCGTGGTCGGCATAGTTGAGGCCGATGCAGATGAAATGGCCGGTGCGCGAGATCGGCGAACCGATGCGCTCGCTCGCCGACAGGGCCGGGAGTTTCGCCAGATCGGCCGCCTTCAGCTTGGCCAGCAGGTCCGGACCAATGGTCTCGGGGGTGAAATCGTTGACGATCGACGACACGTCGCGTGCGACGCCGGCGCTGTCGAGCACTGCGGGACGTTCGGCCTTGCGCGGACCAACACGAAGCAATTTCAAGATATTACCCCATTTTTCTGAAGTTGTGCGACCAAGGTCGCGGAGATGTCGCTAGAATGCGCCGGGGAACAAACCCCCGTCAATGCGCAGGTTCTGGCCGGTTATGAAGCCTGCCTGCGCCGAGCACAGGAAAGCGCAGGCGGCGCCGAACTCCTGCGGCGTGCCGAGCCGCCCGGCCGGTATCTCGGCTGCCGCGCTCGCGGCCTGCTCGTCCACGCTTTTGCCGGTTTTCGCAGCGGCGAACTCGATGGTCTTGCGGATGCGGTCGGTGTCGAACTTGCCCGGCAGCAGATTGTTGATCGTGACGTTGCGGCCGGCCACCGAGCGGGCCACGCCAAACAGGAAAGACGTCAGGCCCGCGCGCGCTCCGGACGAAAGGTCCAGCCCGAGGATCGGCTGGTAGACGCTGAGCGAGGTGATGTTGACGATGCGACCGAAACCGCGTTCGGCCATGCCGTCGATCACCTTCTGGACCAGTTCGATCGGCGTGACCATGTTCTGCGTCACGCCCTCCAGCATCGTGGCGCGGTCGAGCTGGCGGAAATCCCTGGGCGGCGGTCCGCCATTGTTGTTGACCAGGATGTCGGGCTGCGGACAGGCCGAAAGCAAAGCGGCCTGCACATCCGGCCGCGAGACATCACCGATGACTTCGGCCACGTCGACATGGTGGCGGTCGCGCAGTTCCTTGGCCGTCTTGCCCAGCGCGGCCGCATCGCGGCCATTGAGCACAAGATGCACGCCGGCGGCTGCCAGAGCTTCGGCGCAGCCTCGTCCAAGCCCGCGGCTCGATGCGCACACGATCGCCCTGCGGCCGGCAATTCCGAGATCCATGCGACGCTCCTCCTGCAGGCGCTTGTTAGCCGCATGACGCGCCGGGAACAACCGTCACACTGCTGTGATGCGAACCGGTGCAAGGAAAGCCGTCATCAGCGAGCGGAAACGCAATGTCCGATCGGCAGTCACAGCAGGATAGCCCGAAGCGCCACCGCGCGCTGTTCATCTCCGACGTGCATCTGGGTTCAAAACCCGCCAAGGCCGAATTCCTGGTCGATTTCCTGCGCCGCAACGAGGCCGACACAATCTATCTCGTGGGAGACATCGTCGATGGCTGGCGTCTGAAGCGCAGCTGGCATTGGCCGCAGAGCCACAACGATGTCGTGCAGAAGCTGCTGAGGCAGGCCCGCAAGGGGACGAGCATCATCTACGTTGCAGGCAACCATGACGAATTCCTGCGCGGCTTCCAGGGCGTGCATTTCGGTGGCGTCGTGGTGGCGGACAAGGTGGTCCACGAAGCGGCCGACGGCCGCCGCTATCTGGTCCTCCACGGCGACCAGTTCGATTCGGTCGTCCACACCGTTCGCTGGCTCGCATATCTCGGCGACTTCGCATACGACGCGGCGATTGTCGTCAACCGCATCGTCTCCCGCTTTCGCAGCATGTTCGGGCTGCCCTACTGGTCCTTTTCCTCATGGGCCAAGGTTCGCGTGAAAAAGGCCGTAAGCTTCATCAGCGCCTTCCAGAAGCTGGTCGCCGAAGAGGCGCGTCGCAGCGGAACAGACGGCGTCATATGCGGCCACATCCACCACGCCGTGATCGAGGAGATCGACGGCATCGCCTACATGAACAGCGGCGACTGGGTGGAGAGCTGCACCGCGCTTGCCGAGGATTTCGACGGGTGTTTCCGCATCCTGCACTGGGCGCATGCTCACCAGCAGCCGGCTCGCAACGACCGCCGGCTCGTGCCGGTCGCGCTGCCGGCGCCTGTCGCCGCATCCGGTCGGGAGGCCGAAGCGGCATAAGCGGTTGAAGCCATACTCGCGCCGTTCCGCCATGCCGGTCTGCATGCTAATCGGTTGAGTCGCCGGCGCCCGCCGCGCGTCTCCCTGGTGCAGCATGGCCGAACCGGCGCCGCCTGAAGAACAGTTCGTCAAGCCGCGCCACTTCGAGTTGCGGGTCGCGCTGCTGTTTTCGGCGATCTTCGTCTCGGTCGGCTTCCACCTGCCGTATTTTCCGCTGTGGCTGCAGGCGAGCGGGTTCGATGCCAACCAGATCGCCTTCGTGCTGTCGGCGCCGCTGTTCCTGCGCCTCATCACCACGCCGCTCATCACCATGCTCGCCGATCGCCTGCCGGAGCGGGCCGATCTGCTTATAGCCGTCGTCGGCATCACTGCGCTCCTGTCGCTGGGTTATCTGCTGCCGCCGACATATGGCTTCGTGCTCGGCCTCTCGGTCATCCTGCACGTCTTCTGGACGCCGCATGCGCCGCTCGTCGATTCGATCGCCCTGTCCGGGGTGCGCCGTTTCGGCGTCGACTACGCGCGCATCCGCAAATGGGGCTCCATCGCCTTTGTCTCGGCGAATTTCAGCGGCGGCTTCATCATCGCGTGGTGGAGCGCGAGCGCGGTTCCGGTCGTCATATCCGCCGGGCTCGGCCTGGCCTTCGTGGTGTGCCTGTTCGCCCCGCGACTGGGGCGGCCGCGCCGCTCCTCGCCGCTTTCGGCCGCCGCGCTGCGCGATGCGCCCGGTCTGCTGACGCGCAACTTCCTGCTGTTCATCGCCGCCGCCGGCATCATCAATTCCAGCCACGGCCTGCTGTTCTCTTTCGGCTCGATCTATTTCCGCGACGTCGGCATAGACGAGCGCACCATCGGTTTCCTGTACTCGTGGATGGTGTTGGCCGAGATCGGCATGATGCTGGTGTTCCAGCGCGTTTTCGGCCGCTTCTCCGCGCCCGCGCTGGTGATGATCGCCGGCGCTGGCGCCGTCCTGCGCTGGGCGCTGATGCCGCTTGTCGAGCCGCCCGGCGCAGGCGTCGCCGGTTTCTTCGCCGTGCAGAGCCTGCACGCCGTGTCGACCGTCTTCCTGCTGCTCGGCGTGCCCAAGATGATCGCCGAGACCATCGGCGAGGAGCGCATGGGCGCCGCGCAGGGCGCGGCGTTCTTCGCCAGCGGCTTGTCGATGGGGCTGGTGACGCTGGTTTCGGGGGGCATCTACAGCGCGCTCGGCGCGTCCGGGTTCTACCTGATGGCCGCCGTCGCGGCTTTCGGGGCGTCGCTGCTTTTGTTCATCAGCCCCACAGTTCAGGCCGTGGTGGCGACACCACCGAGCCGAGATAGCTGAGGCCGGGTTCCCGGTCGCGCGCCAGCAGCAGCGGCCCGTCGAGGTCGACGAAATCGGCGCCCTGCGCCACCAGCAGCGCGGGAGCCATGGCCAGCGAGGTACCAACCATGCAGCCGACCATCACCTTGAAGCCCAGCCGCCGCGCCTCGTCGCGCATGGCGAGTGCGGCCGTCAGCCCGCCCGTCTTGTCGAGCTTGATGTTGACGGCGTCATAGCGGTCCTTCAGTGCGGCAAGGTCGCCCGCGCCGTGCACGCTCTCGTCAGCGCAGACGGGCAGGGGGCGCACGATTGCCGCAAGCCGGGCATCATCACCGGCCGGCAGCGGCTGTTCGACCAGCAGCACGCCGCTTTGGGCCGCGACTGCAAGGTTCTCTTCCAGCTCCGCGCCGATCCAGCCCTCGTTGGCGTCGAGGATGATGCGGCTTTTCGGCGCTGCCGCAGTCACCGCGCGGATGCGCGCGGCGTCGCCGGGCCGTCCCACCTTAACCTTCAAGAGCGGTCGCGCGGCATTGGCTCTGGCCTGCGCCGCCATCGCGTCAGGCTCGCCCAGCGACAGCGTATAGGCGGTGACGAGGTCTGCCGGCGCGACGATGCCGGCGCGTTCAGCGGCCGAAATCCCGCTTGCCTTCGCCTCCAGGTCCCAAAGCGCGCAGTCCACCGCGTTGCGCGCTGCGCCTGCCGGCATCAGTCGCAGCAAGTCCTGCCTCGTCGCGCCGGCCTCCACCGCCGCGCGTGCGGCCTCGATCGCGGCGACAACGCTTTCCGCGCTCTCGCCGTAGCGTGCGTAGGGCACGCACTCGCCGCGACCGCTGGCGCCTGCGTCGGCTATCTCCGCAGTCACCACGGCCGCTTCGGTCTTGGCGCCGCGCGCGATGACGAAGCTTCCGGCGATCGGAAAACGCTCGACGGCGACTGTGAGTTGGCGGGCCATGCGTCGGCTCCCGGTTGCGGCGCGGGTTCCCTCCGGCGCCGACCCGATCTATGAGAGAGCGCGATGGTGTTCAAGCGGCGCACCGCGGGCGAAAGCGAGGGCATGCGTCCGACCGTGCGGTCGACGCAGGGCGGCGATGGCGTGCGCCTCGCGCTTGCCGGCGAGTGGACGACGCGCACCGTCGCCGCGATCGACGCCGAGATGCGCGCGGTCGAACGCAGCAAACCGCTGCCGCGCCTTGTAATCGACCTCACAGAAGTCGCGCGCATCGACACGGCGGGCGCGTGGCTCGTGCAGCGACTGGTCAACGCGGCGGCGGCCGCCGGCGCGCAGGTCGCCTTTGCCGGTGTCAGCAGCGAGGCCCGCACGCTGATCGGCGCCGTGCGCGAATCGGCCAAGCCTGGCACGATAGCGACGATCAAAAGGCCCAATATTGCCGTCCGCTGGCTCGAGGCGCTCGGCCGCGGCGTCTACGCCGCGCTCGACGACGTCCGCCTCGGCCTTCACATCCTCGGCGCCACCATCCGCGGCCCGCAGATGAAGGCCGGTCGCGGCCGCCTCGTCAATTTCGCCGCCATCGCCACACATATCGACCGCATGGGCATCGGAGCGATCCCCGTGATCGTGCTGATGTCGGCCATCGTCGGCGGCATCGTCGCCCAGCAGGGTGCCTTTCAGCTGCGCTTTTTCGGCGCCGAAATATTCGTCGTCGATCTGGTCGGCATCCTCATCCTGCGTGAACTCGGCGTGCTCCTGACCGCCATTATGATCGCCGGCCGCACCGGCAGCGCGATCACCGCCGAGATCGGCTCCATGAAGATGCGCGAGGAAGTCGACGCGCTCACCGTCATCGGCCTCAACCCGGTCGGGGTGCTGGTCTTCCCGCGGCTTCTGGCGCTCGCCATCGCGCTGCCCTGTCTGACGATCATCGCAGACCTCGCCGCGATGGCCGGCGCGATCTACGTCACCTGGGCCTATTCCGGCATCAGTCCCGAGGCCTTCATCGATCGGCTGCGCGTGGCGATCGACGTCTCGACCGTGATGGCCGGCCTCATCAAGGCCCCTTTCATGGCCATGATCATCGGCATCGTCGCCTCGGTGGAGGGCATGAAGGTCGAAGGCAGCGCCGAATCGCTCGGCCGCCGCGTCACCGCTTCCGTGGTGAAGGCAATCTTCATCGTTATCGTGATCGATGGCTTCTTCGCGGTGTTCTATGCCGCGATCGGTTTTTGAGGTGCTGGCTTGGCGCTCGCCGAGGACATGACCAAGGACGCGCCTGGCCCGGACGTCGCCGATCCGGTGATTTCCGTGCGCGACGTCAGCGTCGGTTTTGCCACCGGCCAGAAGGTGCTCGAAAACCTGTCGCTGGACGTGCGTCGCGGCGAGATCCTTGGCTTTGTCGGCGCGTCCGGCTCCGGCAAGTCTGTGCTCTTGCGCACCATTCTGGGGCTTAACCGCAAGCAGGCCGGCACCATCAAGGTATTCGGGCTCGACACCGACAGCATCGGCGACGACGAGCGGCTGTCGATCGACATGCGGCTCGGCGTGCTGTTCCAGCAGGGCGCGCTGTTTTCCGCGCTGACGGTGATGGAAAACATCCAGGTGCCGATGCGCGAATACCTGTCGCTGCCGAAGAAGCTGATGGACGAACTGGCGCTGCTCAAGATCGAGCTGGTCGGCCTGCCGCGCGACGCGGCGACCAAGCTTCCGTTCCAGCTCTCGGGCGGCATGGTCAAGCGCGCCGCCCTTGCGCGCGCGCTGGCACTGGACCCGGCCGTGGTCTTCCTCGACGAGCCGACCTCCGGCCTCGATCCGATCGGCGCAGCCGAGTTCGACGAGTTGGTCGGCAAGCTGCGCGACACGCTCGGCTTGACGGTCTACATGGTGACGCACGACCTCGACAGCCTCTTCTCGGCCTGCGACCGTATCGCGGTGCTGGGCGAGCGGCGCGTCCTGGTAGAGGGAACGATCGACGACATGCTGCGCACGGAACATCCCTGGGTGCGGTCATATTTTCGCGGCAAGCGTGCGCGAAGCATCGTGCGCTGAGTTGACGGGTTTAGGGGCGAGGCGCGGAATCTGATGGAAACGCGGGCAAACTACGTTGCCGTCGGGCTGTTCACGCTGCTCGCCATCGTTGCCGGCTTCGTCTTCCTGTACTGGACCTCGGGCGCGGCCGACCGCACCGAGACGGTGACGTTGCGCGTGCGCATACCGGGCTCCGCGAGCGGCCTCGGCCGCGGCAGCGCCGTGCTGTTCAACGGCGTCAAGGTCGGCGACGTGCGCCGGGTCTACATCGACGTGTCGAACCCGTCGGCGGCGATCGCCGAGACGTCGGTCGACCGTCTCACCCCGATCACGCAGTCGACCCGCGCGGAGATCGGCCTTGCCGGCCTCACTGGACAGGCGAACATCGAGATCAAGGGCGGCAGCGTCGAGGAGCCGAATCTGCTTCGGCAGGCCGAGGAGGCCGGCACCGTCGCGGAGATCATCGCCAATCCCTCGCCGGTGACCAATCTGCTGCAGACCGCGCAGTCCATCCTCACCCGCGCCGACAAGGTGATGACCGACCTCGAAGGCTTCACTGGCGAGTCGCGCCAGCCCATATCCGAGACGCTGAAGAATATTGAGCGCTTCTCGCAGGCCCTCGGCCGCAACGCCGACGGGGTCGACTCCCTGCTTGCCAATGTCGGCAAGCTTTCGGAGACGCTGGGTGCCGTCTCGGGAAGCCTGGGTCCGGCGCTCGATGCGGCAGAAGGGCTGCTGAAGTCGGTAGACCCCGCCAAGATCACCTCGATCGTCGGCAATGTCGAGGACATCACCCGCGAGTTCCGCGATTCGACCGTCGATCTCGACACCGTCATGGGCGAGGTGCGCACGGCCGCGGCCTCCTTTGCAAGCTTCTCCACCGAGGCCAACGCCGCGATCGGCAAGCTTTCCAAGATGCTCGAAGGCATCGACGCCGCCTCGATCAGCGGCGCCATCGAGAACTTCGAGCAGACCAGCGGCGACATCCGCAAGGCCGTCGCCGACGTGACCAAGGTGACCGAGCGCATCGGCGCGCGCGCCGGCGACGTCGACCAGATGGTCACCGATGCTCAGCAGCTCGCCTCGCGGCTCAACCAGGCATCGGTGCGAATCGGCGGCGTGATGGAGAAAGTCGAGGCGCTGCTCGGCTCCGAAAGCGCCGACTCGCTGATCGCCAATGCCGGCGAAACCTTCGCCAGCTTCCGCAAGGTCGCCGACACTCTCAACGGGCGCATCGGACCGATCACAGAGGGGCTGGCCCGGTTTTCCGGGCAGGGGCTGCGCGACATGGAGGCTCTGATCCAGGACGGTCGCCGCGCCATCCAGCGCATCGAAGCCGCGATCAGTTCCATCGAGCGCAACCCGCAGCGCCTGCTCACCGGCGGCGACGGACCCGTGCGGGAGTTCGATGGCGCGCGCAATCGGCGTTAGTCGCTGCCGGGCTTCATTCCTTGTTGGAAATGTTCTAGAGAAACGAGGGGCGGAAACGAGGCGGCGCGACCGGGTCACGGGCGCGTCTGGAAAATCGGGAAGAGTTGGTTGGCTTCGTTCAGGCTTGTCGGCGGCGTGCTCGCCACCCTGTTGCTTGTTTCTGGCTGCGTCAATCTCGGCGGCAGTTCCGATCCGCTCGACACATTCGAGCTGACTGCGCCACCGCCGCCTGCCGATGACGGCCGCAAGAGCCGCTCCCAGCTTCTCATCACCGAGCCGACCGCGCTGAAATCGCTCGACAGCGACCGCATCGTCATCAAGCCGACGTCTAGCGCGATCGAATACCTTGCCGGCTCGCAATGGGCCGACCGCCTTCCGCGTATCGTGCAGGCCCGGCTGGTGGAGGCGTTCCAGCTTTCGGGTCGCGTCGGCGGCGTCGGCCGCCCCGGCGAGGGTCTGGCCATCGACTACCAGATCATCGCCGACATCCGCGCCTTCGAGGTACGGCTGGAGGGCGACGACCGCGCGGTGGTCGAGCTCTTCGTGCGCGTCCTCAACGACCGCAACGGCGTCGTCGCCGGCAGCCGCCTCTTCTCGCAGACCGCACCGGTCAACGGCACCGGCAACCGCGCCTTCGTCAATGCTCTCGACCGCGCCTTCGTCGGTGCGGCGGGCGAGATCGTTTCCTGGGCGCTGAGCGTCATACGCTAGTCAGGCGACAGCTTGCGAAACGAAAAGGCGGGCCTTGGCCCGCCTTTTCGTTTGCCGCTATCCCGACGACGGCTTACCGCAGCCGGCCGCTGGCGTGGGCCAGCATGGTGTAGACCTTGCCCGTGTCCGACGAGAGGTAGGTCTGCGTCATCAGATTGTCGCGGTCGTTGCGTGACACGTCATCGAGCAGCTTCTCGAAATCCTGGCAGTAGCGGTCGACCGCGGTGCGGAAGTCGGCGTCGCCCTGGTATTTGCGCCGGATCTCGTCGAACGTCTGCTGGCCCTTCAGCGTGTAGAGCCTGCGTGTGAAAACGTTGCGTTCGCCGCGGCGGTAGCGGTCCCACAGCTCGATCGCCGCCTCGTGGTCGATGGCCCGCGCGATATCGACCGACAGCGAGTTGAGCGACTCCACGACATGCAGCGGCGAGCGGGCAGGGGCGGGCGCGCGGGGCGCCTCCGGCTCCTCCTCTCGCGAGGCGCCGCGCAGCAGGTCACGCACCCAGCCGCCGCCCGCTGGCTGGGCAGCGTCGCGCTGGCGCGCCGGCTCTGCGGCCGGCCGGTAGGCAGGCTCCTGCGGCATCGCGCGCGGCGCCGTCGCGACAGGCGCCTGCTGCGGGGCACGGCGCTGCGGCTCGGGTGCACGGTGCGCCTCCGGAGCCTGGTGGGGCGCCGGCGCGCGGGGCGCCGGCTGCGACGGGGCCGCGCGCTGCGCCGATCCCGCGACCATCCTGGCGTCCGACACGTCGTGCATGCGGCCCGAGCGGGCGACGATCTCGGACAGTTCCTTGAGCGCCGAAATCTGCTCGTTGACCGCGCGGCGCATGGCCGAGGTCGACTCGCGCGTCTCCTCCGGCAGCTCGAACACGCCCTTGCGGATTTCCGCGCGGGTGTCTTCCAGCTCGGTGCGGATCGAGCCCGCGGTGCGCCGCAGTTCGTCCGTCGCCGCGGCAAAACGCTCCGTCGCCTGCTCGACCACCTCGCCTATGGTCTGGCGGATCTGGTCGGCGGAGGTGCGGGTGCGGCCTTCGGCCTTCTCGACGGTGTTTTCGATCAGGTTCTCGAACGAACGCATGATGCGCTCGATGTCCTCGGACTTCTTGACCAGCCCGACCGACAGCTCTTCCAGCGCCTTCTGCCGCTCGTCCAGCGTGGCGGCGAGGTTGCCCTGCGCCGAGCCGAGCAGGTCGGAGGCGGTGGACAGAAGCCGGCCGTGCTCGTCGAAGCGGGTGGCGATGCCGGCTATGTCCTTCAGCGTGGCGGAGGAGAGTTCCGTCAGCCGGCCGGCATTGGCGTCGATGAGACGGGCCGAACTGGCGAAGGACTGCGCCGCCTTCTCCGCCGTCACCGCGAAGCTCTCCGTGGTGTCGCCGAGGCGCGCGTCCAGGCCGTGCAGGTTGCCCGCCGCGAGTTCGATCAGCTCGCCGAGCTTGGCGTTGGAAGCCGACAGGCGGTCGATCAGGCCGACCACGCCGTCCATGAGGCCGCTCTTGGCCGAGTCCACGGCGGTGAGCGTCTCGGCGGTGCGCGAGGCGAGCGCGCGCACCATGGCCGCACTTTCTGCGCGCAGCCGTTCGGTGGCCTTCTCGGTCGCCGCTTCCAGCGTCTTCTGCAGCTCGCCGCCGCTGGCCGCGAAACGGTCGACCAGCGGCCGTGCGGTGCGGTCGAGGATCTGTGCGATCTCGGCCGAGCGGGCTGCAAGAAGCTGGTTCAGTTCGCGCGTGCGACCTTCGATTGCCTTCGACGCCTCGTCGGTCTGGCGGCCGATCTCGGCGTTCGCCGTGCTGAAGCTCTCGGCGATCGCGTTGGCGCGGGCCAGCAGGCGCGCCTCGGTCTGCACCACCTTCTCGTGCAGGTGCTCGCCGGCGCGCTCGGCGCCGGTGACGAGGCGCTGCTCGGCGTCGCCGAGGCCCGCCGCGATGCGCGCTGCCAGCTTGTCGGCGCCATCGGCGAGACGCCGGTCGGCGCCTTCCAGCGCCTCGGCCACCGCGCGGGCCCGCGCCTCCAGTTCGGCCGAGGTCTGGTGCGTGCGGGCCATGATGCGCTGGTCGGCCTCCTCGAAGGCGGCGGCAATGCCGCCCGTGCGCTCCGCGATGCGGCGGTCGGCGTCCTCCAGCAACCGCCCGACCTCGTCGGTGCGGTGGATGATCATGTGCGACATCGCCGTCGTGCGGTCGCCGATCTGCTTGTCGCTGTCGGCGAGCACGCGGGCGATCTCGCCGGTACGTTCCGCGATCATGCGGCCGATTTCCTGCGTGCGCTCGGCGATCTGCTGGTCGTTGGCGGCAAGCACCGTCGAGATTTCGCCGGTCCTCTGCTCGATCGCGCGCGTGATCTCGGCGGCCCGTTCCGCCAGCCGCTCGTCGCTGCCGGCCAGCACCGACGAGATCTCGCCGGTGCGCTCGACGATGACGCGCGAGATTTCGGAAGCGCGCTCGGCAAGCTGCCGGTCGCTTTCGCCGAGCAACTGGCCGATTTCGCCTGTCCGTTCGGAGATCGCCTTGGCGATGGCGTCGGTGCGGTCGCCGATGCGGCGGTCAGCGTCGGCGAAGGCGCGCTCGGCCTCCTCGCCCAGGGTTGCCGTCACTTCCAGAACCTTGTCGCGCAGGGCCCCGGCCACGACGGTTGCGCTGCCTTCCAGCGCCGTCCTGATGTTCCCGATGCCTCCAGTCAGCGCGCGCTCCATGGCCTGCGTGCGCTCTTCGATGAGTCCGGCCTGGCGCTGGAAAGTCTGGTCGATCTTGCCGATATCGGTCTCGAGCGCCCCGCTGATCTCGCGCTGGCGCGCCGCGATCAGGTCCACCTGGCCCGACATTGCGTCCGCCAGCGCCTGCTGATGCGCGGCCACCGAGGCGGCGAGTACTTCCTGCTGCCCGGCAATCGTGGCGGTGAACGCGTCCTGCTGCCCGGCTATGGTCGCGGCGATGGCGTCGTGCTGCCCTGAAACCAGAGAGGCGAAGCGGTCCTGTTGATCGGCAATCGTCGACGCAAGTCCGTCCTGCTGCCCGGCCAGCGCGGCAAGGAAACTGTCCTGACGCTCCGAAAGCAGCGCGGCCAATGCGGCCTGCCGCTCGTCGAGCGAGGCGGACAACGTATCCTGCTGCGCAGTGAAAGCGGCGATGTGACCGGACAAAGCACCGTCGATCTCCGCCCGCTTGTCGGCAAGGCGAATGAGATCGTCGTCGAGTGACTGCATCATCAGGGCGCGGCTCGCGGCAAGCTTCTCGACATGGCCGTCGACGCTCGCGTCGATCGCGGCGCGGGCCTCGGCGAGCCGGTCCAGGTCGGCTCGCATGGCGTCGGCCACGCGGCCCTGGCTCTCGGCGAGACGGGCGGAGAAGTCCTCCGTGCGACCGTCGAGCATGGCCGAGGTGGACATCACCAGTTCGGCCATGTCGGACCCGATGCGCGCCTTGCCTTCATCAATGACGGCCGAAATGTCCTGCCGTGCCTCGTTGAAGCTCTTCGCGATCTCGCGCGCGCGCTCCACCAGCGTGTCATTGATCTGACGCGCGCGGTCTTCCAGCGCGGTGTTGAGGCGGGCAGTGCCGGTGTCGAGTGCGTGGGCCCGCGTTTCGAACTCGCCGATCAGCGCCTGGCCGCGTTCCGACAGCAATCGCTCGATGTCGCCCATCCGGGCATCGAACTGTTCGGTGAGAGACAGCGTGGCTCCCGACAGATGCGAGACGATCGCGCCGGTTCGCTCGTCGAGCATCTCCGACAGCGACCTGCTGGCCTCGCCGGTGCTGGTGTTCAGAACCTCGATGCGGGTGTCGAACTGCTCCGTCAGCGAGTGCGCCGCGCCGGAGAGTTGCGACACGATCGAGGTGGTGCGCTCGTCCAGCATGTCCGCGAGCGAGCGGCTCGCGTCATCCGTGCTCTGCGCGAGTGTCGCGATGCGGGTGTCGAACTGCTCGGTCAGCGAGTGCGTCGCCCCCGAGAGCTGCGACACGATGGAGTCCGTGCGCTGCTCCAGCAGGTCGGCGAGCGAGCGGCTCACCTCGTCGGTGCTCTGCGTGAGAGACGCGATGCGCGTGTCGAGCAGATTGGCGAAGGCGTCGCCCGAGGTGGTGATACGGTCTGAGATGCTGTCGAGGCGCTGGTCGATTGCGTCGGCGATCGACGACGACGACAGGTTGATCTGGTCGACAAGCCCGTTGCCGGCGCGACCGAGCGAGACGGTGAGGTGGCCGGAGGCCTCCTCGATGCGGGCCTGAAGGCTGTCGCC
Source organism: Rhizobiaceae bacterium (assembly GCA_019635695.1). GTDB lineage: Bacteria > Pseudomonadota > Alphaproteobacteria > Rhizobiales > Rhizobiaceae > RCIO01. The sequence continues at coordinate 49,758 of JAHBYZ010000004.1, forward strand.
GGTGCGGTTGACGGTGTCGGCGAACCGGCCGGTGGCTTGCTCTATGCCGCCGCGCAGCGACGTGCTGACGCGCTCCAGCTCTTCATGCAGCGATTCATGCGCGCCGGAGATCGAGGCGCGCACGCGCTCGGCGTGGCTCACCACGGCGTCGCGCTCGCTGCCCAGCCCGTCGACCAGCGTGCGGATGCGGATTTCGTTATCGGAGTAGGCGCGCTCCAGCTCGCTCACTTCGGCATGCACGAGCGTTTCCAGCTCCAGCGCCCGCGCCAGCGTGCGCTCTATGCCGTCGCCCATCGCCTGCACTTCGCGGCGCACGGCCTGTCCGACCGTCATCACGCGGTCCTGAGCCAGATGTTCGGGCTCGGCCAGCCGCATCGCCACTTCGGCCATCGAACGGGCGGCGAGCCGCATCTCCTGCGCGCGCCGCACCATGACGGCGAAGCCCCAGAACAGGATCAACGGAACCACGATGGCGACCGCCAGTCCAAGCGCCTGCGGCTGCGCCATCAGCCCTTCGAGCGAGCGAATCTGCCAGATGCCGGGTGCAAACAGCAGGTGCCCGAGCGCCAGCCCGCCGGCGATCCACGCCACCGACAGCGCCGCGACGGTCCAGTAAACGCCGCGCGAAGCCTGGCGGTTGATGCCCTGCACCAGCGACCTGTAGTCCTTCTGGCGGTCGTCATTGGCCGGCGTGAACGGGGTCTGCGCGGCCGCGGGGGCGGGTGCCACCTCGGCCGGCCGAAGCTCGGCCCCCCGAAGTTCGGCAGCCGCCGGTGCCGCAGGTTTTGGCTCTGCCTTTGCCGTCACCGCCGGCTTCAGCTCGGCCTTGGCAGGCGCCGGCGTCGGGGCAGCCCGCGCAGCTGCGGGCTTTGCCGGCGGCTGCGTCTCCTTGACGATCTCGTCCGCCGCCTTGGCGATTTGGGCCTCGAGGTCGGCCATTGACGCTGCTATGTCGAGATCGGTGATGCCGTCGGGCTCAAGATCGGCGGCGGAGAGATCAAGGTCGAGCGACTCTTCGAGCTTTCGAGCGACGTCGTCGCTGATCCCCTTGGTCGTGGAAGCCTTGCGCGCCATGCCGCCAAACCCTGTAACAGGCGCGGAAAACCCCGGCAGGGCCCCTCGTATCCGCGCGAAAACCAGACATAAACTGCCAATGCGTATCGTAGAGGTGCCATGACGCAATTGGAACTGCGGAAACCGGCCATGTGTAAAACTTTAAACATAAGGTTAATTCGCAACCGCGTTCACGGAAAATTCGTGATCGCCCCTGCCGTTGCGGAAGTTCTGCCGTGAAACCCGAGGCGCCAATCGCTCAGGTGCTTGATCTGGCGCATCTCGACCGCCAGACGATGGGTGATGCCGGCCTTCGGGCGGAGATCCTCGCGCTGGCGCAGGGGGAGTTCGATGAGCTGCTGTCGCAATTGGACGCGATAGCCGTCTCCGAGCGCGCCGGGTTGGCCCATCGCCTCAAAGGAGCTGCCCGCGCCATCGGCGCTTTCGCCTTGGGGGACGCCGCCCAGGCGCTTGAGGCGGCGCCGCAGGATCCGGCTTCAATGCTGCGCTTGGCGGAACGCGTCACGGAACTGCGTCCGGCGCTTCTGCGCGCCATGGGGCGCGGTGGTTGACACGCCCGGCGGAATGACTATCTCGGCGGTTTCTGCCGCTCGGCACGCCTTTCGGACAATCATCATGGCCAGGATCACCTACATCGCCCACGACGGCACGCGTTTCGACGTGGACGCCGACAGCGGGTCTACGGTGATGGAAAATGCCGTGCGTAACGGCGTTCCCGGCATCGAGGCGGAGTGCGGCGGCGCCTGCGCCTGCGCCACATGCCATGTCTATGTCGCCGAGGACTGGTCGGAACGGGTCGGGCGACCCGAGCCGATGGAGGAGGACATGCTCGACTTCGCCTACGACGTGCGTCCAACCTCGCGGCTTTCCTGCCAGATCCGCGTCAGCGACGACCTCGACGGCCTCGTTGTGAGCGTTCCTGAGCGGCAGGGGTAGGCATCAGCGCCCGGCGCTTGCCATCCGCTTCTCCAGGGCGCGCAGAAAGCGCTGCTCGAAGCCACGGGCCTCGTCTGTATCGAAGCGATCCTGCGCACGATCGTGCTTGCGAAGGATCTTTTCGGTCACCTCGTTGGCGCGCCGCGCCACTTCTTCGCAGCTGCGGCCGGGCGACAGCGCCCTAAGTGCCGCGTCGAGTTCTTTGCCGTGCATCTCGGCGATGGCGACATGCTGGTCTTCGTGGCGCTTGATGTCGGCGGCCAGCGTCTCCCAGATATAGCGCACGTCGCGCTCTGCGCCTTTCTGCTTCCAGCGCGGCAGAATGACCGCCGCTGAAACCCGCACGGTGACCTTGGTGACGGAGCAGCGCCCCTTCACCTGCCCGTATTTCAGGTTGGTGTTGAATTCCATGCGCGTGGCGCCGGGATGGCGGCGCCCGGTGCTGGCCAGCCGCGGACCCTTCTGCTCGAGCTGCGTCTCGATCTCCGGGACCGTGCGCCCGGCGATGTCGAAATAGCTGTAGCTCTTCTTCAGACTGGCGGAATGCGCCGGCGCCGCAAGCATCGCGCCGAGGGCTGCAAGCGTCAGGAGCAGTCTGGCCATCCGGCACCTCCGCAGCGAGAGTGCGCGAGCAGGGTGCGGCGCGCAAACGAATTCTTGGACGGATATGGTTGATGAAGCGTTTCGCCAGTTCCTGGCACAGCTTCCTGCCCAAGGGCTTCCTGCCTAGGAACTGCGGCGGCCTCGCGGCAAGTTGGCCGCACGCCGCTGATTGCGGTTGATTTTCCGGCTCGCCCGCCCAATAGCTCGCTCGAAGGAACGGCAACGGGCGGCGGATGCGCGACCATCTTTGGAAACTGGCGCATGGACGGTCGCTGGCGCTCGGTCCGCAGGCTGTGCTGATGGGCGTGCTCAACGTCACGCCGGACAGTTTTTCCGACGGCGGACGCTTCTTCCAGCCGGCCGAGGCGCGCGCCCATGCGACGCGCATGATCGGCGAGGGGGCGGCTATCGTCGACATCGGCGGTGAATCGACGCGTCCGGGCGCAGCGCCGGTGACCGCACAGGAGGAGCAGGCGCGCGTCATGCCTCCGGTCATCGCTCTTGCCGGCGGCGAGGCGCTGATCTCGGTCGACACCTACAGGTCGCAGACGGCGCGCATGGCCGTTGCCGCCGGCGCCCACATCGTCAACGACGTCACCGGTCTGACCCAGGACCCTGCGCTGACCGAGGTGGTCGCAGAGACCGGGGCAGGACTGGTCATCATGCACACCGGCCGCGGCCGCGAGAAACTGGCGGACGTGATCGACGACCAGCTCCATTTCCTCGGCGCGGCGGTCGAGCGTGCGCGGCGCGCCGGTGTGCCCGACGACCGCGTCGTGCTCGATCCCGGTTTCGGCTTCGCCAAGGAAACGGCGGAGGAAAACCTTGAGCTGATGGCCCGCTTCGAGGCGCTGCACGCGCTCGGCTTTCCGCTGCTCGTCGGCACTTCGCGAAAGCGCTTTGTCGGCGCCGTCACCGGCCGCGAGCCGGCGGACCGTGATGCCGGCACCGCTGCCACAAGCGTCATCCTGCGGCTCAAGGGGGCCGCCATTTTCCGCGTGCACGACGTCGCCATCAACCGCGACGCGCTGCTGTTTGCCGATGCCATGCTCCTGCGAGGCGCCTGATGTACACGATCCTGCTCAAGAACTGCGCCTTCTTTGCTCGCCACGGCGTCCATGCGGCGGAACACCAGCTCGGCCAGCGCTTCTATGTCGATGCCCGGCTCCGCGTCGTGCCCGAGCGGCCGCTGGACCAGGACGACGTGCGCGGCACCGTCGACTACGGCGTCGCATTCGCGGTGATCGAGGAGGTGGTCACCGGTCGCCGCCGCTTTCTGATCGAAGCGCTTGCGATGGATGTGGCGAAGGCGCTGTGCGAGCGCTTCCCGCAGATCGCCTCGGCCGAGATCACCGTGCGCAAGCCCAACGCGCCGGTCGCCGGGGTGCTCGATTATGTCGAGACGACCATCGTGTGGCCGGAGCGCTCCGCTTGAGCGAGCGCGCCTTCGTCGCGCTGGGCGGCAATCTTGGCGATCCCATGGCCGCGATGCGCAGTGCGCTCGACCTTCTGGACGCCGACTACGATACCGAGGTGCTGCGCGTCTCCTCGCTCTACCGCACGCCACCGTGGGGCAAGGCCGACCAGCCGGATTTTCTCAACGCCGTCGCTGAGGTTGCCACGTCGCTCGCGCCGCGCGCCCTGCTGGACTTGTGCCTCACCACGGAAACGGCGCTGCATCGTGTCCGCGACGAGCGCTGGGGGCCGCGCACCATCGACCTCGACCTGCTGGCATATGGCGATCTCGTGCTGACTGAGCCAGAGCTCGAAGTCCCGCATCCGCGCCTGACCGGGCGCGCCTTCGTGCTGGTCCCGCTGGCCGAACTGGCGCCCGACCTTCAGATCAAGGGCCTGCGTGTCACCGAATGGCTCGCTCTTGCCGATATCGAGGGTATCGCGCGCGAGGCCGCTCAGGGCTGGTGGCGCTGAGAGGCCTCAGCCCGCCTGGCTTTCCGCTTCGTCCGCCTTGCGGATCACCTTCTCGGTCTCGTCGCTCAACGCGCGGCCCCTTTGGCGCGGCGTCGCCAGCGGCGTCGGCGTGGGGGCGGCTCCAGCATTGCCCTGCAGCAATGAGGTGCCGGCATAGATTCCACCCGCGATCTGCATCTCCAGCCGCGCGGCGTCGCGCTGCCGCACCTCGGCGATCGTGTCGTCCGCTTCCTCCGGCGAGAAGCCTATGGACGTCAGCGTCTCACGGCCGAACACCAGCGCCGATTCCAGCGCCTCGCGGATCTGGTAGTCGACGCCGAGCTGGATCAGCTTGAGCGCCGCACCTCGGTCGTAGGCGCGCGCCAGCACCTTCACCAGCGGGTATTCGTGGCGCACGATCTCGGCGATGCGCTCGGCCGTCTCGGCCTTGTCGACGCAGATCAGGATCGCCTCGGCGCGCCCCGCACCCGCCGCGTGCAATATGTCCGCCCGCGTGCCGTCGCCGTAATAGACCTTGAAGCCGAAATCCGCGGCGGCCTGGATCATCTCCACGTCCGAATCGATGATCGACACATCGACGCCGCGCAGCAGCAGCGGCTGGCTGGCGATCTGCCCGAATCGGCCGAAGCCAATGACCAGCACGCGACCGTTGAGGTCGGCCGCCACGTCAACGCCGTCAAGCGTCAGCCGGTCCTGCGGCAGCACGTAGCGCAGTGCTATGACCAACAGCGGCGTCAGAGCGATGGAGATGATGACGGTCGCCGTCAGCACCGCATTGGTTTGCGCGTCGAGGATGCCGACGCCCGCCGCCGTGCCGTAAAGCACGAAGGCAAACTCGCCGCCCTGCGCCATCAACGCGCCACGCGTCAGCGCCTCGCGGTGGCTGGATCTGAGCAACCGTGCGATGACATAGATGGTGGCCGCCTTGGCCACCATGAACGCCGCGACCAGCGTGGCGATGATGCGCCATTCGACGGCGATGACCGAAAGGTTGAGCGCCATGCCGACGCCGAGGAAGAACAGTCCCAGCAGGATGCCGCGGAACGGCTCGATATCGGCTTCCAGCTGGTGACGGAATGTGGATTCCGACAGGAGCACGCCGGCCAGGAAGGCGCCCATCGCCATCGACAGCCCGCCGAGCTGCATCGCAAGCGCCGCCCCGAGCACGACCAGCAGCGCCGCGGCGGTCATCACCTCGCGCGCCTGCGCCGCAGCCAGCACGCGAAACAGCGGGTTGAGCAGGAAGCGCCCGGCGATCACCAGCCCGGCAAGCGATCCAAGCGCAATGCCGATCGCCGTCCAGCGGTCCGCCGCAGTGTGCTCCGCGCCGCCCGGTGCGAGAAAGGCGATCAGCGCCAGCAGCGGCACGATCATCAGGTCTTCCAGCAGCAGGATCGACACGACTTTCTGGCCGCCCGGCGTCGCCGTTTCGCCGCGCTCGTCGAGGATCTGCATGACGATCGCCGTCGACGACAGTACGAAGCCGGACGCGCCGACGAAGGCAATGATCAGCGGCAGCCCGAAGCCATAACCGACCAGCGTCAGCACGAGCGTGGCGATGCCCACCTGCGCGGTGCCGAGCCCGAAGATGGCGCGCCGCAGGCCCCATAGCCGTGACGGCTGCATCTCCAGCCCGATGATGAACAGGAACATGACGACCCCGAGCTCCGCGATGTGCAGTATGGCGTCGGGGTCGGTGAACAGGCCGAGACCGAAGGGTCCGATGACGAGGCCGGCAGTCAGGTAGCCGAGCACGGAGCCAAGCCCGAGGCGCTTGAAGATCGGTACGGCCACGACCCCGGCGGCAAGCAGCGAGACGACCTGGACAAGGTCGTTGCCGACGGCTTCGGTTGCCATGGATTGCTCCGTGCTTGAATGCTGCGCGGAAGTCTTATCGAAACAGCCGTCGGGAGCAACTGTCGTCGGCGCGGAGGGGGGAGGGCACCGCGATGGTACAAACTGCACCGCTTGTCAGGATGGCGGAACTGGAAATCGACCCGGCGCAGCTTGATGCCTATCGAACCCTCCTGGCCGAGGAGATCGAGGCATCGGTCGCGAGCGAACCGGGCGTGCTTGCCCTCAGCGCCGTGGCTGCCAAGGACGATCCGGCGCGCCTCACCATTCTGGAAATCTATGCGGACCAGGCCGCCTACGAGGCGCACCTGCGCACGCCGCACTTCCGGAAATACAAGGCGCTGACGGCCGAAATGGTGCGCTCGCTTCGGCTGGTCGAGATGACTCCAGTCGCGCTGCGCGCCAAATCCGGCGCGCTCGACTGGCCATAAAAGAAAAAGCCGGCCACATGGCCGGCTTGCAATCGGGCGCGGGACGCGGCCGGGGCCGCTATTCGCTGGCGATTGCGCCCACCGAGTTCTGGTCCAGCCGCTTGAGCTTGATGCCGATGACCGGAACCATCTGACTGGCGACCTTGACGGAAATGGTCACGTTCATCGTCTCGTCGTCGGCCATGCGCGCCAGCATGGCGCCGTCCAGCTTGTTGCGCTTCAGAGCCAGCGTGGCCTTGCCACCGCCGATCGTGGCGCTGGTGATGTCGAGCCCGTTTCCGGCAGCGCCGTCCATGAACGCCCCGCGGTAGCCGGATTTGCCCTTCACGACCGAGGCGGACATGTTCTGCATGAACAGACCGACGCGGCAGCCGCCGTCGAGCGACATGCCTAGCTTGCCGTCAGGGGTCGAGCCCGTGAAATTGCAGACGAAGCGCGTTCCCTTGTATTTGCCCGCGACGATCTCGCCGGGACCGGACCAGCGTCCCTCGACCGACTCGAGAAACTGGCGTTCGCGGTCGTTCGATGCGGCCGGAACGATGGCGCCCGCGAGGGCCGCGGCCGCTGCTGCGGCAAGAAGGAAATATCTGGTCATGGAGCACCCGAAACACGGAGCGACGTCTGTCCCCCGGGCGAACCATGAACAAGAGTGGTTAACGCTTCGCTATGCCGGGTATCGCGGCGCACCATGATTGAGCGCGTAACGCTATGCAAGCCTAGCTTGCATCAACTTTTCCGTCACCGCGCGCGGCAAGCCGCGTGAGCACGGCGAGGATATCGCCAAGGCCGGGCCGCTTGAGCGCAACGAAGGGCAGGGGGCGAGTCGCCTCGATTGCGGCGATACCGATTCGCGCCGTCATCATGCCGTTCACCACGCCTTCGCCAAGCTTGGCCGAAAGCCGCGCCGCCAGCCCCTGGCCGACCAGTTGCTGCACGAAGCTATCCCCGGCCGCAATCGTGCCGGTCACCGCCAGATGCGCCAGCGTCGAGCGCAGCAGCCGCAGGAAGCCGAGCGTGCCCGGCCGTGCGCCGTAGAGTTCGGACAGCCGCCGCACCAGCCGCGCCGCTTCCCAGGTGACGTACGCCAGGTCGACGATGGCGCGTGGGCTGATCGCGGTCACCAGCGACACGCGCTTGGCGGCATCGGTCACCAGCGTGCGGGCTCGCAGGTCCAGCGGTCCCATCAACTCTGTCTCGGCAAGGCGGATAAGGTCGGGGCCGTCGATGACGTCGTCGCGCAGCGCCGCCAGCGCCTGCCGTCCGGCGGCGGTCTCGGGCTTTGACGACAGGAAGGAAACGAGGTCGTCTACAAGCGCCTTCGCCGTCCGCTGGTCAGGATCGGCGGCCGCTCGGGCCGCGCGGCGCTGGAGTTTCTCTACCGATGCAAGCCGCCGCAGCGCCAACATTTCGCGCAAGATGATCGCCAGCAGCGCAAACCCCGCTACGGCAGCAAGGCCCGCCGCCGTCCAGCCGAGCCAGTCGGCTCGCGAAAACAGGTCGCGGATCAGCGAATCGACCCACAGACCGATCGCCAGCGACGCCAGCAGGCCGAACGCGCCGATGAAGATCGTCCCGAGCCGCGAGCGGCGCTTCGGCGTCACCACCACCGGCGTCGCCTCAAGCGCCTCGTCCATAGCCTCGAAGACGTCGACCGCATCTGGGGTCACCACGGCCTCGGCCGTTTTCACCGCGCGCGGCTTGCGAACGGGCTGGGTTTCGGTCCGCGGCTGCTCGGCAGGAGGGTCGATGCGGAAGGCGGCGGGGCGGCGCGGCGTCGAGTTCATGCCAGCCGGTCTCCGATCAGGAACTGCAGGGCGCGGTCGAGCCGGATGTGCGGCAGGGACAACGTTGCGCCCGTCGCAGTGCGCTCCAGCCGCGGCGGCCTGAAGCGCACGAAGCGGACCACTTCATCCTGCCCGCCATTGGCCGCGGTCGCGTCGAACAGCGCGGCCGGATCCTTCGGCAGATCGCCGGGAAACACCGCGGTTTCGGTCACGCCGTCGAACTTTTCGCCGGCGATCGTCTCGCCGGCGATCGGCGTGCCGATGATCACGGGCAGCGTCTCGCGGCCCTGTTTCACCGTGCCTTCGCGTGTCGCGCGAACGGCGGCCATCGCCAGCACTTCCACCTCGGCCCCGGAGAAACCGGCGCGCGTGATGGCGCGGTCGGCAAGCCGTCGCACGATCGCCTGCAGCTGGTCGTGCGCGGTGTGATGGATGTGGTCGGCCTTGGTCGCGGCGATCAGGATGCGGTCGATGCGCCGCGAGAACCAGTCGGTCAGGATGCTGCCGCGTCCGGGCCGGAAGCAGGCGAGAATTTCCGTCAGGGCCCGTTCGAGGTCGGCGACCGAGGCCGGCCCGGCGTTCAGCGCCTGCATGGCGTCGATCAGCACGATCTGCCGGTCCAGTCGGGTGACGTGTTCCCGGAAGAACGGCCTTACGACATGCGAGAGATAGGAATCGTAGCGCCGCTCCATCATCGCCCGCAGCGAGCCCGATTTCGTCCGCCCCTCATTGGGCGGCAGCGGTGCGAAGGTGAGCGCCGGGGAACCCTCAAGGTCGCCCGGCATCAGGAACCGGCCCGGCGGCAGCGTCGACAGCGCGCGGCCGTCCTGCTTGCCGGCCTTAAGGTAGGCCGCGTAGGCTTCGGCGAGCTTGCGCGCGACCATCTCGTCGGCCGGCGCGTCGCCATCCACATCCGCCACGACAGAACGCCACGCCGTCGCAAGGTCGGCGCGGACCGGCAGTTCAGAGAGTTCAAAGGCTTCCTTCGAGAACTCGGCATACGACTTGCCGAGCAGCGGCAGGTCGAGCAGCCACTCGCCGGGATAGTCGACGATGTCGATCGACAGCCTGCCCGACGAGAACATGCGGCCAAGGAATGAGGCGGACTCGTATTCGACGGTGAGCCGCAACTCCGAGATCGCGCGCGTCGAATCGGGCCAGATGCGCTGGTCGACGAGGGCCGAAACATGGTCCTCGTACTGGAAGCGCGGCACCGCGTCGTCCGGCTGGTGTTCCAGCATGGCGCGCGCGATACGCCCGGACTTCTGCGCTTCGAACAGCGGCAGCCGTCCGCCATGGATGAGGTTGTGCACCAGCGCGGTGATGAAAACCGTCTTTCCCGAGCGGGACAGGCCGCTGACCCCGAGCCGCACGGTCGGCGCGGAAAACAGCTCCGCCGTGCGCCCGGCCATGGTTTCCAGCGCGATGCGCGCTTCGTCGGTGATGGAAGTGATTGCCGCCAAGCGGGGCTCCGGGCTTTACAGCCGGCATATAGGCGGACGCGCGCCGCCTTGCAAAGCACCGCCCTGCGTCAGCCCTCGTATACGTCGAAGCGTTCCAGCCTGCCCGTGCCCCGCTTCATGCCCGAAAACGGCCGCTCGAAGGAGATCACGGCGAGCCCGCATACAGGGAAACCGGCCTTGAGCGCCTTCAGCGCGTCCTCGTCGCCGTCCCCTGCCAAAGCCTCGCCGATGTCCTCGGTCATCGGATTGTGGCCGACCACCAGCACCGATGCCGCCGTGCCGGTCCCGCGCAGCGCGTCGAGATAGGCCTTGGCGCCGCCGTCATAGAGTTCGGGCACGAAGCTGACCGCGATGCCCGCCCCGAAAGCGTGCGCCACGCCTTCCCAGGTCTGCCGCGTGCGCAGCGCCGGCGAACACAGCACCTGCGCCGGCACGTCGCCGGCCGCCGCCATCGCAATGCCGGCGGCGCGCGCGGCGCGCATGCCTTCCGGCGTCAGCGGCCGCTCGAAATCGCCCATGCCGGGCGCGGCCCAGGCGGCCTTGGCATGTCGCAGCAGGAACAGGCGTGGCATGGCGGCCTCCGTGACTTCCTCATCGCTTATTGCAAATCGCCGGTCGCTAGAAGCCTCACCCGGCCGATTGCGCTCGATTCGCCAAAGCACGGATTTCATGTGCCTTTTTGTGAACGAGATTGCCTGCGCACAACCGCCATTAACAAAAGCGTGAGACGCCTGCGCGCGCCGCTTGTGCGGGCTGGGGCCCACGAATATATAGGCGCCGGGTCGTCCAGTGGGGTGAGTCGAATGAACGATCTCGTCGATGCCGATTACGTTCCCTCGGAAACCGAGCCCTTTATGAACGAGCGGCAGAAAGCCTATTTCAGGCGCAAGCTCGTCTCCTGGAAGAACGACATCCTGCGCGAAGCGCGCGAGACCCTCGAAATCCTGCAGCAGGAAAACGCCAACCACCCCGATCTGGCCGACCGGGCGTCGTCCGAGACCGACCGCGCCATCGAGCTGCGCGCCCGCGACCGGCAGCGCAAGCTGATCTCCAAGATCGATGCCGCGCTGCACCGAATCGATGACGGCACGTACGGATATTGCGAGGAAACCGGCGAGCCGATCTCGCTCAAGCGCCTCGACGCCCGCCCGATCGCCACGCTCTCAATCGAGGCGCAGGAGCGCCACGAGCGCCGCGAGAAGGTCTATCGCGACGACTGAGCGGCGGCTCGAAGCCGCCTTTTCTGCCTTCGCTGCCCGGGCTTCATTCGGCCGCGATCGCCGAATCCAGCTTCTGCAATTCAGCGCGCAGCATGTCGGGGATAAAGGCATCGGACGGTGCGAGGGTGCCGTTTTCCTGCATGGCAAGCGCGATATCCAACGCTCTTTGGAGATTTGCCTGAGCATCGCTCCCTGCCTGCGCAAGCTTGAAAAGTGAAACGACCAGTCCCCGCCTCCAATCAACGTTTCCTGGGTCAAGCGCGGCGAGCCGCTGCGCGACGGCGAACCCAGCCTCATACGCCGAAAGCGCGGCTTCGTGATTCCGTTGCGCGAGATGCATGTCACCGACCTTGCTGTGGCTGACGGCGAGATCGTGTTGCCGCGCTGCAATTCCGGCATCGCGCGCCACCAGACGCTCACGGATGGCCAGGCTCTCCTCATAGGCAAGCAGCGCACCTTGGAAGTCGCCCTTCGCGGCGCGAACATCGCCGACCCGGTCCTGGCTGATCGAAAGGCCGCGCTGCCATTCTGCGTTTTCTGCATCGCGTGCAGCCAGTTGCTTGCTTATCGAAAGTCCAAGCTCATAGGCGGAAAGAGCCTCAGCGTGTCGGCGCTGAGCCATTCGGACGCTGCCGATTCTGTCATAGCTGATCGATAGGTCGCGCTGCCAATCGGCGTTCTCGGGGTCCAGTTCGACCAGGCTTTGCATAATGGCAGCCATCCTGCCGTAGTCTTCGCCCGCGCCATCGAGGTCTCCATTGGCAGCGCGCAGCTTCCCGACGTTTTCATGCGTGGCGGCGAGGTCACGCTGATGATTGGCATTTTCCGGATCCAGTGAAGCGAGCCGGGCAATGATCTCGCGGCTGGCTTCGTGGTCGTTCAGCGCACCGGCAAGGTCGCCGCGTGCGAGCCGCACGTCTCCGAACGTGCTTAGGCTTACTGCCAAACCGCGCTGCCACCGCATGTTGCGTGGATCGCTGGTTGCGAGTCGCTCGGCGACCTCCGCGCCTAGCCGGTAGGCTTCGAATGCGCCCGACAGATCGCCCCGGGCGACGAGAATTTGGCCCGTCCGTTGGTGTGCGACCGAGAGCGTGTTTAGCGCCTCGCTGTCGTCTTGGTCTCCCACCGACAAGCGCATTATCGCGGCGTGGCTTGCATTATAGGCGGCTAGCGCCGCTCCCAGATCGCCCTGCCGCATCATCGCGTCGCCGACGCTGCCGTGAGCGACTGCGAGGGTTTTCAGCCATTCCGGATCGTATGGCGCAGCCGCCGTCTCCCGCTCGCCGATGTCGCGGGCGGACTCGAAAGCGGCCCGCGCACCGGCGACATCTCCGCGCGCCAGATTCATGGCGCCTTTCCAGTGATAGCTTGCCGCCAGGTCGCGCTGGCGGGCCGGGTTGTCTGGATCGATCTCGGTTCGTATGAGGGCGATGTCGTGCATCTTCTCGTAGGCGGCGGTTGCGGCCACGGTGTCGCCGACGGTTCTGTTGAGTTCGGCAATCCGCCAATAGCTCATGTAGTGGCGCAGCCAGTCCGCATCGGTGATGTCTTCGCTCCGGAATTCCTCGTACAGCGCCGCGGCGCGCCCGTAGTCTTTGATTGCCCGCTGGTAGCGCAGGTCCGTCCGCGCCGTGCCACCCGCGATGAAATGCGTGGCGGCCTCAGAAAGCGTCCGCTGCACATAGTTTGCGCGTAGCGTTTCACGCGACGACGCATCTGCCGCCGCGGCCTCTTCGAGCCGCCCCAGCGCGGCCTCGACGGCGCCGAGCGAAAGTTGCCGCTCCGCTTCCTGCCGCAGGGCAGCAACCTGAGGATCGGAAGCGGACAGGCCGCGCAGTTCCTCGCGCACCTTGACAAAAGCGGCCGCCGACTCCGCCAGCTTCGCTGCGCGCTCGCCCGCCGGCAGCGCCGACAACTCGTTTTCGACCAGCGCCGCATAGAGCGGCGCAAGCGGCATCGAATGCGCCGCCGCCACCGCCTCGACTTCGTCGCGCACCGCCGGCGTCACATCCGCCATCGCAAGCAGCAGTCGCTCGCGTTCGGGAATAACGCCTGTCTGCGCGGCGAAGAACATCGCCGGCAGGCCGCTTTCAACATAGGGAAGCTGCGTACCCCCGGAAAGATCGTAGATCTCCTGTTGCACGAGCGTCAGGACCGACCTGATCTCCAGCCCGTCCGTCGGCAGGTACTTGGCGAGCGCGCTCGTGAAGGGAGAGTGATCCCCGGCGCCGTCGGCGGCCGTCTCCCCAGGCGCTGCGGCGAAGGCAAAGAGCACGTTCTCCGACCGGCCCATGCGACCCAGGCCAGGCCGCGTCATCTCCTGCACCCGCGGGGGCACGAGAGTGGCAGCCCCGCGTGTTTCGCCCGCGGCCGTCGCGCCGAACGGATCGTCGCGGCACGCGTCGAGGATGATAAGGACTATCGGTGCAACCGCGGCCACTGCCTTGCGCACTTCGTCGAGCGGAAGGCTGGTTGCGTCCAGCCGTTCCAGCGAGGACGCATCGGCGTCGACGGGCAGGAGGCGGTTGTAGCCGCCGATCTCCACTCCATGGCCGGCGAAGAAGACCAGTGCGACGTCGGCGCCGGCCGCGTCGGTGACGAAGTCGTCGAGCGCGCGGCGCATGCGCCTTAAATCCCGATTCTGCTCGGCAAACACCTCGAAGCCTAGGTGTCTCAGGACGTCTTCAACCTCGCGCGCGTCGTTCACCGCGTTGGCAAGGGGACGCAACTGCCGGTATTCGTCGGCGCCGAAAACCAGCGCGACGCGCCTTTCCGCAAGTGCGGCGGACGACAGGACTATCACCACGAAAAGTGCCAGCGCCGCGCGCAGCATCATTGAGCCTCGACTTGTTGCCAGGGCAACCATCGTGGGGGAGCGGGGCGGAAACAAGACGGACCGAAGATCGATCCGGGGCGCCGCGCGGCCGCTCTCGTCCACGGCGAGAGGGGGCAGGTATGTCCCAGCGGCACCTAGCGCCGCGGCCGGGCCAGGTCGCCGAGCAGCTTTTCCATCTCGTCCTCGACCGACGGCGGCAACGCCTTTTCCTGCGGCGTCGCGGCCGCGCTGCGGTCCAGCGTCACCTCGAGTTCTTCGAGCAGCGCCTCGTCCAGCGAAGGCGGCTGGTCGTTTACGGCCTTTGGCGGAGCCGGACGTGGTGCCGGCGCCATAGCGGGTGCCGATGCGAGTGCCGGCGCCGGTCGCAGTGGCGCAGGCGCCGGGCGCAGCGCGGCAGGGGCGACCGGGCTGACCGGCGGTCGCGGAGTGGCCGGCATCGCCGGCTGGACCGGCCGCAATGCGGGGGCCGGCTGTGGTATCCGCGCGGGTGGGGCGACCGGCGAGCTGGCGACGGCCGGGCGAGCTTGCATGGCGGGAGCGGCAACCGGCGCGACCGGCTCCTCGGGCTCCGGAGCGGGCGTCGCAACGGGCGCAGCCGGCGTCATCGCATGTGCGTCGGGCGGCAGTCGGACCTCGCCACGCGCGGGCGGCTGAGCGGGCTCTTCTGCCATTGGCCGGCGCGCCGAGGCGACAAGCCTGATGTTCTGCTCCACCACGACATCGCTTGGGCCGCCGATCAGGATCAGGTGCTCGACATCGTCGCGCCGCACCAGCACGAGCCGGCGATGGCTGTCGACCGCGGCGGCGTCCATCACGGCCAGTCGCGTCTTTCGGTTGCGTCCGCCGCTGACGAAGGTGCCGAAGGACAGGCTGCGGATCACCTTGATGAGCAGGAGAATAACGACGAGCAGCAGCAGCGCGCCAAGCGTCCACAGCATCGCGGTCGCGTAAGCCGAGCCTGCGATGCCTTCCAGCCAAGCGAGCATATGTCTTCCCCAAGGTGTGCCTCAGGCAGCCTAGACGGGCACGCCGCGCTCCGCAAGTTTCGCGGGCTTGGCTGCATCCCCGGCCAAATGCCTGTCAGCCTTGTCGGATTCGGCGGCCTTGCGGGGTTCGGCGGCCATGATGTATGCGGAAACGGCGGTCGGAATCGCCGCATTTCGGGGATGGCAGGGAAGCAGCGGATGGCGCGCGGGACCTCCGGCGAACTCACCCAGGCCCCGGTCATCGACCGCGGCACACGGCCCGGCCCGGTGACCCGGCTCATCATTTTCACGATCGTGCTCGCTGTCGCGGCCGTCGTCTTCGCGCTGTTCCGCGACCGGCTGGGCGACCAGTTCCTGCTCGGCCTGCTCGGCGTGCTTGCCATGATCGGCACCGGCTACCTGTTCGCCACGGCGATAGGCTTCATCCAGGTTTCGCCGCGCTCGGCCGGTGACGAATTGTCGAAGTCGTTCCTCGACACCATGGCGCAGGGCGTGGTCGTAACCGACCAGAAGGGCCGCGTCGTCTACGCCAACCGCTCCTACGCCAACATGACCGGGGCCACGTCGGCCGCCGATATCAAGACGGTCGAGAGCCTGCTGGCCGAAAATCCGGAAGCGTCGGCGACCATCTTCCGTCTTTCCAGCGGCCTGCGCGACGGCGAGGAGGGAGACGGCGAGTTTCGTCTTTCTCAGCCGCTGCGCCCGGGCGAAGCGCTGGGCGCGCGCTGGTATCGCGCCCGCGCGCGTGCTTTCCGCGTGCCCGGCAACCGTCAGCCCCTGCATGCCTGGCAGCTCGCCGACATATCTGGCGAACGTGCCGAGCAGGAGCGCTTCTTCCTCGACCTGCAGAAGGCCATCGACCATCTCGACCACGCACCGGCCGGCTTCTTCGCCGCCGACGCGGAAGGCCGCGTCACTTATCTCAACGCAACCCTGGCGGACTGGCTGGGCGTGGACCTCGCCAGCTTCGCGCCCGGTCGCCTCCAGCTCGCCGAGATTGTCGCCGGCGACGGCATGGCGCTGGTGCGCGCCGTCAAGGCGGATCCGGGGACGACGCGCGACGTGGTCATCGACCTCGACCTCGCCACGGCGAGCGGCGAGGCGCTGCCGGTGCGCTTCATGCACCGCCTGTCTGTCAGCCGCGACGGCCATCCCGGTTCGACCCGCACCATCGTGCTCAACCGCAAGGAAGGCGGCGACGCCTCGGCCGAACTGCGCGCCGCGGAAATTCGCTTCACCCGCTTCTTCAATTCCACGCCGATGGCGATCGCCGGCATCGACGCCGACGGGCGCATCCTGCGCACCAACGCGCCGTTCCTGTCGCTGTTCTCACCCGTGGTCGACCGCGACGCCGTCGATCGCGGCGTGCGCCTCGACGGGGTGATGAACGAGCGCGACCGCCCGGCTTTCGCCGCCGCGTTGGACAAGGCGCGCCAGCGCCAGGCCGCGATCGCGCCGATCGACACGACGCTGCCCGGAAACGAGGAGCGGCACCTGCGCTTCTACGTCAACGCCGTTTCCGACGATGCCGGCGAGGGCGAGGAGGCGGCGATCGTCTATGCCGTCGACACCACCGAGCAGAAGGCGCTCGAAGGCCAGATGGCGCAGAGCCAGAAGATGCAGGCGGTCGGGCAGCTTGCCGGCGGCATCGCCCACGACTTCAACAACGTCCTGACCGCCATCCTGATGGCATCCGATCTGCTTCTGACCAATCACCGGCCGTCGGACCCGTCCTTCCCCGACATCATGAACATCAAGCAGAACGCTAATCGCGCTGCCTCTCTGGTTCGGCAGTTGCTGGCGTTCTCGCGCCGCCAGACCATGCGTCCGGAAGTTCTCGACCTGACCGACGTCCTCGCCGACGTTCGCATGCTGCTCGCCCGCCTCGTCGGCAACGACGTGAAGCTCAAGATCGAGCACGGCCGCGACGTCTGGCCGGTCAGGGCCGACATCGGCCAGTTCGAGCAGGTGGTGGTGAACCTTGCCGTCAACGCCCGCGACGCCATGCCCGGCGGCGGCGACCTGACGGTGCGCACGCGCAACGTGCCTTCCGCCGAGAGCGCGGCGTTCGGTCATCGCGAGCTGACGCCGGGCGACTACGTGCTGGTCGAGGTCGAGGACAGCGGCACCGGCATCGCGCCGGATGTCCTCAAGAAGATCTTCGAGCCCTTCTTCACCACCAAGGAGGTTGGCAAGGGCACCGGTCTCGGCCTGTCCATGGTCTACGGCATCGTCAAGCAGACCGGCGGCTACATTTTCTGCGTGTCGGAGCTGGGCAAGGGCACGACGTTCCAGATATTCCTGCCGCGCCATGTGCCCGCGGTGCGCGCCGCTGACGTTGCGGTGCCGGCGGCGGACGTGCAGGAGCGGCCTGCCGCGCCCGCCAAGGGGCCGGATCAGAAAGACCTTTCGGGCACCGCCACCGTGCTTCTGGTCGAGGACGAGGATGCCGTACGCATGGGCAATGTCCGCGCGCTCGCCTCGCGCGGCTATACCGTCCACGAGGCGTCGTCGGGCGTCGAGGCGCTGGAGAAGTTCCACGAACTGGAAGGCAAGGTCGACATCGTCGTCTCCGACGTCGTGATGCCTGAGATGGACGGCCCGACGCTTCTGACCGAACTGCTCAAGGTTCAGCCTGACGTGAAGTTCATCTTCGTGTCCGGCTATGCCGAGGACGCCTTCGCCCGCAACCTGCCCGAGGGCGCGAAATTCGCCTTCCTGCCGAAGCCGTTCTCGCTGAAGCAGCTCGCGACCGTGGTGAAGGACACGCTGGAAAGCGCCTGACCTGCCTGTTTCCGCTGCGGCATATGCATAATTTTCATGCACATGAAGTCTCTGCATAAGAAATATGCAGAGACGATGACCTTTGCTTAGGAAATCCTCAATAACCCGTTAAGGCCCGGGCGCCGAGCGCCTGCGGCTGCATGAGCATGTCGGCATAACCGCATGTTCTGATGCGGTTATCTACGTTTTTGCTTCCATCGAATCCGAACTGGCACGGGCTTTGCAAAACCTTGTGCGGTGCAACAACCCTTGGTTCGGAGGTTCGATATGAGGGGTATTCACGCGACCGTCAGCGGTCTCGTCTCGGCAAGCGTGCTGGCAGCAGGCCTGGCGTTTTCGTCCATGGCCTACGCGCAGGAGGAGACCATCAAGGTCGGAATCCTGCACTCGCTGTCGGGTACGATGGCCATTTCTGAAACCACGCTGAAGGACACGATGCTGTTCCTCATCGAGGAGCAGAACAAGAAGGGCGGCCTGCTCGGCAAGAAGCTCGAGGCCGTCGTCGTCGATCCGGCCTCCGACTGGCCGCTTTTCGCCGAGAAGGCGCGCGAGCTGATCTCGGTCAACAAGGTCGCGGCCGTGTTCGGCTGCTGGACCTCGGTGTCGCGCAAGTCGGTGCTGCCGGTGTTCGAGGAGCTGAACTCGCTGCTCTTCTACCCCGTGCAGTACGAGGGTGAGGAGTCCGAGCGCAACGTGTTCTACACGGGTGCGGCGCCGAACCAGCAGGCCATTCCCGCCGTCGACTACCTGATGAACGAGGAAGGCGTCGAGCGCTGGGTGCTCGCCGGCACCGACTACGTCTATCCGCAGACCACCAACAAGATCCTGCAGGCCTATCTCGAATCCAAGGGCGTGGCCAAGGAAGACATCATGATCAACTACACGCCGTTCGGTCATTCCGACTGGCAGACGATCGTCACCGACATCAAGAACTTCGGCTCGGCAGGCAAGAAGACCGCCGTGGTCTCGACCATCAACGGCGACGCCAACGTGCCCTTCTACAAGGAGCTGGCCAACCAGGGCATCAAGGCCGAGGACATCCCGGTCGTCGCCTTCTCGGTGGGCGAGGAAGAACTCGCCGGCCTCGACACCGGCCCGCTCGTCGGCCACCTGACGGCCTGGAACTACTTCCAGTCGGTCGATGTGCCGGAGAATGCCGACTTCATCGCCAAGTGGAAGGAATACACCAAGAACCCGAAGCGCGTGACCAACGACCCGATGGAAGCCCACGTGATCGGCTTCAACATGTGGGTCAAGGCGGTCGAGAAGGCCGGCACCACCGATCCGGACGCCGTCATCGACGCGATCATCGGCGTCTCCGTGCCGAACCTGTCGGGCGGCTTCTCCACCATGATGCCGAACCACCACATCACCAAGCCGGTGCTGATCGGCGAGATCCAGGCCGACGGCCAGTTCGAGGTCGTGTGGGAGACCACCGGCCTCGTGGTCGGCGACGAGTGGTCCGACTACCTGCCGGACTCCAAGGACCTGATCTCCGACTGGCGCGCTCCGATGTCGTGCGGCAACTTCAACGTCGCCACGGGCAAGTGCGGCGGCAAGGGCATGTGATCCCGCAAGGGACCTGACTTCCTCGACGACGGTCCGGGCGCGGCTTTGGCCCCGCCCGGATCTTCCCGGAACACCCACGCGGATCGCGCCAGCCCATGTTCTTCCTGCGCATTCTCGGCCTTCTCGCGCTCGTGCTGTCCACAGCGCCCGCTTCGGCCCAGACCGACGAGGCGGCTTTGCGCGGCATCATCGCGCGCTTTGCCGACGCCAAGAATTTCAAGGAAACCGAGGCGGTCGTACGCGACCTCGGCGCCACCGGTGCGCCGGAAGTGGCGCGCGCGCTGACCGCGCTGGCCGACGGCAACCTTGCCTTCCGCAAGGCCGACAAGGTCGTCTTCATCATCTCCGAGCGGACAGGGGTGATCTCGCTGCTCGACGTCATCAGTGGCGAAGGCGCCGGCGAGGCGACCTCGGGCGAGATCACCAAGGTCAAGGTCAACAACGGGCTGCGCCGCACCATTCGCGAGGTGCTGGCTGCGCTCACGCTGGGCTCGCCCAGCGCCAATGTCCGCGGCCAGGCAGCCGATACAATGTTCGCCGCGCCCGACGCGTCGGCAATCGAGGCGCTCGATGCTGCCATCGCCAGGGAAACCGTCGGCTGGGTCAGGCAGAAGATGGTCGAGGCGCGCGCCTCTGCCGTGCTCGTCTCGGATATGCCCGAGACGGACAAGCTCGCGGCCATCGAGACCGTCCGCAACCGCGGCGACCGCACTGCCCTGTCGCTGCTCAGCAGCTTCGCCGCCAAGGCGGACGGTGTTCTGAAAGATGCGGCCTCGGCGGCGATCGCCGGCATCCAGGAAACGCTGGCCGTGTGGAACGCCGCCCAGAACGTCTGGTTCGGCATATCCTTGGGCTCCGTCCTTCTGCTGGCGGCCATCGGCCTTGCCATCACCTTCGGCGTCATGGGCGTCATCAACATGGCCCATGGCGAGATGGTTATGCTCGGCGCCTACACCACCTTCGTGGTCCAGAACGTCATACGCGCCAATTTTCCGGAACTGTTCGACTGGTCGCTGGTCATAGCCCTGCCGCTGGCCTTCCTCGTCGCCGGCGGTGTCGGGCTGATCATGGAGCGCGGACTGATCCGCTTCCTTTACGGGCGCCCGCTGGAGACGCTGCTCGCGACATGGGGCGTGTCGCTGATCCTCCAGCAGGCCGTTCGCACCGTCTTCGGCCCGACCAACCGCGAGGTCGGCAACCCTTCGTGGATGTCTGGCTCGTTCGATCTCGGCCAGATGGCGGTCACCTGGAACCGGCTCTGGATCGTCGTCTTCGCGCTCGCCGTGTTCGTGGCGCTGCTCTACGTGTTCAACAGGACTGCATGGGGCCTCCAGATGCGCGCCGTCACGGCGAACCGTCGCATGGCCTCGTCCATGGGCATCCGAACGCCGTGGATAGACGCCCTGACGTTTGCGCTCGGCTCCGGCATCGCCGGCATAGCCGGGGTGGCGCTCTCGCAAGTCGACAACGTCTCGCCTGACCTCGGCCAGAGCTACATCATCGACTCCTTCATGGTCGTGGTGTTCGGCGGCGTCGGCAATCTGTGGGGGACGCTGGTGGGCGCCTTCTCGCTCGGCATCCTCAACAAGTTCCTCGAGCCCTACGCGGGCGCGGTGCTCGGCAAGATCCTCGTGCTCGTGCTCATCATCCTGTTCATCCAGAAGCGGCCGCGTGGCCTGTTCGCACTCAAGGGCAGGGCGATCGAAGCATGATAACTCAGCGCTTCTTCGCCGGCGGCTTCTCGCGCCGCATCCAGATCACGGTCGCCATCCTGCTGGCGGTCGCCATCGTCGTGCCGCTGCTCAACCTTCTGGTCTCGCCGTCCAGCGCCTTCCACGTTCCGCCCTATCTGGTCGCGCTGGTCGGCAAGTATCTCTGCTATGCCCTTCTGGCGCTCGCCCTCGATCTCGTCTGGGGCTATTGCGGAATCCTCTCGCTCGGCCACGGCGCCTTCTTCGCGCTCGGCGGCTACGCGATGGGCATGTATCTGATGCGCCAGATCGGTGATCGCGGCGTCTACGGTAATCCGATCCTGCCCGACTTCATGGTGTTCCTGAACTGGAAGGAACTGCCCTGGTTCTGGCATGGTTTCGACCAGTTCTGGTTCGCCGCGCTGATGGTCATGGCCGTGCCCGGTCTGCTCGCCTTCGTCTTCGGCTGGTTCGCGTTCCGTAGCCGCGTCACCGGTGTCTATCTGTCGATCATCACGCAGGCGATGACCTACGCGCTGCTGCTCGCCTTCTTCCGCAACGACATGGGTTTCGGCGGCAACAATGGCCTGACCGACTTCAAGGATATACTCGGCTTCAACGTGCAGGCCTCGTCCACGCGCGCCACGCTGTTCGCGCTGTCGGCGATCTTCTTGGCGTTGGGTGTGCTGTTCGTCTCGGCGCTGTCCGCTTCGAAGTTCGGCAAGCTCATGGTCGCCGTGCGCGACGCCGAGAGCCGCACCCGCTTCATCGGCTGGCGGCCGGAGAACATAAAGCTGTTTGCCTTCGTCGCCTCGGCGGTGATGGCCGGCATCGCCGGCGCGCTCTACGTGCCGCAGGTCGGCATCATCAATCCCGGCGAGTTCTCGCCGGCCAACTCCATCGAGGTCGTCGTGTGGACCGCCGTGGGCGGCCGCGGCACCATCGTTGGGCCGATCGTCGGGGCGCTACTGGTCAATGCCGGCAAGAGCTGGTTCACCGCCGCCCTGCCGGAACTCTGGCTGTTTGCCCTCGGTGGCCTGTTCGTCGCCACCACGCTGTTCCTGCCGCGCGGCATCGTCGGCACCTGGGACTGGTGGCGCAAGTCGCGGCGCGAAAGCGCAAAAGCTGCAACTCCGCCGCCGCCTGCATCGCCTGAGGCACCGGTCGTGCGTGCGCAGCCCCCCAGGCCCGCCGGCCCGCTGCCCGGCGCCGAACCGCAGCCGGCGGAGTGATACGCATGTCGAAGAGCGGCACCATCCTCTATCTCGACGGCGTCTCCGTCTCTTTCGACGGCTTCAAGGCCATCAACGACCTGTCGCTCGTGCTCGACCGCGGCGAAATGCGCGCCATCATCGGGCCGAACGGCGCTGGGAAGACGACGATGATGGACATCATCACCGGCAAGACCCGGCCCGACAAAGGCGAGGTCTACTTCGACGGCCAGGTGGATCTCACCCGCCACGACGAGGCCGACATCGCCATGATGGGCATCGGTCGCAAGTTCCAGAAGCCGACCGTGTTCGAGAGCCATACCGTCGAGGACAACATCGTCCTGTCGCTTAAAGGTCCGCGCTCGATCTTCCCGGCCATCTTCAACCGCCGCTCGAAGGACGACGCCGAGCGCATCGACGAGATATTGGCCACGGTCCGCCTCGAGGCCAGGCGCCAGGACCTCGCGGCCAATCTCTCGCACGGCCAGAAGCAGTGGCTAGAGATCGGCATGCTGCTGGCACAGGACCCCAAGCTGCTGCTCGTCGACGAGCCGGTGGCGGGCATGACCGACGCCGAGACAGAGGAGACCGCGCGCCTGCTCAAGGACATCGCGAAGACCCATTCTGTCATCGTGGTCGAGCACGATATGCATTTCGTGCGCGAGCTCGGCGTCAAGGTGACGTGCCTCCACGAGGGTTCCGTGCTGTCGGAAGGCTCGCTCGACTTCGTCTCTGCCGACGAGCGGGTGATCGAAGTGTATCTGGGGAGGTAAGGGACACATGCTCGAAGTCACCGACGCCACCCTTCATTACGGCGCCGCGCAGGCGCTGCGCGGCGTTTCGATCAAGGCCGAAGCTGGCAGGATCACCTGCGTGCTCGGCCGCAACGGCGTCGGCAAGACCAGCCTGATGCGGTCGATCGTCGGTCACCACAGGCTCAGCGGCGGGTCCATTCAGTTCGAGGGGAAGATGCTCGACCGGAGCGCGGCGTACGATCGCGCCCGGTCGGGCATCGCTTTCGTGCCGCAGGGCCGCGAGATCTTCCCGCTGCTCACGGTGCGCGAGAATCTCGAAACCGGCTTCGCGCCCCTCAAGCGCGCCGAGCGCGAGGTGCCCGACTACGTCTTCGAGCTGTTCCCGGTGCTGAACACCATGCTGTCGCGTCGCGGCGGCGACCTGTCGGGCGGCCAGCAGCAGCAGCTCGCCATCGGCCGCGCGCTCACGATGCGGCCAAAACTGCTGGTGCTGGACGAGCCCACGGAAGGCATCCAGCCCTCCATCATCAAGGACATCGGCCGCGCCATCCGCTTCCTGAAGGAGAGCGCCGGCATCGCGATCCTGCTGGTCGAGCAGTATCTCGACTTCTGCCGCGAGCTCGCCGACCACGTCTACATCATGGACCGCGGCCTCGTGGTCCACAGCGGCCCGGCAGAGGACCTCGACAGGCCGGAGGTGCGCCGCCACCTGACCGTCTGACAGCAGGCCTGCCCGCGGGCCTCCCGCAGCGTCACCAAAG
Source organism: Rhizobiaceae bacterium (assembly GCA_019635695.1). Taxonomy (GTDB): domain Bacteria; phylum Pseudomonadota; class Alphaproteobacteria; order Rhizobiales; family Rhizobiaceae; genus RCIO01. The sequence continues at coordinate 73,645 of JAHBYZ010000004.1, forward strand.
CTGCTATGCGGGCGTATGAGATCGTTTCTGTTCGGCCTGCTCGGTTTCTTCGTCGGCCTTGTCGCCACCGTCGTGCTGGTCTTCGGCGGCTACATCGCCTTCACCGTCGTCACCGGCTATCACGACTTCGAGGGCGCCACCGCCATGGGCATGGCCTCGATGCTGTTCTTCCTCGGCCCGGTCGGCGGCATCGTGACCGCCTTCCTTTTCGCCTACTTCTTCGGCCGGAAGCGAGCCGTCGCATGAACCCCGTCCTGCGCACGCTGCTTTCCGCCGTTCTCGGCTTCGTACTCGGCCTGATCGTCCTGCCGCTTGTCGTGTTCTTCGGCTACGTCGCCATCGCCGAACTGATCGACTATCGCGACTTCGAGGGCGCTACGGGCATGGGCGTCCTTTCGCTGATGCCCGTGGTCGGGCTGATCGGCGGCGCGTTCGGCGCGCTCTGGTTCGGCTGGCGCGCAACCCGGAGGCGCAGCACTTGAACGAGCAGACACCGATCATGCTTGGCCCCGAGGAGGGCCGCGTCTATCCCTGCGGGCCGATGAAGGCCGTGTTCAAGGCCGACGGCGCCGAAACCGGCAATCGCTACTCGATCTCCGAATGGTGGATCGATCCGCATTCCGACGGTCCCGGCGCCCACAGCCACGAGGCAAACGACGAGATATTCCTCGTGCTCGCAGGCCGGCCGAGCGTGCTCGTTGGCGATACCTGGCACGAGGTCGGCCCCGGCACCATGCTGCGCATTCCCGCGGGCGTCACCCACGACTTCGCCAACCGCACGAGCGAGCGGGCAGGGCTGTTCAACGTCTTCCTGCCCGGCGGCTTCGAGGACAACATGCCCGCCATCGTGGAGTGGTTTCGCACGCAGTCGTGATCTCGTCGCGGGGGCGCACAAGACTTCGATAACCATGCCGGCACAGGATTGTCCTCGGGAGGACCAACCTCAAGGGGGAACGCCATGTTCGCACCCTGTCCTTCCCGAGTTGCCTTTGCCGTAGCTGTTTCCACCGGTCTGCTCGCCGCCTTGCCGGCGCGGGCCCATGACGCCAGGTCTGGCTGGATCTACCCGCTCGAATGCTGTTCCAACTATGATTGCCGCGAGGTAGGCGACGCCGACATCGACGAAGGCCCGCAGGGCTACGTCATCAGGACCACCGGCGAGGTCATCCCGATGACCGACGCCAAGGTGAAGATGTCGCCGGACGGCGAGTTCCACTGGTGTTCGCGCGGCGGCAAGCAGGACGGCGCCACCATCTGCCTGTTCGTGCCGCCCCGCGGCTACTGACATTCCTGACACCGAGGCTCCTGACGCTTCCCTGTCAGGAGCCGTCAGTTATGGTCGGCCATCTTTTGGAGGTCGATCATGGCTGAGGCGAAGCGCATCACCGGAGGCTGCCATTGCGGCGCGACGAAATTCTCGGTGAGCTGGGCGCCGGAGGGCGTGACCCGCTGCACCTGCTCGAACTGCGCCCGTCGCGGTGCCTTGTGGGCCTACTACCCGCTGAAGGAATTCATGCTGGAAACGCCGCGCAAAAACGTCTCGACCTACCAGTGGGGACCGAAGATCGGGAAGTACAATTTCTGCGCGGTCTGCGGCAATTCCACCTTCAACGAGACGCCCGACTGGACGACGGGCGAGGCAAACTTCGAGAACCCTTTGATCACCATCAACGCGCGGCTGCTCGACGACATCGACGCCGAAGCGCTGCCGGTGACCGTTCTCGACGGAAAGAACCTGTGGTAGCCCGCCGCTACCACACGCCCGTGTTTTTCATCGACAGCCACGGCTCCTGCGGCGGCAGAGGGGCGCCTTCCTGCAATATTTCGATCGAGATGTTGTCGGGCGACCTCACGAAGGCCATGTTGCCGTCGCGCGGCGGCCGGTTGATCGTGACCCCGCCGTCCATCAGCCGCTGGCAGGTCTCGTAGATGTTGGCGACCTTGTAGGCGAGGTGGCCGAAATTGCGTCCGCCGCCGTAGTCCTCGGGGTCCCAGTTGTAGGTGAGCTCCAGCTCCGGCGAGCGCTTCGCGTTCGTGTCCCCGTCGCCCGGCGCGGCGAGGAAGATCAGCGTGAAGCGGCCCTTCTCGTTGTCGTGACGGCGCACTTCCTTCAGCCCGAGCTTGTTGCAGTAGAAGTCGAGCGACTTCTCGACGTCGGTCACGCGGACCATCGTGTGCAGATATCGCATCGGCCGTTCCTCCCTTTTTGACTCGATTTGCCGGCGCAAAAATCATGCTGCAACGCGGCATCCTGCTGCTTTTGCTAAGCTGGCTGCGCCCCCTGCGCAAGAAGCTGCGTTTGCGTGTTGAAAATTGCGGTGCGGGTCTTGCTAACCCATGAACGTCAAGTGTTATCCTGAACGCCAGAATCAGGTGATTTGTTCTTGCGTTGTTCTGGCGAAAGGGTGCGTTCGGATGGGGGACAAATCCTCTGCGGAGGGTCGCGCGAGGGTCGAGGGTGAAGCCCTCTACATCGATGACGGCTCCGATACCGACACGCTGGTCGAACTAGCCGGCGCGATCAAGTGGTTTGACGTGGCCAAGGGCTACGGATTCATTCTTCCCGACGATCCGCGACACGGCGACGTGCTCCTGCACGTGACCTGCCTGCGGCGCGACGGTTTCCAGACCGCGCTTGAAGGCGCTCGCGTGGTGGCTTTGGCCCGCCGCGGCGACCGTGGCATGCAGGCCTTCAAGGTCGTCTCGATGGACACCAGCACGGCGGTCCATCCGGCTGAGCAGCCTGGCCAGCGCACCCATGTCGTGGTGGCCGCGGAGAGCGGGCTGGAGCGGGCGCTGGTCAAGTGGTTCAACCGCACCAAGGGCTTCGGCTTCCTGACCCGTGGCGACGGCACCGAGGACATTTTCGTCCACATGGAGACCTTGCGCCGCTACGGCGTTACCGAGCTTCGGCCAGGGCAGGTGGTGCTGGTGCGCTTCGGCAAGGGCGACAAGGGCCTTATGGCCGCCGAAATCTATCCCGATATGGGAACCCTGCCGGCCTCGCACTGAGCGCGGCCCTGACGGGTGCCCGAGGGGTGACATGACCGAGTTCTTGCGCAGGACCGCCGCGGCGTTGATCGTCGCCTCGCTTGCCACCCCCTTCGCGTTGCCGGCTGTGGTCGCGCCGGCTGCTGCCCAGTCAGGCCAGCCGATGCTGCTGCCTGTCGATCCTGACCGGCTGGTCGCCGAGACTGCCAGCAACGGACCGAGCTTCTCCATCGAGATCGCCGATACCGACGCCGAGCGCTCCGCCGGGCTGATGTTCCGGCGCGTCATGCCGGACGATCGCGGCATGCTGTTCGTGTTCGAGGAGACGCGCCGCGTCGCCTTCTGGATGAAGAACACGCCGATGCCGCTTGACCTGATCTTCGTCGGCGAGGACGGCGCCATCGTCGACATCCGGCAGGGCGTGCCGTTTTCCGAAGCTGCCATTGCGCCGCAGTCGCCGGTGCGCTTCGTGCTTGAAGTCAAGGCCGGAACCGCGCAAAAGGCGGGTATCCTTGCGGGGGACCGGCTGCGCCATCCGGTCATCGACCGTATTGCCGGAGCCGATTGAGCGCCGGCCCGGCGCTGGAACGGTCGACCTTTCGGGAATGCCCTTCTTCGCTCACGACAGCTTCGACCTATCCTATCTCGACCGCGGCCAGGGCGATACCGTTCTCCTCATCCACGGCTTTGCCTCCTCCGTTCTGGTCAACTGGGTCAATCCCGGCTGGGTGAAGACCCTTGAGGATGCCGGCTACCGTGCCGTCGCCTTCGACCATCGCGGCCACGGCCAGTCATCGAAAAGCTATGACGAGGCGGACTACACGCCGAAAAAGATGGCGTCCGACGCCGTAGCTCTGCTCGACCACCTCTCAATTCCGCGCGCTCACGTGTTCGGCTACTCGATGGGCGCGCGTGTCGCCGCCTTCACGGCGCTGGAATATCCTGACCGCGTCGCCACGCTGATCCTCGGCGGACTCGGCATCGGCCTTGTCGAGGGCGTCGGCGACTGGGATCCGATCGCGCAGGCGCTGCGCGCCGACGATCCCGCCACCGTGACCCATCCCCGCGGAAAGATGTTCCGCGCCTTCGCCGACCAGACCAGGAGCGACCGCCTGGCGCTCGCTGCCTGCATTCCCGGATCGCGCGCCGAGTTGTCGATGGCCGAGGTCGGCCGCATCACGCAGCCCACTCTCGTCGCCGTCGGCACCAAAGACGACATCGGCGGCCCTGCCGCGCCGCTCGCCGCGCTGTTCCCGAACGGCGAGGCCTTCGCCATCGAGGGCCGCGACCACATGCTTTCCGTGGGCGACCGCAGCTTCAAGGCCCGCGCCCTGCAATTCCTCAAGGAGCACCCCCTGTGACCCAGCCTGTGCGTTTTGACCTGCGGGGCGCCGAGGGCGACCGCTTGGCCGCCGACCTGTTCGACGGCGACGGCCACACCGTGGTGTTCCTGCACGGCGGCGGCCAGACCCGCCGCGCCTGGGATAACACCGCGCGCCGCGTCGCCAGGGCCGGTATGCGTGTCGTCACCGTCGACCTGCGCGGCCACGGCGAGAGCGACTGGTCACCGGCCGGCCACTACTCTTTCGCCGACTACGGCGCGGACGCCGCCGCGATCGTCCGGCAGTTGCGCCAGCGCTTCGGCCATCGGCCGACCATCGTCGGCGCTTCGCTTGGCGGACTGTCGGCCCTCGTCGGCGAAGTCCAGCACGGTCCGTTGGCGGAAGCACTGGTGCTGGTCGACGTGACGCCGCGCATGAACCCGGATGGCGTCGCCCGCATCCAGGGTTTCATGGGCGCGCGCATGAAGGAGGGTTTTGCAACGCTCGACGAGGCGGCCGACGCCATCGCCGGTTACCTGCCGAACCGCAAGCGCCCGCGCTCGCTCGACGGCCTGCGCAAAAATCTCCGGCTCGACGCCGACGGCCGCTACCGCTGGCACTGGGATCCGGCTTTCCTCAGCAGTCCCCGCAGCGTCAACAACGGCTCGCGCGAGCTGCTGACCGAAGTTGAATCTGCGCTGCCGCGCCTGTCGTTGCCCGTCTTGCTGGTCCGCGGCATGGAGTCGGAGCTGATCGACAAGGATATGGCGGCAGACTTTGTCTCGCACTTGCCGAACGGCCGCTTCATCGACGTCTCCGGCGCCGGTCACATGGTCGCCGGCGACAAGAACGACGTCTTCTGCGAAGCCATCCTAGACTTCCTCGGCGAGCGGGCGGCCGCCTAGCGCATCCAGTCAGGTTCGAAGCTGACGTCAGCGAGCCTGGCAAACCTGCGCACCCGGTCGATCTCCGCCTCCAGCCCGCGCGCCAGGGCCGCCGAACGGCGCACGCCCGCCTCCGGCCAGAAGGCGCGCACCGCGAGCCGGTCGCCATTGCGGTCCGCACGCATGTCGACCCGCCCGATCACGCTCTCGCCGCGCAATACCGGAAACACGTAGTAGCCATATTGCCGCTTCGCCTCCGGTACGAACACTTCGATCCGGTAATGGAAGCCGAAGACGCGCTCGGCGCGCTTGCGGTCGTGCACCAGCGGGTCGAACGGGTTGAGGACCCGTATGCGCGACGGGACGTCAGCGGCGGCCGCGATTGCCTCACGGGTGCCGGCAAAGGCATGCGCAATCAGTGGCTTGCCGCCGTCGGCGGCGGCAATCTCCAGCACCTCCAGCTCCGCGGCGCGCTGATCGAGCCAGCGGCCCGCGACCTCGGGCGCAACGAGACTCCAGAAATAGGCAAGCTCGCCGCGCGTGGCAAACCCCAGCCGCTGCAAGGCGCTGCGGCAGGCCCAGTCGACGAATTCCTCATCGCCGACTCGCCGCGAAAAGTGCTCTGCAGGGATGACCCGTTCGGTCAGGTCATAGACCTTCTGGAAGCCCTCGCGCCGCGCGATGGCGAGGTCGCCCGTGTGCCACAGGAACTCCAGCGCGGTCTTCGACGGATGCCAGTCCCACCAGCCGGTCTTCGGCTTGTCGCCCTCGAATTCGCGGGCAAGCACCGCGCCCTCGCGCGCCACGCGGTCAAGCACGCGCTCGCAGTCGGCCAGGAATGCGTCGCCGGAGAACCGGTTGGGAAAACGCTGCGGAAAACGCTCGCGGTCGCGCGCGAAGAGATGCCGCCAGTAGGGGAAGAAGGCGCTCGGCAGTACCGCGGCGTCATGGGTCCAGTGCTCGAACAGCAGCCGGTCCTTCTCGACCAACCGCGCCAGATGACCCGCGCGATAGCCGCGGCTGCGCGAGTGCAGAATGTGGTGGTGCGCGCGCTCCACGGCGTTGATGCTGTCGAGCTGGACGAAGCCCAGTTGCTCAACCGCGTCGTAGAGACCGCGCCGGTCGGAAGCCTTGGGCGCGATGCCGGAAAGGCCCGCGCGTTCGATAAGAAATCGGCGCGCGGCGCGGTTCGTGATCGGAATGGGCATGGGGCGAGACAGCATGGCTTGTGCGCCGACTCCACCCGAAAACCGCTCGCGCCGCAACCGCCGCTCCTGACAGTTCCGGCAGTAGCCTCATGCCGGCTTGAAGCCTCATTAAGCAAAATGCGTTTCAGTTCCGGGCCGGAAGCGATTATGAAGCAGCGGAATTGAAGGCGCTCGCAGCAAGCCTATCTTGAGGCAAGGCCGAAGCGGAGCCGATTTGCGGAGACGGACCATGGCAACGCATGGAGCGATGAGATCGGGCCACATCCAGCCGGTCGACCCGATCTGGAGCAATGTGCGCAGCGAGGCCGAGGAGGCGGTTCGCAACGATCCGCTGCTGGCCGCTTTCCTCTATTCGACGGTGCTTAACCACGACAGCCTGGAGGACGCGGTTATCCATCGCGTGTCGGAGCGCCTCGACCATCCCGACCTCGGCGCCGACCTCATTCGCCAGACCTTCCGCGCCATGCTGCGCAACTGGCCCGAATGGTCATCGATCGTGCGCGTCGACATCCAGGCCTATTACGACCGCGATCCCGCCTGCGACCGCTTCATCATGCCGGTGCTCTACTTTAAGGGTTTTCACGCAATCCAGACGCACCGGCTTGCGCACTGGCTGTGGAATGGCGGTCGCCGCGACTTTGCGCTCTATCTGCAGAGCCGCTCGTCGGCGGTGTTCGGCACCGACATCAATCCGGCCGCCCGGATCGGCCGCGGAATCTTCGTCGACCACGCCACTGGCGTGGTGATCGGCGAGACGGCCGTGGTTGAAGACAACGTCTCCTTGCTGCACGGCGTAACGCTCGGCGGCACTGGCAAGGTGACCGGCGACCGCCATCCCAAGATCCGCCACGGCGTGCTCATCGGCGCTGGCGCCAAGATTCTCGGCAACATCGAGATCGGCCATTGCAGCCGCGTTGCCGCGGGCTCCGTCGTGCTGCAGTCGGTGGCCAACAACAAGACCGTCGCGGGCGTGCCGGCGCGCATCGTGGGCGAGGCTGGTTGCGAGGAGCCATCGCGTGTGATGGACCAGCGCCTCGGCGCCATGGGCGACTGATCGAACTGGCTTCGCGGGCTTTACAGCCTCGCCGCGGCCATGCCAGAAGCGCGGCCCATACATCCAGAATGGGCGGCGGGGGCTGCCACGCGATACGGGAGTTGCCCGAGTTGAAGCCGGAAGAAATCAGGAAGCTCGACGCTTATTTCAAGCGCACCTTCAAGAACCCGTCCCTGCAGGTCAAGGCGAGGCCGAACAAGAAGGATTCGTGCGAGCTCTATCTCGGTGACGAATTCCTCGGCGTCATCTCGCGCGACGATGACGACGGCGATCTGTCCTATAACCTGTCGATGGCTATTCTCGACATCGACCTGGACTGATCTTGCTGGGACCGGCTACCGGCCGGTCTTCAGCATCTCGGCCATCTTGGCGCTCACAGCCGCGTCGAGCGCCGCCCAGTTTTCCAGCAGTTCCTCCGGGAAGCGGTAGGTCATGCTGAGCTGCTCGCCCAGGTGCACGTCGCGTTCGCACCCGGCAAGGGACTCGGCGGCCGCCGTGCCGGTCAGGCAGCGGGCCACGAAGGCCGCATGTCCCGGCCGCTCGCCCACGACGAGCACTTCGTCGACGTAACCCGTGCCTGCTGAAAAGCTGTAGCGGCGCAACCCTGCCGGGCCGGGCGCCCCCGGCAGGTCGATCAGCTTGCGGTAGATGGCGTCAAGCCGGCCGCTCATGTCGCGCGACATCATCCGGGGTTCTATGGCCATGAACACGATCCGCCTGCTGCGTTGGCGATTGTTGAACGCGTCGCGATCGGCGTCGCTGTATCCGGTCAGCTTCGGCCACACCGCATAGAGATCGATGCGCTGCGCATCTCCGTGGCGCCGCGCTTCGTCGAAGCGGATCATGTTGCCGGGGATCGAAAAGACGTTGTTGCCCACCACGATTTCGTAGGGCTTCGTGTCGGAGGTGTAGCCGACCGAGGCGATCGTCGAGCCGATCAGCTTGCCGCCGAGGCTGATGGCTCCCGACAGCACCGCCAGCGCCGCGAAGACATAAAACACCTTCATCATCACCCCGGCGTCCGTGACGCGAGGTTCCGAGGTCGTCGTTGCGGTGTTCATGCAAGGAATCCTTGTCGGCGGCGCGGGCGCGCCGCTCGCCAATCTCCGCAATCATGGTAAACGGAAGGTTTCCAGACAGCCCCGTGCGGAGAGGAATGCGATGCCGGTCTATGCCATCGACGGAACGAAGCCGGTGTTTGCCGACAGGGATTCGGCCTGGATCGCGCCGGACGCCTCGGTAATCGGCCGCGTCCACATCGGGCGCAATGTCGGCATCTGGTTCGGCACCGTCGTCCGCGGCGACCGCGACCTCATCGAGATCGGCGACGACAGCAACGTGCAGGAACTGACCGTCATGCACACCGATCCCGGCTTTCCTCTCGTGGTCGGCAAGGGCTGCACGATCGGCCATCGCGCCATCCTGCATGGCTGCGCTATCGGCGACGGCTCGCTGGTCGGCATGGGGGCGATCATCCTCAACGGCGCCAGGATCGGCCGCAACTGCCTCGTCGGAGCAGGGGCGCTGGTCACCGAGGGCAACGAGTTCCCGGACGGTTCGCTGATCGTCGGCTCGCCGGCGAAGGTCGTGCGCCAGCTCGACGATGCCGCGATCGAACGAATGGGCCAGTCCGCCGGCAACTACGTCGCCAACGCGCGGCGCTTCGCCACTGGTCTTTCGCCCGCCTGAAAAAGGCGGAGCCGGCCTCCTGGGGAGAGGCCGGCTCCTGAACCCGGTCGTTGGGGACGGGGAGGGTGGGGACTCGACCGGGTCGTCCCTTGCGCCGCCGAGGCGGCGTGTCTCCTGATTTCCGTGCGCCGCGCTGCGGCGCGAATTCCTATTTCTTCACGCTGCCGACGAGCATGTTGCGGTCGTCGCCAATCGAGATCCATACGCCCGAATTGCGTTCCGACTGGCGCTTGAGGAACTGGTACGGCGTGTCGTCCCAGGCCAGGACGCGGGGCTCAAGATTGTCCAGCACGAAATCGCCGAGGCTGGTGCGTACCGTGAGCACCGCATGGCCGTCGCCGTTGGGCTGGCGCACCACCGTTATCAGCAGGCTGCCGGGGGCCATGCCGGCCTTCATCAGCTGGCGGCGCTTCTCCAGCACATAGTCCTCACAGTCGCCCACGCCGTCGACCGGATAGGACCAGCGTTCTTCCACGCCCCAGATCTGCCAGTCGGTGCGCGGCGTCACCATCGTGTTGACGAGGTTGTTGACGTCGACGATCGTCGCCCACAGGTCGCGCGTCAGCTCGACCGGCGCGCGCTTGGCCGTGGCCTGTTCACATTCCGCCGGCCTCTTCTGGCACAGTTCGTAGTGACCGACCGGCTGCGTCGTGCGCTCGCCGCCCGGCAGGAACGGTGCGGCCTGCGCGCCGGCCATCAGGGCGAGCGAGAAGCCGAGCGCAGCCAGCGCTCCAATCCTGTTGATGTGTCCCATTGCAGTCTCCCCGTTATGGGCAGACCATGCCATGGCCGCATTTATTCCACGCAAAAGACAGAAGTATAGATTGAAGAAAATCGCCAGATATATTGATCTGTGTTTAGAATGAATACGAATTTTATTTGAGTAAAATTTGCCTCTCCTTTGATCGGCAATTGCCGCGAATTTGAATCAAATTGGTGGGCGTCGCCTGACGCCACGCGTTGCGCACAAACGAAAAGACCGGCCACATGGGCCGGTCCTGGAAAGGCGCGGGGGCGCGGTGCTGCCTATTGCGGCCCGAAGGCGAATTCGGCTTCCAGCGTGTCTGCGCGCTGCAGGTTGGCGAACTCGATGGCCACGCCGTCCTCGAAATGGCGCACGACCGTGCCGCGCATGGTGCCCAGCGTCACCTGAGTGCCCGCCGCCGGCTTGACCGCGATCTCGACGCCAGCGCCCGACAGCGAAAGGTCGATGATCCGGCACTGATACTGCCGCCCGTCCGGCAACTTGAGCACGGTTATCGGATTGCGCGGCGCGATGCGCTCGTGGCGCCGGTCTTCCGGCAGGTCGAGCTCGTGCTTATTGGCCAGCCACGTCAGCTGCGCCGCCAGCTTGTCGCGTTTGCGCTCGGACGCGATGATGGTCATCGCGAAACCCTCGTCGAGCCGGCGCGTCAGGATGCCCTCGATGCGGCCGATCTGGTCGAGATAGGCGATCACCCGCTCGCCCGGCGCGCCGACGCGGTCGGTGCGCAGCGCCACATTGCCGGGCGACATGTCGATCACCTGGCAGGCATGTTCCGAGCGATCCTCGAGCATGAAACGCCCGTAGAGCTTGACGCGCACGCGCTGGAAATTGCGCCGCTCCGCCCGTGACATGGAGAGATCTTGTGCCGCTGCCGCCATCGCCGCCAGTTTCCCGGTCGATTCCTATCCGAACCGACCATTTCTTTTGAAGAATTCTTATGCGGGAAGGGTTAACGGCCGGTAATTCCGCATCCTTGTTCGGGGTAGGCGATCGCGCAATCGCGCGGAATTCATGATCCGTCCCGGCCGCCCTCCAGCACCACCAGATGCCGTACCCGACGGCCCGACGGCGAATCGTCCTTGCGGCGGCCGAGCAGGTCGGCAGCCAGCGGTGGCACGGGCACCGAAGGGCGGTTCTTTAGGAACACCGGCTCGACGTCGGGATCGACGGCGCGCAGCGACTCGATGCGGCATTCCGCGATCGGGTCGGCGCCCAGCCAGAACGGCTTCTCCATCGGCACGATCGAGCCCAGGGCACGCGGACCGTCGGCGCTGCTCGTCAGCGGCAGCGCGATGAGCTCGAGCGCGATCGAGCGCCCGCCACGGCTCGCCGCCTCCATCTCGATCACCGTCACCGAATTCTGGTGCAGGGCGCCGTACATCAGCCGCGCGATCACGCGCTGGTCGCGCTGGGTCCACAGCGAGGCGAAGGCAAAGCTTTTCAGTTCACGTCCGAACATGGCGCACAGGCGTGTGCCAGCCAGCCGGAACACCGCCTCGCCGCGCGCGTCAGCTTCGATGATGAAGGTGTTGGCCAGCAGGTTCTTGATGTCGGCCGGCTCGATCTCCGTGCGGCGCGGCGCGGGCCTGTCCCGCCTCAGCCTGTTCCAGTACTGGAACAGTTCCATCGTCCCGTCATGTCTCATCGGCACCACCCTCTACACGTCCGATTCTGTGCCGCTTTGAGACGAATCCCCTTGCTCATGCGGCCGATCATGCGAAGCGATGCAGGCGCCGTGCCAGTCCGGTCACCGGTTGTTAACGCTTCTCCCGGGCGTTAGGGTTAACGAATGGTTTCTCTTGCCGGACGCCACCCTGCATGAGAGGACATCGCTCACGCAACGCCGCAGATCAGACGGCAGCCCACCGTGGGGACGGGAGGCAGCCGGCGGCGCGAGGGGCGGGGTCTTTCGCGGGGGACGCGAAACCAGGGGACTCGACCGGCCGTCCGGAGCCCACGCTCCGGACGGCTTTTCATTTGCCGCCCGCCCTGTTAGCCGGATGGCATGACCGATCATTCCGATATCGAGCCCGCCGAGGTCGTCGAGCCCCGCCGCGAGCCGGTCTTCAACCTTCCGGCGATCGTCATTGTCCTGATCGGCGCCTGCGTCGCTATCCACGTCGTGCGCGCGACCCTGCTGTCGGAAGACACAGACCTGTCGCTGCTGCTGCATTTCGCCTTCTGGCCGATCCGCTACAGCGGCGGCTACGAACTCGACATCTATGCCTTCGTCAGCCCGGTCAGCTACTCGCTGCTGCATGGCGGCGTGGCTCACCTCGTCGTCAACATGATCTGGCTTGCCGCTTTCGGCTCGCCGCTCGCCGCCCGCATCGGCGCGGTGCGCTTCGTCCTGTTCTGGGTCGCCACCACGCTCGGCGCCGTGGCGCTGCACTACGTGCTCCATTCCGAAAGCATCGTGCCGCTGGTCGGCGCGTCCGGCGCGATATCCGGCATGATGGGCGCGGCTGCCCGATTCGCCTTCCGTATCGACCGGGCAAGCGGCCGCGGCGCCTTCGCCGGCGCTCCGCTGTCCATCCCGGCGGTCTTCACGAACCGCCAGACGCTGACCTTCCTTGCCGTCTGGATGGTGGTGAACTTCGTCGCCGGCTTTGGGCTCGGCACGCCGGGCATGGACAGCCAGATCGCCTGGGAGGCCCATGTCGGCGGCTTCGTCGTCGGCTTCTTCGGTCTGCGCCTCTTCGACCGTCGTTCCGCGGACTGACGCATCTCCTACACTTGAAAACGCCTCGCGGCGGGCGCACCATGCATTCGGGCCGGGCGAAACAAATGTCCCCGGCGGGGCGTTTCGAAGGGGGGAGTCGGTTCGGCCGGAACAGGAGGTAACCCATGTCGGTCAAGCAGATTCTGGACGTCAAAGGGCGCGGCGTGGTGACGATCAGGCCCGACGCGCCGATATCCGAGGCGGTCGAATTGCTGGCGCAGCACCGAATCGGCGCCATCGTGGTCACCGGCCTTGAACGCCGCATTACGGGCATCCTCTCCGAGCGCGACGTGGTGCGCCTGCTTGGCGCCAAGGGCGCGGATGCGCTCGGCCTGCCGGTTTCGGCCGCGATGACCTCCAAGGTACAGAGCTGCACCGAGACCCACACGATCAATCAGGTCATGGAGATTATGACCCGCGGCCGGTTCCGTCACCTGCCGGTGGATAAGGAAGGCCGCCTCGACGGCATCGTCTCGATCGGCGACGTCGTGAAGGCGCGCATCGAGGAGGTCGAGCGCGAGGCCGAGGAGATCAAGCAGTACATCGCAACGGCATGAGCGCCGCGTCCGCCGCCACCGAGCCGCTGTTTTCCTACGGCACGCTGCGGCTTCCGGCCGTGCAGCGCGCCAATTTCGGGCGGCTTCTGGAAGGTCGACCGGACACGCTGCCCGGCTATGCGCTGGCCAGCATCCTGATCGACGATCCCGACGTCGTGTCCACCAGCGGGCTTGCGGAACATCTGATCGCGCAGCCGACCGGCAACCCCGCAGACGAGGTCGCCGGCCATCTGCTCTGGCTGACGCCGCAGGAACTCGAGGCGGCTGACCGCTACGAGGTCGATGACTACAGGCGGGTAAAGGCCCGCCTGGGATCGGGCGTCGACGCGTTCGTCTACGTCGACGCCCGATTTCCCTGAGCGTTACCGCCTGAGCGCTACTGATTGTCGGGCCGCGCCCGCACCAGCGCGAGGCCCCGCCGCGTTATTCGGTAGGGGCCGCCTTTTTCCGATGCGATGCTTTTGCGCCGCCTCAGTTTCCTGAACAGTTCAAGGTCCAGTTCGGGAAACAGCCAGCCGTCGCGGGTGAAGCACGAGGCGCCCGCGATCCTGCCCTTGTCGTTGCGTTCGATTTCGATGCGTCCGCCCTGCGCCAGCAGGTGGAGAATGCGCTGTTCGTTGCGCGATATGTCCATTGTGTTGATGTCCGGAAAACCCGGCCGGGAGCGGTGTCCGCGGCCAACAAGAAAACCGCCGCCGCGCTTCGCCAGCGCGGCACGGTGGTTCGGGTTTTCTGCCCTGCCTCACATGGAGGTCAGGGCTTCAGGCAGTCTGAGCGTACATCCACTCTCCAACGGATGCCGCCGCATAGCATTGGCCGCCGGCTTTCGCCAGCATCGCTTGATAGGGGTCAGGCGTCGCGCAGATCGATGCTGGTTCGTATCCGCTCGGCCAGATCCCTGTTGCGGCAGAAATCCGGTGCATGCTCGGCGGTCTGGTGCGTATCCAGCCAGGCAACGCATTCGCGCTCGTGGCCGCAGCTTGCGCAGCGTATGGCCGCGCCGCGCAGCAAGGCGGCGCGGGCGGGATTTTCCGAGAACCAGCTGTCGATGCCCAGCCGGTCGAACATGGCGCGCATGAGTTCGGAGCGCGCGACTGCACGCCGCAGCGTCGTGAACAGGCTCATCTTCGTCCTCCTTCAGCGGAGGCACAATCGAGCGCTGGCGACCCGCCCGCATTGATCCCGATCAAGCAGCTTCGCTTGCCTCGCGAGGGGCTTTGCACTAGCGAGGGCGGTAATCTTACCGCACCTGCTCACACGGCCCGCGCATGACCCTCGTCGACACCCGCACGCCCGACCCGAAACGACTGATCGCTGGCGCGACCGGCGACTGGGAGATCGTCATCGGCATGGAGGTCCATGCGCAGGTGACGTCGAACTCCAAGCTGTTCTCGGGGGCTTCCACCTCTTTCGGCGCCGCGCCGAACTCCAATGTGTCGCTGGTCGATGCGGCGATGCCGGGCATGCTGCCGGTCATCAACGAGGAGTGCGTGAAGCAGGCGATCCGCACCGGGCTCGGCCTCAAGGCCGAGATCAACAAGCGCTCGGTCTTCGACCGCAAGAACTATTTCTATCCGGACCTGCCGCAGGGCTACCAGATCTCGCAGTACAAGCAACCCATCGTCGGCGAGGGCAAGGTCACGGTCTCGGTCGGCCCCGACCGGCAGGGCAATTTCGAGGACATCGAGATCGGCATCGAGCGCCTGCATCTGGAGCAGGATGCCGGCAAGTCGATGCACGACCAGCACCCGACGATGAGCTATGTCGACCTGAACCGCTCCGGCGTGGCGCTGATGGAGATCGTCTCCAAGCCCGACCTGCGTTCGTCTGACGAGGCAAAGGCCTATCTCGCCAAGCTGCGCACCATCCTGCGTTATTTGGGCACCTGCGACGGCAACATGGACGAGGGTTCCATGCGCGCCGACGTGAACGTGTCGGTGCGCAAGCCGGGCGGCGAGTTCGGCACGCGCTGCGAGATCAAGAACGTCAACTCGATCCGCTTTGTCGGCCAGGCCATCGAATACGAGGCACGCCGCCAGATCGGCATTCTGGAAGACGGCGGCAACATCGACCAGGAGACCCGCCTGTTCGACGCCGGCAAGGGCGAGACGCGCTCGATGCGCTCGAAAGAAGAGGCGCACGACTACCGCTACTTCCCCGATCCCGACCTGCTGCCGCTGGAATTCGACCAGGCCTATATCGATGCTCTGGCGGCCGACCTGACCGAATTGCCGGACGACAAGAAGGCCCGTTTCGTCTCGACCATGGGCCTGTCGGCCTACGATGCGTCCGTGCTGGTCTCGGAAAAGGCCGTAGCGGACTATTTTGAGCAGGTGGCCGCAGGCCGCGACGGCAAGGCGGCCGCGAACTGGGTGATCAACGACCTGCTGGGCGCGTTGAACAGATCGGGCAAGGACATTGAATCGACTCCCGTTTCGCCCGCCCAGCTCGGCGCCATCATCGACCTGATCAGGGAAGGCACGATTTCCGGCAAGATCGCCAAGGACCTGTTCGAGATCGTGCTCACCGAAGGCGGCGACCCGCGCAAGCTGGTCGAGGAGCGCGGCCTGAAGCAGGTCACCGACACGGGCGCCATCGAGAAGGCCGTGGACGAGATCGTTGCCGCCAACCCCGACAAGGTGGCGCAGGCGCTGGCCAAGCCGACGCTCGCCGGCTGGTTCGTCGGCCAGGTGATGAAGGCGACCGGCGGCAAGGCCAACCCGCAGGCCGTCAACGACCTGGTCAAGAAGAAGCTGGGCATCGAGTGATGTTCGTCCGCACCGCCGGCGAGCGCGACCTGAAGGCGGTGCGCGAGCTGCTGGTCGAGACCTGGCACGCGACCTACGACGATATCTACGGCGTCGCGAAGGTAACCGAGATCACCGACGACTGGCATTCGATCGCCTCGCTGCGCGCCCGGCTGGAGAAGCCGCGCAGCGAGTTCGTGCTGGCCGACGACGGCAAGACGATTGCCGGCATGGCTTTTGCGACCAATGTAGACGACGGCAAGACCGTGATGCTGCACCAGCTTTACGTCCGGCCCGCCATGCAGGGCAGGGGCGTCGGCGGCCTGCTGCTCGACGAGATCGAGAACGCCTTTCCGGAGGCAGACAAGGTCCGCCTTGAGGTCGAGGAGAAGAACGCGAAGGCCGTCGCCTTCTACATCGGCCAGGGATTCTCCGAGATCGGCCGCACTGAAAATTGCGGCAAGGACCAGTCGGGCATTCCCGCGCTGATCTTCGAGCGACCGATTGTCTGGGCCGACTGAACGGCTTGCAAATGCCCTGGAGCGCGGCCATAACCGGCCATTGCTTCGACCGCTCCGGACCTCGCGATGAAGACCTTCCTGCTGCAATTCTTCACCTGGTGGAACGGGCAGACCCTCGGCACGCGCTTCTTCACCTGGCGCAAGGGCAAGCGGGTCGGCGAGGACCAGTTCGGCAACGTCTATTACGAAGGCGGCAAGGGCGTCGACGGACGGCCGCGCCGCTGGGTGATCTACAGGGACCTGGCCGAGGCGAGCTCGATCCCACCCGGCTGGCACGGGTGGATGCATCACCGCGTCGACACGCCGCCATCGGCCGAGAGCTATGCGGCGCGCGAGTGGGAAAAGCCGCACCAGCCCAACCTGACCGGCAGCGCCGCCGCCTATCGCCCCAAGGGATCGCTGCTGTCGGGTACCGAGCGGCCGCGCGTGACCGGCGACTACGACGCCTGGACGCCGGGCTGAACGAACCGTTCCGATGTCGCCACAATTGCCGGTTACCGGGGTGGTCGACACGAGAGCACATCACCGGACCGGGCCGAGCATGACGCGTCTTCTTCTTGCTGCATTGACGGCCGCGCCGCTGGCGCTTGCTTTGTGCGGGCAGGGGCTCGCGCAGCAGGCGCAACCCGCCGAAGCCGCCGAGGAAGGCGTCGAGGGCCAGCGCATCGCCAACCCCGTCGCCGAATTCGCCGGCATCGACAAGATCACCGGCCGCATCATCTCCTTCGACGTCTACATCGACGAGACGGTGCAGTTCGGCGCGCTGCAGGTAACGCCGCGCGTTTGCATGTCCAGCCCCGACGAGGTCGAACCCAAGACCGACTCGTTCGTCGAGGTCGACGAGATCACGCTGGACCGCAAGATCCGCCGCATCTTCTCCGGCTGGATGTTTGCCGAAAGCCCCGGCCTGAACGCGGTCGAGCACGCCGTCTACGACGTGTGGCTGAAGAGCTGCAAGCAGTCCTCCGAAGTGCCGCCGCCCAAGGCAGCGGCTGCTGGCGGCTGAATTTACATTTCCTGATGGAGCCAAGCGCGGTGCGGGGCGTTGCTTGTGTCGATCTTCGACAGGAGGCACGCGATGTCTGTGCTCAAGGAAAAACTGTTCGACCTTGAGGAAGGTTTTTGGGAAGGCGACGCCGAATTCTATCGGCTGAACGCCGACGAAAAATGCCTGGTCGCCTTTCCCGGCATGGTGGAAGTGCTTGAAAACGAAGCGCTTGCCGGCACGGTGAAACAGGACGATCGCTGGAAGGATGTCACCTTCAGCGCGCAAAAGCTGCTCTGCCCGGCCCCGACAGTTGCCGTGATCGCCTATGAGGCGACAGCTCGAAAGGCCGACGGCGAGCCGCAGCGCTCCTCCGTTACCTCCGGCTATATCGATCGCGACGGCAAGTGGAAACTTGCCTGGCATCATCACACGCCGCTCTCCTGAACTGTTCCGGCCTGAACTATCCCGGAACGAGCCGCGCTGATGCGCGTTGCTTCTTCGGGTTTCCAAAAAAGGAGAACAAAAATGACGACCCACACCGGACACACCAAGGCCATCCAGGCCACCCGCGTCATCGGCACCGACGTCTACAACCTTCAGGGTGAGCGCATCGGCGCTATCGAGGACGTGATGCTCGACAAGCTGTCGAACGGCATCATGTTTGCCATTGTCGGCTTCGGCGGCTTCCTCGGTATCGGCGAGAAGTTCCACGCCATACCGTGGTCGACGCTCGACTTCGATTCGGCCCGCAACGGCTATGTCGTGCCCTTCACCAAGGAGCAGCTGCAGGCGGCGCCGGCGCATTCGATCGCCGAGCTGACCGGCGACGACGGCAAGGCGGCGCGCGACAAGGCCTACGACTACTACAAGGTGCCGCCCTACTGGATCTGACGGCCTAACCTTTGCCGCGGGAGTGCCCTCCAGTGTTGCGCCCGCCGGCGGCCCCGCCGGAAGCCTTGCGCTTCCGCGCGGGGCCTTCAGCTTTCTGCGGGTAGATCGTCTCGCCGCGCGCAAGCATGGCGACGAATTCGGCGATCTTCTTCTGCCGCGTCGCCTCGGTCTTCACATTGTGAACGCGGAACGCCAGCGCGAAGCGGTTCTGCTCGGTCAGCCTGCCGAGCATCTCCTTTGCCGCGGGCTCGGCCTCGATGGCCGCCAGCATCTCGTCCGGCAGGGTCAGGTTCCTGCCGCTGCCATAGGCGCGGTCCCAGCGTCCATCGGCCCTGGCGAGTTCGACCTGCTTCATGCCGTGCTCCGTCATGCGCCCGTCGCGCACCAGGCGGGCGACATTGTCGACGTTGATCTTGCTCCACACACTTTTGGGCCTGCGCGGCACGTAGCGCTGGACGAAGCTGTGCTCGTCCCAGGACTTGCGGATGCCGTCGATCCAGCCCCAGCAGAGGATCACGTCGATCGCCTGCTTCGCGTCGATGGATTTGCGGCCCGAACCCTTCTTGAAGATGCGGATCCATAGCTCGTCCGCCGTGTCGTGATTGTCGCCCAGCCAGCGATAGAAGGCGTCCTCGTCCTCGAACTCGCGCATCTTCTTCGGGTCGACGTGAACGGGGGCCATGCGTGTCTCCTTGCGTCGCGGAGTTTAGCGATGCCTGTGCCGCGCGACAGGGGGCGATGTCAGCAGGCGCGCTTCGCCGTTACCACGCCCGCTGAAGCGTCTGGCTGCTGCACGCGCCATGACGCGAAGATCGCTTCGCGACTTCGCTGGGCGCGATCCCGAAAATCGCTGCGCGATTTCGGGTGGAGGACGGGCGGCGGCGACGTCGCTCACTATGTATTTTTGGTGCGACCTCGCGGCCGCCCGTCCGGCGGTGGTTCTTTAACCCAGAGGCGACCGCGCTTATAAATGATCAGACCCGACCTGAGGCTCAACACCCAGCCGCTTGCTGCGCGACCGATCCGGCACCGTCCTGCCGATCGCCCACAGTGCATTGCCTTCCTCGCGCAAAGGCGCCATTCCAGACAGGCTTCGCGGCGGGGATAACAGGCCCGCGGCTGCGGGATAGCGGCGTCCGCGCCGGGGATAGAATAGCTGTGCTCTTTCGAACTCGCCGCCGCGGCGGAGTATCTTGAAGTCCACGTTCATGCCATTGGTGGCGCACTCGCTTTTCGAGGCCGAGATCGATCCGGCAAAGGTCAGTATCTGGCTGGCCAGCATCGGATTGCTGCGGAGGCTCTCGGGCATCGCCTTCTGCGCCAGTAACAGCACGGCGCCGGAGGCGATTTGTTGCTTCGGATTCGCGCATCGGCGTGAAGGTTCAGATAGGCAACCGCCGCCAGAGCTTTTTGCGCCGATTGCGGTCAACGATTAAGGCGATCGGACGAAACCGCCCGCAAGCGGCTGACGGCCTGCAGCGAACGCTGACGAGCGGCGCGCGCTTGAGCCGACACGTCAATAGTTCGGTGCCAGTCGCTGATGCCATGGCTCGCCGTGAACCGCTGTGACGTGGTGGAAAGGCAGTAGAATCGGACCCAACGACGTGGGGATGGCGGCAGACTGTTGTTGTCATCATTATCCGATAGCCGCCCGCCGCTGACGCCGCGTCTTCCGGGATGACGGGCGAGGGCCGGTCTGGTGAGCCGGATGCCTGCCAGAGGCCTCCGGCACCGTATTCGTTATGTTCTCATGCGAAGATTTGGCCTGATCAGCACGACCGGGTCAAATTGTCGCGTGCCCAGCGATCCGCCGCCGCTGAACACCCCTGTCGTCAAAGCCGCAGCCCCAGCCACCGGGTAGGCCGCTGATCCGGCCGCGCCTGAATTGCAGTTCGAGTTTGAACATGCGCTGGTGGTAGCCTTTGCATCATCGCGCGCTGGCGCGCGGCTTCCAGGCTTGGCGTTTCGCGCTCGCCGCATCGGCGATGGCCTTGCCGGCGAACAGGGCCGTCGTGGTGACTCGGCCCCTGAGTTAAACAATGGACGGTTATCACGGCACTTCCTCGCTTGAAGCCCTGGAGGCGCTCCTCGTAGTCGCGCTTGTAGGCGACCGACTCCTCCTGGAGCCCGGCATAGGCGGGCTTCAGGGCGGTGACCGTCGCGCCGTTGACCGAGACCGGACGCATGGACGCGGCCATGGTCGGGGCCGAGCGGGCAGGGGCGTTGCCGCCAGACCCACTGAACCCCTTCGGATCGGCGCCGCCGACCGAGCCGCCCACCACCTTGAGCGGCGAGGCGCCACGCGTAAGGCCCTTGGAGAAGGGCGTGGAGCGGCCTTCCGAAATGCCGCGGCCGAGCGCGGTGGAGGCGAAGTCGGACTGGTCGACATGGGCGAGGTCGTGGCGCGCGAGGTAGGACACGGCCAGCTCGCGGAACACGTAGTCGAGGATCGACGTGGCGTTCTTGATGGCGTCGTTGCCCTGCACCATGCCGGCCGGCTCGAACTTGGTGAAGGTGAAGGCCTCCACATATTCCTCCAGCGGCACGCCGTATTGCAGGCCGAGCGAGATCGTTAAGATAATAAAATTCAGACATCGCGCGGAAGGTGGCGCCTTCCTTGTGCATGTCGATGAAGATCTGCCGAGGTCGGCCGGCCGCCAACTCCGAAGCTGGAAGGTAGAGCGATATCTCTTGGTGGCTGCCGATCGATCTGGTCCTTCGCGCAGTCTTGCGGTGGTTCGGCAAACACGCACTGACGCGCCCATTGGTCGCCCATCGATCTTCTCGGTGATTTGGTGACGCGTCTGCGCGGCGGCAGGCCGCACGATTGATGGCCTCGACCTCGTCCTCGTCGTCATTGTCGGCGATCAGCGAGGCGTTGAGTTGCTGGCGACAGTTGAACCGTCGGCAGAGCGCGTTGGTTCTGAGCGCCGCAGCTTCCACTTGAGAAAGATGAGGCGTTCTTGGCGTCTCGACCGTCGCCGTTGGGGCATGCGGATGGTCTTGAGGATGGCGCCCGATGAAAATGCGCCGCCGCCATCTGGCGATGTGGTTCCTCGACCGAGAGGTAGCGCTTGCCGATCTTGCTCGCATCACCGATTGGCGCAGTCGAACACCGATATCGTTTGCCCAGTGGAAGGCGCCCAGCGTCATCGCACCGCAGACATGATGTTGGCGGCCTCGATGTCCTCTTCGAGAAGCCCGCAGGCGGTGATCCTGAACATAGTCGCTGGAGTCTGTCGGCGAGCCCAGGGTGTCGCGGCAGAAATCCTCGCCGAGCGTCCACTTGTTGAAGACGAACTGATGCTCAGGCCGCTCGACCAGCGCGGCGACGGTCGCGATCTCTCGTCGGTGAAGCCTTGCTGGCCTTGAGCGCGTGATCGCTGATGCCCGGCGCCTGGTTGAGGTTGCCGTGGCCGACCGCATAGGCGTCGATCTCGGCGATCTGCGCCTCGGAATAGCCCAGCGTGCGCAGCGCCTCGGGCACCGCGGCGTTGATGATCTTGAAGTAGCCGCCGCCGGCGAGCTTCTTGAATTTCACCAATGCGAAGTCGGCCTGATGTCGGTCGCGCCGCGGGTCCATCACGAGGCCGACGTGCCACGGTTGACGACGGTGGCCTGCGCGTTGCGGTAGCCGCGAAGCCGCCGAGCGCGAAGCGCGGCGTCCCGCGCCTGGAGCGATAATCCATCAGGCCGGGCACCGGCAGCTGAGCGGCAACCAGCGGACGGGTTCACCGCCATAGCTTCTCGGCAGCTGGTCGACGGCATGCGCGGCGCGTGACGATGGTTGGGCATGACGCGGAGCACGTGCTCGCGGTTGCGCTCGTAGTCGGGAAGCTTATCTGATGCCATCTTCGGCCGAGGTCGCAGCAGGCGACGCCGGTCATGGATGGCGGCGGCGCCGCGATACGCGCTTCCTCTTCCGAACGTAGGGGGAGGCCTGAGGTCACCAGCAGCGCCGATGCGCCGGCGCAGCCGAGGCCGATGTGCGGTACTCATAGGAGAGCTGCGCGATCTCCTTCTGACGGAACCGCGCCATCATGACAGAGATTTCTGAGCACGATGGTCCGCCAGGCGGGCGGTGTGCTGCTCAGCGGGCGAGGTCGAACGCCGTCGGCATTGCGATAGGCGAAGCGTTGATCGACGCCAGATTGCAGGCCGTCGTCGAGGAACATGCACCTGAGCCACGATTGGACGCGCGCCGCGGTCATCACGCAGGTGTGCCAGCCGTTCATCGTGGCGTTGGCGCGATAGCTCGGATCGGCCGACGCCCGTGCGGCGTAGCCGCGATCTTTTTTTCCGCCAGATCGTATACCTCATGGTCCTGCAGATCTTGCCGGTCAGGCGGCCCTTGAGGCTGCCAGGTCGCCGTCAGTCTCCACGGCGCGCAAAAGCCGTCCTTGAGCGGAGATTTGAGTTGCTGGAGCTCGGCCCAGGATGAGGGTAGCTCAATCCAGTCGAGGTTTAGGTCTTGAAGCCGATGACGCAGTCTCGTTTGGCGAACCGGATGACACGGCCGATGTAGTTTTGCACAGAAGCGACTTCTTCATCCTGATGTGAAAGCGCTGATGCCGTGCTTTGACGGTTGTTTCGAGCAACATCACTATAATTTCGCGACGCAGGCCTTCATGATGGCGGTCAGGTGCGCCATCTTGAGCCGGTCACGAGCGCGGCGACCTTCTTGCTCCTCCTTGACCTTCCAGTCGACAGAATTCTCGATACGTCCGGATGGTCTGGCGTCGACGATGACCATCTTGGCGGCGCGGCGTGGTGCCGCCCGATTTGATGGCGCCCGCCGCGCGGCTCGCCGATCTTGAGGAAGCTCATCAGACCCGACGACTCTGCCGCCGCCGTGGAGAGCTGCCTTCGCCGCGCAGGCGGAGAGTTGAGCCGGTGCCCGAACCGGTTTGAACAGAAGCGGTCGCACGAACCCGGCCATCCGGCGATGCCCTGCCGATTGCGATCGTCGCTGACCGACTGGATGAAGCAGGCGTGTGGCCAGGGTGCTCGTAGGACGACTTGGACTTGGTGAGCTTCTGCGTGAAGGGGTCGACGGCAGACCCCCGTGCCGACCGCCTGATGTGCTGGTAGGCCCAGTGCAGGCCGGTGTTGAACCACTGCGGCGAGTTCGGAGCCACGCGTTGCGTGGCGAGCATGTAGGCGAGCTCGTCGCGGAAGGCGCGGGCGTCTTCCTCGGAAGCGAAATAGCCGCCCTTGAAGCCCCAGTAGGTCCAGGTGCCGGCGAGACGGTCGAACACCTGGCGGGCGTCGGTCTCGGAACCATAGCGCTGGTCCTCGGGGAGCGCCGCCAGCGCGTCCTCGTCGGCGACCGAACGCCACAGGAAGGACGGGACGGAGTTCTCCTCCACCTTCTTCAGCCGCGCGGGCACGCCGGCCTTGCGGAAATATTTCTGGGCAAGAATGTCTGCGGCGACCTGGGAGAACTGCGCCGGCACGTCGATGTCGGCCAGGCGGAAGACGACGGAGCCGTCCGGATTCTTGATCTCGCTCGTGGCCTTGCGGAACTCGATCTCCGCATAGGCGTCCTGACCGGCCTTGGTGAAACGGCGTTCGATGCGCATCTTGGCAGTCCCAGTCCCTATATGTAGCGCCTGTCCACAGGCCGCGCCCTCGTAGGCGGCCGCGACGGCGTATCCCCAATCCATGCCGGCGAAACCGTGTCCGCCGACGTCCCACGCAGCTTCCTTTCGTCCACGCGCAGCAATGGCGGGCCTAAGCCATCCATTCTGCCTCGGAGACAAGCCGAAGCAAACTACCCCACCCGGTTTCGGTGATTCCCTCTTGCGAGGTCATTCACCGTATCTAGCGCAAACGTGGGCCGCAAACGCTAAATATAGTATTAACAGGTCCTTTACGCCACCCTCGCTCCTGCCACGGAATGGCAGGAATCCCGGGCGGCAAACAGCCTCCTGCCGCCTGTGGGAAACAGGCGCGGTCAGCCTTGAAGCTTGTCGATCCGGGGAACAGGGCCGGTAACGGGAACCTTCCGGCCACGCCACGTCATGGGCGCATGACCTATAAGAGTCGACTCGACGGGGAGCGTCAAGGAGTCGTTTGTGGGAGTTTTGTGACACCCAACATGTTGTGGGCGAGGCGTGTGGATTGCGGGGAACCTGCGCGGCAAGCCGGCGCCTGCGAATGCCGCTGCGTCACCAGTGAATCCGTCGCCCTGTGGATAGACCCGGACGGCGTCGCAGATCAGGCAAAGGCCCGCAGCGTCACGAAGATCAGCGCGGAAAGCCCGGCGGCCGCCGGCACCGTGGTCACCCAGGCGGCAACGATGGTGGTCACGTGGGCGCGGCGCACGAGCCGGCGGCGGTTGACCTCCTCGCGTGACAGCGGAACGCCGTCGGCTTCCGAATCTGCGTCGTCGTCGGCGATGGCGGCCGACACGTCGCCCCGTGCGGCGCGCGCGGCGCGGTCGCGGCTGGCCTTGCGTTCGAGATAGGCGCGGCGGCGCTTCGAGTTGGCGGTATACCATTCGCGGAAGAATCCGACGCCGAACACCGCGCCGACGGCGATGTGGGTCGAACTGACCGGCAGGCCGAACCATGAGGCGACGATGACGGTGAGCGCGGCCGACAGCGCCACGCAGAAGGCGCGCATGGGATTGAGCCGCGTGATCTGTTCGCCCACCATGCGGATCAGCCGCGGGCCGAACAGCAGCAGGCCGATAGAGATGCCGACCGCGCCGATAAGCATGACCCACAGCGGGATACCGACCTGTGCGTCGACATGCCCGCCGGTAGCCGTCGAAACGATGGCCGCCAGCGGGCCGACGGCGTTGGCCACGTCGTTCGCACCGTGGGCGAAAGACAGCAGCGCGGCGGAGATGATGAGCGGCAGGCTGAACAGTTTTCGCAGCGACTGGTTACGGTTCTCCAGACCTTTCGAGATCTGGATCACGTGGCTTCGCGAGAGGCCCCAGGCGACGACGAATGCGGCCGCGCCGAGGAAGGTCACCGAGAAACCGTCGAGATCGACGAGCTGCCGCAAACCCTTGGTGGCGAGATAGGCGGCGAAGGCGCCGGCCATGACCGCGATCAGCAGCGGCACCCAGCGCCGCGCCGCGGCCAACTTGTCATCCTGGTAGATGATCGCGGCCTTGATGAAGGCCAGGCATGCGGCGGCGATGATGCCGCCGAGCAGCGGCGACACCACCCAGCTCGCGGCGATAGCCGCCATCACGCTCCAGTCGACCGAAGCGAAACCCGCCGCAGCGACGCCCGAGCCGAGCACCCCGCCGACGATGGCGTGCGTGGTGGACACCGGCGCTCCAAGCCAGGTGGCCAGATGCACCCAGATGGCGGAAGAAAGCAGGGCTGCCATCATCAGCTGCACGAAATACTGCGGGTCGGCGACCGCTTCGGGCGCGATGATGCCCTTGGAAATGGTGCCGACGACGTCACCGCCCGCAATCAAAGCCCCCGCCGCCTCGAAGATCGCGGCGATGACCAGCGCGCCGCCCATGGTCAGCGCCTTGGCGCCGACCGCAGGCCCGACATTGTTGGCGACGTCGTTGGCGCCGATGTTCATCGCCATGTAGGCGCCGATGGCGGCGGCCGCGACGATGGTGACGGCTCCCGGCGTGCCGGAGAACCAGTAGGCCGTGGTGACGGCGGTCAATGCCAGAAAAAGCAGCCCGAAACCCGGCCCGACCAGGCCGCGCGCGACGACGTTGGCCGCTTCCTCGACATGGACGAGCTTGTCGAGGTCCTTGTCGAGCGTGTCCTTGCGTGCGCGGTCGAGAATTTCGGCCATCGTCTCCGGGTCCGGTGGATGCCAGCTTCGTCTAGGGGCGAGCCATCACCGAAACAACCGCCGATGCGTTCAAGTGCCCTGAATGCCCAGAAAAATCGGCTAAACCAGCAAAAATCGGCGCGTTGGCGCGGTCAGGCCGGGACGCTGCGGCGCGGGTTCACGGCGAAGGCGGAGATCAGCTCGCCGAGGTCGGGCTCGCTGACGTTGCGCGCGGCCTCCTCGACGCTGAACCAGCCGCGCTTGCGATGCTTCTTCTCTGGCCACTTGTCGGCGACCCGGTCGACCTCGAGAGGGAAGACGTGGACTTCACAGCGCCATTCGGCACCAGTGGGAAGCTGCTTTCCGTAGTAGAAGCGGCCGATCTCGCGCGATGCAACCGCTCCGGCCAGCCCGGCCTCCTCAGCCGCCTCGCGGGCCGCGGCTTCGCTCAGCTCCTCGCTCTTTTCGGGCCAGCCCTTGGGCAGCACCCAGCGGCCCGAACCCCGGCTCGTCACCAGCATCACCTCGACGCCGCGCTCGGTGAGCCGCCACGGCAGCGCCGCCACCTGCACGCGGCAAGGCACGCCGCCGAACAGGGTGCGGACCTTGTCGAGCCAGCGATTGCGGGTCGAGTGGGAGACGATCATGGCGGTCGTGGAACCTCGATTCCTTTGCCAGCTTAAGAAAAACGCAGTTAACAACCTGTTAATAAAGTCGAAAACGCGGCGCAACGCGAAAATGCAGACAAGGTGAAGTTTCGCGCGCCCAGACAATGGCTTGCACGGCTTGCGTGGGGCGTGCGGGACGCGGTAGCGACTGCCGCAGGCGAGTGCCGTCATCCTCGGCCTTGTGCCGAGGATCTACAGCCTTGAGCGGTTTGCAGATGCTCGGGACAGGCCCGAGCATGACGGCGCGGATATTTTGCTCCCGTCAGCGAACCGACGCGCGGCGGCCGTTCAGCCCTTGTGATCCTCGGCGATGGGCTTCTGGTAGGTAAACCCCATGTCCCAGGGGAAGTAGATCCAGGTGTCCTGCGACACTTCGGTGACGAAGGTGTCGACCAGCGGCCGGCCCTTGGGCTTGGCGTAGACGGTGGCGAAGTGCGCCTTGGGCAGCATGGCGCGCACGATCGCGGCGGTCTTGCCGGTGTCGGTCAGGTCGTCGACGATCAGCACGTCCTTGCCGTCGTCCTCCAGCAGCGCCGGGGTGATCTCCTTCACCACCTTCATTTCGCCCTGCGCGGTGTAGTCGTGGTAGGAGGCGACGCCGACCGTCTCGATGACGCGGATGCCGAGTTCGCGCGAGATGACGGCAGCCGGCACCAGCCCGCCGCGGGTAATGCACACGATCGCCTTCCATGCGCCGTTGACGCCCGCCAGCCGCCACGCGAGCGCGCGCGCGTCGCGATGGAACTGGTCCCAGGAGACGGGGAAGGCCTTTTCGGGAAGCGACATGGCGTGCACTCCGGTTCGCACAAGGGAATGCACGCGGCACTAGCGGGATAAAGCGCCGTTTCGCAAGGGGCAGGGCGGTTTTGACGCCCCGCTCTCAACAGCTGTCAGCGCGACATCAGTGTCGCCACCGGCATCGACGCCAGCAAGGTCTTCGTGGCGCCGCCGAAGAAGAACTGCTTGAGCCAGGACTGGCTGTAGGCGCCCATGACCAGCAGGTCGGCGGCCGACTCCGCCAGGTGGTTCTCGATCGCCTCGCCCGGGGCCAGCCCGGCGGCGGGCTCGTTGACCACGGTGACCCTGGCGCCATGGCGCGTCAGTGCTTCCGCGATCTCGGCACCCGCGAACTCTGCCGCCTCGCCCTCGCCGGCGCGCGGGTCGACGCACAGGATCGACACGCTGTCGGCGGCGACCAGCAGCGGCAGCGCGTCGAAGGCGGCGCGTGCGGCTTCCGCGGAACCGTTCCAGGCGACGACGGCCTTGCGGAAGGCAGGGTCGACCGTGCCGGCATAGGGCACGAACAGCACCGGGCGCCCTGTCTCGAAGAGCAGCGCGTCGACCGGCATCGAGCGGCTTGAGGCGGGATCGGCCTGACTGGCGATCACCAGATCGGCCGTGCGGGCGGCCTGCGCAACCTGGCGGCTGGCGTCGCCCGCGAAGCCGAGGAAGGACTGCCACTGCGCCTTGACCGGCCCGCGCCGCGCCGCCACCGCCTTGCGCATCGCCTCGGAGCGCTCGCGCGCGGTTTCCATCGCGGCGTCGAGCAGGCCGGTATCGGGAAAGCCCATCGGCGAGGCGGTGGGCATGGGCAGCGCGTCGCCATGCACCACCGTGAGCCGCGCGCCGAAGCGCTCCGCAAGCGGCTCGGCGCAGGCGAGCACGCGATCGAGATCGGCTTCGTCCGCGACGATCGCCACGATTGTCTTGGGCTGCATGGCACACTCCTTGCGATTTCGCTGCGGCAACAACCTTGACGCGGGCGGCGCGGTTCCGCCTTGACCGGGATCAAGCCTGCCCGGATCGGACCAGCATGGACCCGTTCAGCCGAAAAGCGAAGGGTCTGGCAATTCGGGGCGCACGCCGAGGCCGACGGCGCGGGCAAGCGCGCGGCGCAGCGGCGGGAACCAGCCGGCCAGCCGCATCGGCAGCGGCGGCGATTGCGCCGGCCCCTTGCCGGCGATCAACGGCGCCAGCAGGCGATTCTGGATCTGCACCTGCACGAACTGGGTGGCGCGGGTCGGCCACAGCCGCCGCCGGCGCACGAGGTCGAGGTCGTCGGCGGAAAGTTCGCCGGCCCTGAGCTTCGGAACCAGGAGATTCGCCGCCGCGACGGCGTCCTGCACGGCAAGGTTGATACCGACGCCGCCGATTGGCGACATGGCGTGCGCGGCGTCGCCAAGCGCGAGAAGGCCGGGGCGCGACCAGCGCTCCAGCCGATCGACCGCCACGCTGAGAAGCTTGATCTCGTCCCAGGATTTCAGCGCGCCGAGCTCAGAGGCGACATGCGGGGCGGCCTCGGCGACGCGGGCCTTGAGCGTGTCGAGCCCCGCAGCCTCCAGTGGCGCGCGGCCGCCCTTGTCGATGACGAAGGCGCATTGCCAGTAGCTGCCGCGGTCGATGGTGACGACCAGCGTGCCGGGCGCGGCGTTGATGAGACTGTCCTGCACGGGCGCGGTGCCGCGCGGCAGCGCGAACCACAAGACGTCGACCGGCGCGCCGAGCACCTTAAGCGGCAGGCCGGCCGCGGCGCGTACGACCGAGCCGCGGCCGTCGGCAGCGATCGTGAGACGGGCGCGAATGTCGCGCGGTCCTTGGGGCGTCGCCAGTCGCAGGCCGGCCACCTTGCCGCCGTCCTCGATCAGGCCCTGCGCTTCGGCACGCATCAGCAGTTCGAAGTGCGGGCTCTCGCGCGCCGTATCGGCGACGTAGTCGAGGAATTCCCATTGCGGCATGAAGGCGACGTAGGGCGCCGCAACCTTGAGCCGCGACAGGTCGGCCGCGGCCAGCAGCTCGCCGCGCCAGCGCACGCCGATCTGCGAGAGCTTCTGGTGCGGACGCTGGAGGAAACTCTCCAGCAAGCCGAGGCGATTGAATATTTCCAGCGTGGACGGATGCACCGTGTCGCCACGGAAGTCGCGCAGGAAGTCGGCGTGCTTCTCGGCGACGATCGTCTTGAAGCCCGCGCGCGAGAACAGCAGTCCCGCGATCATGCCCGCCGGCCCGCCGCCGGCAATCAGCACGTCGCAGTCGTGCGGGGTCGTGTTCACGACGCTTTGGTCGCCGCGATGCCTGCAAGCATCGATTCGATTTCGGCCTTGGCCGCCGCCAGCTTGCCGGCGTCGCGCGAGCGCACGACCAGCTCGGTCCAGAACCTGCCGTCGAGATATTTCGGATAGGAGCCGATGATGGTGTCCGGATGCGCCTTCTGGATGGCGGTCAGCCCGTCGCCGATGGTGCCCTCGCCATAGGGGCAGTGGACCATGTCGGAGAGCAGCTTTGCGCCCGAGCGCAGCGTCGGCACGACATTGTCGAGCATGGCCTGGAAGATGGCCGGCACGCCGGCCATGACGTGCACGTTGCCGATGCGGAAGCCGGGCGCCATCGAGACGGGATTGTCGATGTGGACGGCGCCGACCGGCATGCGCGCCATGCGCTTGCGCGCGTCGGTGAAGTCCAGCCCGCGCGCGGCGTAGTGCGCCTCCAGCATGGCGTAGGCCTTCGCGTCGTAGTCGCACGGCACGCCGAATGCGGCAGCGATCGAATCGGCGGTGATGTCGTCATGGGTCGGACCGATGCCGCCGGTGGTGAAGACGTAGTCGTAGCGGGACCGGAGCGCGTTGACCGCCGCAACGATGTCGTCCTGCTCGTCGGCGACGACGCGCACCTCGCGCAGGTCGACGCCGATGGCGGTCAGCACGTCGGCGAGATGGCCGATGTTCTTGTCCTTGGTGCGGCCGGAAAGGATCTCGTCGCCGATCACGACCATCGCGCCCGTGACGATTTCAGCCATCTTTGCCTCCCTGCCGGACCCAGCGGCAGATACGCCCGTCGCCGGTTTGGGGCAATGGGGCCCCGCGGGCAACAGGCAGCGTGGCCGCCGCGCCCCACCGGTCACTTTCTTTTCAAACAGTGCTTGGATAGTGGCGAGGGCATTTGGTATGCCCTTGCAGGGACATGCCAAGGGCATGCCGGGGCATACAGGGGCGACGGGAGAACATTGTATTGCGGCGTATGACAGCTTCCATACTGGCCGTCTGGCCGCCGATCGTGCTTCTGTGCATGAACCTCGCGATGACCACGCTGCCGGTCTTCTGGGTGCCGGTGCGCATCCTTGCCGGCATCGGTCTGATCATCTCGATCGTCGACATCACCGCGCGCATCAAGGATTCGCGCAAGGTGATGGAGACGCTGGCCGCCGCGCCATCGCTGCTGCCGCGCCACATCTCGCGCTACAAGCGCTCCTGGTGCCAGCGCACCGTGCTGGAATGGTCTGCCTACGGCGCGCTTGGCGAGGAAGCGCGCAGCTACGTCGCCGGGCAGTATGCCTCGATGGGCTACCGCTTCTTCCACATCTTCCCCGACCGCGCCTTCACCCGCGACAGCCCCTTCCTGAAGGTCAGCTTCTACCGCAGCCTGATCGGCGGCACGCCGGCGATTCGACAAGATATTCGCGACCCGGCTGAATAGGGTCGACCTATGGGTTTCGCAGGCGTCATCGCAGCGATCCTCGCGGCGCTGCTCGTCGCCGCGTTGCTGGTCCTCGGCTACCTTCTCTACGTGAGCTGGCGCATCCGCCGCCGCGCCGAGCGGCTGGTGCCGCCGCGCGGAAAATTCATCGAGGTCGACGGCAACCGCATCCATTATGTGGATCGTGGCGTTTCCAGCGAAGCAGGGGGGCCGCCGATCCTGATGGTGCACGGGCTGGGCGGCACGCAGGCGCATTTCCAGCCCCTGCTTTCCGGTCTGGCCAAGGACTTTCGCGTCATCGCCATCGACCGTCCCGGCTCGGGCTACTCGACGCGCCGCAACGACCGGCCGGGCGACACGCGCGAGCAGGCGGCTTTCCTGGTCAAGCTGATCGACGCTCTCGGCCTCGAAAAGCCGCTGGTCGTCGGGCACTCGCTCGGCGGGGCGATCACGCTGGCGATGGCCGTCGATTTTCCGCAGCGAATCGCCGGGATCGTCGTCATCTCCCCGCTGACGCAGTTCCGCGAAGATGTGCCGCCGGCATTCGCCGCCATCAACATCAGGCGGCCGTGGCTGCGGCGGCTGATCGCCGAAACGATCTCGGCTCCGAACGCGGCGCGCATGGCGGCCGCCACGCATGCGTTCGTGTTCGCGCCCCAGCAGCCGCCCGCCGACTACATGGTCGCGGGCGGGGCCATGCTGGCGCTGAAACCCAGCCACTTCTATGCCGCGTCGACCGATTTCGTCGCGACACGCGGCGGGGATGTCCGCGCCGTTGCGGCTCGATACGGCGAGATCGGGATACCGGCCGGAATGGCGTTCGGCACCGCCGACCGCGTCATCGACAGCGAGGAGCACGGCAGGGCGCTGGCGGTGGCCATGCCCGGTCTCGACGCGGTGTTCCTGGAGGGCGTCGGCCACATGCCGCAATATTCGCATGCGGCCGAGGTCGAGGCGCTCATCCGCCGCATAGCGGGCAAGGCGTTTGCCGGGCGGGCGGCATAGGCAGTTGGCACTGCACCGGCCGACATGCGAAGCTTGCCGCATGAACACGGGACAGGCGCATGGGTGAGGCCAAGCGGCGCAAGGCGGCCGGCGGGCCGGTGTCGCCTTGCCGGACCTGCACGCTGTGCTGCTCCGTGCTGGAGATCGTGGCGCTGGACAAGCCGATGTACCAGCCCTGCCGTCATCTCTCCGGCAGCGCCTGCGGCATCTGGGGCCAGCCCGAGCGCCCCGCTGTCTGCGCCGAGTTTAGATGCCTGCATGTCGTGCTGCGCGAGGCCGGCGGAAGCGAACGCAACGCCATTCCGCACCCGCTGGAAGCCGGTGCCTATCTCGCGAAGGAGCCGGGCCGCAATCTCGTCACGCTGTTCGTCGATCCGGCGAAGCCGGAGCGCTGGAAGACCAGCGCGCTTGTCGACTATCTCCGGCCGCTGATGCGGCGCGGCTTTGCGCTGGAGGTGATCGACCGCGGCCGGCGCATGGAGATCGCCTCGCCGGACCTGTTCGAGGAGGTGCTGAAGCTCGACTACGTCGCCTACGCCGACCGGCAGGGGCGGCCGCTGGACTATCCCAGCTATCGGGACGTGCATCCCGCAGACTGATCGTCACAGCGGTTTTGCACACCCGGTCTATGTCCTTCATATTCGTGATTTGCGATATGAAGCGATGTCGGGAAATTGTTGGGACTGGGACGCTGTAATGTCGCCGCAATCGACGCTATTCACGTCGTTGCCGGGCGATGGGGCTAAGGGGTGGAATGGTTCGCGCGACGCGCGCTGGAGCGGGGATTCCTTGAAGAGCGGCATGAACGCGATGCTGGCGGCCTGGCCGCCGCTGTTTCTGGGCGCGCTGTGCGCAGCCGTGGCGACCTTCGCCTACTGGACGCTGCCGACCACGGTGCCGACGGCGCTGTTTGGTTTCGGAGGGGTCGCCTTCGCGGCGGACGCGCGGGCGCGCCGGGCCGATTTTCGCCGCGCGCGCGACCGCATCGCCTCAGCTGCATCGCGCTCCGACAGCGTGCTGGTGCGCGAACTGACCCAGCTATACCAGCAGCACAAGCGCTCGTGGTGCCAGCGCACCTCGCTGATCTGGGCCGCTGCCGCGGCCCTCGGCCCGGCGGGCAGCCGATTCGTGCGCCGCGGTTTCCGCAAGCACGGCTACCAGTGGTGGCACATCACGCCGGACGGCACGTTCTCGCGCCACTGCCCGTTCTTCAAGATCTCGTTCTGGTGGGCGCTGTTCGGCCTGCCGGAGGAGCGGCGGCGCGTCTGAGCCCGCGCTTCACAAGCCGATCGCTGCGCGCTACGACCCGAGACATGCGGGCGTGGCGAAACTGGTAGACGCAAGGGACTTAAAATCCCTCGGCCTTGGCCATGCGGGTTCGATCCCCGCCGCCCGCACCAGGGTCTGCTATTTGACCGCCTTGCGCTTCGCCTGCTGCCACAAGGCTTCCATCTCCTCCAGCGTCGCCGCTTCCAGCGTGTCGCCGCGGGCCTTGAGTGCTGCTTCGACGGCGTGGAAGCGGGTGCGGAATTTCTCGTTGGTGCCGCGCAGCGCACCTTCGGGGTCGGCCTTGAGATGGCGGCCGAGGTTGACGACGGCGAAGAGCAGGTCGCCGAACTCGTCCTTGATGTCGTCGCCTCGGCCCGACGCGATCGCTTCGCGCAGCTCGCCGATCTCCTCCTCGATCTTGTCGAGCACCGGGCCGGCGGCGCCCCAGTCGAAGCCGACGGTCGCGGCCTTTTCCTGCAGTTTTAGCGCACGGGTGAGTGCGGTGTGCGCGACCGGCACGCCGTCGAGGAAGCCGCCCCTGCTGTCGGCCTCAAGACCGGCCGCCTCGCGGCGGGCGCGGCGCTCGGCCTTCTCCTCGGCCTTGATCTTCTCCCACATTCCCTTGGCCATGCCGGACGAGCGCGCCTGCGCATCGCCGAAGACGTGCGGGTGGCGGCGGATCATCTTGGTGGTGATGGCCTCTACCACGCCGCCGAAGTCGAACGCTCCTTCCTCCTCCGCCATCCGCGCATGGAATACGACCTGCAGCAGCAGGTCGCCGAGCTCCTCGCGCAGGTCTTCGCGGTCGCCGCGCTCGATGGCGTCGGCCACCTCGTAGGCCTCCTCCAGCGTGTAGGGCGCGATGGTGGAAAAATCCTGCTCGAGGTCCCACGGGCAGCCGGTGACCGGCGTGCGCAGCGCGGCCATGATGTCGAGCAGGGT
The DNA here is from genome assembly GCA_019635695.1 of Rhizobiaceae bacterium. Taxonomy (GTDB): domain Bacteria; phylum Pseudomonadota; class Alphaproteobacteria; order Rhizobiales; family Rhizobiaceae; genus RCIO01. The sequence continues at coordinate 108,100 of JAHBYZ010000004.1, forward strand.
GGCGATGTCGCGGGAGGCTTTCATGGCGCGACCGTAGCCGGCGCGGCGCGCCGCGCCCATCGCCGCGTTGCGGCGCGTGGGGATTTCCACAGGCGGCCGGGCGCGCTAGGGCAGGGTGTTGCCGAGGGGACATGAATGCCGCGCAGATTTGCCGAAATGAAATCGCTGGCGGGAACCGAGCTCGGCGTCTCGTCCTGGGTGAGCGTCGGCCAGTCGATGATCGACGGCTTCGCCGAGCTGACGGGCGACCGCCAGTGGATCCATGTGGACGTCTCCCGGGCGCGGCGCGAGGCGCCCGGCGGATCGACCATCGCGCACGGCTTCCTGACGCTCTCGCTGATCGCCAGGCTCGGCTACGAGCTCGACATGCTGCCGGCCGACGCGGTGTCGTTCAACTACGGGCTCGACCGGCTGCGATTCATCAACCCGGTGCGCGCCGGCCAGCGGGTGCGCCTTCATGCGCGCAACGTCGCCGTCGAGGAGAAGGCGCCGGGCCGGCTGCTGCTGCGCAATGCCATCAGCGTCGAGATCGAGGGCGAGGACAAGCCGGCGCTCGCCGCCGAGGCGCTGACGCTGCTCGTGGCCGCCGATGCCGGGTGACGGTATCGAGGAGCGCTTCGTCGACACGAGGCGCTTCAGGCTGCGCGCGGTGGCGCGGCGCGTGCCCGGCGGTGCGCAAAGGCCGCCGCTGCTGCTGTTCAACGGCATCGGCGCAAATGCCGAACTCGCGCTGCCTTTCCTGAAGGCGCTGGAGCGCACAGATGCCGTAGTGTTCGACGCGCCCGGCTGCGGACTGTCACCGACGAGCCGGTGGCCCTACCGGCCGCGGCATCTCGCCCAGGCGGCGGTGGAGGTGATGGATGCGTTCGGCTTCGACGGGCAGGTCGACGCGGCCGGCGTGTCGTGGGGCGGGGCGATGGCGCAGCAGTGCGCCCGCCAGTTTCCTGATCGCTGCCGCCGGCTGGTGCTGGCCTCCACGTCGCCGGGCTTCGTCATGGTGCCGGCGCGGCCGCGCATCCTGCTCAAGATGGCGACGGCGCGGCGCTACATGAAGCGCGGCGAAATGCAGAAGCTGGCCGGCGAACTTTACGGCGGGGCCTTCCGCACCGACCCGAAGCTGGCGGTCAGCCACGCGGCGGCGCTGCGCGGTGGCAGCCGGCTCGGCTATCTGCACCAGCTCGCCTGCATGGCCGGCTGGTCGAGCCTGCCGTGGCTCGGGCGGCTCACGCAGCGAACGCTGGTGATGGCCGGCACCGACGACCCGCTGGTGCCGATGGTCAATGCGCGGATGCTGGTGCGGCTGATCCCCGACGTGCGGCTGGTGACCCTGGACGACGGTCACCTGTTCATGCTGACGCGTCCTCAGGAAGCCGCGCGGATCGTGGAGGCGTTTCTCGCCTGACTACTCCGCGTCCGGCTGCTTCTGCGGCGCGGCGTCGATGAAGGCCGGCAATTCCATGCAGGCGTCGCGGATGCGGCCGATGGTCGGGTAGGGCGTCATGTCGACGTTGAAGCGGGCATTGTTGGCGACCTGCGCGACGAGGCAGATGTCGGCCATGCCGGGCGTGTGGCCGTGGCAGAAAGTGCCGGTCTGCCTGTCGTGCGCCAGCATCTGCTCCAGCGGCGCGAAGGTCTCGTTGACCCAGTGGCGGAACCAGTTGGCGATTTCCGTATCGTCGGCCCCGTAACGCGAGCGCAGCGCGTTGAGCACGCGCAGATTGTTCACCGGATGGATGTCGCAGGCGATCATGTCGGACAGCATGCGCACCCGCGCGCGGCCCTTGGGGTCGGTCGGCAGCAGCGGCGGCTTCGGGTGAGTTTCTTCCAGATATTCGAGGATCGCCATCGACTGCGCGAGCATCGTGCCGTCCTCCAGCACCAGCGCGGGCACGAGGCCCTGCGGGTTGATGGAGAGATAGCTCGCCTTGCGGTGGCCGCCATGGCGCAAATGGTGCGCAACATATTCGTAGGGCAGGCCCTTCATGGCCAGCGCGATGCGCACGCGGTAGCTGGTGGACGAGCGGAAATAGTTGTGGAGGACAAGGCCGCTCATGCGCCACCAATGCTGATGTCAATCGTGCCGATGCCGTCTATGCCGCCGGTGAGGAGGCTGCCGGGCGGGACCGGCCCGACGCCGGCCGGCGTGCCGGTGAAGATCAGGTCGCCGGGCCTGAGTTCGACGCCCTGGCTGGCGATGGCGACGATGTCCGGCACCGGCCAGATGAGGTCTTCCAGCCGTCCGTCCTGCTTCACCACGCCATCGACGGCGAGCCAGATTCGGCCGGCGAGCGGCTGCGTCACCCGCGCGGCCGGCACCAGCGGCGAGCAGGGAGCGGAGCGGTCGAACCCCTTCGACCAGTCCCACGGCCGCGCCGCCTTCTTGGCGGCGTCCTGCAGGTCGCGGCGGGTCAGGTCGATGCCGACGCCGTAGCCCCATACGTGCGACAGCGCGTCGGCCGGCGCGATGTCGGCGCCGCCCTTGCCGATGGCCACGACCAGCTCGATCTCGTGATGCAGGTTCTTCGTCAGCGCCGGGTAGGGAATGCGGACGCCGCTGTCGACCACCGCGTCGGCCGGCTTGGTGAAGAAGAAGGGTGGCTCGCGCTCGGGATTGCCGCCCATCTCGCGGGCATGCTCGGCGTAGTTGCGGCCGACGCACAGGATGCGCCGCACCGGGAAGCGCGCGGCTGCACCGGCAACCGCGACGGTGGCGACCGGCGCGGGTTCGAATACATACTGCGTCACGGCTTCTCCTTGGTGCTGAGCTTCGAGAGGTCGGCCAGCATCTCGAACAGCGTGTAGAGGCGATCGCGGCCGAAGCGCTCGACGAAGGCGACATAGGCGGCGGTCGTTTCGCCGACGATCAGGGCCATGAGTTCATGCCCCTTCGGCGTCATGGACAGGTAGAGCTGGCGCCTGTCGGCGGTGCCGGCGGTGCGCGCGATGATGCCGCGCGCTTCCAGCGTGCGCGCGATGCGCGACAGGCTGGGCGACAGCACGGCGGCGCGCGCCGCGACCTCATGGGCCTCCAGCCTGTCGACGTCTCGCAGCACCCGCATCACGCGCCACTGCTGTTCGCTGATGTGGTTCGCAAGGAACAGCGGCTTGAAATGCGACATTACCGCGTCGCGCGCCCGGATGAGCATGACCGGCAGCGACCGCTCGGCTTCGCCGGGAAGCGCGAGATCCCTGTGCTGCGGGTCTTCCGACCAGTCGTCGCGGGCGTTCATGGCTCTCGTCCGTCAATCGCCGTAGGGCACCCAGACGTTCTTGACCTCGACGGCGCGCGGCAGCAGCGCAGCGAGCGAGCCATCGCGGTTCCAGTCGACGGTCTTGCCGCCGGTCGCCCAGACGCGCTTGAGGTTGCCGACGGATTCCGCCTCCGCGGTCTTGCAGATGTCTGCCTCGGCGACGAGCCACAATCCGTCGACGTCGTCGTGCTTCGCAAGCACCTTGGCGAGCTCGGCGCGCTTGCCGGTGACGATGTTGACCGCGCCGGCCGGCACGTCGGAGGTCTCCATCACCTGGTAAAGGTCGGTGGCAAGCAGCGGATAGCGCTGCGAGGGCACGGCGACGATCGAATTGCCCATGGCGAGCGCAGGCGCGAGCATCGCGACGAGACCGAGCAGCGGCTCGGCGTCGGGCGCGACGAGGCCGATCACGCCGACCGGCTCGTGCATGGCGAGCGTGACGGCGCGGGCAGGGGGATTGTGCACCCGGCCCTCGAACTTGTCGGCCATGCCGCCGGCCTCGAACAGACGCTCCACGGACGCATCGACCTCGGCGCGGGCGGCCTTGGCCGAAACGCCGGTCAGCTTCGACAGGCGCGCGGCGAACTCGTCGGCGCGGGCAGCGAGGTTTTCGGCGAAGAAGTAGAGAACCTGGCTGCGGTTGAAGCCGGTGGCGGCGCCCCAGCTCTTCTGCGCAGATCTTGCAGCCGTGACGGCGTCGCGTATGTCCTTGCGATTGCCGGCGCCGACCTCGCCCGCGGCCTTGCCCTTCGCGTCAGCGATGACGAGCGAATAATTGCCGTCCGGGCGCACCTGCTTGCCTGCGATCAACAGTTTTGGCGTGCGGTCGATGAAATCGGATTCGCCGGCCGATACTTCGGCCGGCGCGGCGAGCACCTTGAGCGGCGCGGACGACTTGGCCTTCAGCGTCAGATACTCGGCCATGCCCTCCTTGCCGCCCTCGCGGCCGAAGCCGCTCTCGCGGTAGCCGCCGAAACCGCAGGCGGCGTCGAACATGTTTGTGCCGTTGACCCACACCACGCCGGCCTTGAGCTCCGGCGCGACGGCGAGCGCGCGGCCGATGTTCTCAGACCAGACGCTGGCTGCAAGGCCGTAACGCGTGTTGTTGGCGAGCTCGATGGCTTCCTGCTGGTCGCGAAAAGTCATGGCGGCCAGCACCGGGCCGAACACCTCTTCCTGGGCGAGGATGTTGGCGGGCTGCACGTCGAGCGCCAGCGTGGGCTTAAAGAACCAGCCGGCGCCGGGCAGCGGCGTTTCGGGCTGCCAGCAGGTGGCGCCCTGCTTCGTGCCTTCGGCAACTATGCCGGCGACGCGTTCGAGCTGCGAGGTGTCGACCAGCGGGCCGATGTCAGTGTTCTTGTCGAGCGGATCGCCGAGGCGCAGCTGCGACATGCGCGCCTTGACCTTGGCGTAGAAGGCCTCCGCCACGCCTTCCTGCACCAGCAGGCGCGAGCCGGCGCAGCAGACCTGACCCTGGTTGAACCAGATGCCGTCGACCAGACCCTCCACGGCCGAATCGAGGTCGGCATCCTCGAACACGACGAAGGCGGACTTGCCGCCGAGTTCCAACGAAAGCTTCTTGCCTGAGCCGGCGGTTGCCTTGCGGATGATCTTGCCGACCTCCGACGAGCCGGTGAAGGCGATCTTGTCGACATCGGGATGGTCGACGATGGCGGAGCCGGCTTCGGGTCCGCCATGGACGATGTTGACGACGCCCTTCGGCACGCCGGCGCGCTCGCAGATCTCCGCGAACAGGATCGCCGTCAGAGGCGTGAACTCGGCCGGCTTGAGCACGACAGTGCAGCCGGCGGCGAGTGCCGGCGCGATCTTCCAGGCGAGCATCAGCAGCGGGAAATTCCACGGGATGATCTGGCCTGCCACGCCGACCGGCTTGTGGTCCGGAAACTCGCGGTCGAGCGACTGCGCCCAGCCGGCATGGTGGATGAAATGGCGGATGGCGAGCGGCACGTCGATGTCGCGGCTCTCGCGGATCGGCTTGCCATTGTCGATCGATTCCAGCACCGCGAAAAGGCGGGCGTGGCGCTGCATGGCGCGGCCGATGGCGTAGAGCACGCGGGCCCTCGCATAGCCGCCTGCCGCCTGCCATTTCGGCAGCGCCTTGCGGGCGGCGACGACGGCGTCGTCCACGTCGGCCTTGCCCGCCTCGGAAATCTTCGCCAGTTGCTTGCCGGTGGAGGGCTCGGCGACCGCAAAGGTCTTGCCGGACTTCGCGGCGCGCCACTGGCCGTCGATGAACAGTGCCTTCGACAGTTCGCGCTTCTTCAGCCAGGCATCGGCCTCGCCGCGCGATTCGGGCGCGGCGGCATAGTCCATCGCCTCGAATTTCTGCATGATGTTCATGGTCTTGCGCCTAAATCTTCATGCTCACGCCATGGCGTGGCGATGATTGGCCGAATAGCGGTCGGTGAGGAAATGCGAAAGCTGCCGCTCGATGTCGGTGAGCAGGCTGGACGCGCCGAAGCGGAACAGGTCCTGCTCCAGCCAGCGGCGGCCGAGCTCTTCCTTCATCAGGATAAGCCAGTCCAGAGAAGCTTTCGCCGTCGAGATGCCGCCGGCCGGCTTGAAGCCGATCAGGTAGCCGGTGCGCTCGTGATAGGCGCGCACGGCGCGCACCATGGCGAGGCCGACGGGAAGCGTGGCATTGACGCTCTCCTTGCCGGTCGAGGTCTTCACGAAGTCGGCGCCGGCCATCATCGCCACCATGGAGGCCAAGGTGACGTTGCGCAGCGTGGAGAGGTCGCCGGTGCCGAGGATGGCCTTGAGATGCGCCTCGCCGCAGGCCTCGCGCATGGCCGCCACTTCGTCGTAGAGCTTTTCCCAGTGACCGCCGAGGACCAGCCCGCGGTCGATGACGATGTCGATCTCGTCGGCGCCATCGGCGACCGAGGCCTTGATCTCGGCCAACCGCGTCGACAGCGGCGCCAGCCCGTGCGGGAAGGCGGTGGAGACGGCGGCGATGTGGATTCCGGTGCCCTTCAGCTCCTTCGCGCAGGTGGCGACGAAGGGGTGGTAGACGCAGACGGCGGCGGGGCGGACATTGGCTCCCGCAATGCCGAGCTTTTCCACCATCTCGGCGGCCAGCGGCTGCTTCGCCTTGGCGCACAGACGCCGCACGCGCTCATGCGTGTCGTTGGAGTTGAGCGTGGTCAGGTCCATCAGCGCTATCGAACGCAGCAGCCACGCCGCCTGGTTTTCGCCCTTGATCGACCGGCGTTTTGTCAACGAGCCGACGCGGCGCTCAAGTGCGGAGCGGTTGACGTGGCGCATCGCCTCGACCCAGCCGAGGTCGAGCGCCATGCCGGGGTTGCGCTTCAGATCGCCGTGGGCAGCCTGCGCCGCTGGCTGACGCGCCGCGGGCAGCGTGTGGACGCTTGCGCCGTGCTGTGGACTGACGATCATGGCTCTACCCGCTCTTGTCGTGGCTGGCCGGCGCGCATGTCGCAGCCGGCGCCTCCCGCCATCGTTTTGCGGCATAATCCATCACAACGGCTTGCGAAACAAGGCGAACGCAGGTTTGCGGGTCGGCTTGACACCGCAGGGTTCATGGCCGACCAACCCGGCCGCAATGGAGATCGGCAACATGCTCGACGCGTCGAAGAAGGTCGTTGTGATCGGCGCGGGACACGCCGGGGTCGAATTCGCAGCGGCGTTGCGGCAGAAGGGTTTTGCCGGGTCGATCGACCTCGTGTCGGACGAGACGCCGATACCCTACCAGCGGCCGCCGCTGTCCAAGGAGTACATCAAGCGGCCCGGCAATCCGCTGGTGCTCAAGCCGGCCCAGTTTTACGTCGACCAGAAGGTGACGCTGCGCACCGGGGTGCGGGCAGAGGCGATCGACCGCGAGACGCGCAAGGTGAGGCTGTCGGACGGCGAAGTGCTTCCCTACGACCATCTCGTGATCGCCACCGGCGCGCGCAATCGGAAACCGCCGGTGCCAGGCATCGACCATCCCGCCGTGATCGAACTGCGCTCGCTGGCCGACGCGGAGAGGATCGTCGAGCGCATCGCCGAATGGCGGCGCGTGGTGGTGATCGGCGGGGGCTTCATCGGGCTTGAAGCGGCCGGTCTGTTCTCGCTGATGGGCATCGAGGTGGACGTCGTGGAAATGGCGCCGCGACTGATGGCGCGCGCGGTGTCGCCGACGGTGTCGGCGTGGTTCCGCGATTTCCATCACGACAACCGCGTGCAACTGCACATGCCGCAGCAGGTGGCGAAAGTGGAGCATCGCGGCAACAGGGCAATCGTGACGCTGGCGGGCGGCGACCTGATCGAGGCGGATGCGGTGCTGCTCGCCGCCGGGGTGGTGCCGAACACCGAGATTGCCGCCACCGCAGGTCTGGAGGTCAGCAACGGCGTGGTGGTGGACGGCTTTCTCGCCACCGCGGACCCGGCCATCTCGGCCATCGGCGACTGCGCCGCCTATCCAAGCGTGCACTTCGCCGGCATGGCGCGGCTGGAATCGGTGCAGAACGCCGGCGACCACGGCAAGGCGCTCGCCGCGCGCCTGATGGGCGACGCGAGGCCCTACGACGCGCTGCCCTGGTTCTGGTCGATCCAGGGCGAGGCGCGATTGCAGATCGCCGGGCTGACGAAGCCCGGGCTGACCGAGGTGGTGCGCGGCGACACGCGCGGCGGCAAGTTTTCCGTGTTTCTGTTCGACGGCGCCAAGCTTCAGGCCGTCGAGTCGGTCAATGCGCCGGCCGACCACATGGTGGCGCGCCGGCTGATTGCAGCCGGCACATCGGTTGACCCCGCTGCCGCCGCCGACATGGCCATCGACATCAAGAGCCTGATGGCGGCGTAGGCGACAGCGTCAATCCTCGTAGTGCTCCATGCCGAGCACCTCCGCCGGGGTGGCGGCGAGGATGAGGAACTGCTTCGTCTCGTCGAGCGTGAGGAAGCTCAGCGGCACGACCACGTCGTCAATGTCGGGATAGCCGGCCTGACCGGTGAAATCGACCGCGACGGCCAACGCCTGCGCCTCGCCGAAGCCCACGACATCCTCGACATCGCCGATGATGCCGCCCTGCGGGCCGTGCACCTGCATGTTCTTGATGAGGTCAGCCTGCTTGCCGAAGGGCGGGATAACCATGTCGGCCTCGACCTCGGTCCAGCGATCGGTGCCGGGAGCGCCTACAGCGTTTGTCTGCTGGGCAAGGGCTGAGGACGCTGCCAGCACGGCGGCGGTGAGGATGACGGGGAGTTTCATTGTCAATCTCCTTCTTGCGGGACGTTTTCCAAACAAACCGCGAGGCGGCAAAACGTTCCCAAGGAGTGCGCGAGATCAGGCTCGCGCCGGCAGGCGTTTCCACAATTGCCAGCCGAGAAAGCCGGTGGCCGCTATGGCGGCCAGCGCCCAGCCGGCATTGGCGAGAATGTCGGCGATGCCCGAGATGTAGGCGCTGAATGCGTAGCCGAGCGCCATATACTTGGCCACCCAGATCACCTCGCCGGAAACGCCCCAAACCGTAAAGGTCGGCCACGCCAGGTGCGTCGCTCCGCTTGTCAGATTTAGCCAAGGGCCGACCGGACTTACCAGCCAGCGACTGAGAAACACGCTGGCTCTGCCCCATTTGCTGGAAAACTCGCGTGCGGCTGCCAGTCCGGCTGAAATCGGTTTCGACCGGGCGGCAAGGCGATCAACCGGGTTCGCCAGGAAACGGCCAACGAAATAACCGGCCTGATCACCGGCAACGGCACCACCCAGCCCCCAGAGAAAGGCCTGTGCAGGGCTGAACTCCGCCGCCGCCGACAACGCCCCAACCGTCATCAGCAGGATCGACGTGGGCAGGGGGACTCCGAACTGGGCCGCGGCGATGGTGATCGCCATGCCTCCCAGGCCATAAGTCGCAAAGAGGCCGGTCAACAGCTCGGTCATGAACCGGCGGTCCTGGCCGCGTCTATTGCGGCCATCACTTCAGCGATCAACTGGGCGAGGGGAACGCCCCGATCGCGCGCGATCTGCTCGAGCGGTCGCCGGTCGGCCTGATCAAGCGCCAGACCGAGCGCCTCGCGCAGGATGTCGCGGTCGATGTCATACGAGCGGGCGACATAGCCCACCGTCATCCAGCCTTCGATCGGCACGTCCCGGTGGGTCGACCAATAGTAGTAAAAAGCGGCGGTGCGAGCGGTGAATGCCACCGCAAGCAATGCCGCCACCAGAAAGGCGATTAAGAGCAGGCGGTGGTCTCGCCAGAGCAGTGCAAGACGCGAGGGCGAGGCCACCGAAATAAGCTCCTCAGGCCATGGCCTTCTGCAGGTTCTCGTCGACCTTGTCGAGGAAGCCGGTGGTCGACAGCCAGGGCTGGTCGGGGCCGATCAGCAGCGACAGGTCCTTGGTCATGAAGCCGGATTCGACCGTGTCGATGCAGACCTTCTCCAGCGTCTCGGAGAACTTTTTCAGCTTGGCGTTGTCGTCCAACTTGGCGCGGTGCGCGAGGCCGCGCGTCCAGGCGAAGATCGAGGCGATCGAGTTGGTCGAAGTCTCTTCGCCCTTCTGGTGCTGGCGGTAGTGGCGGGTGACCGTGCCATGCGCGGCCTCGGCCTCGACGGTCTTGCCGTCTGGCGTCATCAGCACCGAGGTCATCAGGCCGAGCGAGCCGAAGCCCTGCGCGACCGTATCGGACTGCACGTCGCCGTCGTAGTTCTTGCAGGCCCAGACATAGCCGCCGGACCACTTCAGCGAAGCGGCAACCATGTCGTCGATCAGCCGGTGCTCGTACCAGATCTTCTTTTCCTTGAAGCGGTCGGCGAACTCCTTCTCGTACACCTCCTGGAAGATGTCCTTGAAACGGCCGTCATAGGCCTTGAGAATGGTGTTCTTGGTCGACAGGTAGACCGGGTAGTTGCGCAGCAGGCCGTAATTCAAAGAGGCGCGGGCGAAGTCGCGGATCGACTCGTCCAGGTTGTACATCGCCATCGCAACGCCCGAGCCCGGCGCGTCGAACACCTCGTGCTCGATCACCTTGCCGTCCTCACCGACGAACTTGATGCTGAGCTTGCCCTTGCCCGGAAAGCGGAAGTCGGTTGCGCGGTACTGGTCGCCGAAGGCGTGGCGACCGACCACGATCGGCTTGGTCCAGCCTGGCACCAGGCGCGGCACATTGCGCATGATGATCGGCTCGCGGAAGATCGTGCCGCCGAGGATGTTGCGGATCGTGCCGTTGGGCGACTTCCACATCTTCTTGAGATTGAATTCCTCGACGCGCGCCTCGTCCGGCGTGATGGTCGCGCACTTGACGCCGACGCCGTGCTTCTGGATCGCCTTGGCGGCGTCGATGGTGACCTGGTCGTTGGTCTGGTCGCGATACTCGACCGACAGGTCGTAATATTCGAGGTCCACGTCGAGATAGGGGTGGATCAGCTTGTCCTTGATGAGCTGCCAGATGATGCGGGTCATCTCGTCGCCGTCGAGCTCGACGACGGGATTTGCCACCTTGATCTTCGCCATGTGAAACTGCCTCGCAATAAAGGGCTGAAAGAGCCGGGAATCCGGGAATTCGGTGCCCTATAACACCTGTGGCAGCATGCGCAAAGCAGCCGAAAGCCGCAGTCGGGGAGGAGGTGCGCCATGGCGCGCAGACTGGCATTCGCCCGCAACGGCGAGGTCGAGATCGCCTTCGAGACGATCGGCCGGCGGGACGGTCCGGCGATCGTGATGCTGCATGGCTTCCCGGAAAACCGCGACGCCTGGCGCAAGGTGGCGGAGCGGCTGGCCGACCGCTTCTACCTCATCCTGCCCGACCAGCGCGGTTATGGTCCGTCGGCGAAGCCTAAGAATGTGGAAGCTTATCGCGGCCGGCATCTGGCGGCCGACGTGCTGGCTGTGGCTCAGGCCGCGATCCCGGATCAGGATTTTGCGCTTGCCGGCCACGACTGGGGCGCTTCGGTCGCGTACGCCGTCGCCTTTACCCACCCTCAGCGGCTGACGCACCTCGTCATCGCCAACGGCGTGCACCCCTGGTGCTTCCAGCGGGCGATCCTGGAGGACGAAGGCCAGCGAGCGGCGAGTCAGTACATGAGCCGGCTGAAGGCTGGCGACGCGGAGGCGCGGCTTTCCGAAGATGGCTTCAGGCGGCTGATGAACATGATCGCCGGCTTTTCACGCAGCGACTGGATGACCGCTGCCGAAGCCGAAGCCTACCGGCTCGGCTGGTCGCTGCCCGGCGCGCTGACGGCGATGCTGAACTGGTATCGCGCTTCGCCGATCGTCGTGCCCGAAGTCGGGGCAGCCGTCGCCACCGCCCCCGTCCTCGAAGCGCCGATGGAGAAGATGACGGTTTCCGTGCCCCACCTCGTCGTCTGGGGCGAGCAGGACGAGGCGCTGCGGCCCGCTTGTCTCCACGGTCTCGTCGACTTTGCGCCCGCGTTGACCGTCGAGCGCGTGCCGGACGCCGGGCATTGGCTGCTGCACGAGAGGCCGGACACGGTGGCCGCGAAAATTGCGGCCTTCCTCGGCCGCTAGCGTTTCGCTTTCCGCGGAGGCTTCTTTTCCTTCGGCGGCATGGGGCCGACGACGGCGAGGCTCGTCGAAATCCAGTCGCGCAGCGTGGCGTCGTCCAGGATCGCCGCATCGACGTTGACGTAGCCCTTCATTTCGCGGCCGCCCATGAGCATGGCGCTGGCGCCCGGTCGCTGCTGCGCCGCGCCGTAGCCCTCGGCGCCGACGCGCGCGAGCAGGTCGCCGCTCTTCATCACCGCGACGAGCATGTTGCCGTGCAAGGTGAAGCACAGCCCGCCCATCATGCGGATCTCGGAAACGCCGGGCATGCCGCCGATCTCGGCGCGCAGGCGGTCGGACAGTTCCTCGGCGGGCGAAGCGGGCATGGCTGCGGTCTTCTCTCGGACTTCTCAGGGCGGGTCGAATATGGCAGTCAGGCCCCCAACCCGACAACAGCCTGCCAACGAGGAACGCGCGCCGCGATGGTCGCTCCTGACAGTACCCCGGATCAAAAGGCGGGTGGCCCAGCCATCATTCTCGTCGAGCCGCAGCTCGGCGAGAACATCGGCATGGTGGCGCGGGCGATGGCGAATTTCGGACTGACCGACCTGCGGCTGGTCAACCCGCGCGACGGCTGGCCGAACGAGAAGGCCATCGCCACCGCCAGCCGTGCCGACCATGTCATCGGCGCGGTGCAGGTCTTCGAGCAGCTGGACCATGCCATCGGCGACCTGAACTTCCTCTATGCAACGACGGCCCGCCAGCGGGACGGTTTTAAGCCGGTTCGCAGCCCCGTCGAGGCGGGGCGCTCTATGCGCCAGCGCGCCAACGCCGCGCAGAAGGTCGGCATCCTGTTCGGGCGCGAGAAATGGGGACTTTCCAACGAGGAAGTGGCAGCGGCGGACGAGATCGTGACGTTTCCGGTCGATCCGAATTTCGCCTCGCTGAACATCGCGCAGGCGGTGCTGCTGATGTCGTACGAATGGATGAAATCCGGGCTCGCCGACGAGACCGCGACGCTCTTCGCCGGCCCCGAGATGATTCCGGCACCGAAGGCGGCGCTCCACAGCCTGCTCAAGCATCTTGAGGAGGCGCTGGAGGCGCGCGGCTATTTCCGGCCCGCCCCGAAGAAGCCCAAGATGCTCGACAATCTCGCCGCCGTGCTGACCCGCCCGCAATTCTCCGAGTCCGAGATCAAGGTTCTGCGCGGGGTCGTCACCTCGCTCGACTATTTCTCGCCGAAGGAGCCGCGCGGCGCCGGATATCCCGAGCGCAAGGCGAAGGCCGCACGAGACGGGGGTTCGGGCAGAGGCACCGGCGACGAAGACGGCGGGGAGGGCGCTTGAGCGGCCCGGTCCTCGTCTTCGATTCCGGCATTGGCGGCCTGACCGTCCTGCGCGAGGCGCGGGTGCTGATGCCGGGCCGGCGCTTCGTCTACGTGGCCGACGACGCGGCATTTCCCTACGGCGACTGGGAAGAGAAGGCGCTCGCGGCGCGCATCGTCGCGCTGTTTGGCGATCTGTTGACAAGACACCGGCCGTCGATCGTGGTCGTAGCCTGCAACACGGCATCGACCATCGTGCTTGCCGACCTGCGCGCCGCCTATCCGGACACGCAGTTCGTCGGCACGGTGCCGGCGATCAAGCCGGCGGCGGAGCGCACGCGCTCCGGGCTGGTGTCGGTGCTTGGCACGCCGGGCACGGTGGCGCGGCAATACACGCGCGACCTCATCGCGAGCTGGGCGCAAAAATGCCATGTGCGGCTGGTCGGCAGCCCGCGGCTCGCCGCGCTCGCCGAAACATATATGCGCGACGGCTTCGTCGATGAGGAGGAGGTGCGGACCGAGATCGCGCCCTGTTTCGTGGAAAAGGACGGCCGGCGCACCGACATCGTCGTGATGGCCTGCACGCATTATCCCTTTCTGGTGAACCGCATGCGCAAGACGGCCCCGTGGCCGGTCGACTGGATCGACCCGGCCGAGGCGATCGCGCGGCGCGCGCTGTCGCTGCTGCCTTCCGCGCACGGCCGGGAAGACGGGCCGGACCTCGCGATCTTCACCTCGGGACGGACCGATGAGGCATCGCGCCGGCTGGTGCGCGGTTTCGGGCTGACCGCAGCCTGACGGAACGACGACCTCGCTGGCGTGTTGTCTTCCGGCGGAACAGTGCCCGCAGGAGAAAAGACCATGCCAGCCAAGTCAGCAGCCCAGCAGAAGGCAGCCGGCGCCGCCCTGTCGGCCAAGCGCGGCGACACGAAGAAGTCCGCGCTCAAAGGCGCCTCGCGCGAGATGTACGACTCCATGAGCGAGAGCCAGCTCGAGGACTTTGCCGAGACGAAGCGCAAGGGCCTGCCCGAGCACAAGTCGAAGACGAAGCACTAAGGCTGCAACGCCGCGTTGGCGCCCATTCGGCAGCGCTCGACGAAATCGCGCGCTGCCTTGGGGTTGTCGATGAAACGCCGATAGTCGTCGTCCGAGATCGCGAAATACGCCTCGTATTCGGCGGCTGCCATGCGCCCGCTGACGAGCGTCGACAGGTAGTGGCCGCCGGTCCGCGAATCTGTTCCGAGCGCAAAGATCTCGGCGCTGAAGAGATGCGTCTCGACGAATCGCGTCACGGCAGCCTGCCTCCGCGTCAGAACCCTCGCGCCGCCTCGCCACCAGGCCTCGGGCTGAGCACGAGCACGATCGAGCCGAGGATCGCGGCAATCAGCGAGCCCAGCAGGATGCCGATCTTGACGCCATCCTGAAGCGCGGGATCGGTCGGGAATGCCAGCAGCCCGATGAACAAGCTCATGGTGAAGCCGATGCCGCACAAGAGCGCCACGCCGAGGATGTGCGACGGGGCGGCGGCGAACGGCGCCGGCGCCCAGCCCATGCCGATGGCGAGCCGAACGGTGCCGTAGACGCCGACGAGCTTGCCGACGACGAGGCCGCCGGCGACGCCGAGCGTCAGCGGGCTGGTCAGCGCTTCGAGGCCGACGCCTTCAAGGGAGACGCCGGCATTGGCGAAGCCGAAGATCGGCACGATGATGAAGGGAACCACCCGGGCCAGAGCATGCTCCAGCCGATGCAGCGGCGAGGCATCGTGATCGTCGACGTCGCCGCCCCGTGCGCGCACGATCGGAATGGTCATCGCCAGCGCTACGCCGGCAATGGTCGCGTGCACGCCAGACATCAGCACAAGCACCCACAGCACCGCGCCAAGGATCAGATAGGGCAGCAGGTATTTCACGCCCGAACGGTTGAGCCCGAACAGCGCAAACATCGTGACCGCGGCGCCGCCGAGCGCCCAAAGTTGCAGGTCGGCGGTGTAGAAGATGGCGATGATGATGACCGCGCCGAGATCGTCGATGATGGCGAGCGCGGCGAGGAAAACCTTGAGGGATGCCGGCACGCGGCTGCCGAACAGCGACAGCACGCCGAGCGCGAACGCGATATCGGTGGCCGTCGGGATGGCCCAGCCGCGGATCACCTGCGGGTCGGTCCAGTTGAACGCCGCGAAGATCAGCGCCGGCACCGCCATGCCGCCGGCCGCACCCAGGCCCGGAAGGATGCGCCGCGGCCAGGTGGAGAGCTGGCCGTCGACGAACTCGCGCTTGATCTCCAGTCCGACCAGCAGGAAGAACACCGCCATCAGCGCGTCGTTGATCCAGTGCGACACGCTGAGCGGCCCGAGATAGGCCTTGAGTACCGCGAAGTAGGTTTCGGCGAGATCGGAATTGGCGACGATGAGCGCGAGCGCGGCCGCTGCCATCAGCATGATGCCGCCCGAGGCCTCGCTGTCGATGAAGGTGCGGAACAGCGACTTGCGGGCGGGGGATGCGGAAGGCGTCATGGGTACCTCAAAGGTTTGAGGCGCTGGCGGCCCGACCAGCGCTTCAAACCTGCCTGTCCGCGTTGGAAAGACACCCGTAAGCGTCTATGGCATCGAACCGTCGACCGGCGCAACCCATGGAGCGTGACCGGCGAGGAAGTCCTCCCGCGCCTGGCGAGCCGGGCCTGCCGATTGACAGCAACCCGCTTATCGCCTATCTGGCCGCCATCGCCGGGGTCACTCCCGGCGGTATTTGTTTTGACGTGTCCCGTGGATCGACTCCGCAAAGCGTGCGTGGACGATCCTGTCAGGCTCCCGAAAATGGAGCCAGAGGAGGGCGCGTTTCCTTCGCCCGGAACGTGAGGTTCCGGGTGTAACCGTTTGAAGGGAAATGCGATGAGCAAGCGCGAATCCGCGAAGTACAAGATCGATCGCCGCATGGGCGAGAACATCTGGGGCCGCCCGAAGTCCCCGGTGAACAAGCGCGAATACGGCCCCGGCCAGCACGGCCAGCGCCGGAAGGGCAAGATGTCGGACTTCGGCCTGCAGCTGCGCGCCAAGCAGAAGCTGAAGGGCTATTACGGCGACATCTCGGAGAAGCAGTTCCGCGCCACCTATGAGGAAGCCAGCCGCCGCAAGGGCGACACGCCGGACACGCTGATCGGCCTGCTGGAGTCGCGCCTCGACGCGGTCGTCTATCGCGCCAAGTTCGTGCCGACGATCTTCGCCGCCCGCCAGTTCGTCAACCACGGCCACGTCAACGTCAACGGCAAGCGCACGAACATCGGTTCGTTCCGCTGCAAGCCGGGCGACGTGATCGAGGTGCGCGAGAAGTCGAAGCAGCTGGTGATCGTGCTCGAGTCGGTCGGCCTGCCCGAGCGCGACGTGCCGGACTACATCGAAGCCGACCACAACAAGATGAAGGCGACCTTCGTTCGCGCGCCCGGCCTGGCCGACGTGCCGTACGCGGTGCAGATGGAACCGAACCTCGTGGTCGAGTTCTACTCGCGCTAAGGGTCGCTCCAAAATCGTCCAAGGGGCGATTTCGCAGTTGCAAAAGCCGCCTCCGGGCGGCTTTTTCGTCTCCAGGAGAGACTGGCCATGAACGAGCTGCGCGCCATCGTCGACGACATCCAGCGCCTCATTGCCGGACGCGAGGAGCGCGGCAAGGTCGCGACCTATATTCCGGAACTCGCGGCGGTCGATCCCGCCCAGTTCGGCATCGCTGTCACCACCGTCGACGGCAGGCAGTATGCGGCCGGCGAGGCCGACGTGCCGTTTTCGATCCAGAGCGTGTCGAAGGTGTTCACACTGACGCTGGCGCTGGGCATGGCCGGCGACCGGCTGTGGAACCGCGTCGGCAAGGAGCCGTCCGGCACGCCGTTCAATTCCATCGTCCAGCTCGAGCGCGAGCAGGGCAAACCCCGAAATCCCTTCATCAACGCCGGCGCCATCGTGGTCGCCGACACGCTGCTGGCCAACCACCAGCCCAAGGAGACGATCGGCGAGATCGTGCAGTTCGCGCGCTTCCTCGCCACCGACGAGTCCATCGTCATCGACCAGAAGGTGGCGCGTTCGGAGCAGGAGACCGGCTTCCGCAACTTCGCGCTCGCGCAATTCATGCGCGGCTTCGGCAAGCTCGACCACCCCGCCGAGCAGGTGCTCGGCGTCTATTTCCATCATTGCGCGCTGGCCATGTCGTGCCGCCAGCTCTCGCGCGCCGGACTGTTCCTCGCCGCCGGCGGACGCAACCCGATGACCGGGCGCACCGTGGTGTCGGGCGACCGCGCGCGCCGCATCAACGCGCTGATGCTGATGTGCGGCCACTACGACGGCTCGGGCGACTTCGCCTACCGCGTCGGCCTGCCGGGCAAGAGCGGCGTCGGCGGGGGCATCCTCGTGGTGGCGCCGGGTAGGGCGTCCATCGCGGTCTGGTCTCCCGGGTTGAACGAGAACGGCAACTCGCTGCTCGGCTCTCAGGCGCTGGAGATGCTGGCGCAGCGGACCGGATGGTCTATCTTCGGGCCGTGAACGAGGTTTTGGCATGAACATCGCCGTCACTGAGCCCGAGACCGAGGCCGGAACGCATCCGATGTTCCGCGCGGTGCCGTCCTCCGTCGAGTTCAACAAGCTGCGCAAGCGGCTGCTGCGCCAGACTCGCGAGGCGATCGAGGGCTTTGGCATGGCGCGGCCCGGCGACCGGTGGCTGGTGGCGCTGTCTGGCGGCAAGGACAGTTACGGCCTGCTGGCGCTGCTGCTCGACCTGAAATGGCGCGGCCTGCTGCCGGTGGAACTGCTCGCCTGCAATCTCGACCAGGGGCAGCCGAACTTTCCCAAGCACATCCTGCCGGAATACCTTGCCGGGCTCGGCGTGCCGCACCGCATCGAATACCGGGACACCTATTCGATCGTCACCGAAAAGGTTCCCGAAGGAAACACATACTGCTCGCTGTGCTCGCGGCTGCGGCGGGGCCATCTATACCGCGTCGCGCGCGAGGAGGGCTGCGCGGCGCTGGTGCTCGGCCACCACCGCGAGGACATCCTCGAGACGTTTTTTATGAACCTCTTCCACGGCGGGCGGCTGGCGGCGATGCCGCCGAAGCTGCTCAACGACGAGGGCGACCTGATGGTGTTTCGCCCGCTCGCCTACGCGGCCGAGGCGGATCTGCAGAAATTCGCCGACGCGATGGCGTTCCCGATCATCCCCTGCGACCTCTGCGGCTCGCAGGAGGGGCTGCAGCGCAACACGATGAAGGCGATGCTGGACGACATCGAGAAGAAGATGCCCGGCCGCAAGGACACGATGATCCGCGCGCTCGCCAATGTGCGGCCTTCGCACCTGCTCGACCCGAAGCTGTTCGACTTCGCCGGCCTCGCTGCCGCGGGGCCGGCCGAATAGCTACCTGGTTGGCGGGTTGGCGGGGCGGAACAGGACGCCCTTCTCCGCCACCAGCACGCAGACGAGACCGAGCACCGACGTGAAGAAGTAGCCGGCGGCAAGCGGCGTCGTCGTGCCGTCGAACGCCTGTCCGATCAGCGCGCCGACCAGGCCGGCGCCGATCGTCTGGATGAAACCCTGCACCGACGATGCGGAGCCGGCGACGTGGCCGACAGGCTCCATCGCCATCGAGTTGAAGTTGGACCCGATCCACGGCATCTGCACCATCGCCATCCCGAACAGCAAGGTGAACAGCCACAGCGGCAGCGGCCCGGCGAACCACGACAGCGCCAGCGCCACGGCGTTGACCGTGATGAAGCTCAGCAGGGCCGTGTGCGACAGGCGCCGCATGCCGAAACGGCCGACCATGCGCGAGTTCAGGAAAGACGATATCGCCATGAAGCCGGCGACCACGGCGAAGAAGACCGGGAAGAGCGCGCCGACCTGATAGATGCCCTGATAGATCTGCTGCGCCTGGTTGATGAAGCCGAACATGGCGCCGAACATGATGGTCTGGGCCAGCGTGTACCAGATCGACCGGCGAACCGTGAGCACGATGGCGAAGGCCGACGCGATCGAACCCGCGGTGAAGGGCCGCCGGTATTCCTCGTGCAGCGTCTCCGGCAGCCGCAGCCAGGTCCAGATCGTGATCAGCACGGTCAGCGTGCCCATCATGATGAAGATGTAGTGCCAGTCATAGGCGAGCATGATGAGCTGGCCGATGCTCGGCGCGATGATCGGGACGATCATGAAGACGACGAAGACCAGCGACATGACCTCCGCCATGGCGCGGCCGCCGAAAGCGTCGCGGATCGTGGAAACGGCGATGACGCGGGTCGACGCGGCCCCAAATCCCTGCACGAAGCGCAGGATCAGCATGACCGTGAAACTCTCGGTTGCGGCCGCCGCGAACGATGCGACGACGTAGATCGCCAGTCCGACGAGCAGCGGCGGCTTGCGGCCGAAACGATCGGACAGCGGACCGAAGAAAAGCGTCGCGACGCCCATGCCGGCGATGTAGGCCGAGATGACGTACTGGCGCGTGTTCTCGTCCTCGACGCCGAGGCTGGCGCCGATCTGCTGGAGACCGGGCAGCATGACGTCGATGGCGAGCGCGTTCACCGCCATCAGGGCGGCGACGATGGCGATGAATTCCCAGCGCGGGATAGGCAGCCGAAAGGCGGTTGCAGCCGGCGTGACCTGCTGGTCCATGACGGGCCTCGATACTGATTTGCAAAGAAACGAAAAAGCGCCGGAGGCCGGCGCTTCGGTCTCGTTCGTCAGGAACGCCCCGAAGGGCGAAAGGTTACGCGGCCTTGGCCGCGACGCCCTTTTCCGTGAAGAAGTCCTGAAGCTCGCCGGCCTGGAACATCTCGCGCACGATGTCGCAACCGCCGACGAACTCGCCCTTGACGTACAGCTGCGGAATGGTCGGCCAGCTCGAAAATTCCTTGATGCCCTGCCGCAGCTCGTCGGAGGTCAGCACGTTGACGCCCTTGTAGTCGACGCCGAGGTAATCGAGAATCTGGACGACCTGACCGGAGAAGCCGCACTGCGGGAAGCCCGGCGTGCCCTTCATGAACAGCACCACGTCGTTGCTCTTCACTTCATTGCTGATGAAGTCGTTGATGGCGGTCATGGCGGTCGTCCTCTCGGGACCGGGTTCAAGGCCCGGCGCAATGGATTGGCTGACGCCTATTTATGGCGTTCGCGGCCGGCGTGCAATGACGCCGGCGCATGGCTGGTCGTGCAGGCGTCGACTTAGCGCCGCGCCTTGCCGGTGCGCAGCGACTTGCGGTGCTTCGCGGTCTTGGCCGCGACGCGGCGCCGCTGTGCCGTCGCGCGCGTGCGGGTCGTCTTGGCCCGGCTGGTCTGCTGGCGGGCAGGACGCAGCAGCTTCTCGATCTTCTGCAAGGTCGACTGCGCGGCGGTGGTGCGGCGCTTGCGGCGCACCGCACGCTTCTTCGGCCCGATTGTCTTGCCGACTTCCTTCAGGATCTCGTTGAAAACGTTGGTCACGATGTCGGTGACGGCCATGTTATCCTCTCACTCCGGCGCGCTGGTCTGGAGCGCCAGCGCGTGCAGCGCGCCGCCCATGTTGCCCTTGAGCGCGTTGTAGACCATCTGGTGCTGCTGGACGCGGTTCTTGCCGCGAAAACTCTCCGACACGACCTCGGCCGCATAGTGGTCGCCGTCGCCGGCGAGGTCGCGGATGGTGACCTTCGCGTCGGGAAGGGCCTCGCGAATGAGGCGCTCGATGTCGCGCGCGTCCATAGCCATGGTCGGTGCCCCGGTCTGCCTACTGCCCGTCCATGAAACGCGGGAACCACGATTCATGCGCGGTCTTGAGTTCGCCGACAGCTATCGCACGCGCTCCGAAAAGCTTCAACTCATGGCCGCCAGTGCGACCG
Organism: Rhizobiaceae bacterium; assembly: GCA_019635695.1. Lineage (GTDB taxonomy): Bacteria > Pseudomonadota > Alphaproteobacteria > Rhizobiales > Rhizobiaceae > RCIO01. The sequence continues at coordinate 128,976 of JAHBYZ010000004.1, forward strand.
ATGATCGGCGCGCGGAACCCGTTTTCGAGCGCTTCCTCGGTGATGTCGCGCAGCAGCGCTTTGTCGGAGGCGTCGACGGTGACGAGGTAGCGGCCCTGGTCCTCGCCGAACCACAGCGGGATCGGGTCGATGTTCGACGGCGGGTCCAACTCTGCGCCGATGCCGGACGCCATCGCCATTTCGGCCAGCGCCACCGCCAGCCCGCCGTCGGACACGTCGTGGCAGGCGGTCACGACGCCGGCGCGGATCAGCGCCCGTACGAAATCGCCGACGATCTTCTCCTTGGCGAGGTCGACGAGCGGCGGCGTGCCGTCGCGGCGGCCGTGGATGTCGCGCAGAAAGATCGACTGGCCGAGATGAGTGCCCCAGCCGTCGGGCGCACCGACCAGAAGGATCGCGTCGCCTTCGCGGGCAAAGCCGATGCGCGCCATCTTCGACCAGTCGTCGATGAGCCCGACGCCGCCGATGGTGGGCGTGGGCAGAATGCCGCGGCCGTTGGTTTCGTTGTAGAGCGAGACGTTGCCAGACACGATCGGGAAGCCGAGCGCACGGCAGGCGTCGCCGATGCCGGTCACGGCGCGGGCGAACTGGCCCATGATCTCGGGGCGTTCGGGATTGCCGAAATTGAGGTTGTCGGTGGCCGCCAGCGGCTCTGCGCCGGTCGCGGTCAGATTGCGCCAGCACTCCGCCACCGCCTGTTTGCCGCCTTCGTACGGGTCAGCCTCGCAATAGCGCGGCGTCACGTCGGACGAGAAGGCAAGCGCCTTGGTCGCATGACCCTCGACGCGGACCACGCCGGCATCGCCGCCGGGCCGCTGCAGCGAGTTGCCCTGGATCAGCGTGTCGTACTGCTCGTACACCCAGCGGCGCGAGGAGAGGTCCGGCCCGCCGAGCATCTTCAGCAGCGCGTCGGCGACATCGGCCTGCGGAATATCGGATGCGGCGAGCGGGGCAGGGAGCTTCGGCTGCACCCACGGGCGGTCGTATTCGGGCGCCTTGTCGCCGAGGTCCTTGATCGGCAGGTCGGCGACCTGCTCGCCCTGATGCATGACGCGGAAGCGCAGATCGTCAGTCGTCTTGCCGACGATGGCGAAGTCGAGGCCCCATTTGACGAAGATCGCCTCGGCTTCTGCCTCCTTCTCGGGACGCAGCACCATGAGCATGCGCTCCTGGCTCTCCGACAGCATCATCTCGTAGGCGCTCATGCGCTCCTCGCGCACCGGAACCTTGTCAAGGTCGAGCAATATGCCGAGATCGCCCTTGGCGCCCATCTCGACGGCCGAGCAGGTGAGGCCCGCCGCGCCCATGTCCTGGATGGCGATGACGGCGCCGGACGCCATCAGCTCAAGGCAGGCTTCCAGCAGGCACTTTTCGGTGAAGGGGTCGCCGACCTGGACGGTCGGGCGCTTCTCCTCGATGGAATCGTCAAATTCGGCCGAGGCCATCGTCGCGCCGCCGACGCCGTCGCGGCCGGTCTTGGCGCCGAGATAGACGACCGGCAGGCCGACGCCCTTGGCTTGCGAGAGGAATATGCCGTCCGTCTTCGCGATTCCGGCCGCGAATGCATTGACGAGGATGTTGCCGTCGTAACGCGTGTCGAAATTGACCTCGCCGCCCACCGTGGGCACGCCGAAGGCGTTGCCGTAGCCGCCGACGCCGGAAACCACTCCGGAAACAAGGTGGCGGGTCTTGGGATGGTCGGGCGAGCCGAAGCGCAATGCGTTCATCGCCGCGATGGGGCGAGCGCCCATGGTGAACACGTCGCGCAGGATGCCGCCGACGCCGGTGGCCGCGCCCTGATAGGGCTCGATGTAGGACGGGTGGTTGTGGCTCTCCATCTTGAAGACGACGCAGTCGCCGTCGCCGATGTCGACCACGCCGGCATTCTCGCCCGGTCCCTGGATGACGCGCGGACCGGAGGTGGGCAGCGTGCGCAGCCACTTCTTCGAGCTCTTGTAGGAACAGTGCTCGTTCCACATGGCCGAGAAGATGCCAAGTTCGGTGAAGGACGGCTCGCGGCCGATCAGGTCGAGGATGCGCTGGTATTCGTCGGGTTTCAGCCCGTGCGACGCGACCAGCGCGGGCGTTATGGCGACGTCGTTGCGAATGGTCATGTCGGCTTTCCGGGGCAGGTTCCGGCGGGTTTTGTTCCGCTTAGCAAATGCCAAAGCGCCGCAACACCTCGCGGAGGCGGATTCGGGCGAAAAGCCACAGCTGTCAGCGGCGAGGCGGCGGCAGCAGGCGGTCGGCCGCGATGAGGGCGGCCGAGACGCCGAGGAACAGCGCGAGAATGGCGAGCGAAGCCATCGCTACGCCGCCCCAGCCGCTAGTTGCGGGGTTGAGGAAGGGGTAGGGGAATTCGCCCGTGGCGAAGCCGCGCGTCATGCCGACGACGAGATAGGCCAGCGGATAGGCCAACCACAGCGGCAGGTCTCGCCATGCGGTGGTGCCGTCGCGGCCGAAGACCAGCCACCAGAACAGATAGAGCGCCGGCGCGATGTAGTGCAGCGTCACGTCGGCAACCTTGAACAGCCCCTGCGGCTGCCAAAGGCGCGCCAGCACGGTGGCATAGACGATGCCGACGACGGCGATGGCGACCGCGGTCCCGGCGGCGACGGCCGGTCTGGCGAGCCAGCCGGGAAAGCCGGTCGAGCGGGCCGACAGCCGCGCAGCGTAGACCGCCACCACGAGCATGTTGGTCAGGATGGTGAAGAACGTGAAGTAAAATACCAGCGCTCCGCCGAGACTCCAGCCGGCGGCGAGAGCCGCGGGGATGGTGACGAAGAACTGGATGCCGAGGCCGGCGATCCCGACCAGCAGCCCGAGGATCGCGACGGCGCGGTTCATCTCAGGCCGTGCAGGCGGTCGAACCGCGCGACCAGCGCGAAACGTCGGCGGAGATGCGCCCCGCGTCCGGACCGGCCATCAGCGGGCCGTAGGCGGCAACCTGGGCGGGGTTGCCACGCGCCTCGACGACCAGCTTGGGCAGGCCGCCGACATTGCCGCGCGGCACCGCCAAGATGCGCGGATTGCCGCTGTGCGAGGTCAGCTCGGGCGACATGGCAAGCCCCTTGAAAGCGGGGTCGCCGGCCGCGAACCAGCACTTCTGGGCGGCAACCGCGACGCGCTCCATCGTCGAAAGCGCCGAATCGTCGCCGGGGCGCGACGGGCCTTGCACCACATCGGGCGTTGCCTGACAGGCGGCCAAAAACGCCAGCGCGGCCAGCGGGGCGAGGCGTCTCAAGCGGCGATACCGAGCACGCTCTCGAAGAGCGGGCGGCCGTCGGCGCCGCCATGCGCGTCCTCGATAAGGTCTTCGGGATGCGGCATCAGGCCGAGCACGTTGCCACGCGCATTCATAATGCCGGCGATGTCGTTGACCGAGCCGTTGGGATTTGTCCCTTCGGCGTAGCGGAACACGACCTGCCCGCCGTCCTCTATGCGTTTCAGCGTGTCGGCGTCGGCAAAATAGTTGCCGTCATGGTGCGCGACCGGGCAGCGGATGACCTGTCCGGGCTGATAGCGCCGGGTGAAGGCGGTGTTGGCGTTCGCAACCTGCAGCCTGACCTCACGGCATACGAACTTCAGCGAGGCGTTGCGCATCAAAGCGCCCGGTAGCAGCCCGGCCTCCAGCAGGATCTGGAAGCCGTTGCACACGCCGATGACCATGACGCCCTTCTGCGCCTTCTCGGCCACCGCGCGCATGACAGGCATGCGCGCCGCGATCGCGCCGCAGCGCAGATAGTCGCCGTAGGAGAAGCCGCCGGGCACGACGATGAGGTCGACATCGGGGATCTCGGTGTCGGTCTGCCAGACGGTGTCGGGCGCTTGGCCCGAAATCTTCGTCAGCGCCGCGATCATGTCGCGGTCGCGGTTGAGGCCGGGAAGCAGGACGACGGCGGATTTCATCGAAGACCTCCGCCGCTAGCTGACCGAGACCGAATAATTCTCGATCACCGTATTGGCCAACAGCTTCTCGCACATGGCCTTGAGCGCTTCCTCCGCGCCGGCCTTGTCGGAGCCGTCGAGTTCGACGTCGAACACCTTGCCCTGCCGCACCGAGCCGACCCCGGCGAAGCCGAGCGTCTTCAGCGCGCCCTCGATCGCCTTGCCCTGCGGGTCGAGAACGCCAGTCTTGAGCGTGACCGTCACACGCGCCTTCATCACGTCTCCGCTCCGCTCAGTGAACGCTGCCGCCGCGGCCACCGCCGCGGCCGCCGGAACCGCCGCTGCCCGATCCGCCACGGTCGGAACCGGAACCGCCCGAGACGAGCACCGGGCCGGTCGGGCGCGGCGGCTCGTTCTCGTTCATGATGCCGAGACGGCGCGCGACCTCCTGATAGGCCTCCACCAGTCCGCCCATGTCGCGGCGGAAGCGGTCCTTGTCGAGCTTGTCCTGGGTGTTGACATCCCACAGCCGGCAGGAATCCGGCGAGATCTCGTCGGCGACGACGATCCGCATCATCTCGCCTTCCCACAGGCGGCCGCACTCGATCTTGAAGTCGACGAGCTGGATGCCGACGCCGAGAAACAGGCCGGACAGGAAGTCGTTGACACGGATGGCGAGCGCCATGATGTCGTCGATTTCCTGCGGCGCGGCCCAGCCGAAGGCGGTGATGTGCTCTTCCGACACCATCGGGTCGTCGAGCGCGTCGGCCTTGTAGTAGAATTCGATGATCGAGCGCGGCAGCACCGTGCCTTCCTCCAGCCCCAGGCGCTTGGCCAGCGAGCCGGCGGCGACGTTGCGCACCACCACCTCAAGCGGGATGATCTCGACTTCCTTGATCAGCTGCTCGCGCATGTTGAGCCGCTTGATGAAGTGGGTCGGGATGCCCATCCGGTTCAGATGGGTGAAGATGTGCTCGGAGATGCGGTTGTTGAGCACGCCCTTGCCGTCGATGACGTCGTGCTTCTTCTTGTTGAACGCGGTCGCATCGTCCTTGAAGAACTGGATCAGCGTGCCGGGCTCCGGTCCCTCGTACAGGATCTTGGCCTTGCCTTCATAGATGCGGCGCCTGCGGTTCATGTCACACTCCGGCCTGGCGGCGCAAAGCCGCTAAAACGCGGCGATTCACCGGCTCGTCAAAGCCGGTTCCTAGCCCAACGGCCCGGGCCGCTCAATGCAAATCGGGGCGCGCGCCAACTTCGTCAACCGCTTAGCGCGCTGCGCCACGGCGGCATATTGACCGCGAGGGGGCCTTCTGGTTTGTGCGCGATCGACCCATATTGGCCACACGGATTCACCGCGGAGACCGCACATGACCAGCATGAAGGACCGGCAGGACGGCTTCGAGAAGAAGTTCGCCCATGACGAGGAGACGCGTTTCAAGGCCACCGCGCGGCGCAACAAGCTGCTGGGCCTGTGGGCGGCTGGCCTGATGGGCAAGTCCGGCGATGCCGCGGAGGCCTATGCCAAGGACGTCGTGAAGGCCGATTTCGCCGAGGTCGGCGACGAGGACGTGTTCCGCAAGGTGCGCAGCGACTTCGACTCCGCCGGCGTGACACAGTCCGACCACCAGATCCGCCGTCAGATGGAAGATCTGATGGTGCAGGCGGTCGAGCAGATCAAGAACGCCTGATAGCGACTGCCGGCGGTCTTCGCCTAAAGGCAGGCACGGGGGGGTGGCATGACGCTGAGAAGCCGCTTTGAAGCGGGTGAGACCACCTACACCGCGTGGTCGAGCCTGCCGGAGCCGATGGCGATCGAGGTGCTGGCCGGCACGGCGTTCGATTCGGTCACGCTCGACATGCAGCACGGCGCGCACACCGAGGACAGCGTGATGCGCTGCCTGCCGCCGGTGATCGCGCGAGGCAAAGCGGCGATCGTGCGCATCCCGGTCGGGCGTTTCGACGCGGCGAGCCGGGCGCTCGACTTCGGCGCGGACGCCGTCATCGCGCCAATGATCAATTCGGCCGACGATGCCCGCAACTTTGCCGCCTACATGAAATATCCGCCGCTCGGCGAGCGTTCATGGGGACCGACCATCGCGCTGTCGCGCCGTGGCGTGACCGGCCCATCAGTTCTTTCCGAGGACAACCGCCGCACCATGGCGCTGGCCATGATCGAGACGCGCCAGGCCTATGAGGCGCTGGACGATATTCTCGCCGTCGAGGGCATAGACGGCATCTTCGTCGGCCCTTCGGACCTTTCGTTGACATGGTCGAACGGCGCGCGGGTCGCTCCGGACTCGCCGGAGATCGTGCCGGCAGTCGAACGCATCGCCGCCGCCTGCAAGGCCGCCGGCAAGATTTGCGGCATCTACCTAGTCGACGTGTCGGCAGCCGGCCGGCTGGTCAAGACCGGCTACAGGCTGTTCGCCATCGGCGCCGAGGTGCGGCTGATCAACGCCGGTGCGGACCAGCTGATCGGCGCCGCGAAGGCGTCTCTCTAGGACAGCTTGCGCAGGAACTGGGCGAAGGCCATCGAGCCTTCCGGCCACGGGCCGTAGCCCGATTCCGCGTCGATGTGGCCGGCTTCGCCGGCATCGAGCAGCAATGCGCCCCAGCCGCTGGCGAGGCCTTCGGCCGTTTCATATGAACATGCCGGGTCGTTGCGGCTGGCCACCAGCATCGCCGGGAACGGCAGGCGCGAGCGGATCTGCGTCGGCCATCCATGCGGCGACGACATCGGGGCCTCCTCGCTCCCGAGGTCATAAGGCGCGGCGAAGAAAGCGCCGGCCACGCGCTGCATGATGTGCGGTACAGCGGCGATGGCGGCGAAGATGCCGTGGCCGTGGCCGACCATGACGATCGGCAGCGTCGAACCTTTGACGGCGTCCGTCACCGCGTCGATCCACGCGCCGCGCTCCGGCGCGTGATGTACGTGCGGCACGACAATGCGGCCGGTGGACAGCTTCTGCTGCCAGCGGCTCTGCCAGTGATCATGCGGCGGCTGGCTGCCGTCGGGCAGGAACAGGATATCAGCGTCTCTGACTTTCATGTCGCGCGATGTAGCGTTCACCGATTGCCGCGGCAAGGTGGGCCCGACGGTCACAATTGATGAACAGGCTGTCGCGTCGCGCGCATATTGCGTTGACAGTCGCGAACGACGATCTTGCAGGAAGACAGAAGCGGAGAGCCGCGATGGGCCTCAACAGGCGTGAGTTTGCTGGTGCGGCGGGCGCCGCCCTGATTGCCGGCGGTGCAAGGGCCGCCGAGACGGAGACGACGATGGACAACCTTCCTTTTGCAGCGCAGACGCCGGTCAGCATTGCGCGCGTCGGGCTGCGGGCCCGCGACGCCGACAAGGTCGCGGACTACTACAAGGCCGTGCTCGGGCTGGTCGAGACCGGGCGCAGCGGCAGCACGATCCGGCTTTCGGCCGGCGGGCGCGAACTGCTGGAGATCGAGGGGTCGGCGGCGCTGAAGGCGGATAACCCGCGCTCGGCCGGGCTCTACCATACAGCTTTCCTGCTGCCCTCGCGTCTCGACCTTGCGCGCTGGGTGCAGCACGCGATCGACACCCGCATCCCTGTCGACGGGGCTTCGGACCATCACGTTTCCGAGGCGATCTACCTGCACGATCCCGAAGGCAACGGCGTCGAGATCTACGCCGACCGCGACCGGACCAACTGGTCCTATCCGAACGGCTCGCTGAAGATGGGCACCGAGGCGCTGAACTTCGGCAGCCTGATGCAGGAGGTGAAGCCGGGCGACGCAGGCTGGAAGGGGTCACGCGACGGCACCGTCGTCGGCCACGTACACCTGCGCGTCGGCGACACCGGCGCGGCCGAGCAGTTCTGGAATGGCGACATGGATTTCGACACGGTGGTGAAGTACGGGCCGCAGGCGGTGTTCCTGTCGACCGGCGGCTACCACCACCACATCGGCGCCAATTCCTGGCAGAGCGCCGGGGCGGGGCCGCGTGCGGTGGATACCTCCGGCCTGTCCTTCGTGGAACTGGCCGCGAAGGGACCGGTCACGTCCCGCGAGGACATCGACCCATGGGGCAACGTCATCAGGACGGTGGGTGCCTGACGATCAGGCACAGCCGCAGAACTGGAAAGGGCGCCGCAAGGCGCCCTTTTTCATGCCTGGCCGAACACCCGCGCAAAGATCGTGTCGACATGCTTGGTGTGGTAGCCCAGGTCGAATTTTTCGCGGATCTCGGCCTCGGGCAAGGCGGCGCGCACGTCCTTGTCGGCCAGCAGTTCCTCGAGGAAATCCTTGCCCTGCTCCCACACCTTCATGGCGTTGCGCTGGACCAGCCGGTAGGCGTCCTCGCGCGACACGCCCGCCTGGGTGAGCGCCAGAAGCACCCGCTGCGAGTGGATGAGGCCGCGGAACTTGTTCATATTCTTCAGCATGTTGTCCGGATAGACCAACAGCTTTTCCACAACCCCGGTGAGCCGCGCCAGCGCGAAGTCGAGAGTGACGGTGGCATCCGGCCCGATCATGCGCTCGACCGAAGAATGCGAGATATCGCGCTCGTGCCAGAGCGCGACATTCTCCATCGCCGGCATGGCGAAGCTGCGCACCATGCGCGCGAGGCCGGTCAGGTTTTCGGTAAGAACCGGATTACGCTTGTGGGGCATCGCGGACGAGCCCTTCTGGCCCGGCGAGAAATATTCCTCGGCCTCCAGTACCTCGGTGCGCTGCAGATGGCGAATCTCGGTCGCCAGGCGCTCGACCGAGGAGGCGATCACCCCGAGCGTGGCGAAGAACATCGCATGGCGGTCGCGCGGGATCACCTGCGTGGAAACCGGCTCGACGGCCAGCCCGAGCTTCTCGGCGACATGCTCTTCCACGCGCGGGTCGATGTTGGCGAACGTGCCGACCGCGCCGGAAATGGCGCACACCGCTATCTCCTTGCGCGCCGCGACCAGACGCTCGCGGCAGCGCGAGAACTCGGCGTAAGCCAGCGCCAGCTTGACGCCGAAGGTGGTCGGCTCGGCATGGATGCCGTGGCTGCGGCCGATGGTGACGGTGTCCTTGTGCTCGAAGGCGCGCTTCTTCAGCGCCGCCAGAAGCGCGTCGAGATCGGCAAGCAGGATGTCGGCCGCGCGGCTGAGCTGAACGGACAGGCAGGTGTCCAGCACGTCCGATGATGTCATCCCCTGATGGATGAAGCGCGAATCGGGGCCGACGAACTCGGCGAGATGCGTCAGGAATGCGATGACGTCGTGCTTGGTCTCGCGCTCGATCTCGTCGATGCGGGCTACATCGAACACCGCCTTGCCGCCCTTTTCCCAGATCGTACGGGCCGCTTCCTTCGGGATTACGCCGATCTCGGCCAGCGCGTCGCAGGCATGCGCCTCGATCTCGAACCAGATGCGGAAACGGGTCTCGGGCGACCAGATGGCGACCATCTCGGGCCGCGAATAGCGCGGTATCATCGGCAGTTCCTCGGGAGTTACGCGGCCTCCTAACAGGTTAGGCCGGCAGGCTCAACGCAGCGCGCGCGCATGCCACAGGCTGAACGCGAACAGCGCCACGAACGCCACGGGGAAAAGCATCCGTACGCCTAGCACCGCGAACTGGTAGACGGCGCCGGCGCCGGTGAAGGCAAGCTGGAAGAACCACGGGATGGTGGGAAACGGCTCGTGCCACTGCGCGTAGTAGACGCGGTACTGCATGGAAAACACGAAGGCGACGCCGAGCACGCTGGCCAGCCCCATGCACAGAAAGCTTGCCGCAAACCGCGGCCCGACCGATGCGCCGGGCGCGAGGAGCCGGGCGGCGAAGAGGCCGGACGGAAAGGCGAGCAACCCGCCGAGCGCGAAGACGGCGAGGATCGTCTGCCATTGCGATGTCTCGAAGCGATGCAGCAACAGCAACCAGGCAGCCGCGCTGGCCGCGAGCAGCGCGGCCCACAAAGGCGTGCCGACCAGGGCCGTGCGCCAGCCGGGCAGGGCGGCTCGCAGGCGTGCGGACATCAGCGGGGCGTCTCGCGCACGCTCAGTTGCCGATCCTTCCGGGAATAGCGATCCAGCGATGGTCCGGCCCCTCGAAGCCCATGCCGCGCACCGCAACCAGAACCGCGAACACCAGCGGCCCGCTGTCCCCGAAGAAAGTCTGCACCGCGCCGATGGCATAGCCGAGCGGGCAGCCGCGGCTTTGCGGAATACGCCTGTCTTCGTGCAGCAGCCGCACCGTCGCGCCGTCTTCGACAGGAACCATCAGAAGCCGGAAGCCCTTGATCTCGTTGCCATCTCCGCAGACTTCCGGAGGCACAACCGGATATTCCTCGACACGGAATTCCAGCGGCGGGTCGATGGGCGCAAAGACCGGACGGGGATTGACCGCCATGCGGTGCGGGTCGGCGGACAGTTCCGTGACGGCGTTGGCGCCTGCGGTGAAGCCGCGATTGGCCGCGAGCACGCTGTCGGCGATGACGGTTTGCGACTTCTTCCTGGATTCCGCGCGGGCCTGCTCGACCGTGGCGCTTTCGCTTTCGAGGCGTACCCGAATGGGCGTGCCGGGCAGGAAGCGGTCATTCGCGGTGTCGAGATAGAAACGGTCGGAGTAGGGAAAGCCGGACCCGTCCTGCACGCCATATTCCTCGAAGGCAAAGATGCCGCCGTCGGCCGAGAAGCCGAGGATTTCCAGAGTGGCGGCGTCTCCGGCCCGACTGGCGACCGGAGCCAGCAGCACGCCGAGAACCATAATAAGAACGGGCACGAACCGCATGACGGCCTCCGTTGGGGAAACTGCAAGCAGCCTATGCCGATTCCGCGTCAGCGTGCACCGGGGCGTTGATGCCAGGTCGGAAACAGGTCGCCGGGTTCGGGCGTGGCCAGATAGACGGCCCGCGCTATGGCCCGCGCCGTGACCGCCGCGGCAGCGGCATGCAGGTCGAGCATGTCGTCCAGCGCGAGCGTGCCGCTCCATCGCCCTGTCGACAATGCAAAGGCAATGTCGCCGTCGACCGGTGTGTGGACAGGATAGATCGCACGCGCCATGCCGTCATGGGCCGAAATCGCCAGCCGCCTCGCCTGCGCCCTTGCAAGCGGTGCGTCCGTGGCGACGATGACCAAAGTGGTGTTGGCGCCGGGCTGGGCCGCGCCCGACTGCGCCACGCGGTGCTTGATCAGCGGCTCCGAGGCGTCGCCGGGCAAAGGGGAAGGCAGGCCGAGCTGGCCGAATTCGCCCCCGACCTCGAACGGCGCCGCCCAGAAATGCGGGCCGCGGCCGATGGTGACGCTGCCTGCGGGATTCACGGCTGCGAGCGCGGCGACCGTCGCCCCGCACGGCAGGATGGCCGAGGCCGAGCCGAGTCCGCCCTTCAGGCCTGCGGTCAGGGCCCCGTGGCCGGCGCCGGCGGTACCGAGCGCGAACTCGGCCGCGGCGACATCGCAGGCGGCGTAGCCCATCTCGCGGTAGGGCGGGTAGAGGCCCCAGTCCTTGTCGCCGCCATTGGGCAGGTCAAGCAGCACGGCGGCGGGCACGATGGGAACGACGTGGCCGCGAACGGCAAACCCGCGGCCGCGCTCGCGCAGCCACGCCTGTACGCCCGACGCGGCGTCCAGCCCGAAGGCGGAACCGCCCGACAGCACGACGGCATGCACCTGCTCGGTGCTGCTTTCGGGCGCCAGAACGTCGGTTTCGCGGCTGCCCGGCGCGCCACCGAGCACGGCGACGGAACCGGTCGCGTGCGGCTCCGCCAGCACCACGGTCGTGCCGGTCTTCACGCGCGCGTCGGAGACGTTGCCCACGAGCAGGCCCGGAACGTCGGTCAAGAGGTTGCGGGGACCGGGAGCGAAACCCATGTCAGTCAGCGGGCACGAAGCGGCCGCCCTGATAGCGGAACAGCCGGTAGGGATTGCCGGGCAGGTCGCCCTTGTCGTCGAAGCGGATGGGACCGAGCGCCGTGTCGAAACTGCCGGCGCCGATGATCGCGGTAAGGTCGCCGCCCTGCACCTCTGCGGTGACAAGCGCGCGGACGGCGATTTCGGTCGCGGCGAAGGCGGGCAGCATGTAGCCCTCGGGAATGATCCCGCGCGCGGCGAATGCCTGTTTCGCGTCGTCGCTGGCGATCTCGGCCGGTTCGGCGAGGCCGACCATCAGCACGCCATCGGCAAGCGGAACCTGACCGTCGGCGGCCCGCAGCGTCTCGCCGCTGACGATCTCGATCGGGTAGCCGAGGTCGGCCGCGTCGCGCGCCATGACCGCGACATCCTCGCGGTCGCCGCCGACCAGCACATGCGTGGCGCCCGCGCGGCGCAGGCGCCCGATCAGGGCGATCTGGTTGTCCATCTGCGGCCGGTAGGTGTCGGAGAAAACGGCCCGCAAGCCTGCGGTTTCGGCCGCGAGACGAAAACTTTCGGTCAGTTCGCGCCCGTAGATCGTGCCGTCATCAACGATGGCGTAGAGTGCGCTGCGCCAGCGCGGCACCAGAATGTCGGCGATGGCCAGCTTTTCGGCCCCCGCGCGCGGCGCCAGGCGGAACACCGGCCAGCCGGTCTTTGCACGCTGGTCCGTGAGGCTGTCCGTACGCACGGCGGGCGTGATGACGGGGATGCCGGCCTCGGCGAAGAGCGGCATGGCCGCCTCGATCGCTTCGGTGCAGGCAAAGCCCACGACCACCGACACGCCTTCGGCCACGAGATCGGTCGCCGCCCGTGTGCCGCCCTCGGCCGTGCAGGCGTCGTCGACGACATGAAGCCGGGCCGCAGCCAGGCCGCGCGCAGCTGCCGCGGTCTCCGCGCCCGTGCGGATCTGCTGGCCGAGCGGCGCCATCGCGTCGCTCAGGGGCGCGACCACGCCAATGGACTGCGCAGCCGCCGGCGCGGCCGACAGGACCGCGACGAGGGCCGCAACGAGAAACCGGGGCTTGTGGCCGCCCGTCACTCCGCCGCCTGGGGCCGATAGTTGAACTCGGTCTGCTTGCCGAACAGCCGGCGCACGAATTTTTCGGTGCGGCGCATGCGCGGCTTGTAGCGGACGAGGTCGTCGGCCGGAAAATCGACCAGCAGCACGGTGCGGTTCTGGTCGGAGTTGTTCCACGCCTCGTGGGCGGAGCAGTCGTCGAAGACGAACAGCTTGCCTTCCTCCCATTGCTGCACCTCACGCTCGACGCGCAGCGCGCAGCCTTCCGGAATGATCAGCGGAATGTGCAGGCGAAGCACGCCCTCGGGAAAACCCTTGTGCGGGCGGATGTGCGTCTTCGGGCCCATGCGCGAGAACCCGGCGTTGAGAATGCCCGGAATCGTGCGCAGCAGCTTGTCGGTCTCGGGCACCAGGTCGCAGTGCTTGTCGAGCCGAACGCCCCAGCCGTAGAGTCCGAACAGATTCCAGCCGTGGTTGTAGAAGTGCTTCTCCGGCCACGGGCTGAAGCCCTCGCCCTGCAGCGCCTCAAGCTCGCGGCGGATCACCCGCCAGTTGTTCTGGATATGGGGCAGCCAGGGAAAATACTTGTTGTCGACGAACATGGCTGGTCGAACCTCAGGGCAGGAAACGCAGGAGGATGATGCCGACGGCCCGCAGCTTGCGCCACACGCCGTTGATGAGCCCGAACTGCGACCGCACGGCCGCCACCCAGTCGGTGTCCTCCTTGAATTCAGGCACCTTGTCGGGGTCGCCATCCCAATAGACATCGGGGTTTTCGGGGCGCGTCCAGTCGACCGCCATGGCGTTCTCCATGCAAGAGTTCGTGAGCGTGCGGCGAACCTATCCGAAACGTTTCTGCGGCGGAAGGGTCGCGACGCCGGGCAGCGGCTGCTTGAGCGCTGCCGCCGCGGCATTATATAGCTTCCGGGAACCGGGCTTATCGCATTGCTGAAAACTTCCGAAGTCGAACCGAGACAATACCGCGAGACGATGAGTCGTTTCGCCGGCGCGGTTCATGTCGTCACCACCTCCGGCGATGCCGGCATGCGCGGCACGACCGTGATCGCCGCATGCTCCGCATCCGACGATCCGCCGACTGTGCTGGTATGCCTCAACCGCGGCAAGGCGGAGAACGACCTGTTCATGCAGAACGGCGTGTTCGCCCTGAACACGCTGGCCGCGGGTTCGCAGGAACTGGCGAACGGCTTTTCAGGCCTCACCGGCCTCACCCAGCCGCAGCGCTTCGCGCTCGGCCGCTGGGACACGATAGCAACCGGTGCGCCGACACTGGTCGATGCGGCCGCAGTGTTCGACTGCGAGGTCGAGACGACCTTCGACCACGCGACGCACCGCATCCTGTTTGGCCGCGTGCGCGGCGTGCGGATCGGCGAGAGCCTCGATCCGCTGCTCTATTACAACCGCCAGTATCGGGTTTTCTGAGTGGCTCCCTCGCAAAAACTGCCGGCTTCGATCGACGAGACCATGGCGCTGCTCGCCGGCGCCGACTACGTCGCCGACCGCTCGCTGGCGACCGTGCTGTTTCTGGCGCTGAGGATGAAGCGGCCGCTCTTCCTCGAAGGCGAGGCGGGCGTCGGCAAGACCGAGATCGCCAAGGTGCTCGCATCCTCGCTCGGCCGCCGGCTGATCCGGCTGCAATGCTATGAGGGTCTCGATGTCTCCTCGGCGGTCTATGAATGGAACTATGCCGCCCAGATGATCGAGATCCGCATGGAGGAGGCGACGGGCGAGACCAATCGCAAGGCGATGGAGCGCAACGTCTTCTCGGAAAAATACCTGATCCGCCGTCCGGTGCTGGAGGCGCTGACGGGTGAGAAGGGCGCCGCGCCGGTGTTCCTGATCGACGAGCTCGACCGCACCGACGAAGCCTTCGAGGCGTTCCTGCTGGAAATCCTGTCCGATTTCCAGGTGACGGTGCCGGAGCTGGGCACGATCAAGGCCGCCGAGCCGCCCATCGTCATCATCACGACGAACCGCACGCGCGAGATCCACGACGCGCTGAAGCGGCGCTGCCTGTACCACTGGGTCGACTACCCCGATGCTGCGCGCGAATTGGACATCGTCTCGCGAAAAGTGCCGCAGGCCAATTCGCGCCTTTCGCGCGAGGTGGTGGGTTTTGTCCAGCGGCTGCGCCAGATCGACCTGTTCAAGGCGCCAGGCGTGGCCGAGACGATCGACTGGGCCGGCGCGCTGACGGAGCTGGACAAGGTGGCGCTCGACCCCGAGACCGTTTCCGACACCATCGGCGTGCTCTTGAAATACCAGGACGACATCGCCCGCATCGGCACGGGCGAGGGTCGCAAACTGCTCGACGAGGTCAAGGCCGAGCT
Source organism: Rhizobiaceae bacterium (assembly GCA_019635695.1). Lineage (GTDB taxonomy): Bacteria > Pseudomonadota > Alphaproteobacteria > Rhizobiales > Rhizobiaceae > RCIO01. Next base: position 144,092 of record JAHBYZ010000004.1, read on the forward strand.
GGCCGCGGCGGGCTGAGATGGCCGAACCGCGCGCCCCTGACCCCAACGGCCGCATCGCCGACAACATCGTCTATTTCGCCCGTGCGCTGCGCAAGGCTGGTATGCGCGTCGGGCCGGCCTCGGTGGTCGACGCCATCGAGGCGGTGATGACGGCGGGGATCGGCGGTCGCGACGATTTCTACTGGACCTTGCACGCGGTGCTGGTGAAGCGGCACGAGGACCGCCCGGTTTTCGACGAGGCCTTCCGGCTGTTCTGGAAGTCGCGCGAGCTGATCGAGAAAATGATCGCCATGTTCTCGCCCGTCGCGCCGGCCGAGATGGAGCGGAGGAAGAACCGCGCGGCGGAATCGCGTGTTTCTGACGCCATGTTCGCCGGCCACCGCGAGAAACAGCGGCCGCAGGAGGTGCCTGAGATCGAGATCGACGCGACGATGACCTTTTCCGGCGATGAGGTGCTGCGCGGCAAGGATTTTGCGCAGATGAGCGCGGCTGAGCTTGGCCAGGCGCGCCAGGCGATCACCGCCATGAAGCTGCCGTTCGATCACGTCGCGACGCGGCGCTTCCGCGCCGATCCCTCCGGCCAGCGCATCGACCCGCGCGCAATGATGCGCACGGCAATGCGCACCGGCGGCGAACTGATCCTGCCGCGCTTCCGCTCGGTGCGCGAGATCCAGCCGCCGCTGGTGGTCATCGCCGACATTTCGGGCTCGATGAGCCAGTACAGCCGCGTCTTCCTGCACTTCATGCATGCTCTGGCGGAGAAAAGGCGGCGGGTCCACTCCTTCGTGTTCGGCACGCGGCTGACCAACCTGACGCGCCAGTTGCGCAGCCGCGATCCCGACGAGGCGCTGGCCGAATGCGCGGCGGCGGTTGCCGACTGGTCGGGCGGCACCCGCATCGGCGAGGCGATCGGCGCGTTCAACCGGCTGTGGTCACGCCGCGTGCTGGGGCAGGGGGCGGTGGTTCTGCTGATTACCGACGGACTCGAGCGCGACGATGCCGCCGGGCTGTCGGTCGAGATGGAGCGGCTGCACAAGTCGTGCCGGCGGCTGGTGTGGCTGAACCCGCTGCTGCGCTTTGACGGCTTCGAGGCGCGCGCCCGCGGCGTGCGCGCAATGCTGCCGCATGTCGACGAATTCAGGCCGGTGCACAATTTGAACGCGATCTCCGATCTCGTTGATTCGCTGAATGAAAGGCCGCGCCGCACCGGGCGCGGCCCGGCACTGCCCGCGACACTTGGCAAGGCACTGCCGGCGGGCGCATAATCGCGCGCAGGGAGTGAAGCCATGACGGATGTAGCCACCGAAGTCGCAGCATTGCGCGATCCCCTCGACACCGCCGAGGATTGGCTGGCGGGTGGGCGCAAGGTCGCCATCGCGACGGTCGTGGAAACCTGGGGCTCGGCCCCGCGTCCGGTTGGCAGTCAGCTTGTCATCGACGAACAGGGCAATTTCGACGGCTCGGTTTCGGGCGGCTGCGTCGAAGGCGCCGTGATCTCGGAAGCCGGCGATGTGATCGCCGACGGCAAGCCGCGCATGCTGGAGTTTGGCGTCGCGGACGAGACGGCATGGCGCGTCGGGCTGTCCTGCGGCGGTCGCATAAGGGTGCTGGTCGAGCGGGTCGGCTGATGGACCCGAAGCTGCTGCGAGCCCTGAACGCCGAGCGCGCCGCGCGCCGCGCCGCGATCCTCGTCACAGATATCGCGACCGAGGGGGCCGGCCGCGAACGGCTGGTGCGCGAGAGCGATGAGATAGCCGGGCCGCTTGGCGAGGCGCTGTCGGCTGCGTTCCGTTCCGGAAAATCCGGGGCTGTCGAGGTCGATGGACAGAACTTCTTCCTCAACGTGCATGTGCCGGCGCCGCGGCTCGTCGTGATCGGCGCGGTGCATATCAGCCAGGCGCTGGCGCCGATGGCGAAGATCGCCGGCTTCGACGTCGAGATCATCGACCCGCGTACTGCCTTCGCCACACCGGAACGGTTCGCGGGCGTCGACCTGAAGGCCGAGTGGCCGCAGGAAGTGCTCGCGCGCCGGCCGCTCGACGCCTATACCGGGCTCGCCGCCGTGACCCACGACCCGAAGATAGACGACTATCCGCTGGAACAGGCGCTGCGCACGGGCTGTTTCTACGTCGGCGCACTAGGCAGCAGGAAGACGCATGCGAAGCGCGTCGAGCGCCTGAAGGCGGCGGGACTCACCGACGAACAAGTCGCCGCGATCCGCGCCCCGATCGGCCTCGACATCGGCGCGGCGAGCCCGGCCGAGATCGCAGTTGCGGTCCTCGCCGAAGCGATCGCGGCGCTTCGCCGCCGCAACCTCGGCCGTTTCAGGGACAAGGCGGCGGCATGAGGTTCGGCCGCGTCGAGACTGAAGAGGCGGAAGGCGCGGTGCTCGCGCATGCGGTGCAGGCCGGACCGCTGCGGCTGCCGAAGGCCCGGAAACTGACCCGCGACGACCTGCGCCAGCTCGCGGAGGCCGGCATCAGCCACGTCGTGGCTGCCGTGCTCGAACCGGGCGATGTCGGCGAGGACGAGGCAGCCACGCGGCTTGCCGCCCTGCTGGCCGCGCCGCGCGTGGAAGCCAAGGCGGCATCCACCGGACGCGTGAACCTGCACGCGGCGGAGGCGGGGGTGTTCCGCGTCGATACCGCCGCCGTCGACGCCTTCAACGCGGTCGACCCGACGATCACGCTCGCCACATTGCCCGACTTCGCCAGCGTCGAGGCCGGTCAGATGGTGGCGACGGTCAAGATCATTCCTTTCGCGGTGGGCGAGGCCGCGATGGCGAAGGCGGCGGCGGCCCTCAAGGGTAAGCCGGTGCTGACACTGCACGTTTTCCGGCCCCTGCGCGTGGCGCTGGTACAGACAATGCTGCCCGGGACAAAAGCGTCGGTGCTGGACAAGACGGCGGAACTGACCGAACGGCGCCTTCGCCGTTCCGGCGGCGAGGTCGTTGCCGAAACGCGCATCAGCCATGACGAGGCCACGCTGGCCGAGCATCTGAAACGCCTGGCCGGGTCCGCCGACCTGCTGATCGCCTTTGGCGCTTCTGCGGTGGCCGACGATGGAGATGTGATTCCCGCCGCGATCCGGTCGGCAGGCGGCCGGGTCGAGCGCACCGGCATGCCGGTCGATCCCGGCAACCTGCTGGTGCTGGGCGAGCTTGCCGGGCGTCCGGTGCTCGGCGCGCCGGGCTGCGCCCGCAGTCCGAAACTCAACGGCTTCGACTGGGTGCTCGATCGCATCGCGGCGGGTATCGAGGTCGATTCGGCGGCGATGGGGCGGCTTGGCGTCGGCGGGCTGCTGATGGAGATACCGACGCGCCCGCAACCGCGCGAGCCGCGCCTGACGCGCAAGCTGGCGGTCGCCGGCATCCTGCTTGCGGCGGGCCGCTCGAGCCGCATGGGCGGGCCGAACAAGCTGCTTGCCCGCTTCGACGGTGTGCCGCTGGCGCGCCGTTCGGCGGAGCGGCTGGCCGCCAGCGAGGCGCGTCCGGTGGTCGCCGTGCTCGGCCACAACGCGGCCGCCGTGCGCGACGCGATCGGCGATGCCGATGTCGGCCGGGTCGACAATCCGGATTTCGCCAGCGGGCTCGCCGGCTCGCTCAAGTCCGGCGTGGCAGCGCTCGGCCGCCTGCCCGACGGCGTGCTGGTTGCGCTGGCCGACATGCCCGGCGTCGAGACCGCCGACTACGACCGCATGATCGCCGCATTCCGCGCCCACGGCGGCAAGGCGGTGGTGCGCGCCACCGCGGGCGGCCGTCGCGGCAATCCCGTGATCCTGCCGGCGGCGCTCGCCGCGCGGGTGGACGAGCTGGAAGGCGACACCGGCGCGCGACACCTGATCGAGACCGGAGGGCTGGAGATCATCGACGTGGAGATCGGCGAGGCGGCAAGGATCGACGTCGACACGCCTGAGGCGCTGGCGGCGGCCGGCGGAGAGATCGCGCTTTGAAGTTCGGCGTTGCTATGGTGCTGGCGTCGATGATCGCCTGCCTGCCTGCGCACGCGGAGCAGTTCGCGCCCTACAAGGACGAGCTTTTCGCCTATCCCGGCATCATCGAGACGGCCGAGGGCGGCTCTTTTCGCGTCGTCGACTACGACGAGATGCGCGACATCAACGCCCGCGACGAAGAGCCGGAGCGTCGCGTGCAGGCCAAATACGTCTCGCTCGGCGTGCGCAAGGTCCAGCAGGAACTGGTCGCCAACACCGACGCCGGGCAGGTGCGCCACGTTGCAGTCGGCAAGACCGAGGGTGCATCGGTCATCGTCGTCTACATGCACGGGCAGGGCGGCGACCGCCGGCAGGGCGTCAACGACTTCACCTTCGGCGGAAACTTCAATCGCATCAAGAACATGACGGTCGCCGCCGGCGGCCTTTATCTGTCGCCCGACGTGGCGAGCTTTGACGATGCGGGCGCGGCGCGCATCGCCGCGCTGGTCGCCATCTATGCCGCACGCTCGCCAAAGGCTGAGATCTACCTCGCCTGCGGTTCGATGGGCGGCACGATCTGCTGGCGGCTGGCCAACGACAAGACTGTCGCACCGCGGCTCGGCGGGCTGCTGCTGCTCGGCTCCCTGTGGGACGAAAAGTTCCTGTCCAGCGCGGCGTTCAAGCGCAAGGTGCCGGTCTTCATGGGGCAGGGCAGCCGCGACAAGGTGTTCCCGGCCGAGCGCGTGCGCGCGTTCTACGGGCTGGTGCGCTCGCGGACGAAGGACTACCCGATCCGCATGGTCGTGTTCGAGAGCGGCAGCCACGGCACACCGATCCGCATGACCGACTGGCGGGAAGTCATCAACTGGATGGCGTCGCGTTAGATCCGGCTACGGCCCGCCGTGATAGTCGAGCACCGTCTCGGGGTTCTGCTCCTCGTCGAAGGATGCATCGACATCATAGCGAGAAAGGGAGAAACGCCCTTCGCGGAATTCCCATGTGCCCTCCGCCGCGGCGTCGCCCAGCCCGCGCCATAGCGCGTATGATCGGAGCGTCAGCGTCGGCAGGTCGAAGGTCGAATTGACGAGTTCGGTCTGCGAGATCGCGCCTTTCACATAGATGACGTCGACCTTCTTCTGGTCCTCGTCGGCGTAGCGGATATCGAGTTCGGGTGCCGGGAAACCGACGACGGACAATTCGTCATAGTCGTTGGCGATAACGAAGACGTGGCTCTCATTGTAGGCGCCGCGATTGCAGGGAAATCGGTAGAGCCAGGCGAAGCGTTTGGGATCGCCGTCGCGGTCGGAGGCGTAGCTGAACGGAAGCTCCCAGCTTTCCGACGCGATCTCGTCGCCGTTGCGCAAGGTCAGGCAGGCCTCGGCGAAGGCACCGCGGAACACCGCCTCGGCACGCGCCTGCCGGGCCGCGGTTGGCGCAATGGCGGGCGCATCGCCGCAGCTGTCGGGCAGCGCTTCGTCGATCGACCCGCCGCTCGGCTCCAGCCGGCCCCGCACGATGCGCAGCGCGACGTAATCCTCCGGCTGCAACTGCGGATTGGTGAGTTCCAGACCGTAGCAGCCGCCATAGACCTGCGCGTCGCCGTCCGAATTGCTGGCCTCGATGGCGACCGGCAGGAGAAAAAGCTTGTTGCCGTCAGTCTCCTGTTCGCTGCGCGGGCCGGTGCGAACCACCACCTTCTCGGTGTCGGCATAACTCTCGGCAAACGCGGCCAGATTCTCCGCCGGCTTGTCGGAAAAATAGGACCATGCGCGGGCGTACTCTTTGCGAGCAATCGCGTTGTAGAGCGAGCGCACCAGAACCTCGGGCGAGGAGCGATCGTCCAGATAGGCGGGGTCGGCGGCCAGCGCGGGTACGGCGCCAAGCACCGACAGTGCTGCTGCGGGAAGGAGGCTGCGCATCTGATTCTCCGCCGGAAACCGGCGGAGAATAGCAGCGAATGCGGCGCTTTGGCGCGTCAGCGAACCGCCATCTCGCGCGCGATGCGCGGAAAATCGGCCGGGCGTATGTTGACGTCGGCGCGGTCGGCGTTGCTCATCGCGTGAAGTACGGCGAGCGCGGCGCGGTAGCGGGCTTCCTCGCGCGGACGCGGTCGGGAGAAAAGTTCGGTGAAAAATCCCATGGATCGGCTCCGTCGGTCGATCTTCCCGCGGCGCAACATAGAGATTCGCCGGCGATTGTGCAGTGCAGCATACGCATGGCTGCCATGCGGCGGCCCGACCGGCATTTTCATAATTTCGTGAAACTTCGCAGTTTGCGCGGCGTTGCTTCGGCGCGGACCTGAGGCAATCCCGCCGTCCCTTCTCGGGCGGACGGCGGGACGTTGCCCGCCTTTTTGCCTGGCCAGCCGATCTTTTGTGTCGAATCAGCACCTTCGCTAAAACTCCGATGACGGGAGCAGGCAAACGTTAAGCTGTAGGCGGCAGATTCGCGCCGGGCGCTGGGGGTCGGAACGGAGTTGACCATGGCCGCGATGAGCCGTGACTTCGGATCGATGCTGGACGAGCTGATCGCCGCGGAGGAGACCGCGCGATCGGCCGCCGCGCGCGTCGGCGGCGTCGATTTCCTTGCCGCCATGGACGAATTGCAGGCGCGAGGCGTCACGATCGGCGATCGCACCGCGACCGATCTCTATGGCGAGGTGGCCGCCGACCGCGCGCCGGAACCTGCCGCGGGGCGCGTCCCGCGTGTGCCGCTGCCGAGCCTCGACCCCGCCGACATCGGCCGGGAACTCGGCATCGCGACGCTGCGCGAGGTGGCGGCGCTGGATGCGGCACGGCGCAAGTTCGCCTTCGCGAACCATCCCGACCGGGTCAGCCCGGAATTGCGCGACCGTGCCGAGCAGCGCATGCGCGTCGCCAACATGCTCGTGGACGAGGCGAAGCGGAACGTGCGCTAATGCGGGCCTGACGCAGACGCGACTGTCGTGACCAGCCGGCCGCGCCGGGTCCAGCGCGTCGTCAACAGCACCGCCACCACGAGCAGGCCGGCGCACAGGCCGATCCAGATGCCCTTGCCGCCGAGGCGGAAATGGAAGGCCAGAAGCGCCGAGAGCGGCATGCCGACACCCCAGTAGCCGATGGCCGCGAACAGCATCGGCATGGCCGTGTCGTGCAGACCGCGCAGCATGCCGCTGGCTACAGCCTGCGCACCGTCGACCACCTGGAACAGGCCGGCGAAGGCGAGGAAGGTGACGGCGGTCTGCACCACCAGGCGGTTTGCCGGATCGTCGAGGTCGACGAAGCCGGCGATGAGCGCACGCGGGAACGTGACCATGACCAGCGCCATCAGCCCCATGAAACCGACGCCCATGACAAACGCGGTCCAGCCGGCGCGCGCCACGCCTTCCGCGTCGCCCGCGCCATATGCCCGGCCGACGCGCACGGTCGCGGCCTGGCCGAGCCCCATCGGCACCATGAAGCTGACCGAGGCGATCTGCAGCGCGATGGCGTGCGCGGCAAGCGATACGGCATCGATCAGCCCCATCAGGAAGGCCGCGGCGTTGAACAGCGACACCTCGAAGACGAGGATTGCGCCGATCGGAAGACCGAGGCGTGCGAGCGAGAACAGCCTTGGCCAGTTGGCCCGCCCGAAGCGGCCGAAGATGCGGTAGCGCCTGAAGCGGCGCTCGGTGACCAGCACCAGTGCCAGCCCTGCGAACATCATGGTCGATGCGAGCGTGGTCGCGATGCCGGCTCCGACGATGCCCATCGCCGGGAACCCGAGCTTGCCGAACATCAGAACCCAGTCGGCGAAGGCGTTGAACACGACCGTGATGCCGACGATCGCGAGCGCCCAGCCCGGGCGCTCCAGCGCTGACACGAAGGATCGCAGCACGATGTACCAGTAGAACGGCAGGGCCGACCACTGCATCGCGTGGACGTAGCTGGTCGCCAGCTTCGCCAGTTCCGGCTTTTGCCCAAGGGCCAGCAGCGCATGCTCGACGCCGTACCACAGGAACAGCCACAGCGGGATGACCGCTATCAGCGCCAGCCACAGGCCCTGCCGCACGGTGCGGCGCACGTCGCGCACTGAGTGGCGGTTGCGGCCAAGCGCGGTGGCCACCATCGGCGAGGTCGCTATGATGAGGCCCATGCCGAAGATCATCGGCGTGAAGTAGATGGACGTGCCGAGCGTGCCTGCAGCCAGCACCTCGGGCCCCAGCCGGCCCATCAACGCCACGTCGGTCGTGGTCATCGCGGTCTGGCCGAGATTGGTCAGGATCATCGGCCAGGCGAGCGCGGACGTCGCGCGGGCTTCTGCGAACCAGCCTGTGGCGGCGGCGCCGGTCGCGCCAGATGATGCGATCGCCATGATGGCGCTCCCGTGAGGCGCCGCTTCTAGCGATCGTATGAACGGATGCAAGGGGCGGGGATTGGGCCAGCGCACCGCGACCCGAATATCAGCGCAGTCTAATGATTTGGGGTGCGTGGCCAGGCCTTTGAAGACCGGTCCGGGATAACTCACCGTCACCGCTTTTTGCGCTGGCGGAATCGGGAAGCCGGCGTTATGGCTCGGTTCCCATGGCGCGATATGTTTTCATAACCGGCGGCGTGGTCTCCTCACTCGGCAAAGGCATAGCAGCAGCGGCCCTCGGCGCGTTGCTGCAGGCCCGCGGGTATCGAGTCCGCATCCGCAAGCTCGACCCCTATCTCAACGTCGATCCGGGCACGATGAGCCCGTATCAGCACGGCGAGGTGTTCGTCACCGACGACGGCGCGGAGACCGACCTCGACCTCGGGCACTACGAGCGGTTCACCGGGCGTTCGGCCAACCAGTCGGACAACATCACGACCGGCCGCATCTACAAGAACATCATCGAGCGCGAGCGGCGCGGCGACTATCTCGGCGCCACCGTGCAGGTGATCCCGCACGTCACCGACGAGATCAAGAAATTCATCCTCGACGGCAACGAGGAGTTCGATTTCGTGCTGTGCGAGATCGGCGGCACGGTCGGCGACATCGAGGCGATGCCGTTCCTGGAAACCATCCGGCAGGTCGGCAACCAGCTGCCGCGCGGCGGTGCGGTCTACATCCACCTGACGCTGATGCCGTGGATACCGGCCGCCGGAGAGCTGAAGACCAAGCCGACCCAGCATTCGGTGAAGGAGTTGCGCTCGATCGGCATCGCGCCGGACATCCTGCTGGTGCGCGCCGACCGGCAGATCCCCAAGGAGGAGCGGCGCAAGCTTTCGCTGTTCTGCAACGTGCGCGAGAGCGCCGTCATTCAGGCGCTAGACGTGGCGCACATCTACGACGTGCCGATCGCCTATCACAAGGAAGGGCTGGATTCGGAGGTTCTGGCGGCGTTCGGCATCGACCCGGCGCCCAAGCCGCGCATGGAGCGCTGGCAGCAGGTTTCCGAGCGCATCCACAATCCCGAGGGCGAGGTCACCATCGCCGTCGTCGGCAAGTACACGGGGCTGAAGGACGCCTACAAGTCGCTGATCGAGGCGCTGTCGCATGGCGGCATGGCCAACCGCGTGAAGGTCAAGCTCGACTGGATCGAGAGCGAGATTTTCGAGAAGGAGGATCCTGCACCGTTCCTCGAGAAGGTGCACGGCATCCTCGTGCCGGGCGGCTTTGGCGAGCGCGGCTCCGAGGGCAAGATACTCGCTGCGAAATTCGCGCGCGAGCGAAAGGTGCCTTACTTCGGCATCTGCTTCGGCATGCAGATGGCCTGCATCGAGGCGGCCCGGTCGCTGGCCGGCGTCGAGAAGGCGTCGTCCACCGAGTTCGGCCCGACGGCGGAGCCGGTGGTCGGCCTGATGACCGAATGGCTGAAGGGCAACATGCTGGAGAAGCGCCGCGCCACCGGCGACCTCGGCGGTACCATGCGGCTCGGCGCCTATGATGCACGGCTGGCGCCGGGGTCGAAGATCGCTGAAATCTACGGCGACACGCAGATATCCGAGCGCCACCGCCACCGCTACGAAGTCAACATCGACTACAAGCAGCGACTGGAGGGATGCGGGCTGGTGTTCGCCGGCATGTCGCCCGACGGGGTGCTGCCCGAGACGGTGGAGTATGCCGACCATCCGTGGTTCATCGGCGTGCAGTATCATCCGGAGCTGAAGAGCCGCCCCTTCGAGCCGCACCCGCTGTTTGCAAGCTTCATTGGCGCGGCGGTGGAGCAGAGCAGGCTGGTCTAGGCGTCGTCTTCGAACACGGCGTCAATGTCGCGGGCGCCGTGGATTATGCGCTCGATGCGGATCGCCGCATCCTCAACGCGATACAAGATCACGTAATTCCGAAACGGGATCGACCGCAACCCCGGCTGCAGGTCGGGGCGCAGCTTGCCGAGGCGAGGCGCATCGACAAGGCGGCGGGCGCGTTCCTGGAGAGCGGCGACCATCCGCTTGGCGGCAGGCCGGTTGTCGGCGGCGATATAGTCGCCGATTTCCCGCAAATCGCCGCGGGCACTGGGAGCGAAGATGATCCTCATGCGGGTCAGCTATATCGCTTCAGCAACTCATCGAATACTTCTTCGGCCGGGATGCCTGGACCGCTGTCGATGCCTTCTTGAACGGCATTGCGCAGCCACGCCAGCTTTGCCGCGCGTTCCTTCTCCTTCTCTTCCAGCAGGCGCAGGCCGTCGCGCAGCACCTCGCTGGCGCTCGAATAGCGACCGCTGTCGACCAGTCCGCGGACGAGCTCTTCGAAGTGGCTGCCAAGTGTATAGCTTGAAGGCATGGCGTCCTCCTGTATCATTTAATGATAGTGCGGAGAACCGGCGTCGGCAAGGCTCAGAACTTGGCTTCCCCGGCGAGCGCTTCGGCCAGCATGCGTTCGTAGCGGCCGCGGGGAACGTCGATGGCGCCGAAGCGCTTCAGGTGCTCGGTGGTGAACTGCGTGTCGAGCAGCTCGAACCCGCAGTCTCTCAAGTGAACCACAAGGTGCGCAAGGCAGACCTTCGACGCGTCGGTTTCGCGTGCGAACATGCTCTCGCCGAAGAATGCGCGCCCGAGCGTGACGCCGTAGAGGCCGCCAACCAGGTTGCCGTCGCGCCAGGCTTCCACCGTGTGGCAGTACCCGCGGCGGAACAGTTCGCCGTAAGCCTCCCGGATCGGGCCATTGATCCATGTCTTGCGGCGGCCGCGCGCCGGCTCGGCGCAGCCGTCGATGACGCCGTGGAAGTCGCTGTCACGCCTGATCTCGAAGCGATCCTGCCTGATGACCTTGGCAAGGCTCTTGGGCATGTGGAACCGGTCGAGCGGGATGATGCCGCGCGTCTCCGGCCGGACCCAGAAGACCTCCGGATCGTCGGCGGCCTCGGCCATCGGGAACACGCCCGACGCATAGGCGCGGATCAAAAGGTCCGGCGGAATGCGGTAGCCGGGGGCGAAGGGGCGCGTCATCGCCGCGCCTCCGAAAACGGGCCGGCCTCAGCCCGCCGCGAGGTGCTTTTCAAGCCAGTGGATGTCGTAGTCGCCATTGGCGATGTCCGGGTTGGTCACCAGCTCCTGGAACAAGGGTAGCGTGGTCTTGATCCCGTCTACAACGAATTCGTCGAGCGCTCGTTTCAACCGCATCATGCATTCGACGCGATTTCTGCCGTGCACGATGAGCTTGCCGATCAGCGAGTCGTAGTAGGGTGGGATGCGGTAGCCGGAATAGACCGCCGAATCGACGCGGATGCCGAGGCCGCCGGGCGTGTGGAACGTGGTCACGGTGCCGGGCGAGGGCGTGAAGGTCTTGGGATCCTCCGCGTTGATGCGGCATTCGATGGCGTGGCCGTTGAAGCGCACCTCGTCCTGCGTCAGCGACAGCCCGCCGCCGGACGCGACGCGGATCTGCTCGTGCACGAGGTCGAGGCCGGTGATCGCCTCGGTCACCGGATGTTCCACCTGCAGGCGGGTGTTCATCTCGATGAAATAGAACTCGCCGTTCTCGTAAAGGAACTCGATGGTCCCGGCGCCGGAATAGCCAAGATCGGCGATCGCGTTGGCGCAGACCATGCCGATGCGGTCGCGGTCGGCGGAATTGAGGGCAGGGGAGTTGGCCTCCTCCCACACCTTCTGGTGGCGGCGCTGCAGCGAACAGTCGCGCTCGCCGAGATGGATCGCCTTGCCGGCGCCGTCGCCCATGATCTGCACTTCGATGTGGCGGGGCTTCTCGAGGTATTTTTCGATGTAGACGGCGTCGTCGCCGAACGCAGCGCCGGCCTCGGCCTTCGCGGTGGCGAGCGCGATTTCGAGATCGGCCTCGCTGCGCGCCACCTTCATGCCGCGTCCGCCGCCGCCGGCCGACGCCTTGATGATGACCGGATAGCCGATCGACGCTGCGATGCGCTTGGCTTCCTTCTCGTCCGAAATGGCCCCGTCGGAGCCGGGCACGACCGGAATGCCCAGGCGCTTTGCGGTGCGCTTGGCCTCGATCTTGTCGCCCATGATGCGGATATGCTCCGCCTTCGGACCGATGAAGGTGATGTTGTGGGCTTCGAGTATTTCGGCGAACTTCGCGTTCTCCGACAGGAAGCCATAGCCGGGATGGATGGCGTCGGCGCCGGTGATCTCGCAGGCCGCGACGATCTGATGGATGTTCAGATAGCTTTCGCGCGACGGCGGCGGGCCGATGCAGACGCTCTCGTCGGCCAGTCTTACATGCATGGCGTCGGCGTCGGCGGTGGAGTGCACCGCGACGGTCGCGATGCCCAGTTCCTTGGCGGCGCGCAGCACGCGCAGCGCGATCTCGCCGCGGTTTGCAATGAGGATCTTCTGAAACACGGCGGCGGCCTCCGCCTTACTCGATCACGACGAGCGGCTCGCCGAATTCGACTGGCCTTCCATCCTCGAACAGGATCGCCGTCACGGTGCCGGAGCGCGGCGACGGGATCTGGTTCATGGTCTTCATCGCCTCGATGATGAGCAGGGTCTGGCCTTCCTTCACGGCCTGGCCGACCTCGATGAAGGCCTTGGCGCCGGGCGCGGGCGCGCCATAGGCGGTGCCGACCATGGGAGAGGTGACCGCGTTCTTGGAATCGCGCGGCGAAGCAGCTGGCGCGCTGGTTGCCGGAGCGGCGACGGCGGCAGCCGCGACAGGTGCCGCCGTCGCGGCGGGCGCAGCATAGGCATGCACGGCGGCGGGAGCCTGGCGCGACACGCGCACCTTGAGATCGTTGAGCTCGACCTCGATCTCGGTGAGATTGGTTTCGTTGAGGATGCCGGCGAGTTCGCGGATCAGTTCGCGGTCAATTTCCGATTTCCTGGTCGACATCGGTCGTTTCGTCCCTTCCTTCGCCCGGTTCTCAGACACGGGCGGCAAGCGCGTGCAGCGCCATGATGTAGCCCTGCGGACCGAAGCCGCAGATCACGCCCGTCACTACCGGCGCGGTCCACGTCTTGTGGCGAAACTCTTCGCGGGCGTGGATGTTCGACAGATGAACCTCCGCGACCGGCAAGGGTTGCACCGCGCGTATGGCGTCGTGCAGGGCGATTGACGTATGGCCATAGGCGCCGGGATTGATGATGATGCCCTTGGCCGAGGCGCCGGCCTCCTGGATCCAGTCGACCAGCATGCCCTCGTGATTGGACTGGCGGAAATCGACCGACAGGCCGAGCGCCTCGCCGGTCTTGCGGCAGTCGTCGCCGATCTGGTCCAGAGTCTTGCCGCCATAGATGCCCGGCTCGCGCTTGCCGAGCATGTTCAGGTTGGGGCCGTTGAGGACGAAGATCGTGTTTGCCATGCCAAATCCAGAACGGGGCCAAATCCAGAGCGGGGCCAAATCCAGAAGGGCCCGGCGCCGGCCGCACCTCTATAGTTGGCATAGGCCCGCCGGAAAAGAGCGCAAGGGCGAGTTTGCGCCGTCCACCGAAATGCGGAGGAATCGGACCTCCCGGCGGTTACGTGCCGCTGGCCTCGCGCGCGTCGGCGATCTTCTGCTGCAGAATCTGGTGACCTATCGCGCCGAACACCACCTCCTCGCCGATGACGTAGGACGGCGTGCCGGTGATGGCGAGGTCGTTGGCGAGCTCGTAGGTGTTGCCGATCGCGTCCTTGATGGCAGGATCCTTCATGGCCTCGCGCAGCGCGGCCTCCTCGATGCCGAGAGACAGAGCAACCTTGATGGCTGCGGCTTCGGTGGCGCGGCCCGACGAGCCGAGCAGCTTGCGGTGGAATTCGGCGTAGCTTTCCGGCTTCAGCATGTGGAAAGCCATGGAAACCACTGAGGCGCGCTGCGAATCCGGCCCGAGAATCGGGAACTCCTTCATCACGAAGCGCACGTCGGAATTGTCGGCGACGAGCTTTTCCATGTCGAGGATGGCGCGCTTGCAGTAGCCGCAATTGTAGTCGAAGAACTCGACAATCGTGATCTTGCCGTCGGGATTGCCAACCACGCCGTCCCATGCGGCGTCGAAGATGTTGCCCGACGATGCACGGATCGTCTCCAGCTGGGCGACCTTCTTGGCCTCCTCCTCGCGCGCAGCGAGCACCTGCTGCGCCTCGACAAGTACTTCCGGATTCTCGATCAGGTAATCGCGCACGATGGCCTGGATGGCCGCGCGATCAAGGCCGGCGGCCGCGCCGGCCATCTGCGGCGACGCCACAGCGGGATTGCCGACGCCGCCGGCAAGGTAACCGAAGGCCAGCATGGCGAAGGAGGCTGCCACGCCGAATGATCCGAGCACGATCGCGTTTCTCATGGTGCCTGCGTCCTCTGCGAATGCGTCCTAGCGGTTCTTCGACCGCATGTTGATGATGTCCTGGGCCCGCACCCAAGGCGGCGAGCCCTTCCGGAGCTTGGTCTGGGCGCGCGCCGCAAATATCTTCGCTTCGCGCAGCTGCCCCGAATAGTAGTGTCCCTCGGCGGTCGTCAGCTCCGCCATGCCCACGTCGCCGGTCATCCCGTAGGCCTGCGCAAGATAACGGTAGCCGGTGACGAACTCCTTGTCGCGGTGCAACCCGGCCGAAAGTTCGGTCACCGCCTTCTTCACATCGTCCGGCTTGCCGCTGGCGAGCAGCGCCTGGCCGTAGCCGACGCGCAGCAGCCCGGTCCTGGCCGGATCGAGCGACACCGCGCGGGCGTAGGCAGCGGCGGCATCCGCGCCGCGCCGCGACTTGATGAGAATATCGCCCCGCAGTTCGTGCAGGTAGGGGTTCTTCGGCTGCGACTTCAGCAGCGCGTCGACCTTGTCGAGCGCCGCTTTCGGCTGGCCGTAAAGGTAGGTGACGATGGCGTCGCCATAGCGCGCGGCCGGCCCCCGCGCCGCCTCGCCGCGAAACATGCGCTGCACGGCGCCCTGGCCCTGCGTGTAGGCCGCAAGCTTGACCCGCATCATGTCGTGACGGAGCTGAAGCTCAGCCGGATCCTTGCGGTCCCAGTAGGGGCTCTGTTTCGCGATGGTCTCGAGAGCGCCGATACGCTCGCGCGGCATCGGGTGGCTGATCGTGTAGGGGTCGACCTGCACGCCGGCCAGCGACATGGCGCTGGCGAAGCGCTCGAAGGTCTTGAGCATGCCGCGCGGCGACTGTCCGGTCTTGAGCAGATAGTCGATGGCCGAACGGTCGGCGGTCGTCTCTTCGCTCCGCTGGTAGCCGAGCAGGCCGCGGATGGCGACTTCCGGCGCGCCCATGGCTATGCCGCCGCCGGCGGCGCCCAGTGCGTTGTTGCCGGTGGCCCCACCGGCCGCGGCGACCCCGATACCGAGCAGCATTCCCGCAACGGCGATCGCGTTGGCGCGGCGCAGCTGCTCGTGCAGGCGCTCCTGATGGCCCCCGGCGAGGTGTCCCGTCTCGTGCGCCAGCACGCCGATGACTTCGTTGGGCGTTTCCGCCTGCATCAGCGCGCCGGTGTGGAAGAAGATGCGGCGGCCGGTGACGAAGGCGTTGAAGCTTTTGTCCGCGACCAGCACGACCTCGACATTCGCGCTTTCCAGCCCCGCCGCCTTGAGGATCGGCCGCGCATAGTCGCGCATCAGCGCCTCGATTTCGGCGTCGCGCACGATGGGAACGGCGGTCTGCGCGTAGGCGGGCATGGGCGCGAAGGCGAGCGGCAGCGCGACCAGCGCGGCAAGGCAGCGCGACGCGAGGCGCGCGGCGGCCCGGCTGCGATTCTGCTGCACTGCGATTGCCATGACGTTTCCGTAGACGAGGCCCGATTGCGTGCAAAGCGCGCCGCCGGCGCCTCCGCAACTTGTGATCTGAAACCAATCGGGCAATTGTGCGGCCCGCCTTTTCCGGAGCCTTGCATGCCTGTCCACCTGTCCCGCCGCGGCGACGCCGAGCCATTCCATGCGATGGACGTGCTTGCCGAGGCGAACCGGCTGCGCGCCGCGGGCCGCGACGTGATCTCGCTCGCCGTGGGGCAGCCGTCCGACGCCGCGCCGCGAGCCGTGCGCGAGGCGGCGGGCCGCCTGCTGGCCAATGGCGTTGCGGGCTACACCGACACGCTCGGCATCGCGCCGCTGCGCGCGGCAATCGCACGCCACTACGGCGAACACTACGGGCTCGACGTGCCGACCTCGCGCATCGCGGTGACCACCGGGTCTTCGGCCGGTTTCAACCTTGCGTTCCTCGCACTCTTCGACGCCGGCGACCGCGTGGCGATCGCTTCGCCCGGCTATCCCGCCTACCGCAACATCATGCGCGCGCTCGGCATCGACGTGGTCGAGATCGAGGACGGCGCGGAAGGACACCTGACGGCGGCCGGGCTGGCCGCTGCGCACCGAGACGCACCGCTCAGGGGCGTGCTGTTCGCCAGCCCGGCCAACCCCACCGGTGCGGTGATTCCGGAAGAAGAGGTGCGGGCGATCCTCGCATTCGCGCGCGAGGCCGGCATCTCGGTGATCTCCGACGAGATCTACCACCGGCTTTCCTATGAGAAGCCCGACTTTTCCGCGCTTTCGGCGGACCCCGACGTAACGGTCATAAACTCGTTTTCGAAATACTACTGCATGACCGGCTGGCGCGTCGGCTGGATGGTGCTGCCGGAGGCGCTGGTGCGGCAGGTCGAGCGGGTGGCCCAAAGCCTCTACATCTCGGCGCCGGCGATCTCGCAGGCCGGAGCGGTCGAGGCGTTCGGCGCGACGCAGGAACTCGAGGGGGTCAAGGACCGCTATCGCGAGAACCGCGCGCTGCTGATGCGCCGCCTGCCGGAGCTCGGTCTGCCGCTCGCCGCACCGATGGACGGTGCGTTCTACGCCTATTGCGACGTGACCAGGCATTCCAATGACAGCATGGATTTTGCGAAACGCATGCTGGCCGATGCGTTTGTCGCGGCGACGCCGGGTCGCGATTTCGACGTGCAGCAGGGCCATCGCACGATGCGGTTCTCCTATGCCGGGTCTCCGGCCGAAATGACCGAGGCGCTGCGTCGCATCGAGCATTGGCTGGGTCGTTGAGCGGCTGAATCACACGGGGAGGGGAGAATGCAGCCACACAAGAGGATTGCCGTTTCGAGCTGGTCGGTGCACCGGCTGCTGGGGACGACACACCCGCACGATCTCGGCACGGATGCCATTGGCCGTCGCGAGGAGACTTTTGGCCCCGCGCGGATCGACCTTCTGGATCTGCCCGCGCTGGTCGCACAGCACAGCGTAGGCCGGCTGGAGCTATGCTCGTTCCACCTGCCGTCGCGCGAGCCGGCCTATCTTGCCGAGATGAAGGCCGCATGTGCGAGCGCCGGGGTGATACTTCAGACGTTGCTGATAGAGGCCGGCGACCTGAGCGATCCCGCGACCGCCGAGCGCGACCGGCGCTGGATCGGCGGCTGGGTGGACGTTGCGGCAGGGCTGGGCGCGGAGAATGCGCGCATCATAGCCGGCAAGCAGAAGCCGACGGCGGAAGCGCTGGCGCTGTCGGCGAAGAACCTGCGGCAGCTTGCGGACGACCATGCGGGCTCGCCGGTGCGGCTGGTGACGGAGAATTGGTTCGCGCTGCTGCCGTCGCCGAGGGAGGTGCACCAACTTCTCGACGCCGCCGAGGGGCGGATCGGGCTGAACGGCGATTTCGGGAACTGGACAGGGCCGGGCAAATACGAGGCGCTGGCCGCCATCTTCGGCCGCGCCTCGATCTGCCACGCCAAGGCGAGCTTTGCCGGCGGAGCGATGGACGCGGAAGATTACGGACGCTGTCTCGAAGCAGCAGAAGGCGCAGGCTATTCAGGGCCTTACACGCTGATCTTCGACAACGATGCTCCCGACGAATGGGCCGGCATAGCCATCGAGCGCGACTTCATCAGCCACCGCCTTACGACATGAAAAAAGGCGCCGCTTTCGCGGCGCCTTCGATATCCGGATTTCCCCGTCGCGGCTCAGAAGAAGCCGCGACGCTGCCACCAGCCGCCCTTGCGCGGCGCGTCGGGCTCGGCGGTCGAGGTGACGACCGGACCGGTCGGCTTCGCGGGCTCGGGGGCGACTTCCTGCTCAGGCTCCGGCGTCGCGGCGACCTCGATAGGCTGCGTGGTTTCGGCGGCAACTGAGGCCGGCGCTTCCGCGACCGGCTCGGCGGTCGCCTCGGGCTCGGCCGCCCTCTTGCGCGAGCGCGATCGGGCGGGCTTGGCCTCGGCGGTCCCGCCGTCCTCGCTGGACGCCGCCTTCTTGCGCGAACGCCGGGCGGGCTTCTCGGCCGCATCGGCTACAACTTCGACGGTGGCCTCGGCCGGCACTTCGGGAGCCGGCGCAGGTGCCGCGGTCTCCGCATCGGCATCGCCGTTCAGCGCGACCACATCCCCGGAAGCTTCTCCTTCCGCCGTGTCGCGGTCGGACGCACCGGCCTCGGCGAAGCCGCCATCGCCGTGACGATTGCGGCGGCCGCCGCGCTTGCCGCGCCGGCGGCGCTTGCCGTTGCCGTCGTCGCCATGCGGCTGATCGCTATCCGGCGCGGCCTGTCCTTCGGCGGCGACGCCCTCGTCATCGTCGCCGTCGTCGGCATCCGAGCCTTCATCACCGGCATCGGCCGCCACGACATCCTGCCGCGGCGCGTCGGCACCGAATGACCCATGCTCGCCGTCGCGGTCGCGACCGCCGCGGCGGCGGCGACGTCTGCGGCGGCGACGGCCGCCTTCGCCGTCCTCGCGATCGCGCTCACGGTTCTGCTGCTGTTGCTGCGGCCGGGCCTCGGAAGCCTCGACGGCCTCCTCCTCGTCTTCAGCCTCGACCTCGACGACGTCCTCGTCCTCTGGCTCCAGGGCCGGCGGCTCGATCTGCGGCGCGGCGGGCTGGATCAGCGTGCGATCGACCAGCGCGCCCTTGAAGATGGCGTAGTGCTGGGCGCCGACATGCTCGTCGCCTTCGATGGTGATGCTGAGGCCAAACTTGGTTTCGAGGTCGGCGAGGTTGCGGCGCTTGTGATTGAGCACGTACAGCGCCGTCGCCATCGGCGTCTTGACGGTGAGGTGATAGCGGCTGTCCTTGAGCAGGAACTCCTCGATGGCGCGCAGCACGAGCAGCGCGACGGAGGAGTCGGAACGCACATGGCCCGTGCCGCCGCAATGCGGGCAGGGCTGCATGGTCGATTCCAGCACCGAGGCGCGGATGCGCTGGCGCGACATCTCCAGCAGGCCGAAATGCGAGATGCGGCCGACCTGGATGCGGGCGCGGTCGTGCTTGAGCGCCTCCTTCATCCGGCGCTCGACGGTGCGGTTGTTGCGGCCTTCGTCCATGTCGATGAAGTCGATGACGATCAGGCCGGCAAGGTCGCGCAGCCGGAGCTGGCGCGCGACTTCATCCGCGGCTTCGAGATTGGTCTTGGTGGCGGTGTCCTCGATGTGATGCTCGCGCGTGGCGCGGCCCGAGTTCACGTCGATCGCCACCAGCGCTTCGGTCTGGTTGATGACGATGTAGCCGCCGGATTTGAGTTGCACCGTCGGCGAGAACATCGCGTCGAGCTGGCTCTCGATGCCGTAGCGGGTGAAGATCGGCTGACTGTCGCGGTAGAGCTTCACGTTTCTGGCATGGCTCGGCATGAGCATGCGCATGAAATCCTTGGCGTCGCGATAGCCGCGTTCGCCGGCGACGATCACCTCGTCGATGTCCTTGTTGTAAAGATCGCGGATCGAGCGCTTGGTGAGCGAACCTTCCTCGTAGACGAGGGTGGGAGCGGTCGACTGCAACGTCAGGTCGCGGACCTGTTCCCACACCCGCAGCAGATATTCGAAGTCGCGCTTGATCTCGGTCTTGGTGCGGTTCTGCCCGGCGGTGCGCAGGATGATGCCCATGCCCTCCGGCACCTGCAGGTCTTCGACCATCTCCTTCATGCGGCGACGGTCTTCGGCGCTGGTGATCTTGCGGCTGATGCCGCCGCCACGCGCGGTGTTCGGCATCAGCACCGAATAGCGGCCGGCGAGAGAGAGATAAGTGGTGAGTGCAGCACCCTTGGTGCCGCGCTCTTCCTTGACGACCTGCACCAGCATCACCTGCCGGCGTTTGATGACTTCCTGGATCTTGTATTCGCGGCGACGGTGGCGCACGCGCGGCGCGGCCGCTTCTTCCATCGCATCGGCGCCGCCGACGATCTCGACGTGCTCTTCCTCTTCTTCCTCGTCGTCGGCTTCTTCTTGACCGGCCTCATCGTGGCCGGCTTCGACATCGTGAGCCGGTTCGCCGGCATCCGAGGTCATGTCGGCGGGAACATCGTGCGGGCCGGCTTCGGGAATCGTATCGCCTGCCAGCACCTCGTCCGTCACAGCCGCCGAGTGCTCGGCAACCGGCGCGCCTTCATCCACGTGGTCCGCAGGGGCGGCGGTGTCGATATGCGGCTCGAATGCCGGCGCTGCGTCATTCGTCTCGATCGCGACCTCGGAGGAGAACTCGTGGGTGGTCGAGCCAGCGTCTTGAACCGTGTCCTGCGTCGCCTCGGCGACGAAGGCTGCTTCATCGCCGCCGGTAGGGGCGGCCGCATTGTTGGCAACCGGTTCGCTGCGGCGGGTCGAATCGCCGCGACGGCGCGCGCCCCGGTCGCGGTGGCGACCGCGGCGGCGGTTCGATTTGCGCTCGTGCTCGTCTTCCTCGTCGCGATGAGCGCGCGCTTCGTCTTCGAGCAGCGCCTGCCGATCGGCGGTCGGGATCTGATAGTAGTCAGGGTGGATTTCCGAGAACGCCAGGAAGCCGTGGCGGTTGCCGCCATATTCGACGAAAGCGGCTTGCAGCGACGGCTCAACGCGCGTCACTTTGGCGAGATAGATATTGCCGCGAAGCTGTTTGCGGTTGGCGGACTCGTAATCGAATTCTTCGACCCGGTTACCGCGGAGAACAACGACCCGGGTTTCTTCCGGATGGGTCGCATCGACCAGCATCTTGTTGGGCATCATAAAGTCTCACTGGGAAGGCCCGGCGTGCGCGCGCGTGATCGCGGCGGGGGCGGGCGGTCCGATGGGTGTGGAAGGGAAGCGCGTTGCGCTGACCGGCCGATGTAAGCGGAAACGCAGCCAGGCGCGGCGAAACCGACGCGCGGAGCGGCACGAAACCGTCTTGTCGACCGTTTTGGGCGGAGAAAAATGCTGGCAATGAGCATTGCAGCATGAATTTGCGACCTTCAGCGCGTCCGGCACCGCGCCAGAAAGGGCGATACCGCGGTTGTCGCTCACGATTCTCAACGCGGGGAGGTCTTGAGCGACTAAAGGGCTCGCAAGCCCGAAGGCGTCGTGACCAGCGTCAATCCGGGTGTCCTTACAAGGGGCATCGGCCGCGAACCCGAGGAAATCCCGCCGCCTCATTCGAGGAGGGCGCGGTCCTGGGAAAAAGCCGGAAAGCCCGAACGCGGTACCACCGGAACAGTCAAACCGTCAGCAGACCCTACATACGGCCAAGCCCCCCCAATAGCAATGGTCCAACGCCCCGGCCGTCAGCCGGGGGGCCTTAAGGCCCGGAGGCGACCGTAGCCGCCGGGCCACACCGGCCGCAGAACCCAGAGGGCCGGTCAAGTTCCGTTAACCAGCCGGGGCTCTAATGCGATATGACGGCGCAGCAGGGGGCGGATTCGTGGCTCATCGCGTGCGCAAAATCCCGATCGCGGCCGCCGGGGCGCTATTTGGCGCCCTGATCTCCTTGTTTTTGGCATTTTCCGCGGCGGCAGCCGATCGGCCGGCGGCGACCGACGTGCGGTTGGCCGGCGACGATCGTCAGACCCGCCTGATCCTCGATCTCACCGACAAGGTCGACCTGTCCGTCTTTACCCTGGCATCGCCATACCGGGTGGTCGTCGACCTGCCGCAGGTCGCCTTCCGGCTCCCGGCCAAGGCCGGCGAGACCGGCCGGGGGCTGGTCAAGGCGTTCCGCTACGGCCTCGTCATGCAGGGCGGGGCGCGGGTCGTGATCGACACCAAGGGGCCGGTCCGCGTGGACAAGGCTTTCGTGCTGCCGGCGGCCGAGGGTGTGCCGGCGCGGATGGTGCTCGATCTGGTCGCGACCGATCGCGACGCTTTCATGCGCGACCTCGCGCTTGCCAACCGGCAGCGCGCCGAGCAGCGCCGAGCCGATCCGCCGCCAGCGACCATCCGCAGTGCCGGCGATCCCCGGCCGCTGATCGTCATCGACCCCGGCCATGGCGGCATCGACACCGGCACCAAGGCGGGCGCCGTGGTCGAAAAATCCATTGTGCTCGACTTCGCCACCATGCTGCGCGACCGTATGGAAAAGAGTGGCAAATACCGGGTCGCCATGACCCGCACCGACGACACCTTCATCCCGCTCGCCGGCCGCGTGAAGTTCGCGCGGCAGCGTCAGGCGGCGCTGTTCATTTCCATCCATGCCGACGCGCTGCCCAAGGGCGAGGGCGAGGCGGAAGGCGCCACCGTCTATACGCTCTCGGAAAAAGCCTCCGACGCCCAGGCGGCGCGGCTGGCCGAGGCGGAAAACCGCGCCGACGTGATCTCCGGCGTCGATCTCGCGGCGGAGCCCAACGACGTCGCCGATATCCTGATCGACCTGACCCAGCGCGAGACCAAGGCATTCTCGGCCAAGTTCGCGGCCGCTCTGGTCAACGACATGAAGCGGGTGGCGCGGATGCACAAACACCCCCTGAAGTCGGCCGGCTTTCGCGTCCTGCTGGCGCCGGACGTTCCCTCGGTTCTGCTCGAACTCGGCTATGTCTCGACCAAGGATGACCTCAAGCAACTGATGTCCGACGCCTGGCGCGCGCGCACCGCTGATTCCATCGTTCAGGCTGTCGATTCGTTCTTCGCGACCCGGCTGGCGGGCGCGAACGGCGGCAATTAACGGAGCGGATGCGGTGGACCGGCCTCAGTTTCAACATAAAACGGCAGGCATATCCTGCGGCAGAGCCGGTGGGATGATGGCGGGCCGGATGATCGTTGACCCGATGAAAGAGCGGATATCGCTGCCGCTGCGCTGCTCTCTGCCACGAAACCCGAGCCACTGAACCGGACGAACGGCCGGACCACTGAATGAAACTCGTCTTCCGCTTTCTGGGCTTCCTGTTTGCCGCCGGGACGATCCTGTTCGTCGTCGGCGTGGCCGCGACGGCGGGCCTGCTGTGGCACTATTCCAAGGATCTGCCGGACTATTCGCAGCTCCAGGATTACGAGCCGCCGGTGATGACGCGCGTGCATGCGGCCGATGGCTCGCTGCTCGCCGAATATGCGCGCGAGCGCCGGCTCTATCTGCCGATCCAGGCGGTGCCGAAGCTGGTGATCAATGCGTTCGTGTCGGCGGAAGACAAGAACTTCTATGAGCATGGCGGCCTCGACTTCGGCGGCATCGCCCGCGCCGGTCTCCTGTATGTGCAGAACATGGGGTCGAGCCGCCGCCCGCAGGGCGCCTCGACCATCACCCAGCAGGTTGCCAAGAACTTCCTGCTGACCAACGAAGTGTCGTTCACGCGCAAGATCAAGGAAGCGCTGCTGGCGCTCAAGATCGAGCGCACCTACAGCAAGGACAAGATCCTCGAACTGTATCTGAACGAAATCTATCTCGGCTTCAGCGCCTACGGCATCGCCGCTGCGTCGCTGCTGTATTTCGACAAATCGGTGCACGAACTGACGATCGCGGAAGCCGCTTATCTTGCCGCGCTGCCGAAGGCGCCGAGCCTGCTCAATCCGTTCCGCGCGCGCGAGCGCGCCATCGAACGGCGCAACTACGTCATCGACCGCATGCGCGAGGACGGCAAGATCACCGCCGCCGACGCCGAGAAGGCGAAGAAGTCGCCGCTCGACGTGACCGTGCGCGGCACCGGCGCGCATATCTTTGCCGCCGAATATTTCGCCGAGGAAGTGCGCCGCGAGATCAACGAGCGCTACGGCGAGAAGAAGCTCTACGAGGGTGGCCTGTCGGTTCGCACCACGCTCGATCCGAAGCTGCAGCAACTGGCGCGGCAGGTGCTGGTCAACGGCTTCGTCAATTTCGACGAGAAGGACGGTTATCGCGGTCCGGTCAGCAAGATCGATATCGGCGGCGACTGGGGCGTGAAGCTCGCCGACGTGCGCGCGCTCAACGACGTGCAGTGGAAGCTCGCGGTGGTGCTCGAGGTCAACGACCAGACCGCGCGTATCGGCATCCAGCCGCCGCGCGAGCCGGGCGGCGGCGTCAGCAAGGCGCGCGACATCGGTCTCATTTCCGTCGATGGCGTGAAATGGGCCAAGGCCAAGGAAGGTCCGCAGCGCGGCAAGGCGATCACCAAGGTGACGCAGGTGCTCAATCCGGGCGACGTGATCTATGTCGAGCCGGCGAAGCCCGACGGCACGTTCCGCATGCGGCAGGTGCCGGAAGTCTCCGGCGCGATCGTCGCCATGGACCCGAACACCGGCCGTGTGCTCGCCATGGTCGGCGGCTTCTCGTTCGACCAGAGCCAGTTCAACCGCGCGACGCAGGCGCTGCGTCAGCCGGGTTCGTCGTTCAAGCCGTTCGTCTACGCCGCCGCGCTCGACAACGGCTATACGCCGTCGACGCAGGTGCTCGACGCGCCGCTCGAGATCGATCAGGGCGCCGGGCAGGGCGTGTGGGCGCCGCAGAACTACGAAGGCAAGTTCTATGGTCCTTCGACCTTGCGGTTCGGCATCGAACATTCGCGCAACGTGATGACCGTGCGGCTCGCGCAGGATATCGGCATGCCGATGGTCGCCGAATACGCCAAGCGGTTCGGCATCTACGACGATCTGCCGCCTTATCTGTCGTTCGCGCTCGGCGCCGGCGAAACCACGCTGCTGCGCATGGTGTCGGGCTACGCCATGCTCGACAATGGCGGCCGCCGTGTGAAGCCGACGCTGGTCGATCGCATCCAGGATCGCTACGGCCACACCGTCTACAAGCACGACGAGCGCGAGTGCCGCGGTTGCGACGCCGACAAATGGGCGAACCAACCGGAGCCGTCGCTGGTCGACCGGCGCGAGCAGGTGCTCGACCCGATGACCGCGTATCAGATGACGTCGATGATGGAAGGCGTCGTGCAGCGCGGCACCGCCACGATCCTGCGCGAGGTCGGCAAGCCGGTGGCCGGCAAGACCGGCACCACCAACGACGAAAAGGATGCGTGGTTTATCGGCTACACGCCGGACATCGTCGTCGGCGTCTATATGGGTTACGACAAGCCGCGCCATCTCGGTCGCGGCGCGACGGGCGGCCATCTCGCGGCGCCGATCGTCAAGGACTTCCTCAAGACCGCGCTCGCCGACAAGCCGTCGATGCCGTTCCGCGTGCCGGCCGGCATCAAGCTGATCCGCGTCGACGCCAAGACCGGCATGCGCGCCGGTCCGGAAACGGCGAAGGCGATCCTCGAAGCGTTCAAGCCCGGCACCGCGCCGCCCGACAACTATTCGGTGGTCGGCTATGGCGACGGCACCGGCGCGCCGGGCGGTGGTGGCGGCTATATCCCGCCCGATGCCGACCGGGCGGTTCGCTCCGGCACCGGCGGGCTCTATTAGCCTTCGAGAAGGTTTCAGATCATGTCGTCGCGATGGCCGGGCTTGCCCGGCCATCGGCGTTTTGGGATCGCCCACGCGGCCGGGAATAAATCCGCGCCAGTTCGAGTCTCCTCGTTATCCGGCACCGCGCCACAGAGGAGACGGCCATGGCTCATCACGATGACGACACGCATCCGGGGATCGATCGTCGGCACGCGCTCGAATGTATGTTGTGGGCGGGTACCGGCGTGCTCTGGACCCTGTCCGCCGGCGTTCCGGTGTCGCGGCTGATCGGCAGCGCGGAAGCAGCGGAGAGCGGGTTCAGTTTCCTGCAGATTTCCGACAGCCATGTCGGCTTCGACAAGGCGGCCAATCCCGATGCGCGCGCCACGCTGGTGGCAGCGATCGACAAGGTCAACGCCATGCCGGTGAAGCCGGCCTTCATGATCCATACCGGCGATATCACGCATCTCTCCAAGCCGCGCGAATTCGACGACGCCGCGCAGGCGATCGGACAGGCGCGGCTCGATGTGCATTACGTGCCGGGCGAGCACGACATCATCGATGAGGACAACGGCAAGGCGTATCTGGAACGGTACGGCAAGGGCACCAAAGGCGCCGGCTGGTATTCGTTCGATCAGGCCGGGGTGCATTTCATCGGCCTCGTCAATGTCGTCGATCTCAAAGCCGGCGGTATGGGCAATCTCGGCGACGCGCAATTGGCTTGGCTCGCCGACGATCTGCGCGGCAAGAGCGCATCGACGCCGATCGTGGTGTTCGCGCATATCCCGCTCTGGACGGTGGCGGAGGAATGGGGCTGGGGCACGCAGGATTCCGCTCGTGCGCTCGCGCTGCTGGCGCGGTTCGGCTCGGTCACGGTGCTCAACGGGCATATCCATCAACTGATGCAGAAGGTGGAGGGCCATGTGACGTTCCACACCGCGCGCTCCACCGCGTTCCCGCAGCCTGCGCCCGGTACGGCGCCGTCGCCGGGGCCGAAGGTCGTGCCGGCAGGCGAACTGCGCAAACTGCTCGGTGTCACCGATGTGGTCTATCGCGCAGGTCAGGAAAAACTCGCCATCACCGACACCGCGCTTGCCGGCTGAAAGGACATCGCCAATGACTATCGATAACATCCG
Source organism: Rhizobiaceae bacterium (assembly GCA_019635695.1). Classification (GTDB taxonomy): domain Bacteria; phylum Pseudomonadota; class Alphaproteobacteria; order Rhizobiales; family Rhizobiaceae; genus RCIO01. Next base: position 170,972 of record JAHBYZ010000004.1, read on the forward strand.
CGGCGTGCGCCGCCGCGACGTGATGATGTGTCTTGCGCTCGGTTTTGCTGTCGTGGTGGCGGCTCCGGCGAAAGCGGACACCGTGATCGTCAAGATCGATAATTTCACGTTCGCGCCGGCAGTGCTGACGGTGAAATCCGGCACCACGGTCAAGTTCGAGAATCACGACGATATCCCGCATTCGGTGGTCGATGCCGCCGGCAAGTTTCGGTCGAAGGCGCTGGATACCGACGACAGCTTCAGTCTCACCGTCGCGGTAGCCGGCGAGATCAACTATTTCTGTGGTCTGCATCCGCACATGAAAGGTAAGATCGTGGTCACGCCGTAGCATCCGCCGCGATCTTGTGGAGTTGAGGGCGCGTGGCAAGCGAGTTGGCACGCCGACGCTTTGCCGAGATGGTGTTGCCCCATCTCGACGAAGCCTATGCGCTGGCCCGGTGGCTCACCGGCAATGCGGCGGATGCGGAGGACGTGGTGCAGGACGCGTGTATCCGCGCGCTGCAGGCGCTCGAAACCACACCGGTGCTGCGGCCGCGGCCCTGGCTGCTGACGATCGTGCGCAACATGACATTCACCTGGCTCACGAAGAACCGACCGAAGATGGTGCAGCCGATCGACGACGAATCCGAAGCCGCCGGGAGCATGCACGTCGTCGCGTCCGGCGCGCCGACGCCGGAAGAAGCGCTGATCGCCGCGGCCGACCGCGACCGGGTGCGGACCGCCATCGCCGCGTTGCCGCATGTGTTTCGGGAGGCGCTGGTGATGCGCGAGATTAACGGCCTGAGCTATCGCGATATCGCCGAAGCGATCGGCGTGCCAGTCGGCACGGTGATGTCGCGGCTGGCGCGGGCGCGCGCCATCCTGATCGGCGAACTCGGAGGGATCGGATGATCTCCCAGTCCGACGACCGGTTGCTGCTCAACGCCGCGCTCGACGGCGAACTGGATGCCGTCGCGATGATCGAGATCGAGCGGCGGCTGGCGGCAGAGCCGTTGCTCGCGGCTGAATATGCGCGGCTGCGGGCCCTGAAAGCGGCCGTCGCCACGCATGCCGCGGACGAGGTGGCGCCCGAACGGCTGCGCGCGCGCATCGCCGCGCTGGCCGCCCCGGACCGACTGGATGCCGCCGAAGCGCGGGCGACGCCCCGGCAACAGCCGGCTATGCCGCGCGCAATGCCACGCAGATGGGCGGCGGCACTCGCCGCCTGCCTCGTCATCGCGGTTGGCTCCTATGCCGTGCTGGTGCCGAACGAGCCAGACGCCGCTGTTCAGGCGATCGTCGCGGGCTACAAGCGGGCGCAGATTTCCGGCCGGCCCATCGATGTGGCGTCGTCGGACCGGCATACGGTCAAGCCGTGGCTCGCCGGCAAGGCGCCGCTCGCGACCTCGGTGGTCGATCTGGAAGGATATCCGCTGGCCGGCGGGCGGATCGATATCGTCTCCGGCCGTGCCGTACCGACCCTCGTTTATCAACACCGCGAGCATGTCATCAGCGTCACGGAGCTGGCGGCGTCGTCCGCCGCGTCGGCCGTGCGGCGGGAGACGCTCGACGGTTTCTCCGTCGAGCGGTGGGGTGACGGCGAGCGGGCCTATATCGCGGTGTCGGATATGCCGCCGGGAGAGTTGCAAGCATTTGCCGCGTTGTTTCGGCGCGCGGTGGCGCAGGAGCGGGAAAGCGATGGGGCGCCGGGACGCTAGAAACCGGCTTAGTCGGTTTCGTCCTTGCAGCGCGTCAGCCACGGCGTCCGCGCGCCATTGGCCGCGACGGCGCCGTTCTTCACCAGTTCCTTGCCGTCGGCGAGGCGGTTGGTGAGGGTGCGCACGCGCAGGCGCTCGCGGTCCACCACCATGGTCAGTTGCTGGCGGATGCCGTTGTTCAGTTCGATCGACAGCATCAACTGGTTCTCGCCGTCCTGTCGCGCGTCGAGGATGCGATAGATGTTGTCGGCGAGGCCGGCGCCGAGGCTTTCGCTGAAGCCGGGCTCGCCGGCCGCCGACACATAGGCGGTGCGGAACACATTCTGGGGGCCGGGCGGCTCGTCGCAGCGCACGGCCCAGGTGCCGAAAAATCCGAGCGGTTCCAGAATCGCCACCGTCTCCGCCGATGTCGCGGCCAAGGCCGAGGTGATGACCGGCGTGATGGCGGCGGGCGGAACGCAGGCGGCGAAGAGGGCGAGGGCCAGGAGAGCGGAAACAGCTGCGCGACGGGCGGCTGCCTTGAACTGAGAACGCATGCGAAGTCCGTTGATAACGCGCAACGATCATAGGGCGGCTTTGTGCGCGAACAAGCACGCGATTGTGGCTACCCAAGGTTTTCATCCGGAGCGGCATTCCGACCGTTGCGAACCGCGCCGCAAGCGGCTACATGCAGCCCAACTCAAAGGTTGGACATGCGCGCGGAAACCATCAGGCTTGTCGATGACATCAAGCAGTCGATTGAACTGCTGAGGAGGCATCTTTGACGTCGATGTCGCCCAACAACGTCTAGCCGAACTCAATAAAGAATCCGAAGACCCCGCGCTGTGGAACGATCCGCAGCGGGCGCAGAAGCTGATGCGCGAGCGCGATGCGCTTGAGGATCAGCTCGGCTCGATCGGCCGCATCGAGCGCGAGCTTGACGATCACCTGACCATGATCGAGCTCGCCGAAAGCGAGAACGACGCCAAGGTCGTCGGTGAGAGCGAGGAAGCCCTCAAGGCCATGCTCGCGGACGTGAAGCGCCGCGAGATCGAGGCCTTGCTGTCGGGCGAGGCGGACGGCAACGACACGTTCCTCGAAGTTCATGCCGGCGCCGGCGGTACCGAGAGCCAGGACTGGGCCTCGCTGCTGCTGCGCATGTATACGCGCTGGGCCGAGCAGCACGGCTACAAGATCGAATATCTCGAAGAGACCTCGGGCGAAGAAGCCGGCATCAAGTCGGCGACGATCCAGATCAAGGGCCGCAATGCCTATGGCTGGCTCAAGAGCGAGCACGGTGTGCACCGCCTCGTGCGCATCTCGCCGTTCGATGCCAATGCGCGGCGGCATACGTCCTTTGCCAGTGTCGACATCTACCCGGTGGTCGACGATCGCATCAAGATCGAGATCAACGAAAGCGACGTGCGCACCGACACGATGCGCTCCGGCGGCGCGGGCGGCCAGCACGTCAACAAGACCGAATCCGCTGTGCGCTTGACGCATATCCCGACTGGTATCGCCGTGGTGTGCCAGGCCGAGAAGTCGCAGCACAAGAACCGCGCAACGGCGTGGGACATGCTGCGCGCGCGCCTCTACGAGATGGAATTGAAGAAGCGCGAGGAGGCGGCCGCCGCCGCGCAGGCCGCCAAGACCGATATCGGCTGGGGCCACCAGATCCGCTCTTACGTCCTGCAGCCGTATCAGATGGTGAAGGACCTGCGCACCGGCGTGCAGACATCGAACACCGGCGGCGTGCTCGACGGCGACCTCGACGAGTTCATGCAGGCGGCGCTGGCGCAAAAGGCGTTCGGCACCGGGCCTGAGAGCGTCGAGGACGTGGATTAGCTGCTTTTGATCCGCCTCATCCTGAGGAGGCACGCCGAAGCTCGTAGAGCGAAGGTGGGCCGTCTCGAAGGGCGAGGCGGCCACCGAGTGCACGCACCATGGTTCGAGACGCGCCGCTGATGCGGCGCTCCTCACCATGAGGCTACGGAAAAATAAAATGCGGTCAGCGGGTCTTTCGCTCCGCCTTCCACGCTGCATACCAGCCGGCAAACCGTCCGGCCTGCGTGCCGTCCTTCTGCCACGCCGCGTAGACCGGGCCTTCGGCCGAGAACAGCAGCACCGCATCGAGGCCGCGCGCGCGGCGCAGTGTGGCAATGGCGTGTTCGGCCGTCTGCGCGATCGGCCCGCCGACATTGAATGACGTATTCACCGCGATCTCGACGCCGATGCGGCGGCCGAGCGCCTTGAGATAGGCGTGGATCAGCGGATCGGCGTTTTCGCGCACGATCTGGATGCGGCCGGTGCCGTCGGCATGGATCACCGAAGGAATGACGTTATGCGCTTCGGGCTTCGCCTGCGCGGTCAACACCATGTAGTTGTAGGCATTGTAGTCGCCGTCCGCCGCGCCGTCGGAGAGTTGAAACCAGCGTTCGGCGGCTTCGCGCGTCATCATCGGTGCGAGCGGGCGGATCGCCTCGCGGAATTTCACCTGGGCGTTGAGCAGTTCGCGCGTCTTCGGATTGCGCGGATTGGCGAGGATCGAGCGGTGGCCGAGCGCGCGCGGGCCGGTCTCGGCCGCGCCCTGCATCACCGCGAAGATCGCATCGCGCTCGGTGATGTAGGCCATGAGATCGGCGAGCGCATCGCGTTGCGCCGGATCGGACGTATCACCGAGCGTGGTCCAGGCGATGTCCGGCTCGTCGAGTGCGTTGCGGATGTCCGCATCGGTCGGCGCGCTGCCGCAATAGAACGCATGCTCGGCCGGTGCGCCGATGCCGGCACCGGCGAGATACGCGCCTATGAAAGCCGCGCCGATGGTGACGCCCGCGTCGTTCGGCGTCGGCGGTACCCAGAGATGCAGTCGCGCATCGCGGCCGAGCGCGTTGCGATAGAAATGCCGGTCGAAACGGTCGAGCATGCGCATATTGCCGAGCGCGTTGAGCCCGATGCCGCCGGTGAGGATCAGCCGGTCGATACCGGTCGTGCGGATGACGTGTTCGACCACGTGGAACAGCGCATCCTCGAACACGAGTTGCGTCGCCGCTGCCTTGTCGACACGCTCCT
>JAHBYZ010000040.1 GCA_019635695.1 Rhizobiaceae bacterium
GCGAGCGGGGACGCTCGCCGGGCCGATCGGTCCCGCCGAGGGGCTGCTCCTGAGCCATGTGGGCACCCACGTCGGGCTGGTGCTCCGCTCGAAGAACCCAAGCGCATTTCGACCCGATCTGGCTCACGGAGTCGAGGGATTGGGCTCTGAGGAACTGGAGGCACTGAACGATGCGGAGGCCCTGATCCGGGTGGTGTTTGTGGCCCGTAAGCCGCCCGCGAAGCGAGAGCACCTTTCGTTCACGCCCGCGATGGCGCTCGGTTACCTGGCCTTGGCCGAAGGAACCCTGGTTTACGACGTTGCCGCGAACGCCGTGTACCTGCCCGAAAGCTTCCGCGGCGCCATGGACCGGCCCGCAAAACAAGCTTCGTCGCATGTCGTCGTTCGGTGGCGGTTCCGGCCCCAGGGCTGGATGGCGTCCACGTCCGGCATGGGCAAGATGGGCCTGCCCGAACTCGAGTTTGGACCGGCCGAATCCGACCACGAAGCACTTGCCACGGAATTGGTTCGCGAGGCGGCCGAAGCGCTCTGGAAATCGGGTAGCTTGACAAGAAGCCTCACGGTTGCCGCATTCAACGACGAATACGCCTTGCGCCTGGGGGAACCCCGCCGAGGGATCGTGTCGTTGAACGTAGAAAGCAGGTCAGCATCATGAGGTCCGTACGCGTCATTCCATGCCTTGATGTGAGCGGCGGACGCGTGGTCAAGGGCGTCAACTTCGTCGACCTGGTCGACGCCGGCGACCCGGTGGAGGCGGCCAAGGCCTACGACGCGGCCGGCGCGGACGAACTCTGCTTCCTCGACATCACCGCCTCGTCGGACAATCGCGAGACCATCTTCGACGTGGTGGCCCGCACCGCCGAGCAGTGCTTCATGCCGCTGACGGTGGGCGGCGGCGTGAGGGCCGTGGCCGACATTCGCAAGCTCCTGTTGGCCGGCGCCGACAAGGTGTCGATCAACACTGCCGCCGTGAAGAACCCGGATTTCGTGGCGGAAGCCGCCGACAAGTTCGGCAATCAGTGCATCGTGGTGGCCATCGACGCCAAGAAGGTTTCGGCGCCGGGCGAGGCCGGCCGGTGGGAGATATTTACCCATGGCGGCCGGCAGGGAACGGGGATCGACGCGGTCGAATTCGCGCGCAAGGTCACCGCGCTTGGCGCCGGCGAGATCCTGCTCACCTCGATGGACCGCGACGGAACCAAGGCCGGCTACGACATCGCGCTGACCCGCGCGGTGGCCGACGCCGTGCGCGTGCCGGTGATCGCCTCGGGCGGCGTCGGCAACCTCGATCACATGGTCGACGGCATCCGCGACGGCCATGCGACGGCGGTCCTGGCCGCCTCGATCTTCCACTTCGGCACCTATTCGATTGCCGAGGCCAAGGCCCATATGGCAAAAGCCGGCCTTGCCATGCGGCTTGACCGGCTTTAGTGCGCTCGCGTTTTCGACCGGAGGGTCAGGATTGACCGGCTTTTCCCTCTCCGATCTGGAGAAGATCGTCGCCGAGCGCGGCCGCTCCGGCGATTCCGGATCCTGGACGGCAAAACTGTTTGCCGGCGGACAGGAGCGCGCCGCCAAGAAATTCGGCGAGGAGGCGGTCGAGACCGTCATCGCGGCCATGCAGGGCGACAAGGCCCGTCTGACCTCGGAAGCCGCCGACACGCTCTATCACCTGATGGTCGTGCTCGCCGTCGGCGGCGTTACGCTGGACGAGGTGATGCGCGAGCTCGAAGGCCGCACCGGCCGATCGGGCATCGCCGAAAAGGCCGCGCGGGGCTGAGTCATGGTTTTTGCCGATGAAGTTCGCGCCGATCAGCTCAAGGGCACCGAGCGCTATTCGCCCTACCGCGTCTTCAGCGCCGCCGAATGGGCCGGTTTCCGCGCCGACACGCCGCTGACGCTGAGCGAGGACGAAGTCAGGCGGCTTTCGTCCATGTACGAGCCGATCGACCTCGACGAGGTGCGGCGCATCTATCTGTCGATGTCGCGGCTGCTGTCGGCCCATGTCGAGGCGATGCAGCTGCTGTTCCAGCAGCGCCGGGCCTTCTTCAAGGCCTCCGCGGCAATGCGCAAGACACCGTTCATCATCGGCATGGCCGGCTCGGTCGCCGTCGGCAAGTCGACCACCGCGCGCATCCTGAAGGAGCTGCTCAACCGCTGGCCGTCGAGCCCCAAGGTCGATCTCGTCACCACCGACGGCTTCCTGCACCCCAACGAGGTGCTGCGCGACAACAACCTTATGGAGCGCAAGGGTTTTCCCGAAAGCTACGACGTCGGCGCGCTGCTGCGCTTCCTCTCGGGCATCAAGTCCGGCCGCCGCAATGTGCGCGCGCCGGTCTATTCGCACCTGACCTACGACGTCATCCCCGGCGAGTTCATCGAGATCGACCAGCCTGACATCCTGATCTTCGAGGGGCTGAACGTGCTGCAGCCGCGCGAGCTGCCACGGGACGGCACCTTCGTGCCCTTCGTGTCGGACTTCTTCGACTTCTCGATCTACATCGACGCCGATCCCGACCTGATCCACCACTGGTACATCACGCGCTTCATGCGGCTGCGCGAGACGGCGTTCCGCAACCCGCAGAGCTTCTTCCACCGCTATTCGCAACTGTCGGAGGACGCGGCGCGCGCCATTGCCGAAGGGCTCTGGCACAACATCAACCTGAAGAACCTGCGCGAGAACATCCTGCCGACGCGGCCGCGCGCCGACCTCATCCTGCGCAAGGGCGCCGACCACCGCGTCGAGGAAGTGGCGCTGCGGCGTCTTTAGGCCGTGACGGCCCGGCTCCGCCGCCACCGCGCCGGGCCAAGCAGCCGCCGCAGCGTAAAGTGCATCAGCGCGACCACGGCGATCGAGACATAGCCGTCGATCGCGTAGTGCCAGGCGAGATAGACGGAACTCGCCACGATCAGCGCGACGTAGCCCCACGCTGCCAACGCCAGCCGCGGCCAGCGCTCGGAAACGAAGAAGGCGTTCATGGCGGCGAGACCGACATGCACGCTGGGAAAGGCGGATATGCCGGACCCGAAGCCCGACAGGCCGTCGGCGTGCAGCGACCAGAGATACTGCTGATAAGCGGCGGCGGAATGCTCCTGGTCCAGCCCGCGCTGCAGGAACGCCAATTGCTCGGCAAATCGCGCGCCATCGCCGGTCACGAAGCCGTAGAAGGCCGGGCCAGCGGACAGGAAGACCCCGGCAAGCAGGTTTCCGCACACCACCCATACCAGCATGAACATGAAGATGTACCGCATGCGCACCGCCCTGGCGGCAGGCGACGTGGCGACGAAGAACAGCGCGCCGTAGACGAGCGCGAACCAGGCGACGTTGTAGTTCCACTCCACCGCCATGCGCACCAGATCCGTCGCGGCAAACGAGTAGAGCCAGCGCCAGGGGTCGGTGCCGAAATGCAGCCAGCGGTCGATATCGGCCTGGATGCCGTCCTGCGGGAAGCCGCCATGCATAAGCGGCAGCACGTTCTTGATCGATGTGAACGTGCCCTGGAACAGCACCATCGCCATGAGCAGGGCCATCCCCGCGAGGAGGGCGGCCACGCGCTCGGCCGAGAACGTGCGCCGCAGCGCGAGCCCGCGCCGCCGATCGAACCGGTGGATCACCAGCGCTCCGTCGACCAGCACCGCGACCGCCGGCATCAGGATCAGGAACAGCGTCGCCCAGCGCGCGACGTAGATGGCGTAGGCGGCCTGATCGGCGGCCCCCAGCGTCGAGAGCAGGAGCAATCCCGCGATCGTATAGGAAGCGATAGCGAGATAGAGCGGCGCGTCGGCGCGCACGGCGGCGATGACCGCGGCGGCGGGACGGCTTTGGGGTGCGGGCGCAATGGCCGGAAAAGGGCGCGCGTTCATCGCGGCGAACCCTATCGCGCAACACTCAACAATTGCTTAGACTTCGCTGCGATGCGCATGTTCCGCACGGCGCGGCCGGCTGGAAACCATCTGCTAAGGTAGGGCTGTCGCCCGAATTTGTAATGTCGTATAGCAATCGCGGATCAAGGGAGGATCTGACCATGAAACTGAAGACCATGATCGCCGCCGCCGTCGCCCTCGGCGCGATGACTGCCGCTTCCTTCGCGCAGGAAGTCACCCTGCGCTTCCACCAGATGCTGCCGCCACAGGCCACCATCCCGTCCAAGGCGATCAAGCCCTGGATCGAGAAGGTGATGGCCGACTCGGGCGGGCGCATCAAGATCGACCAGTTCGACGCCATGGCGCTGGGCGGCACGCCGCCGCAGCTGGTCGACCAGGTGACCGACGGCGTCGTCGACTTCGTCTGGACCGTGATCGGCTATACGCCGGGCCGTTACCCGGCGACCGAGGCCTTCGAGCTGCCCTTCTTCATGACCAAGGGCGAGTCGACCTCGCGCGCCTTCCACGAATATTGCGAGAAGTACTGCGCCAAGGAATTCGAGGGCATGAAGGTCATCGCGTGGCACGCCCACGGCCCCGGCCTCATCCACTCGAAGAACCCGGTCAACAAGCTGGAGGACATGAACGGGCTGAAGATCCGCGGCGGCTCGCGCATGATCAACCAGCTGCTCGAGAAGCTCGGCTCGACCCCGGTAGGCATGCCGGTTCCCGCCGTGACCGAGGCGCTGTCGAAGGGCGTCATCGACGCCACCACCATCCCGTGGGAAGTCACCCCGTCGGTGAAGGTCAGCGAGCTGGTGAAGAACCACACCGGCTTCTCCGGCGCCAACGGCCTTTACACGCAGACCTTCGTGGTCGGCATGAGCTGGGCCGCCTACAACGCGCTGCCGGACGACCTGAAGAAGGTCATCGACGCCAATTCCGGCATCGAGACGGCCGCCATGTTCGGCAAGGCCATGGACGACGGCGACGCCGTCGGCGTCAAGATCGCGCAGGATCGCGGCAACAACATCATCACGCTCGACGAGGCCGAGACCAAGCGCTGGAAGGACGCCGCCGCGCCGCTGGTTGAAGGCTGGATCGCCGAGATGAACGGCAAGGGCCTCGACGGCAAGGCCATGGTCGACGACGCCCGCGCGCTGATCGCCAAATATTCCGGCTCGATGTAATTCGCGCCGGACTGCCCTACATTGGAACGGCCCGCCAAAAGCGGGCCGTTTTCCGTTTGTGCGAGGAGGACGCGCATGTCGGACCTGGCCCATCTCGCCGCAACCATCTTCCGCCGCGCCGCTGGACGGAGCCGTTTCCTCATTGCGGTGGCAGGCCCACCCGGCGCCGGCAAGACGACTTCGGCCGCGCGCCTAGCCGCACTGCTCGGCGATGCGGTCACGGTGCCGATGGACGGGTTCCACTACGACAATGCGGTGCTGGACGCGCGCGGGCTGCGTGCGCGCAAGGGCGCGCCTGAAACCTTCGACGCGGACGGCCTCGTCGCACTGGTCGAGCGCCTGGCGCGGGGCGACCGCGACGTCGTCGCGCCCGGTTTCGACCGGCAGGAGGATTTTTCGCGCGCCGGCGCCATCGTCGTGGCGCGCGCCATCCGTTTCGTGGTGGTCGAGGGCAACTACCTGCTGCTCGACCGGGAACCGTGGCGCGCCCTGCGCCCGCATTTCGGCCTGACCGTGATGCTCGACATGCCGAAGGGCGAGCTGGCGCACCGGCTGGTGCGCCGCTGGATCGACCACGGCCTTGACGAGAAGGCCGCGCGCGAGCGCGCCTTCGGCAACGACATGGCCAATGCCGAGCAGGTCGTCGGCGGCAGCGCCGCCGCCGACATCGTTGTCACGCTGGCTGACTGACAGCCGCCTCGCCGGCTATTCGACGAGGTTGATCTCTTCCGTGGCGCCGCCTTCGCATGTGTAGCAGCAGTTTTCGCAGGCCTGGCCGTTGTCGGGGCCGACCCCCCAGTAGGTGCCCTGGTCGCCCTGCACCCAGGCGCCGTAGCAGATCGTTTCGCCCGACTCGCAGGACAGCGGAATCTGCTTGGTCTCGCTGTCGTTCAGCACATAGACCTGATTGTTGCCCGGCCACACATGGTCGCGATCCTGGCTGTAGAGCTCGACCTCGACCACATAGGGATGGCCGTTGTTCATGACGAAGGTGACTTCCTCGGCACTGGCTGCCGCGGACGCGAAAACGAGGGCCGCGAGCGCCAGCAGGCCGCGGCGCGCAGCATTGAGAGTAGACATCTGAGTGGACCTTTGCAGACCGGCCGGGAGCAATTTCCCGGTTCGCGCTATCTGCCAGAGTCGCGCTCGCGCGGACAGGCGGTCAGGCCGCCGCCCGCCAACTATTTTTCGGGCGCTTATCGCCTTCAGGCTGTCAGCCGCTCGCGCTCCTGCGCCAGCCCGCCGTTCAGCACGATGTAGTCGACGATCTCGTCCAGCCCCTTGCCGCGCGACAGGTCGGTAAACCCGTAAGGGCGGCCCTTGCGCATGCGCCCGGCGTCGCGGTCCATCACGTCGAGGTTGACGTTGACGTAGGGGGCCAGGTCGCTCTTGTTGATGACGAGGAAGTCCGAGCGGGTGATGCCCGGACCGCCCTTGCGCGGGATTTCCTCACCTTGGCAGACCGAGATGACGTAGAGCGTCAGGTCGGCGAGGTCGGGTGAGAAGGTGGCCGCGAGGTTGTCGCCGCCGGACTCGATGAAGACGATGTCGAGGTCCGGGAACTTCCGGTTCATCTCGGCGATCGCCGCGAGGTTGATCGAGGCGTCTTCGCGGATTGCGGTATGCGGACAGCCGCCTGTCTCGACCCCCATGATGCGATCCTCCGGCAGCGCCTGCAGCCGCGCCAGGATCATGGCGTCCTCCTTGGTGTAGATGTCGTTGGTGACGACGGCGATCGAGAAGCGCTCGCGCATCGCCTTGCACAGCTTTTCGGTCAGCGTCGTCTTGCCGGAGCCGACCGGGCCTCCGATGCCGACACGCAGCGGGCCGTTTGGGTTCTTCATGTGCGGAAAAGCCTCGAATACTGGGTTTCGTGTCGCATCGCCGCGATCTCCGCGATCAATGTTCCCGAGCCGATATCGCCGAGATCCGAACGGGCTGCGCGCGCGGCGGTCGCCGTGACCTGCGGCTCGAGCCCGGCGAGCAGCCGCACCGCTTCCGACTGCCCGGCAAGTCCGAGCCTGATGCCGGCCTGCAGCTGGTTGCCGACGAACGCCTGCAGAAAGGCGGCGAGCGCGGCTTCAAGCGGAATTCCCGCCGCGCCGGCATGGGCGCCGACAGCGACGCAGTAGGGACATTCGGCGGGCAGCTCGATCCGGCCGCCCCAGTCTCTCATCGCCGCGTTGAACGCACCGCCCTGCGCTTGGCTTTCCAGAAGCCTTTCGGCCGAACCAGCCAGCGCGATGCCGAGTTCGGCTATCTCGTCCAATGCCTTTCCTGCGTGCCCGTTGCGCCATGCCTCGGCGAAAAGCACCGCGTCGTTCCAGGCCGAGCCGTGGACGAGCAGCGCGGCGAGCCATTCGCGCAGTTCCTCGCCGCCACGCACCTGTCCGTCCTCGACGGCGCGCTCCAGCCCGTGGCTGTAACTGAACGATCCCACCGGGAAACCCGGCGACAGCCACGCCATCAGCGCGAGCAGGCCCGGCACGGCCTCAGGCATGATTGTGCCCGTAGTGCGGATCGCCGGGGGCCCGGCCGAAGGCGTCGCGCTCGCCGTGGTCGTGATGCCCGTGGTCGTGATGCCCGTGGTCGTGATGATCGTGACCGTGGTGATGATGGTGCCCGTGGTCGTGCCCGGCATAGGCGCCGAACACCGGCTGGAACGGCTCAACCACGTCGCGCACGCGGGCGCCGAGGCCGGCCAGCATGTCGCGGATCACGTGGTCGCGCAGCAGCAGCAGGCGCTTCTCCTCGATCTGCGCGGCGAGGTGGCGGTTGCCGATGTGCCAGGCAAGCTGCGCGAGCTGGACCGGGTTCTCTGCGACAACCTCCATCAGCTCCTCGGGCGCGGCCACGACGGCGACCTCGGTGCCGTCGTCCAGCACCAGCCGGTCCCCGTCGGCCAGGTGCACCGGCGCGGCGAGGTCGATGAACACCTGCTTGCCGGAACCGGTCGTCAGCACCTTTCGCCGCACATGCCGCTCGTCATGCACCAGCGCGATGGTGTCGGCAGCCGGGCGCGCGCCCGCCACATGCGAAAGCAGCACCTTCGCGGCGTGCGGCAGGCTGGTGAAGTCGCTGTTGATGGAGAGTTTCATGCGGTTTCCGTTGATTTGCGTCGTCAGACCACGTGGGTCTCGATGGTTTCGGGCGTTATGATCTCGATCTGCCGCTCGATGACGTAAGGTTTGCCGGCCTCGCGCCATGCGGCGACATGCGGCGTGCGCGCATGCCGCGACAACGCCTCGCGCGTCTCCCACCGCTCGATGAAGACCAGCCCTTCGGGATCGGTCGTGCTGGTGAAGAGGTCGTAGGAGATGCAGCCTTCTTCCCTGCGCGTCGCTTCAATGACGACCTTCGCCGGTCCCAGCAGATGCGGGACCGAGCCTGGGCGGACGACGAGCCGGGCGATGACGAGAATCATGGCGTGGTCAGTCCGGCAGGAACTCGGGATCGAGGACCTGCTCGATCGTGAAGGGGCAGGTGGGTGGGAAGGCTTCCTCGTCAAGGCCAGTCTCGCCGGACGCGGTGGTGCGGGCCAGATCATATTCGTCCGCCAGAACCATACCCGGATGGCTGCGAAGGCTCGGGCTCTGTCTCAGGCGACGGGCGATCCGCGAGCGCTGTTCCTTAATGGTTGCCCGCCAGCTGTTTGAACGCTGGGACGGCTGGAAGCGCCATTTCAGAAGATGCGCCAGCAGCACCATCAGCCTGCTTTCGATCTCGTCTGCGTGGCTGCTTCCCAAACCCTCGATCTCCTCCGCGAGATTCTCCCGGTCCAGCGCACCCACGCGGCCTTCGCGCAGGAGTGCGCCCTGCTGGGCGCACCAGAGCGCATAGTCCTCGTCGATTGAGACGAGCGGCGGCCGCAGGTCGATCTTGTTCATGGGCCCATCATGCCCCAAAATCCCGTCCCAAGCAAAACCGCCGGCCGAGCCCGTCAGAACAGAAAATACCGCTGCGCCATCGGCAGCACGGTGGCCGGCTCGCAGGTGAGCAGCTCGCCGTCCGCGCGCACCTCATAGGTTTCGGGGTCGACTTCGATATGCGGCGTCGCCGTGTTGAGCATCATCGACGCCTTGCCGATGGCGCGCGTGTTCCTCACCGCCACGAGCCGTTTCGCCACGCCCAGCCGTGCGGCGAGCCCGGCGTCGAGCGAGGCCTGCGAGACGAAGGTCACCGACGAGTTGGTCCGGAGCTTGCCGTAGGCGCCGAACATCGGCCGGTAGTGCATCGGCTGCGGCGTCGGGATCGATGCGTTGGGGTCGCCCATGGGGGCGGCTGCTATGGACCCGCCGAGCAGCACCATCTCCGGCTTCACGCCGAAGAAGGCGGGATTCCAGAGCACCAGGTCGGCGCGCTTGCCCACTTCTATGGAGCCGATCTCGTGGCTCAACCCGTGCGCGATGGCCGGGTTGATGGTGTATTTGGCGATGTAGCGGCGCACGCGGAAATTGTCGTTGTCGCCGCTCTCTTCCTTCAGTCGCCCGCGCTGGCGCTTCATCTTGTCGGCGGTCTGCCAGGTGCGGATGGCGACCTCGCCGACGCGGCCCATGGCCTGGCTGTCCGACGAGATGATCGAGAAGGCGCCGATGTCGTGGAGGATGTCCTCTGCCGCGATGGTCTCCTTGCGGATGCGGCTTTCGGCGAAGGCGATGTCCTCCGGGATCGACGGCGACAGGTGATGGCACACCATCAGCATGTCGAGGTGCTCGGCTATCGTGTTGACCGTGTAGGGCCGCGTCGGGTTGGTCGAGGACGGGATGACGTTGGGATGCGATGCCACCTTGATGATGTCGGGCGCATGGCCGCCGCCGGCGCCTTCGGTGTGGAAGGCGTGGATGGTGCGGCCCCTGATGGCGGCGACGGTGTCTTCCACGAACCCGCTTTCGTTCAGCGTGTCCGTATGGATCATCACCTGCACGTCGTATTCGTCGGCGACGGAAAGGCAGTTGTCGATCGCGGCGGGCGTCGTGCCCCAGTCCTCGTGCAGCTTGAGCGACGAGGCTCCGGCCAGGATCATCTCGACCAGCGGCGCCGGCAGCGAGGCATTGCCCTTGCCGGCGAGCGCGAGGTTCATCGGGAAAGCGTCGAAGCTTTCGATCATGCGCTCGACGTGCCATGCGCCGGTGCAGGTGGTGGCGAGCGTGCCGTGCGCCGGGCCGCTGCCGCCGCCGAGCATGGTGGTGAGCCCGCTCATCAAGGCTTCCTCGATCTGCTGCGGGCAGATGAAATGGATGTGCGCGTCCATGCCGCCGGCCGTCAGGATCTTTCCCTCCCCGGCAATGGCTTCCGTCGACGGCCCGACGATGATGGTGACGCCCGGCTGCGTGTCGGGATTTCCGGCCTTGCCGATCGCGTGGATGCGCCCGTCCTTGAGGCCGACATCGGCCTTGTAGATGCCGGTATGGTCGACGATCAGGGCGTTGGTGATCACGGTGTCGACCGCGCCCTGTGCGCGCGTCGCCTGGCTCTGGCCCATGCCGTCGCGGATCACCTTGCCGCCGCCGAACTTCACCTCCTCGCCGTAGACGGTGAAATCCTTCTCGACCTCGATGAACAGCTCGGTGTCGGCAAGCCGCACCTTGTCGCCGACGGTCGGGCCGTACATCTGCGCGTAGGAGGAACGCGAAATGCGCGCTGGCATGGGCCTATTCCTTTGCGATTGAGGCGCGATCCGATCCCGCGCCGCGGTATTTCAGGAACTTGTAATTCTTTGTGACCGCCGGCGACGGTTGCTTTTCGGGAACCGTCCGGGCGCCGGCGCATTCAGTCACCCGAAGCTGCTTTCGCATCGCTTCCAACGCCGCGCATTCCCCGCGCGGTTCGAAGGGACGCTCACAAGGAGAACCACCATGAAGAAGATTCTTGCGATTTCTGCCGCCGCCCTGCTTGGCACGTCGCTGATGGCCGCGCCGGTTCTGGCGCAGGTCAGCGTCGATGTCGGCGGCAATGGCGGCATTTCGGTCGGCGGCGGCTCCGGCTCGGCCGGCGGCACTGTCGGTGGCAGCGCCGGTGTCGACGCCGGCAGCGGTGGCATCTCGGCCGGCGGCAATGCCGGTGCGGGCGCGACCGTAAGCGGCGACGGCGGTAGCCTGAAGCTGGGCGCGGACGCCTCCGGCGACGCCAAGGTCGATACCGATTCGACGACGGCCGCCATCGGCGCCAACATCGAGGGCGCCATGTCCGCCATGGCCCGCGGCGGCGAAGCGGCCGCCACGGTCGGCGCGATGACCGAAGTTTCGTCTGTCAATGTGGTGAAGCTCGATGCCGCGGCGAACGCCGACGCGATGGCCAAGGCCGAGACCGACAACAAGGCCGGTATCGACGAGCTGCGCGCCTCGCTTGCCGCCAACGCCGCCGTGAAGGCTGCACTCGACGCCCAGTCGGTGAATGCCGACGACGTGGTGGCGGCCGACGTGAACGCTGACGGTTCGCTGACGGTCTACGTACGCTAGGTCGTCCTGAATACCATGCGGCGCGGGCTTCGGCCCGCGCCGTTTTGGCTTGTACGGAGACCGACCATGACCGTTCGCGCCCAGTCCGCCCTCATCCTCGCCGTCCTGTTTCTCGTACCCGGCGCCGTCTCGGGTCAGGGGCTCGACGCCGAGGGCGCGCGCGAGGCGATCATAGACGCGCCGGTGGTCACTGAGGACAAGCCGGTCGCCGAGGAGAACGAGCGGATCGCCGCGGCAATCGGCAGCGCCGCCGAAAACGCGGAAAAGATCCGCAAGCTGTTCAACATCGGCAAGGTCGACATCGTTCTCGTCGAGGGACTGGCCGAGCAGGGCTCGCCGCTCGCCGGCGCCATCGAGAGCCACGCCGCCACGATCGAGGCGCTGCGCAAGGAGATCGAGGGCAGCGCGATCTTCTACCATGCCCTCGACTCGCAGCAGGTGCTGCTGCGCGACGTGGTTGCGGTCGAGTTCGGCAATGAAGATGCGGTGACGATCTTCGTCGCCAAACGCGCGGACGGCTGACCCGCGGTTCACAGTTTGCCCATCACCTTCTGCTGGAACCCGTATACGATGCGGCCGCCCGAAAGCGGCACCAGCGTCACGTCGCGTTCCTGCCCGGGCTCGAAACGGACGGCGGTGCCGGCGGCGATATCGAGCCGCATGCCGCGCGCCTTCTCGCGATCGAAGTCGAGGCCGGCATTGGTCTCGTAGAAGTGGTAGTGGCTGCCGACCTGGATCGGCCGGTCGCCTGTGTTGGCGACCTTGACGGTGACGGTCGGCGCGCCCGCATTGAGCTCGATCTCGCCGCTCCTGGTGATGACCTCGCCGGGAACCATGGTCAGCCTCCGATCACCAGCCAGACACCGCCGAGCGCTGTCGCGGCACCCGCGACGCGCGTGGCGACGCGGCCGGTCGAGCCGCCAAGCGCCCGGCCGAGGAGCAGGCCGCCGGCGACGCCGGCGGCATGGAGAATGGCGGTCGCGGCGGCGAATCCGATCGCGTAGGGCCATGCGCCGGCCTCGCCGATCTCGCCGCCATGGGCATGTCCGTGGAAGAAGGCGAAGAAGCCGACCATGGCCATCGCCGCGGCCGTCGGCACGTTGAGCGCGACGGCGGCGAGCAGCCCGATGACGACAACCGATGCGAGGATGACCGGCTCGACGAAGGGCAGCGGCAGGTCGAACATGGCGGCGGCGAAGCCGGCCAGCATCGTGCCGACAAAGGCGGCGGGAATCAGCCACAGCGCACGTCCACCTTTGCGATCCGTGGCGGTCGCCTGCGCCAGCAACGCCGCCCAAAGGCCGACCGCCACCATGGCAAGGATGTGGTCGGTGCCGAACATCGGATGCGAGAAGCCGGCCATGAACGAGCCGTGCTCGCCCGGATCGAGATGGGCGAAGGCGGGGGCCGTGCCCGCAGCAAGGCTCAGCAGCGTTGCGAGAGATTTCTTGAGCATGGTCGGTTCCTTGGCGAGATCGGGCGGCGAGATCAGGCGGCGCGGGCAGGCGGGCAGGGTTCGGCCCGCAGCACCCGGCGTGTCGAGGCAGGGTTTTTCGCAAGCTTGCCGGCCGGCCGGACCGGACGGCGCACCAGTTCGCCGCCGCAGTTCGGGCAGCGGCCGTCGAGCCGGGTCGAGGCGCAGTCGGCGCAGAAGGTGCACTCGAAGCTGCACATCATCGCCTCGCGCGAGTCCGGCGGCAGGTCGCGGTCGCAGCATTCGCAGTTCGGGCGCAGCTCCAGCATGGCGCTACTCGGCCGCCTTGAGGACGTAGGGGCCGCGGATCGGCTCGTGCACGGTCACCAGCTTGGTGCCGTCCGGAAACGTCGCCTCGACCTGCACGTCGTGGATCATCTCGGCGACGCCCTCCATCACCTGCTCGCGGGCGACGACGTGGGCGCCGGCTTCCATCAGCTCGGCCACGGGGCGACCGTCGCGCGCGCCCTCCACCACGAAGTCTGTAATGAGGGCTATCGCTTCCGGGTAGTTGAGCTTCACCCCCCGCTCCAGGCGGCGGCGGGCGACCATCGCCGCCATCGAGACCAGCAGCTTGTCCTTTTCGCGCGGCGTGAGGTTCATTCGCCCCTCCTCAGCTTGACCACAATTTAGGCAGCTCTGCCCGCCCGTTGAGCAGGCGCAGAAGCGGCACGAGCCGGCCGCGCAGGGCGTAGCCGTCCTCCGCCACAAGTCTGGCAAGAAGCTTGCCAGTTCCGGAGACGCGCCAGAAGCTCGCGCCGCCCACGTCGCCGCAAATGTCGCGCGCCTCGGCGAGCAGGTGTTCTTCGTCGCCGCCGACGGCGAGCACAGTGGCGAAGGCGGTGGCGCCGCCAAGTGCGGCGCGGTTCGCGGTCGGCGCCGCGATGTCCGGTCCGAGCGCCAGTTCGTCGGCGTGGACGAGCCGGTCCTCGACGTGAACCCGCCAGCTCTCGCGGAAGCGCGCCCGCGTCACCGTCTCGCCATGCGCCTTGCGGCCGAGCACGACTGCCTCGACGATGAGCGCCCGCGCATCGCTGCCCAGCGTCACGTCGAGCCGGCGCCTAAGCGCCGAACCCTGATAGAGAATGGTTTCCTGCGGCAGCCATGCGAGCCGCCCGCCCGCGCCGACTTGTGCCGTCGCGGTCGCCTGCGCCTCTCCGCCGGCCGAGCGGTAGACCTTCTCGCTTGCCTGCGTGGTCGTCGTCAGCGCCGCGCCTTCGCCGACCGCGATATCCCATGCAAGCCGGTCGCCGCCGGTCAGGCCGCCGGCCGTGTTGATGAGCACCGCCTCCAGCCCGCCGCCGTCGCGTCTGGGCAGCCTGAGCTTGGCCGCGCCCTCCTGGAACAGCCGCTCCAGCCGGGTCCCGCGCGAATCCGCCGCCACGGCGATGCCGCCGCGTCCCGCCACGCGCTGCGTCGCCAGTCGCGACAGGTCGGATGTCAGTGCATTCATCGGAGCCAGCGTTCCACTACGCCGGGCGCGATGCAAGCGGCGCGCCATGTGGTCGATCGCAACTATCCCGATGGTTACCTCCCGGTGCCTGCCTTGCGCACTCTAGGTGAAGCTCTATCTAGAGCGGCATGCGGCGGGGGCCGCTCCACAAGAGGGTTCATCGCTTTGACTGACCTGTCGCCATTTCCGGTCGCCAGCCGCTGGCCTGCGCAGCATCCGGACCGCCTGCAGCTCTATTCCTTCCCCACGCCCAACGGCGTGAAGGTTTCGATCATGCTTGAGGAAATCGGCCTTCCCTATGAGGCCCATGCCGTCAACATCATGAAGAACGAGACCTGGGGCCCGGAATTCCTGGCGCTCAACCCCAACGGCAAGATCCCTGTGATCGTCGATCCGAACGGCCCCGGCGGCAAGCCGCTGGCGCTGTTCGAAAGCGGCGCGATTCTCGTCTATCTCGGCGAGAAGACCGGCAAGCTGCTGTCGAAGGACCCCGCCGAGCGCTACGAGACGCTGGAATGGGTATTCTTCCAGATGGCGGCCATCGGGCCGATGTTCGGCCAGCTCGGCTTCTTCCACAAGTTCGCCGGCAAGGCGATCGAGGACAAGCGCCCGCTGGAGCGCTATCGCGACGAGTCCAAGCGTCTGCTCGGCGTCCTGGAGACCCGGCTGGCCGGTCGCGACTGGATCATGGGCAAGGAATTCACCATCGCCGACGTGTCGATGATCGGCTGGGTGCGGGCGCTCAAGGTGTTCTACGAGGCCGGCGAAATCCTCGGCATGGACGCGATGCCGAACGTCAACGCCTGGCTCGACCGCGCGCTGGCGCGTCCGGCGGTGCAGCGCGGGCTGAACATCCCGGCGCGTCCGGAATAAGCGGCGCCGTTTCGCCCTACGATCCCACCCCACCCACCCCGCTTCGCGGGGCACCCTCCCCATCGAGGGGAGGGAGGGGCGCCAAGCTTTCCGACTCCTCCCCCTCGATGGGGGAGGTGGCCCGAAGGGCCGGAGGGGGTGGGAACGAAGGGCAGTGCGCTAACGAAATCACACGTATTTCAGCCCCTTGGCCTTGAGCTTCTCGCGCATGCCGTAGAGGTCGAGGCCGAGTTCGCCCGAGGCGAGCCGCGCACGCTTCTCCTCTTCCGCCGCCAGCCGCCGGTTGGCGGCGGCGAGGACCGTATCGGCATCCTCGCGCTTCACCACGCAGACGCCGTCGTCGTCGGCCACGATCACGTCGCCGGCGTTGACCAGCGCGCCGGCGCAGACCACCGGCACATTGACCGACCCCAGCGTCTCCTTGACCGTGCCCTGCGCCCACACCGTTTTCGACCAGACCGGGAACTGCATCCGCGTCAGGTCGCGGCGGTCGCGCACGCCGGCGTCGATGACGAGGCCCTTGCAGCCACGCGCCATCAGCGAGGTGGCGAGCAGGTCGCCGAAATAGCCGTCCTCGCAGGGGCTGGTCGGCGCCACAACGAGGATGTCGCCCGGCTTCACCTGCTCGACGGCGACGTGGATCATCCAGTTGTCGCCGGGCGCCACCGACACGGTCACGGCCGAGCCGGCGATCTGCGCGCCGTGGAAGATGGGGGACATGTAGGAAGCCAGCAGCCCGGTGCGACCCTGCGCCTCGTGCACGGTGGCGACGCCCGCTTCGCCGAGGCCGATGATGGTCTGGGATTCGGCGCGTTCGATGCTCTGGACGACAATTCCGCTCATAGTGACTGCTCCAGCGAGGTTACGCCCCCTCCACCGCCTTCGGCGGTCCCCCTCCCCCGCTTCGCAGGGGAGGACCCGGCGTCGCGGACGGCCGCGACGGTGGATCTTCCCCCGTTTACGGGGGAAGGGGACCACGCGAAGCGTGGTGTAGGGGGCGTCAGTTGCACAACTCTCACCGCCGCCCCTCGCTCGGCACCAGCGTTTCGACCACATGCGGGAACACCGCCTCGTAGGCCTCGCCGTAGGTGATCTTCTTGTCGGAGTTGCGGGCGGCCTGCGCGCCGCGCTGCTCGGCGACGCGGGTGTAGTATTCCCAGAGATGCTCCTGCCCGGCCATGCATTCGATGGCCTTTCGCTTCTTGCCCCAGACATCGGTGATGTCGAGCAGCACATTGGGCATCCAGCGGCACTGCTCGGGCTGGTGCGGCTCGAACAGGAAAACCGGCGGCGCGCCGATCACCTTCTCGCCGGGCTTGTGGCCGTGCGCCTGCGCGGTGATGCGCGCGTGCAGGGCGAACAGATTCACCTCTGGGTGGTCGCGATTGTAGGGATCCTCGCGCGAGTGGGTGAGCACGAAGGCCGGATGGATTTTCCGGTAGAGGTCGACCAGCCGGAACAGCGAGTCGTTGTTGAGCGTGATCGGATAGTCGCCCAGGTCCCAGAACTGGATGTCGGCGACGCCGAGCGCCTTCGCGGCGGCCTCGGCTTCCTTCTGGCGCTCGGCCTTGACCTTCTCCAGCGTCATGCCGGCCTGCCGCCACAGTTTTGCGCTCTCGCCGCGCTCGCCGTAGCTGAGGCAGACGACTGTCATGGCGACACCCTGCTCCGCATGCAGCGCGATCGAGCCGCCGGCGCGCCACACGAAATCGGCCGAATGCGCCGACACCACCAGTCCCGTCTTGGCCATGGTCAAACCCTCAGTGCTTCGCGGCCACCGGCGGGGTGCCGTGCGTGTGGAACGTCTCGATGGTCTTCAGGCCCCAGGCCTGGCCCTTCTTGCGCTCGGTTTCGGTCCAGGTGACGGTCTGCCAGTCGGGCGCCAGGATCAGCCGCGCGCCGGCATTCGCCACCTCGACGCGGTTGCCGGCCGGCTCCCACACATAGAGGAAGAACGTGCCCTGGATGGCATGCTTGTGCGGTCCCGTCTCGATGTGGACGCCGTTCTCCAGGAAGATGTCGGCGGCACGCAGGATGTCCTCGCGCTGGTCCACCGCATAGGTGATGTGGTGGAAGCGCGCGTGGCTGGCCTCGCCAGCATGGTCCTCGGTGACCGCCACGTCGTAGCTTTTGTTGTTGACGGTGAACCAGCAGCCGCCGAGCCGGCCGTTGTCGAGCTGGATCTGCTCGGTCACCCGGCTGCCCAGCGCCTCGACCATGAACGCCTTGAAGGCGCGCACGTCCTTCGCCAGCAGGTTGAAATGGTCGAGCCGCCGCACGCCCACCCCGCGGCCGTGATAGCGCTGGGCGATGTTCTTCAGCTTCGGCTTCTCGGCCTCGGGCGCGACGTAGCGCTTCGTGTCCCAGTAGAGCTCGAAGATATGATCGTCCGGCGAACGGAACCGGTAGGCGCGGCCGTGGCCCATGTCGCCGTCGACCCAGCCGATGCCGCAACCCATCTTCTCGATCACCTTCACGCGCCGCTCCAGCGCCTCCGGCGACGATACCCGGTAGCCGATATGGGCGACGCCGGTCGTGTCCGACTTCGTCAGCTTCAGCGTGTGGAACTCGTAGTCGTCGAAGGCGCGCAGGTAGACCGAATTGCCGTCGCGCCCGCTCTCGGTGAGCCCGTAGACCCGGACGAAGAAATCGAGGCTCTCGTCGAACCTGTTCGTCAGGATCTCGAGATGCCCGAGATGGGCGACGTCGAAACAGGGTTCGGTCATGCTGCGTCTTCCTTGAATTCGCCGGGCTTGCGCTCATTCGTGCCGGCGCGCGCGTCCAGCACCGTGTCGTAAAGGTCTTCCAGATCGCCGGTCTCGTCGAGACGCAGGCCGAGTTCGCCAACCTCCTGCTGAAGGGCGGCGACAGCCAGACCCATCGCATGGCCAGCCGGAAAGCCGAGCTCGGCCATGGTGACGGCGCTCTCGCGCATCTCGGCGGCGCGGCGCACGCCGTGGCGCGTCACCCTCTCGACCAGATATTTCGGAAAGGCCGGCCAGCCGAGGCCAGGGAAGGAGGTCGAGAGCGAGGCGTAGATCTCGTCGAAGCGCCCGGCCGCGCGTGCGGCGAGCAGCGTCTGCACGGTCACCGCCTCCAGCCCCTTCACGAACATCGAGCGCAGCATCTTGATCGTCGTCGCCGCGCCGATTTCCTCGCCGACGATTTGCAGGTCGAAGCCCATCAGGCCGAGCCGGCGGCCGAGCTCGACCACCTGCGGCCCGGCGATCAGCACCGGCGTGCGGTGCCCCTTGGGATGCACCGGCGCCATCACGGCCATGTCGAGATAGGCGGCGCCGCCGGTCGTCACCGTCGCGGCTGTCTCGACCTTGCGGCCGCCGGAGACGGAATTGATGTCGATGAACACCTGGCCGGGTTTCAGCAGTTTCGCGACGGAACGTCCCGCGTCGAGGCTGTCGGCGGCGGTCACGGCGGAAAACACCCAGTCGGCGCTCTCGACCGCCTCGGCCGGGGTCTTGCAGACCTGCGCGCCGAGCCTCTCGGCGGCCTCGCGAACCGGCTTGTCCCGCCCCTGCGCGGTCAGGATGTCGAAGGCGGAAAACGTCACGCTGCCCTCTTCGCGCAGCGTCGACGCGAAGGCTCGTGCGGCTTCGCCGAAGCCGATGAAGGCAATTTTCATTTTGTCCTCCCTGCCACGCTTGCGCGAGTTACGCCCCCTCCACCACGCTTCGCGTGGTCCCCCTCCCCCGTAAACGGGGGAGGATCACCTCACCGCGCGATCATCGACAGCGCCGGGATGCGGCCGATCAGGCTGCGGTCCTTCTGCAGCACGTAGTCCAGATTCAGCCGCGCGTGGCGCGCGTGCTCGCGCGCGATCGCCTCGGCCCGCGCCCCCTCGCGCAGCTCGATGGCATTGACGATGGCGCGGTGCTGCGCCTGCGCCACGCCGAGCGACTGGCGGAAGGCCAGAACCTTTTCCTGCGTTTCGAGGAAGGCGCTCGGCGAGGCGAAGGGCAGGCGGGTTCCGCGCTCGATCTCGCGGCGGATGATGTCGCTGCCGCACAGGCCGGCGAGCAGCCGGTGGAACTCGCTGTTCAGCGCGACGTAGCGCTCGAACTGCATGTTGGCGGCGTCGGGCTCCAGCGTCTCGCCTATCGCGTCGACGACGCGCGCGATCTCGGCCAGCTTGCGCGGTTCGACCCCGCGCTCGGCCGCCAGCCGCGCCGCCGTGCCTTCCAGCACGCCGCGCAGCTCGATGGCGTCGATCACGTCGGCGATGGAGAAGGAGCGGGCGACGTAGCCGCCGCCCGGCGCCTGTTCGAGCAGGCCCTCCTGTTCGAGACGGGCAAGGGCTGCGCGGATCGGCGTGCGCGAGATGCCGAGCCGCTCCGACAGCGGCACTTCCGACAGCCGCTCGCCCATCGCCACCGCGCCGTTCAGCACCAGGTCGCGTATGCCGAGCAGCGCCTTGAGCGATTGCGATGAGTCTTTCGAATCGGCCATGTCACCATCCCCTTCGCGACGGAGCGCAGGCTAGCTTCCCGCGCTCCGTTCCGAAAGCCGGGCGATCACGCCGCGCGGGTGCGCCAGCTTTCCTGATAGTTCTCGCGCGCCTCGGCGGCATAGGGCACCGCCGACACGCGCACGCGGATCTTCGCCTGCGTGTGCTTTTCGGTCGAGGTCTTGTCCGACCCGCCGTCCGGCTCGCCCCACACCAGCGTCAGGATGTCACCCTGCTTGACCTCGTCGTCGACGAAGCCGAGCGAGAGCATCGAGCGCTCGTTGTAGGAGTAGCCGTTGAACATCGACAGGCCGACAAGCTTGCCGTCGCGCTCGACGCGATCGAACGACGAGGAAGCGTAGTTCGACAGCGGGAAGTCGATCCACTTGGCGTGATCCTGTCCCGGACGGAAGGCCGAGGCGATGACGCTGACGACGTCGTCGGCATTCCACTCGAAGGTCACCTTGCGGCGGTGCTTGCGGTCCTTCATCGCTTCGAGCGCCTTGCGGCCAACGAAGTCGTGGTCGAACTTCACGTAGAAGCCGTAACCGAGCTCGTAGGGCGTGGTGTAGTAGTCGCGGATGTCCTTCGACACGTAGGAGCCGCCGATCGAGCCGCCCGCGGCCTCATATGAATCCGCCGGGAGCCACTTGCGGTAGTCCTCCATCTCCGGGTCGGTGTAGACCGCCGGCAGCGGCGACGGAATCCAGCCGGACTCCAGCGTGTTGGTGGCGTAGGCGCGGCTGCCGACCTGATAGAGGTCGAACCCCTTGCCGGCTTCCAGGATGGCGTTGCGCACCTCGTCCTTCTCGGCATAGGGGCCAAACACCTCGAGGCCCGGCGCGCCGGCCATGCCGTGTCGCAGGGCGCGGACCTTGCGGCCGGCGATGTTGATCCAGTCCATGTTGAAGAACTTGATCTCTGGCAGCGGGCCGCCATGCAGTTTGGCCAGGATCTTGTCGGCGTTCGGACCCTGCACCTGGAAGCGGTAGTGGCCGCGGGTCACCTTGTTGCCGTCCGGACGCGAGGGCGAGCGATCGTCGCGCGTCACCTTCACCGAGCCGTGCTTGCCGGCGTTGTATTCGATCCAGTTCACTGTCGGCGCGCGCCCGACCAGCACGTATTTGCCGTCGAGGTTGAAGATGATGACGTCGCCGATGACGTGGCCGGAATGGCTGACCGGCACATAGTGCTTGGCCTTGTTGGTGGTGAAGCCCTTAAAGGAGTTGATGCCGAGGCTTTCCAGGAAGGCGCCGGCGTCGGAACCCTCGACCGTCAGCTCGGCCATGTGGTGCGACTGGTCGAACAGCACGGCCGAGTCGCGCCAGGCCTTCTGCTCGGTGCGCCAGTTGGAGAATTCCGAGGCGACGACGGGGTATACATAGATGCCGCTCTTGGAGTTGCGCAGCAGCTCGACCGTGTTGCCGCTCGCCTTCAAAACCTCTGAGAGGTTCTTCGGTGCCATGATTTTCCTCCGCTTGGGATGATTTTCGGCCGGTCTCTCGCACCGGCCGCGACGCAGTGGCGCGTTGCATGCCACATTCGTGTACAGGCTGTATACAGCAGGGTGCAGCCGGCGGCAAGCCGTAGGTGTTGCCTTCGAACGACACTTCGCGTCCGGCGACCCGCAATCTTGTCCCTCGCAAGGCAAAGTTGCGTTGACATTGCGGTAACCTTTCTAAACGCTCGGGCCAGGGGACGGTTGAGGGGGTCAGAGTCGAGGAGGCTCACCAAGATGAACAGGATCGTGATGCTGGGCGTCGCAGGCGCTGTCGTTGGCGCGTCCGGATGCGGACCGGCCGTAGGGCCGGGTGGCGGGTTCACCCAGGTAGACAAGCTCTACACCCGCTCGATGGCGATGCAGATCAACGGCGCGGGCGAAGCGACCGGCGTCGTCGACCGCTCCAACGCGGAGCAGACCATGACGATCACGCAGACCGGCAGTGGCGTGTCCCGCCAGGCCGACGTGACCGTGAGTGGTTCCATGATCGGCGGCACCACGGTGCCCGGCGACGACGGCATGCCGGTCGATCCGACCTCGCTGGTGGACTACATCCCCACCTTCCAGAACTCGGATTCCTTCCTGGGCGAGCTCATCGAAGGCAACAACTACGCCACGGTCAAATACGAGACCGATCTCGGCAACCGGCGCTTCGTCAGCTACGGCGTGACCGAAGGCCGCGAGACGGCGAGCATGCCCAATTCCGGCACGGCGACCTATAACGGCCATGTCAACGGCACGGTCTACGGCTCGCAGACCGGCGAGCAGGCGCTCAGCGGCAACGTCAGCCTCGGCGCCAATTTCGGGCCGGGCGTCGCCACCATCGGCGGCAAGATGTCCAACCTGCGCCTGATTCAGGGCTCCGACAATTTCGCGCTGGGTTCGGATATCGTCGTCAACGCCGCGCCGGTCTCGGGCAACAGCTACGGCAACCCCGCCGCCGCGCTGCAGTTCGTCTTCCCCGGCACCAATGTCAGCTCGGCGACCATGGCCTCCAGCAGCCTCGACGGCGCCTTCTACGGCGGCACCGCACAGGAGACTGCAGGCACGTTCCAGTTCAACGCGATCGGTGCGCCGATCTCGACCGGCGGAACGGAGAACATCCAGGGCGTCGGCGCCTTCGGCGCGGCGCGCTAGGGCTTCGCGCCCAGCGCGAGGTCATAGAGGTTCGGCAGTTCGACCGGGCGCACGAAGATCGTGCCCTGGTCGAACACCGTGATCTCGGCGAGCGCGGCCGAGCCGCGCGCCGAGGTCTGGTCGAACAGGAAATTGCCGAGCGAGTAGACCAGCGCCGTGTCGCCGCCACCGAGTGCCGTGACACCTGCGCTCGCGCGATGCGGATGTGCGCCCACGATGGCGGCAGCGCCCTTCGCCCGCATCGACTCCGCCAGTTCGCGTTCCCGGCGTCCCGGTTCCGGCACATATTCTTCGCCCCAGTGGACGAAGGCGAGCACCGGCGTGGTCGCATCCTCAACCGTGAGGCGGCCGAGCAGGGCGTCGTCGATCAGCATCACCTGCTGGGAGGCGTTGGTGCCGAGATCGGTGAGCCCGACCAGCGCGACGCCTTCGACGTCGAGCCGCTCGCCCTGCCCGAACCGGCCGATGCCTGCCGCATCGAGCGCGGCCACCGTCTCCGCGTAGCCTGACGGACCGATATCGAAGGCATGGTTGTTGGCGAGCGAAACGGCCGCCACGTTCAGCCTCTTCAGCCAGCCTGTCGCCTGTGCCGCGGGCATCGCCAGCAACAGTTCCGGCAGCCCTGATGGCACGTCCGGCAGCAGCACGCCTTCGAGATTGGCGACGATGGGCGCGCCGCCTGTCGCTGTCATCACCGCGGCCTCGACCCGCTCGGCGGCGATCTCGTCGAGCAGAGCTCCGCTCATGCGACGCCCGAAAAAGGTGTCGCCGGCGAGGAAGAAGCGCTTGGCCCCGGCCGGCAGCGGCGTCGGCGGCGCGCCGGGAGGCAGGAAGGCCAGCACCATGTAGCTCGTCGTTTCCGCCACGAAGCGCGGGTCGTATTGCTGGCCGTTCTCGTTGGCCAGCACGCGTGGGCTGAGCCCACGCAGCCGCTGCTGGAGCGCGGTCTGCACATACATCGCGCCGGCCGAATCGAGATGCTCCGGCTGGTTGAACGCCGCGATGGCGTCGAGCGAACCGGAGGCGAGCACGTTCAGCGTCTGCTGGTCGCGCACCCGTGCGCCGTGATGCGGCAGGTAGTGCGAGAAGTCGGTCGACTGCAGGATCAGCGTGCGCTCCGTCACCAGCGGCGCCAGCGCCTCGACCAGCCTTTCCCAGTCGGCGCGCGACGAGCGGATCGAGATCGCCACCGGCAGCACCGGCGTGCCCGGCAGGTATTCGGCGACGAAGGGCAGCAGCGCATGCACGCCGTGTTCCCTCGCGAACAGGCAGGATTCCTCCGCAAGCGGCGTCGCCGCGAGCAGCGTTCGCGCGGCCTCGACGTCCACTGCCACCTTGCCGCGCACCGTCTCGAAGCCGCGCGTCGTCGTGGCGAACATCGTCTTCGCCCGGCGGAAATGGTCCGGCGTCAGCAGGATGATTCGGTCGTAATCGTGGCCGGCCGCGAGCCTGATGCCGCCGGCCACCAGCCGGTCGGCGAGCAGGTGGTGCGGCACGGTCAGTCCGAGCGGGGCGTCAGCGAGCGGCGCGAAGTCCTGTGCCTTGTCGAGCGCTTCCGCGATCATCGTCGGGTCGGTGTAGAAGGCCGAAAAATCCGCGCCGTCGGCGGGGCAGAGCTGGTCGGAGGCGAGCGCGGGAGCGGTGACGAGAAGCGCCAGCAGGCTCGCAGCGAACATCGAGAACACAGCGCCGAGGCCGCCCCCTTCACCACGCTTCGCGTGGTCCAAAGGGAGAGCCACTTGTCTCTCCCGTCCTTCGGACTCCCCCGTGAACGGGGGAAGATCC